>NZ_JACYVZ010000099.1 GCF_014857925.1 Cysteiniphilum marinum | reverse complement strand
GAGTCCATTCCTAAAAACATACCTATAAGATAAATTTTATGCTATAGTGCAAAATAAACTTATTTGCATTAAGGTATCATCATGGCGCTAAAACAAAAAATAATTTCTCAGATTTATGACGATCAAACGGGAGAAGTTTTAAATACGGAAATCATTGAAGACAAGGCCATCAAATCACCTAAGTCTATTGAAGAATTGGGCTATAATCATGAGGAACAAATCAATTTACTTCAAAAGATACAAGATGCATTTTTAGGTTCACAAATAACTATTTTTCCTTATCCTCAATCGTGCCCCAAATGTGATACTAAACTATATAAAAAAGGCAAAGCTAAATCCACTTTTAATAGCATTTTTACTGACCATGAGATTCACTTAACTGCTTTTAGATGTATAAACCCAGATTGTAAACACGTCATTGAATTAAGCTTACAAGGTGTTTTTGGTGACTACCGTCATCCGGATTTAGTAGAGATTCAAACAAAATTAGCTGCTGAACATTCTTTTGTAAAAGCACAAGAACTTTTACGTCTCCAGAATAAAAGACACCGCTCTGTTAATGGTCAAGTTAATTTGAAACGTATCACAGAGAAAGTAGGGACATTCCTTGCTGAGATTCACCAAGATAAGACATCTTTAGATACTAAAGACATAAAAGACCAGCCCAGGCTGATTGTTCAAGCAGATGGTGGTCATATTAAGGATAAACATCCTGATAGATCGACTTTTGAAGCCATACTGACTACGGTATATTCGCCCACTAATGTTGAGCAAAAGAAAAGTAAAAGTGGTTGTTTAAAAGGAGAGATAACCCAGAAAAGCTTTGCTGCATCAAGCTTTAAAGATCACCATAAAAGCATCAAAAATATGTTGCTGGTTTCTGCAATGAAAGAGGGTTTGACTAAAAATACCGAAGTCACCGCGTTTGCGGACGGAGCTAAGAACTGTTGGAGTGTTATTAAGTCATTAAAGTCACACTGTAAATCATTAGAGTGTATATTAGATTGGTATCATATTAGAGTAAGATTTGACAAAATAATAAAGCAAATGAAGAGTGAATATACTGATAAACTGGAAAGTATTAAATGGAAGATTTGGCATGGTAAATCTGAAGAGGCATTAGAGCGATTAACCTTGATGTATGGTGAACTTATTACTTCTGATTTTGCAGATAAGTTACACCAATTATTAAAATATTTAGCCAATAATAAGGGATATTTAGTCAATTATGAAGCTAGGAAAATAGCAGGTAAACCTTTTACTAGCAGTGTCATTGAAAGCGCAATTGAAACCGTTGTTAATGCTAGGTTCAAGAAAAAACAAAAAGCACAAT
>NZ_JACYVZ010000098.1 GCF_014857925.1 Cysteiniphilum marinum | reverse complement strand
CTCCGATCCACAACTCATCCCATAATTTTGCAACATTACCGGGTTCGGTCCTCCAGTTGGTGTTACCCAACCTTCAACCTGGTCATGGATAGATCGCGTCGGTTTCGGGTCTACTCCTAGCGACTAAGCGCTCTATTAAAACTCGCTTTCGCTACGGATCCCTTATTCAGTTATCCTCGCCACTAAAAGTAACTCGCTGACCCATTATACAAAAGGTACGCAGTCATCCTACCACTTTTTATACCCCAAAAGTCTCTTGTCACAAACAAAAGCCTAGAGTATCAATAGTGGTAGGACTCCCACTGCTTGTACGCAAACGGTTTCAGGTTCTATTTCACTCCCCTTATCGGGGTTCTTTTCGCCTTTCCCTCACGGTACTGGTTCACTATCGGTCAGTCAGTAGTATTTAGCCTTGGAGGATGGTCCCCCCATCTTCAAGCAAGATTTCACGTGTCCCGCTCTACTTATTCGCATACCTAGTTCCACTTATAAATTTTCGTCTACAGGGCTATCACCTGCTATGGCCATCCTTCCCAGAATGTTCAACTAATCTATACGCTAAAATATGCCAGGCTCTTCCCCGTTCGCTCGCCGCTACTGAGGGAATCTCGGTTGATTTCTTTTCCTATGGGTACTTAGATGTTTCAGTTCCCCACGTTCGCCTCTTAACCTAAGTTAAGATAGTTATCAAAGATAACTGGGTTCCCCCATTCAGACATCTCCGGATCAATGTTTATTTGCCAACTCCCCGAAGCTTTTCGCAGGCTATCACGTCTTTCATCGCCTCTGACTGCCAAGGCATCCGCCGTTTGCGCTTATTCTCTTGGTCATTACTCTATAATAAATTGTTAAAGATCTCTTCTTGTGCTTATCATCTTATTCTGCTCTTCGTTGCAACCTACGAACACCTTCAGTCATTTGCTACAGCAAACTCCTTCGATCTTCTTGATTGCGCCTCGATCAGAACAACCTGATAAACACAATAATTAAAATAAATTAAATTAAGTTAAATTAAATCAAAACACTCTTTGAACCTTAATCAAATATCGATGCGTAGATGGTGGAGCCAAGCGGGATCGAACCGCTGACCTCCTGCGTGCAAAGCAGGCGCTCTCCCAGCTGAGCTATGGCCCCTTTTCTGAAAACTGAAGACTGAGGACTGAGGACAGATAATCGTATCGCTTCGCGATGATCTATTTAAAATAAATCCATCAAGCTTGCTTGATCCAAATTCTGTCTTCTGCCTTCTGTTCTCTGTCTTCTGAATTGGTGGGTCTGAGTAGACTTGAACTACCGACCTCACCCTTATCAGGGGTGCGCTCTAACCAGCTGAGCTACAGACCCAATCTACTGAAAAAACATCAATTGTAAACACTTAAACACTTCTCGCT
>NZ_JACYVZ010000097.1 GCF_014857925.1 Cysteiniphilum marinum | reverse complement strand
GGTGCTCACCAAATAATCCAGATTAGGGCTGCTAAAATAGGGAGTAATTGGGAAAAGGATTGGTTAGCAGTGGAGAATAAAATTTACCGAAAAGCTGCTTAAATAGCTATATATGTGTTGCTCTCTTTTCAATATCATTATCTTTCAAATCACCGTGCGCTATCATTTTATTAATCAATTATTTCATGTTTTTATCATGCTTTAATAAGACTTGATACGTAGGGTTAAGCTTTTCATAAACAGCCTTAACACTACCTTGCTTAAGGGTATCGTTATAGTCCGTTTTGTTATCGCCAATCATATTGGGAAACACAACCTTAACCTGTTTCCCTGCTTTTTCAAATAACTGTATTGCTTTAACTAAAGCAGAATCTTTGATTAATGGTTTACCATCATTATCGGCACAAATAAGCACATTATCTTTGAGCATATCAGGATTGATATTTGCAAAGTTTTCATTACCACCTGCCGCTAATATATGCGCATATTTAAAGGCTTGTTTGATAGATAAAGCCGTCACAACACCCTCAGCTAAAAAAGTAACATTGTTCAATTTTACATTGCCTTTGCTAATCAAAACGGCACTACCTATTTTCGTGCCATAACTTCTTTTACCAATTTTAAGTTGTGACATTTTTTTGCCCGTGCCACGCTCAAGGTATATTGATTCAACGCCTGTTAGTTCGCCTTTTTCGTTTTTGAATTGAGCAACTAACGCAGGTTGATATTTACCTTTGACTTCATCGGTATATACACTGGCATTGTATTTAACATCGGCACCTTGATAATCCTTAATGCCGCGATGCTGTGTTAAGTATTTCTCTGCTAAAGTGCCTTTAACTGGATGCGATTTATTCCATATTTTAACCGCACGTTCAAACGATAGTTTTTTACGCTCATCATAAGGAATATCCTTGCTTAACGCTTCATGATTTTTTGTTTCCTTAATATCATAAGCTTCTGGCATAGAGATCATTTTGGCTCCCTCAGCTACAGCGTCAGCGTAGTTTAATCCTTTCTCACGCATGATGAGTGAAATTAAATCGCCACGATCATTATCCTTTGACCAATCTTTATAATGACCTCGAAATTTGCCTGTTAAGGTAACTTTTAATGAAGCACTATCTTGACCAAAGGCAAGCACAGTATTATTAGAACGCCCCTTGTTTTCTTCACCTAACAGCCATCTTGCGACATCTTCTGTCCGTTTATTTAATTCTATGGAGACTTCTGCGCCATATTTACGAATATCAAAGAGTCCATTCCTAAAAACATACCTATAAGATAAATTTTATGGCTCTACCAGTTTATCCGTAAGCGTCCCACGAACCCCATCTAGAATACTGTTTTAAATCTGGCAAACTGATTGCATTGATAATACAAAGAGCTTTGGTTTATGACGGAAGAACAATGGTATGAGGTCATTAAGCGCTGGGAACA
>NZ_JACYVZ010000096.1 GCF_014857925.1 Cysteiniphilum marinum | reverse complement strand
ATTTTCAAAATATTTTTTTCAAAATAACTGCCAAGCTTGTCTTGGTTTTTTTATTTTTAATTTTTACTTTTTTGTTTTCACTTTTTACTCTTCATTCTCACAGTTTTTTTAAATATCTTAATGTAGTCCTACTATTTTTATTAAAGTCTTTGCTATCGCTTTTATATTGCCTTTTATCACGCTTTAAAATCTCATTCAATCGCCATAGTTTCGGCTTGGTTAAATTCAATACAAAATCAGATACTTTAAAAATGGTTATATAATATACTACAGTCAGTAGCTACTCCCACGCTCATCAATGAGCAGACACAGTACGCACTTCTAGTGCATTGTGTTCTTGTTGCGGGAAGGTGTGCCGTCAACCCCATTATTTACAAGCATTTCAGGCGATTCAATTTTTAAAAACAAGGCGGGAAATTTTATTTTGCAAACTTTCACTTTCTAATCTAAGTAAAACCAATACAAAAAGCCAGTGATAAACATGGCTAAAAGCAGTACAGCCTGTATCTGTATATGTTACATCGATTTAGACATACAAATGACACAACACACAGACATATATTTGACTGTCAAACATAGACGACAAACAATGTCTAAATCTTCATAAAAGACATCGTAAGAATGTCTATAAATCTATTTAAAATATTTTATGACATACAAACTATGTACTAGACATAATTTGTATGTCATTGTAAAATATAATAAAGACGACAAATGACATACGATATAAAGGCTATAAAATGCACAGAATAACTTTAAGACTCCCTGAAGAACTTGCAAAAACAATTGAAGACTACGCAAGTGAAAGCAAATCAATCCCAACAAAACAACATGCCTATAGATTCTTTCTTGAACAAGGGATTAATGTAGTCATGAATAAGGAAAACAAAGGGCAAGAAAGATTAGCAGAGATTTCAGCTACTTTAGCACTAGAGAATAGGCACTACTTGAGACAGATATATCGCATATTATTTGATGTTAGAAAATCTAAATTTGCAGAGCCTGAAAGTGAATTTGAATCGGTAAGAATGGGAATGAAAGAGCTAATAAAATCTGTTTTATCAAACGAAAACCAAGGAAATAGTGAACAAAATAACGGTGAAAACAATGCCTAAGATGATACCGAAAGAGATACGAATAGATGAAAAAAAGCTAATAAATATTCGTGAATTGATGGTTGAATATGAGGAAACAAATGAATCTGCATTCATTCGTGATTTGATTGATATAGGCTATGCGGTCAAAAAAGCACAGCTCAATGCGTCAGATGATGAGGAAGTCGAAAATTGGCAAGCAGTCTATCAAGATGCCGCTAAGAAAATGATTGAATGCCACCATTTAATCAGACAAGCGTTTGCATTTACGTATAATGCTAAGTTATCTAAACATGAGGGTTATGGGGTTGAGCTAAAGGAAAACAAGAGAGAATCAGATGAATATATCGCTGATCTTTTAAGTGGGGAGGTTGATTCTGAGAAATTGA
>NZ_JACYVZ010000095.1 GCF_014857925.1 Cysteiniphilum marinum | reverse complement strand
GAGACTGTTCACTCAACTGTGTCACCCTAAAGCTCAAGTTTTAACCGTTCAGGAAAAAAGATGTTGAGCTGCGAAACGGTTGTTGCCCAGTTTGCCACTGGCATCGTCCATTTCTTTTTAATGTGCTGGTAAGCACAGTAAATGAGTTTAACTAAAGCCGTTTCTGAAGTAAAGGCTCCCTTTGATTTTGTGTATTTTCTTACTTGTCGATGAAACCCCTCTACTGCGTTTGTGGTATAAATAATACGTCGAATATCAGGGTGATATTTAAAGTACGCCGACAAACTTTCCCATTTATCTTGCCAAGATTTTAGTACCAACGGATATTTCTTCCCCCAAGTTTCATCTAGCTCAAGCAAAGCATGCTCGGCAAGCTCTAGCGTATCTGCCTTATAAACACGCTTTAAATCTGCAATAAATGCTTTTTGATCTTTACTAGCAACATATTTTAAGGAATGACGTATTTGGTGTATGACACACAACTGTATCTCCGTTTGTGGAAAAGTGGCAGCTATTGCTTCAGGAAAGCCCTTAAGCCCATCAACACAAGCAATAAGAATGTCATCAACACCGCGCGATTTTAATTCATTTAACACACCTAGCCAAAAATGTGCACCTTCACTCTCAGCAATATAAAAGCCTAAAATATCTTTCTGACCATGCTGATCAATGCCCAAAACATTATAAACCGCCTTAGTCACTACACGCCCATTTTCCCGAGCCTTGAAAAACATAGCATCTAAATAAACAATGCTATAAATCGACTCTAATGGACGATTACGCCATTCAGTGATCGTTGGTATTAATTTATCCGTTATCTTGCTAATGAGCCCCGTAGAAACATCCATACCATACATATCCTGCAAATGTGCACAGATATCCTGATAGCTCATGCCTAAACCATATAAAGCAAGTACCTTTTCATCTAAGCTTTCATTTAGAATTGTCTGACGCTTTTTAACAAGTTGAGGGTCAAAACTACCATCACGATCTCGCGGTGTTTCTAGCTCGAATTCGCCAGAGGAAGATTTCACGGTCTTTGTTGACTTACCATTGCGTCTATTGTTGTCACTCTGCTCAAGATGATCTTCAATTTCAGCCTCTAAGGAGGCTTCGATAATACGCTTAATCAAGGGAGTGATCACACCATCAGAACCTGTTAAAGATTGACCAGACTTTAGTGCTTTTATTGCTTGCTGCTCAAAGTCAGCATAGTTAAATTGTTCGAAAGTATGTTTATTTAGCGTCATTTTTTTATCCATCATTTTGAGCGTAATGCGTCCAATCTTAGCGAATCAAAAGATAAAAGTCTTCAATTCTCTTCGCCAGAGAGGCAGGGCTGCAAACCAAGTTTACAGCCTCTGCTAAGCGTGTCATAAACCTCACAACCATCAAGGACTACTCGCAACACGTTGCTGCGTTCCTCCTTGACAGTTGCTCTGTTTATTCTAGCAATAACACATTACATCAATATTAAATTTAAATTGACACAGTTTTATGAACACTCCC
>NZ_JACYVZ010000094.1 GCF_014857925.1 Cysteiniphilum marinum | reverse complement strand
TTTAAATCGCTGAAAGCCTAGCAAAGAAATGAAGTCAATATGATCAACTTGAGTAAATATTTCAGCAGTTGATTTTCCTTTCATTTTTTCGTTAGCAGAGCGCATCAAAGGGATGTGATTAAGCGCGAATTTGATGAGTTCAAATCGCTCTTTTTTAAATCCTTTGCGAGGATCAAGATAAGGTCTTAATCGGCTGTTAAGCGTTTCGATTAGAGAGCTTGATCGATGAACGGTAGCAATGATGTTTAGTACATCATCTTCAATATTATCAAAGTGATCTCCGTGTTTATCATAAAACTTAATCAGGTTAATATCATACTGATTACCATCGAGATTATATCTGGCGTTATTACATATATCCCAGATATCTGAAACGCTTATATCATGCTTGATAGCTAAGTTTTTAAACTCTGTATTAAGCTCATTAACGACATCGAGCAGCTTTTCCTTATTGTTTTTGAGTGTAGTTACAATAGATTGAATACGATGAGGATGTCTTTTAGCAAGCTCTTCAAGCTCATAGAGAATGAAATCAAACATCGAATCTCTTTCTTCTGGAGAGCTGCTTTGTAGCTGTAACACATCATATTGAAGCCAGTTGGTTAAAGTTGAAAACTGACTATAGACATGATCATAGTTTTTCATTTCTTTGGCTGCCTTTTTAAGATGATATCCTTGCTTTTGTTGCTGCTGTTTTGTTTTGGCTTTATCGAGTTTAGTTGATTCTTTTATGCACTTAGTCACTGAAGATTCATATTTATTCTTCAGAAAGCGTGAAGTCTCTTTAATACTTTGGGTAACATGAAAATGATCATATCTGACTTTGACGCTAGGCATAATTTCAGCAAATGCTTTTTCCATGCCAGAGCCACCATCCATCACGTTGTTATCAGGACTGTAACCTTTATCACTCATATTGAGTAAATGATAGCCCCAAGCATTATGATCACGAGTATCTTCTTGTTGAAGCTCAAGACAGAACTGCGAATCTAAATCGATAACTGCTAACACGGGATCACCCTGATGGAAAAGCTCGTCAGTCGCACTGTTTTTACAGCTTTCAAAGCGATAACTGTCATTGACTTCTTTGGCCTTAGCAGTTGCGTCATCAAGGATTGAACAAACCGTGCCAACTGACACATCAACATCAAAAGCGTACTTGATAAAATAAATAATATTTCTAACGCTACTTTTGCAAACGATAAACAAAAGTGTTGCCACCATAGCGATGTACTCCCAAGTTACAGGGATATAACATATTACATCCTCAGGTTTGCTCAGCGTTTGATCTATTGCTTCAGAGACTGTGTTGATATGAGAATACACGGTTTTACGAGTAACATTGTGTTTATTGGCAATATCAGTAACACATCCTGATTTAATGCAATCGCTTAATAGCTGTTTCTTTTGGTTTTGAGTGAGTCGTTTAGGTTGCATATAATGAGCCGTTTGTTTTTGTTTTTTCGCAAATTGATAATAATTAAACGGCTCTCTAAATGCTATCAAAAGTTGCCTTCATGTGTATACTGGATTTGAACCATGCC
>NZ_JACYVZ010000093.1 GCF_014857925.1 Cysteiniphilum marinum | reverse complement strand
TGCTGAGTTCAAGCACTTGCTATATCACTTTAGGCTTGTTTATAGTGGATGGAGCTACATGAAAGTTATTAATGGTGGTGAAAGTTATGCAGCACTGTCAGAGGGCTTGCAGGAAGCTCTATGGCGTTTAGGTGGCTCTCCATTTGAGCATCGCACAGATAGTTTATCTGCGGCTTTTAAAAACCTTTCTAAAGCAGCTATTGATGATTTAACTAAGCGTTATCAGGAGTTCTGCCAACATTATCAGATGAAACCCAGTCGAAACAATAAAGGGGTGTCTCACGAGAATGGCGCGATAGAGTCACCTCACGGGCATGTTAAGCGCAGGATAAAACAAGCCTTATCAATCAGAGGATCTTCTGACTTTAACTCAATAGATGACTATCAGAAATGGATAGATAGCGTTGTAAAACAACATAACCAACGCAATGCAAAAGAGATTTCTATTGAGCGACCATTACTGCAAGATTTACCAACACATAAAACAACTGATTTTGACCAAATCATCGTTGGCGTTACTTCTTCAAGCACTATTCTTGTGAAACGTGTTACATACACTGTTCCGTCTCGATTGATTGGTGAACAGCTTAGAGTGTTAATTTATCAGCATTCAATAGAGTGCTACTTGGGGTCTATTAAAGTTTTTGAAAGTGAGCGGAAAATTGCTCCTAGAAAAGGTAATGCTAGAGTAATCGACTACAAACATATTATTAGCTCTTTGCATAAGAAACCTCAAGCTTTCAGGTACTCTCAAATTCGCGATGATATTCTTCCAAATGATCAGTATCGTGCAATATGGCAAGAAGTAGATAGATCAATGGAAGCAAAAAGTGCCTGTAAATTCATGGTAGGAATTTTATATTTGGCATATAAATACGATTGCGAACTAAAGCTTGCAGAAGCAGTTTTATATGCGATTGATAATAATCAGCCCTTATCTTTAAATTATTTTGAAAGTCAATATAAGCAAAAAACGATTAGCATACCAACACTCAAGGTTATCCAACATAATCTGTCTGAGTATGATGAGTTAATTAAGGAGGCATTGTGATGTCAAGCAGCGCTTCATTGCCATTACTGCTCAAGCAGTTAAAGCTCATAACGATTTATCAGCACCTAGATGAGATCACGCAAAAAGCAATTCAAGAAGGCTGGGGATATCATACTTATCTTTCTAAACTACTTGGTTTAGAGGTAAATCAACGAGAAAGTAAACGAATTGAGCGTTATTTGAAAGAGGCGAAGTTACCGACAGGAAAATTTCTGGGCAACTTTAATTTTGAAGAAATAACAGGTGTCAACAAGCAGCAAATAGAAGCTTATGCTGATGATACTCAATGGGTTAAGGATGCAAATAATATTATGTTTTTTGGAGCAAGCGGCCTTGGAAAAACACATCTTGCATCCGCTATTGCATCAGGGTTGATACAGCAAGGAGTTAGGGTGTTGATGACCTCAGCGATTGCTCTAATACAAAAACTTCAGAAAGCTAAAGCTGATTATCAACTGTCAGAAGCACTCATTAAATTAGACCGGTATTCCTTGTTAATTATTGATGAGGTTGCTTATGCAAAAAAACAAGAGCTTGAGACAAGTGTCTTATTTGAGTTGATTGCACACCGGTATGAGTCAAAAAGCATTATGATAACTTCAAACAAAGCATTTAGCCAGTGGGATGAAGTCTTTCCTGATAATATGATGGCAGTTGCAGCGATTGATCGACTGGTCCATCATGCTAAAATATTCAATCTAGAAGGAGAAAGTTATCGGAAAAAAGCAAGAACAGATAATAAGCAAAATATTAATATTGTAACTGAAGATAAAACCATGCTAAATTAGGGTGGTTTAAGCGGCAATTGTAGTTGTCGTTAACCGGCAAAGATAATTGTCGTTCAATA
>NZ_JACYVZ010000092.1 GCF_014857925.1 Cysteiniphilum marinum | reverse complement strand
GTTCTCAGCGAGAATGTTCGCAAGAATGCCTTGGTAGCAAGGTTTTGAAGATGTTTAAAGAGATATAAAATGTAGATACTTAAATACTTTGAGCAAAAATTTTTGCGGGTTGTTAGTTCTTGTTTTTTGACAGGAATTAATGATCTAAGGATTTAAACTGAAGAGTTTGATCCTGGCTCAGATTGAACGCTGGTGGTATGCTTAACACATGCAAGTCGAACGGGTTCGGAAGACAGAATACAGATGACAGAGTACAGATGGTTGAATGCAGCAAGCTGCATAGATGATTTAAATTTTTAGTTGTTTAGATCAATTTATCGCGGAGTGCGATTCGACTACTGTCTTCAGTCTTCTGTTATCTGTCTTCTGGCTAGTGGCGGACGGGTGAGTAACGCGTAGGAATCTGCCGTACAGTGGGGGACAACAGTTGGAAACGACTGCTAATACCGCATGACACCTTCGGGTCAAAGGTTGCACTTTGTGCAGTCGCTGTACGATGAGCCTGCGTTGGATTAGCTAGTTGGTTGGGTAAAGGCTGACCAAGGCGATGATCCATAGCTGTTCTGAGAGGAAGATCAGCCACACTGGGACTGAGACACGGCCCAGACTCCTACGGGAGGCAGCAGTGGGGAATATTGGACAATGGGGGCAACCCTGATCCAGCAATACCACGTGTGTGAAGAAGGCCTTAGGGTTGTAAAGCACTTTAGTTCGTGAGGAAGGTTATCAGGTTAAGAGCTAGATAATTTGACGTTAGCGAAAGAATAAGCACCGGCTAACTCCGTGCCAGCAGCCGCGGTAATACGGAGGGTGCGAGCGTTAATCGGAATTACTGGGCGTAAAGGGTTCGTAGGTGGTTAGATAAGTCAGATGTGAAAGCCCTGGGCTCAACCTGGGAACTGCATTTGATACTGTTTAACTAGAGTTTACTAGAGGATTGGGGAATTTCCGGTGTAGCGGTGAAATGCGTAGAGATCGGAAGGAACATCAATGGCGAAGGCAACAATCTGGGGTTAAACTGACACTGAGGGACGAAAGCGTGGGTAGCAAACAGGATTAGATACCCTGGTAGTCCACGCTGTAAACGATGAGTACTAGCTGTTGGATCTGGTGTAAAAGATTTAGTGGCGCAGCTAACGCGTTAAGTACTCCGCCTGGGGACTACGGCCGCAAGGTTAAAACTCAAAGGAATTGACGGGGACCCGCACAAGCGGTGGAGCATGTGGTTTAATTCGATGCAACGCGAAGAACCTTACCTGCCCTTGACATCCATAGAAGATCCGAGAGATTGGATTGTGCCTTCGGGAACTATGAGACAGGTGCTGCATGGCTGTCGTCAGCTCGTGTTGTGAAATGTTGGGTTAAGTCCCGCAACGAGCGCAACCCTTATTTTTAGTTGCCATCATTAAGTTGGGCACTCTAGAGAGACTGCCGCTGATAAGGCGGAGGAAGGTGGGGACGACGTCAAGTCATCATGGCCCTTACGGGCAGGGCTACACACGTGCTACAATGGGCATTACAGAGGGAAGCGAAGGTGCGAGCTGGAGCGAAACTCAGAAAGGTGTTCGTAGTCCGGATTGCTCTCTGCAACTCGAGAGCATGAAGTCGGAATCGCTAGTAATCGCGGATCAGAATGCCGCGGTGAATACGTTCCCGGGTCTTGTACACACCGCCCGTCACACCATGGGAGTGGGTTGCAAAAGAAGTAGGTAGCTTAACCTTTTGGATGGCGCTTACCACTTTGTGATTCATGACTGGGGTGAAGTCGTAACAAGGTAGCCGTAGGGGAACCTGCGGCTGGATCACCTCCTTAAAGGTACTTAGGTACAAAAATATTAAGAGAATAGCGAGAAGTGTTTAAGTGTTTACAATTGATGTTTTTTCAGTAGATTGGGTCTGTAGCTCAGCTGGTTAGAGCGCACCCCTGATAAGGGTGAGGTCGGTAGTTCAAGTCTACTCAGACCCACCAATT
>NZ_JACYVZ010000091.1 GCF_014857925.1 Cysteiniphilum marinum | reverse complement strand
TTAGGAGTCACTGGCACCACTTCTACTAACGGGATCACTAACACTGGGAATATTAGTACTACTGCAGATATGAGTTCTGCAACTTCAACCGTTTCTGGTGATAGTACGGTAGGAGGTACTTTAGGAGTCACTGGCACCACTTCTACTAACGGGATCACTAACACTGGGAATATTAGTACTACTGCAGATATGAGTTCTGCAACTTCAACCGTTTCTGGTGATAGTACGGTAGGAGGTACTTTAGGGGTTAATGGTGCAGTCACTTTAAATGGTGCAACAGTCATCAATAACTCTTTAGATGTAACCAGTACTTCATTAAATATTGATTCCTCAAATAAAATATTAAAAATGAGTAATGGCACTGCAGATGTTATTCAATTAGATAGTTCAGGAGAAGGTTACTTAAAGGTAGGTCAAAACTCACTTATTTTCGACGGTGCAACCAATACAATATCAGCCACAAGCTCAACAACTTCAGATAACGTAGTTATTAATGGGGAGAATGGGACTATTACCTCTACGGGTGATATTCGAACTACAGCTAGTGGTGCGGATGTTTACAATAGTTACGGTGAATCCATCCATCGTAACGCACAAGCATTACAACAGTTAGGGATAGATCCAACCTCTCGATACACCTCAGCAACAGGGACTGTTACTCTTAATGCAGGCTCAGGGACTATATCAGCTGGTAATGCCACTACTGGGCATCAAACAGTTCAGGTAGATGGGACATCAGGTAATGTAACAATAAACAATCCTACAACAGGTGCTCAAATGATAGAATTAAATGGTAGCACAGGAAATATAACTGCTCAAGGTGATGTATATAACGGAGCAGGACAGTCTATTGGGTCTAATGCTGCAGCCATTGCAACTCTGCAAGACTCTGTCAGTGGCCTAAAAGCAAGCGCTGCTATTAATACAGCATTAACAAGCTTGAACTATGTCGCAGGAATGAATTCTATAGCAATTTCATATGGTACTATGCAGGGTAAAAATGCCCTTGCTATTGGTATGCAAGTTAAATTTGGTGAAAGTAATACTTATATGAACTTTCAAGGTGGTAGTGATTTTGAAGCAAATCAGTTAGGTGGAAGTGTTGGTTTTGCAGTTGGGTTTTAGAGTGCAGTAGGTTCTTTTCCCTTTTGGGGCTCCAGTGCTATAGGCCGAAAAACGTAAAGAAAATATTTGGTCTAACTTATCTCGTGAAATCAGCTAAATTATATTTTGTTTAATTTAACCAGATATTTATATCTCAAAACCCTTATACTCTCTAGCTTCAAGTTTCCTCAGCAGGAGTATAATTTAAGGTAGGTTTTATTATACTTTGAAATCTTGTAGGGATTATACATGACAATTTGCCAAATGTCTGCTAGGATTCTTGTAAATAAAGGCGTTTCAGCCAACTTCTCAAAAAAACTTTACACTTTTCGGCTTATAACACCGGAACCCCATGCTGAAAAAAACATTTACGATCTCATTGTTCGTCAATACATTGCACAATTCATGGGGCAATACGTCTATGACGAAACTGTGCTTGAAATTGTGTGTGAAGGAGAACGATTTAAAACAAAAGGGATTATCCCTGTTGAGCTTGCCTGGAAGAAAGCATTAGCAAAAAATAGCCATACCAGTAAAGATGAAGGCAAGAAAAACAAAAAATCTAGTCAGGAAACACAGCAACAATTACCGGTATTAAACCCTGATGAATCTGTTCATTGTGACAAATTAACAATCAAAGATAAAATGACCTCACCGCCTCAACATTATACTGATGCAACTTTAATTGCTGCCATGAAAAACTGTGGGCGTAAATTAGAGGATGCAGCAGCTAAGAAAATGCTCTCAGAAGTGCAAGGCATTGGTACTGAAGCAACAAGAGCAGATATCATTGAAACACTTAAAGCAAGAAGCTATATCACTAATAACAAAAAGTAGGCTCTACCAGTTTATCCGTTGATTAGATCGCATACTGAACACCGCTGAATCTGAATAAAGCAAGCCCTTCAGTATCTATTTTAATCCGTTGAAAAAAACGTTTGGCATTTTTTAACCCATAGCATCTTCTCGTCAGCACTTTTAACCTGTTATTAAAGCCTTCCACAAAACCGCTACTATTTCGATCAATAAAGTAATTGCTTACCTCTTCAATATGGGTTGTTAATGTCGT
>NZ_JACYVZ010000090.1 GCF_014857925.1 Cysteiniphilum marinum | reverse complement strand
TGTTTCTACATTGTTCTCACTATCAGCAGACTTTGTTCCTACATTTGTTTCTACATTGTTCTCACTATCAGCAGACTTTGTTCCTACATATGTTTCTACATTGTTCTCACTATCAGCAGACTTTGTTCCTACATATGTTTCTACATTGTTCTCACTATCAGCAGACTTTGTTCCTACATTTGTTTCTACATTGTTCTCACTATCAGCAGACTTTGTTCCTACATTTGTTTCTACATTGTTCCCACTTTTGGTAGTCTTATTATCTATTTCTTTTACGGTGTTGTTTTTCTGATCACGTGATTTTTTTAATGACGTCGTTTGCCAAGGTGCTGTAATTAGATCATTTTCTTCATTTTTTAACTTGTCTTCAGCTTTCTTTAGCATTTCAGATAGTTTCATTATCAGAACCCCACTTTATCAAAATCCCAAGCTCAACAAGAAGTCCATTAACAACAGTAAATAAGTCTTTAGCTCTAGTAAGGTCATCAAACGATTCTTTATTTTTAACGTATTCTTTAAATTTAGCCATTTTTCGGATAATAGTTTGCGCCAAAGCATTTTCAAATCTGTTATTTGCTTCCATAAGTCCTTTCAAATCCTCTTTAATTGTCTGGTCAAATCTATTCATAACCACAAGAAGATCAGGGTTTTCTTCAATTCTGTAAGATGAGCGTATTTTATTAATATCGCCAAGAACAAGATCGACACCATCTAACGCAAAATTATCAGGGTCTATGGGAAATAAAAAATGATCGTTATTTACGAGGCATAAGCCTGTTATGGAATTTAATGTACTTAAATCTGGTGGGGTGTCTAATATAATAATATCAAAGTTACTGCGTAAATAGTTCAAACATATTTCATTAAACCAATGAAAATAATGCTTTTTTGTTTGCCCTAACAACTCTTTTTCAATTAAACTATTTCTGAGTGATGATGGAAGTATTGTTAAATATTCATCAATATTAATTAAAATATCTTTTATCTTGTACTTATCATTTACTAGGTCTAAAAACACTGGACGCTTATTATCCTTTTCTATGAAAAGTGAAGTCAAATTCATTTGTATATCTAGGTCAACTACACATGTTTTTAATCCCATGCTTGATGTGGCTCTGGCTAGTAAATAGGATATAGAAGTTTTACCAACCCCACCTTTTAGATTTCCAATACGTATTACTTTGCCTGAAGCATTTGACAATTGAGTTTGTATCACTTTTTTACATTCACTAGGCTGTAAAATAATGTGATTGCTTTTATCCCTTTCTAAATCATCTTTTTTCAATAGTGAGCTTACTCTTGCAGTAAGTGTGTGTCTTGGTATTCCAGTGATTTGAGATAATTGAGCGAGCTTCATTATTTAATATCCTTTTAACGATTTAAATATAATTTTATACTAAAAGTTAAAACATTCAATATCTTTCATCAAGTTAATTAGCGTTTTTTTAGTTATTTCATGCAAACATGGCATAGCATGATCAAATTGTCATAAATGTTAACTATAGATATATCCCAAACAAGCACCCAAAGAATGAAAGCCAAACGTGAGCGGGATTATCAGCTATTGCTTGATAGTGTAGGCAGCGAGCAAAAACTATCTGATACTGTTACGCGACATACATGGACTCGCTCAATTTGGCAAAGGTTTAAATTAAATATTCATTATTTAGTCTCCCATCATTTTATTTATAAATTTAAAATTATTAAAAAGTATATTCACAGACATACATCTGGCATCTAACTTAAAAGCTAGTGCCTTGATTAAATTTGGCGCCTAAAATAACTAATCAAATATGAGTAATTAAAATTCACATGTCGCGTATAAGTTTTATTTTAGGCAAGTTTTACACTTTTAATAATCATTATAAAGCACTGTGATTAAGCGGCTTTTTTAAAGTTTATATTATATGTTGTTCCATTTGCTAGCATTGACCAAATAACTCGGGCATTTTTAGGCTCTACCAGTTTATCCGTTGATTAGATCGCATACTGAACACCGCTGAATCTGAATAAAGCAAGCCCTTCAGTATCTATTTTAATCCGTTGAAAAAAACGTTTGGCATTTTTTAACCCATAGCATCTTCTCGTCAGCACTTTTAACCTGTTATTAAAGCCTTCCACAAAACCGCTACTATTTCGATCAATAAAGTAATTGCTTACCTCTTCAATATGGGTTGTTAATGTCGT
>NZ_JACYVZ010000009.1 GCF_014857925.1 Cysteiniphilum marinum | reverse complement strand
CGTTACCCATTTCTCATTAGGTTTTTTCGCGTTAAAATCCTGTTGTAGCAGATTATCACTAACATGTTTATTATGATCAGAATCCGTTGTCACCTTATATCGTCGTGCCGCTTTAGAAACAAGCCCCATCAGTTTCATGCGCCTAGATACTCTCTCTTCTGTAACCTTCCAACCCTGGTCTTGTAAAGTACGATGGACACGTGTTGCACCATATCTCGCCTCATGCTCATTAAAAACAGCTACGATCGCTTTGTCTAACTGATTATCATTGACCTGTCGTTTGCTAATAGGCGTTTTTAACCAGCGATAATAAGCTGATGTACTAACACCAGTGACTTTGCATAATGTTGACACGGGAAGTTGTGACCTATACTGATAGACGAATGCGTACTTTACGTGTTGTGGTTCGCAAAGTACGCTGCTGCCTTTTTTAAAATTTCACGCTCCGTTTCCGCTTGTTTTAATTTTCGTTTTAACTGAGCATTTTCAGCAGTCAGTTGCTGATAACAGGTTTTATAATCAATTTTTTCTGGTGGTTGGTCAGACATGCTCTGTGCTATCCAGCTGCATAGTGTTTTATAGTTTATACCCAGATTATCCGCTATTTGTTTACGATTAGCATCTTTTTCTAGAGCTAATTTAACTGATTCATTTTTAAACTCTTGTGTGTAGCGAGATTTTGCCATTTTTCTGCTCCTCATTCTGGTGGACTTACTGTCCCAAATTGAGGGGGTACATCAATATTCGGGCTTGATCCGAATATCCATGATTACCAATAAACTATTGTTTAAGTACTTATATCAAAACATACAACCTAATCAAGGCACGAGATTATCCGCTTCTATCTAAATTTCTACAGGCGAAATAAACGTTCATTTCAATCATAACTCAGATATATCTCCACTAAGCAAAGCACCAAATATTGGTGTCTTTAAATTAAGATAAGTAAACCTCATCGCTTTTGCTAACCTACTATTGGGATAATTGCCTAAGTAAGTTTGTGAGAATCCAGAATATGCGCCCATAAGTGGTGCCGCAGCAAGATTAATTCCTGTATTTTTCCAGTTAATATCATGACTAATTGCACTATTAATCGTATTGCCTGTCATACCAACCGCACCATTAAGTGTTGTTCTTAATGCCCCATAGACAATTTTTTTAAACATGCCATCAACCTCGCCCATTCTAGCACTTACCCACCCATAGATTCGACCTCCTGCAAACCCTGCTGCACCATTGATTAATGTAAATCTTGTAAAGTCACTCAAGTTAAAATGATTTCCATCTTTGTCTTGATATGTTTTCAACCCCGAACCAACACCTAATAAAAGATTTGATCCTGCACTACTTCTAGTCACTTTAGCAGCATTTAACTCTTCACTACGGATATCTACACTATTGATGTCTACATCTGCTTCCTCATCGACAGATAGTTGTCTAGCTTGTCTAGATAGCAAAGCTTTTCTCCCTAATGGAAATATACTATCTTGAGCTGAATAAACACCGATCATACCGCCTATAGCCATAGCAAAATCACCAGCTGCAGCATAGTACCTATGATGAATGATGTCACCAATACCAAACAAAATATTAGAAACACTTGCTCCTGTTTCAGCTAACACAATCAACGAGGTGCCATTTGTAACAGGTACACTAGCTAAAGATACAACAACTGTCATTAACAGCCCAATAGTGTTTAAACTGATATGCCCAGTTGGATCAATATTCATAATTGGATTGCTATCGGCAAAATTATATTTATTCCATACATTGGCACTATCTTGTGCGATAAATCGTTGTATTCCCATATCATAATCACGTGCTCTTAAATAGACTAAATCAGAACTAGGATCCTGATATTCACCATTGTAGCTAAAGTTAGTTGCTACATTAGCATTGAGCGTATTAGGATGCTCGCCATAGGCTTGATAATCTGTCGTATCATTGATAGTAGCTACTGCATTGCTATTAATTGGTTTATTCAAAGTTAAGCTATTACTTTTTCCATCATTCACATAGTAAAGACTGATGCTCAGTCTTGCTGTATGAGCGTAACTTATTTGTGTTGTTATTAATGCTATAAAACAGATACCAATAGTTACAAAAATAATTCGCTGTTTATTCATACTTTCATCCGTAAGCGTTAGTTCTATTGACACTTTCAACAATCATTTGCTTACCGCTATGCAAATGGATCTCTAAACCCAATCAGGCAAATCCTGCCCATGATTAGTCTTATTATAAACAGCATCAGCGCCTGCATAACTCGCCACAAGAAATGGTGTTTTCACGGTCATATACGCCATTCCTGCAGAAGCTGAGCGAAGAAAATTACTTTGAGAAAATCTTACTAAGGGAACATAATTAGTTTGACGAGCAAGCCATTGGGGAAGCCATCTATAGGATCTCATAACCCTGTTTGCCCCACGCAAAAAATAATTTGATGTCTGACTAGCATTTTCAACATAATCTGCAAACTTCAACCCTTTTATCAATCCAAATGCAGCACCACCGCCAAAGTAGTCTAAAAAACCCCACACTCCTTCGTATTTTTTTAAGAATGGTGAAAAATGACTGCCATAGGTGCCAGCCACACCAACAGCACTTAATGCTTCACTAAATAAACCAAAACGCAACTCGGTTTTGCGTGATACACATGAAAAAAACTTTGCCTCATTGGAGTTAGTCACTGTTGTACTATCATCCCCTACAATATCTCCCGCAGCTTCAATTCTTCCAATAAATGCATTCCTTGAGACATCAGGAATTTGAGATAAAGTATTTTCAGTAGCCTGAGCATTCACCGTCAACCCAGTTTCTCCATTAGCAACACTATCATTTGCAGATTGCGTTAATGCTGCAGATGATCCTTCCATCACAGTTGACTCTGCAGCAGCACCAGCTTCAAGCCCCTCTGTGGCAGCTCCTGCTGCCTCTGAAGTCGCAACACCCTCAACACCTAAGGCAGCAAGCTCAGTAATACCCAGATAGCCTCCTGTGAATATAACGCCAGACATAATCAGTGTCATCAAGAGTCCACTTGATGAATGTTTCAATACATTGGTTATAGAAAAATGCCCACTTGGATCAATATTCATAATCGGGTTGCTATCAGCGAAATTATATTTATTCCAAACATTAGCGTTATCTTGTGCGATAAATCGTTGTGTTCCCGCATCATAGTCACGTGCCCTTAAATACACTAAATCAGAGCTAGGATCCTGATATTCGCCATTGTAGCTAAAGTTCGTTGCTACATTGGTGTTGAGCGTATTAGGGTGCACACCATAAGCTTTATAGTCTGTCGTGCCTTTTATAGCAAATGATGCATTGCTATTAGCTGGCTTATCCAAGGTTAAACTATTGCTTTTGCCATTATTCACATAATAAATATCATTTATGCCTGTTGTTAACGGCTCTTGAGCGAAACTGATCTGTGCAGTGAGCATTGCCAGTATACAGTTCGTTATCACCGCAACTTGTTGAGATCGCTTGTTATTCATTCAGCGTAGTCCTTATGAAGATCTGAAGTTACACATATTCAACTTAGCTTACGCTATAAGCATGGATGCGGTTTTTGCCATCAAGAAAAAAGCTAACATTATCAGGGTGTGTTAAGTCATTGACTGCACTGATGGTATCTCCCGTGTAGTAATAACGGTAATGATCCCCTGTCGAGTTGACACGATCTGATCTTAAACCATTGGCATAATAACTATATTCAAGATGCGTCGCTTGATTTTGCACACCAATCAGCTGACTTATGCCATTAAATTGATAGCTTGTGCCCTTGCCATTATCAATCTCGTCACCATTGGCATTATACTTAGGCATGTATGTACTACCGTCCTCGGTATAAGAAACTAGCTGATCAAGATTGTTGTATTGATATGTCGTTATTTTGCCATCTTTGGTTTTGCGAAGAATGTTACCATTACCATCATAAACGAAGCTTGTGCTTGTTATTGGTTGCTTTTGCAAACTATCCGTTTCTTCTTTGATTAACTGATTAAAATCATCATAAGTATAGTGTTTGACATAGTTAACATTGGGATCATTTGGCGCCTTATCCGAAGTTGCGGTGACATCAGTTAACATACCCTTTGCATCAAAGGTATTAACGATATCAAGAAGTGTTGTGCCTAAGCTATCAATTTGTTTTAACTCATGCTCTTGACCAAATGCATCTGCTGTAAATTGCTGTGTATAAATCCCCTGATAATCCTTGGCAATAAGTGCGCCATATTGATTATTCTCGTTTGGCTTATCTTGTGTGCTATACAAATAAGTCACTTTGTCTTGATTGTTACTCACCGTATTGAGCTTGCCATCTTTAAGATAGGTCATTGTTGTTTGTTGAGCATTGACATCCGTGCTTGATAGCAGTTGTCCATATTTATTATATGTTGCCGTTGCCACTTTGCCATCGGGATAGCTAGTCGCCGTTTGTAATCCTGAAAGTGTATAGCTTATCTTAATGCCTTGACCATCTAGACTTTCAAAGACCTTATTGCCATCAGCATCATAGCTGTAATTATAGCTATGTTTACCACTATTATCGGTATATGTTTTAGTAATCAGATTGTCATTTTTATCATAAGCAAAGTGCACCACCGTGCCATCAAGGCGTGCCTCAGTGACTTTATTGCCATCTTGATCATAGCTATAGTTAATCGATTGACCTGCTTGATTGATTTCAGCGATCAGTTCTCCTGTCGCATCATAGCTAAAATGGTCGCGATGCGTAACATCATGATGCCCCCTCGTACTATCACTAAAATCCAATGTTTTTGTTTTATCAAGTACATCATCTAATAGATCATACTCTGCTGTTATCGTTTCTTTGGACTGTCCACTTTGTAAAATCTGACTTTGGGTTTTGCCATCAGGCGTATAGCTACTGGTTAGCGTATTAAAAACGGTCACTGCCCCAGTATTATCATCTACTTTGTTATGTGTTGTTTGCAGCACTTGATTATTACCATCTAAGGTCGATATTTCTTCCAAATGGTAATGTGATTGCAGTGGATTATGACTATTTGGATAGCTCATTGTCTTTAATGGTTTTTTATCTGGGTTATAGATAACCGTTTTAGTTTTGATACCATTGACAAAACTTGTTTGACTTAAGTGCGCAAGATCATATTGCATCGTCGTTACATTACCATCGCTATCGGTTTGAGCCGTTGGCAAAGAAAGTGCATTATAGTTATAACTTGTTACATTACCCAAGGCATCCTTTTTCTGCACTAGCTCACCGTAGGCATTGTAGTGATCAGCTTCTTGCAGTACCATGTCATTGATATTATTAGGATCTGTGTTGCTATACGTTGCTATTTTGTGATTTGATGCGTCATATTGTGTTGCGGTTTTAGCGCCCAAGGGTGAAATTTCTGTTACGGCATTTTGTTTATCTTTTTGGTAATCCTCATATTGATACGTAATGCTTTGCCCTGCTGGCAGTGTCTTTTTCAAGACTCGTCCATCTAAATCATAGCTTGATGTTATGGTATTACCCAGTGCTGAGCGCTTACTCAATAGATCGCCTGTTATGCTATCAATCGTTTGCGTGGTGACACTACCTAAGGCATCAGTGTGTGTTAGTGTTTCTAAGCGCTTACTTAGATCATAGCTAAAGTTATCTTTAACCGTACTTGATGGCACCCCAGCATGACCTGATTGGCTCCACTTCACCGTAGTTTGTATAACATCGCCATGACTGTCATAGTTATAATCGGTACTTTTCCAAGCATTAGTAGCGTTAATACCACCGTCATAAAGTATACTCTGAAGCACATTTTTATGATCATTTGACAAGGTGTTTTGCACAGATTTTGTATCAAATGCATTGGTTAATGGGTTCCACGTCATGTTAGTCGTTGTCAAGGGTTGATTAAAGCTTTGATCATAGGTATTTATTGACTTAGTTGACTCAACCAGTTTTTGTGTCAGAGGATTGTACTTAAAGACATCTGTTGTCAATGTATTGCCATAATTATCGTACGTGTAATTGGTCTTAGTTAATGTCGTATATGCTTTAGTAGTAGCATCATAAATTGCATTCGTCGTAATGATTGGCTTATTATAATTAACTGTTTGCGCATGTTTGTCTGGAATCAATTGATAACTATTTATGGTTTTATACGTTGGCGTATTCTCACTATCCCCTGGCAAATAAACATCTTGCTCAACCGGTTCACTCATCGCATTATAAATCGTCTGTGTTTTACGAATATCCATACTATTACTTGCCGTTGTGCTGTGTTCGGTAACCGTTACCGTATAACGATAATCTGGATTATTACTTTCCATCAAACTGTCTTTATCATCCGATAGTGGATAGCTTGGATATCCAGTGAAGTTACTCTCACTAAAGCCATAGTCTGCTTCTGCCAAGACCTGATCAGCATTAGCATGATCAATATGATTAATTGTTGCCACCGCATTTAAGGTACCTGTTTTACCATCGGATGTTTTAAAGTGTAGATCTTGATAAGTGATGTCTGTTTCCAACCCATTCGGATAGATAATTTGATTAACGACTGGGACGCCGTTACGTGTCTGATAATTTAACTGCGTGATAAAGCCTAACGCATCGGTATATGATAATATGCCATTTTGATTAAATGCTAAGCTTTGCGTATGCGATCTATTTTGACTATCGATATAACTAACACTTAGTTCATTAGCACTATAACCAAAGTTAAATACTTGCCCCAAGCTATCGGTAATCGATTTTAGATAATTATGCTGAACACCCATCTCTGGATCATTATAATCATATCGAATATGATTACCAAAACGGTCCCCCTTGGCAATCAGCTTGCCCGTTGCATCAAAGTAATCCAACGAACCATCTGGCATACTCAAGAGATAGCGATAAGCTCTTGAGTCAGCGAAACTTGTAGGTAATGGCGTATTGGTCAACATATCTTTAAACAATACACCATGTTGATTCAAATATTTAAGCCCTGATTGATACCCTGTGCTATCACTCCAATTAAAATCAATCACATAGGTTCTGCCATTAAATGTCACGGATTTTCCTGGCACCACATAGTCAATATTAAATTGCCAATCATTAGGAAGCCCTAACATTCCAGAGCTGCCCGCACTGAAGCTCACACTGACATCTAAAGGAATAAAGCCTTTAACCGATAATAATGGCAATGTAATACTCAAAGCACCCGTTGCTGGATTGACACTCTCACTTAAGCTTTTAATCGTTTTATTATTCGCTTGCGAACCTTTGTAGTTTGATTTCTCACCATCTTGAGATGATGTGCTTCTTGGGCTTTTAAATGATGCTTTATTATGATGAACAGCAACTGGTGCTGATACGTTTTCGGCACTCGTCCCATAGCTAACAGCTGACAAGAAAATGACGCTCATCAGGCTTAACTTAAATTTATGAATCATCTAAAACCTCAATATCAATTATTTGGATTAAATGTAATGTGTTTTTTTAAGCGCATACCTATTCTCCTATTTATATTCGCTTAATACATAATGATCAATATCCACTTATCAAATGACGCAAATCCCCTAGCGCATATCCTTTAACCCATATCAAAGTGGCTTAAACAATAGACACAACTATAAATCAATATTTGCTCAAAAGCAGCCAAACGGCAGGATGTGATCAAAACCATTTACACCTACAGATTTAGCACTTGCTGTTGTCACTATTTCTTTTTGAGTAACTAACTGACAATATCCATTCAAATACGTTGTGCTAGCTATTAGCAATGCTAAAACTAATGCTGACAATATATTTCTCCTTAACATATGATACCTCTTATGATGGATTAAAAGTTATCGTTTCATCACTACAAACACCCTCTGGACAAAGCGAAGTATTTTTATCACCACCATCTGCAGGAGACAATGTAACACTACCCTCATTACTACTTAGCTGCAGCTTATACACACCATCAACTTTACCCTCACCTTGACTAATCAATGAATTTGGTTTGAGCGTCATGTAATGTATTTGACCTTTGGGGTCACTCATACTAATGCTAATAGTTGCACTATTAATCGCTGTGCCTTGTTCGTTTTTTATCAAGCCATCGCAATCACTGTTTTCCTTCGTTTTAAAGTAAAATGCTTTAGCAACACAACGAGTTCCAGAATCTCCCTCTTTAAAGTTAATCACTCCCAAATCCAAATCAGAACCAATATGCTCACTAATTGTGCTCTGTGTGTCAATTTTAGGATATAGCGTTATATCATCTTGCTCCAAATTGGAAAAGTCATCTAATTTAAATTGATAGGCTATATCTGAAGTCGCAGATGTTGGTAGGTTGACACACAAGTTAACTTTGGCTTCTAAAATATTTGGAAGCAGATAAAACATTCCATCAGTACTTGATGTATACGATTTTGGCAAACTCCATTGACCATTACCTTGCACAGGAATAATGCACGCTATGCCAGCATTATTCGCATCATCCTGTGTGGCTTTCAGACTTACATGGTCATATTTCTTCGCACCTTTATCCTGATTTGGTATTATTATATCACTGGCGCTTATAGCTTTATTAGACATTTTGCTATGTAATTCAAACGTACCTGCACTATTACGCACGCCAGTCTGAGTTGGGAACGTAGATTCCACACCCATCTCTGCCAAAAGATCCGCCCCACTTGCAACAGAAGTCTTAACGTTAATACTCGGCTTATCCGGCCCTACATGATAACCAGTATATGTATATTGATCTATCGAATAAGCTGTTAGGTTATGAATATTAAATTCGTATTTAGGATTAATACATGACCAATGATCTTCAGACTGCTTAACCCAAGTACCAGCCTCTCCATCACATGGCCATTCGCCTCCACCACAAAAGCCCCAATCAACCCAGAGATAACCCTGCCCATCATTCATCGGATGATCAGATTTATCTGATAAGTGCAGATAACATGGCGGTGTTGCCCAAACCACATCCCCGCCATGTCTTTCACCTCTGTCCATTGCATAACTTGCAGTCGATACAGTCAAAGCAGTTAATACAAACAACATTCTTTTTTTCTTCATTATCACACCTTAAATGATTTATTTTTTGACAGACACTATTTAGCTAGAGTCAATTTCCGAGCAAAGTGTATAAATATTCAATAAATATGTAAATTAATTAATATTTAAGGCTTTTTAACTATAAATTAATTTACAAAACATCTATCTCTGAGGATACTGCCAAAAGCCATCAACAGCTTATGTTTAAATTTATTCATGCGTAAAAAAAGTATTATTATTGAGCCAAAAACTCCGGCGACAGCATGCGTTATCTGGCTGCATGGCCTAGGTGCAAAACGTGATTTTTCAAAGCTAGTCCCTGAATTTAACCTACCCAATAATCATGGTGTTCGCTTTATTTTCCCATTTGCAGAAATAAACTCGCTGACAATTAACAAATCCGAGATCATTCACTCTTGGTATGATATTAAATCTGTTTGCAACACTACCATGGTCAGAAAAATTGATATTACATCGGCACTGCATTCATGTGCTTACATTCATAGCATCATTGATCAACAAATAAAACTTGGCATTTCACCTCATAACATCATACTCATAGGCTTCTCTCAAGGCGCACTTATTGCAGGACTGTCGTCATTAACCGCAAAACACGCACTTGCTGCAAGTATTATAATATCAGGGTATTTGCCTGAGTGGCCACTCTTTGCGAGAAACATTCAAATACCTCACCAGCATACTAAGTACATCTGTATGCATGGCACGCAAGATACAATTGTTCCGATAAAGCTTGGTACCACCGCTAAAGCTATGCTGATCCAACATGGTTATAATGTCACATGGCACACCTATGAAACTGGTCATGAGTTATGCTTTGACGCAATTCAAAAGATTCGTTCTATTTTGGCAGACAAATTAATAGATGTAGCCACACCACAGATCAATAGCCACTGAATGCCCCTTTATTTTTAAGCGTTTTCATAAAACCAACCATCCATGATCAGATGTTATTACAAACTAAAAAATAATAAATGTCTGCAAATGAAAGGTTAAATTTAACACAACCAACCATAGGAGTATAATAATGAAAAAAATGAAGAATACGTTAATCATCGCAATGATTGTCTCGAGCTTATCTAGTTCTGTGGCTATTGCTGCAGACCCGTCGGATGATTGTCAATACTGGGTTGGTTTTACCAAATACTGTCAAGGAGGTAATTCTATTGCGGGAGACTCTACGTGCAATCTTCATGGATCAGGGACTGGCACGGCATGGCATGATAATATCCCACTTTTCTGCAGGATGGATGTTACCGATTACAATTGTGAAAATGGCAAAGGGAAATGGATTGATCAAGGAAATGATATATATAGCTGCGATTACCCTAAATATAAGTTTTATATTTACAATGATACTGCTTATACATTATCTATGTATGGTTTCTCTGGTGACTATAATGGACCTGACAAGCCTGGATATGACTTTGTTCATGTGAATACTGCAAGTGGGGAGAAATTCCAGATAGATCCAGGTATGCCGGGGGATCTTAAGAATGCTCAAGAAAAAGATGGCGTGTTAGGCAAATTCAGATTATATAGCAGCGTTTACTCTGTTAACCCCGATTATCCTATCAGTGGTTCTGACATGATTATAGATAATCATGATAATCCTCAGTACGTTACATTACGCTCTACAGCGAATGATTATCATGACAAACAATTTAAAAATTTGGCATGCATTATTGAGACAAATAAAAGCAGCTGGAGCGATGAGAAAAATCAAATAGGCACATTATACTTATATCCCAATATACTAGAAGCAAAAGTAAATTTTTGTGTAAGCTTGTCCACTCCTACACCTCAAGCTGTACAATATCAATTTACAATAAATGATTTTAATAGTATTGAGACTGCAGATACTAAGCTATATCCTGGCATTGATGATCAAGCTGAAATTACGCCTATCTCTCCCAGTACGAGCCTTGGGGTAGTAAACTTCTCTAAAGGGCAAGATGGCACAAAATGTATCAGCTCTCCACTATATTTTAAAACACAACACAATGACTGTCAGAATTTAATTACTAACGCTCGATCTTCTGCGATTAATAGTGCATCTATGAATATCAGCATTATTGATCCATCAGGCCATGCTCACTATATGACACTAAGACCTGCAGCTAAAATTCAGATAAATGACAGTAACGTGGAGGGACTTTACACCTTAACATTGACGAGTGATGAGAGCAATATTAGCTTAACACCCTCAGATACTGGTGATAAAAATAGCTCGCGCTGTGATAACGGGGTGTGTAAGGCCGAAATAGTGACTTATAATCCACAAAGTTAATATATGATTACCCCAACTATACCCATCACAAACTAATCAATACATCAAAAACTTCTTCAACATTAAACACCGCGAAATAATTTACGAGCATTATATTGTCGTTACTTCTGGCAACAGGTCATAATTAAGCAACTCCTTTATAGCATTAGTATTTCTTGCTCCCAGCAAACAATATGCATATATAGACTGCGGTTCATTATAATTATGTAGTATTTGCAAGGCATCGTTACATGACGGGACACAAAAAGATGGTATGACACCATGTCCCATGCCATGATCAATAAAGGTTTTAATTGTGGTTACTTTATCTAAATATTCAATATCCGGCGTTGAGCTAGACATCTCTAACTGCTGGATAAAATAGCTTGTTGCTGCATAAAAATACTGAGGCATAAATATTCTCGTTGAGGTTAATGATGATAAATCTTGAATAGCATTTACCTTTGGAAAATGGACTTTACTGCTACATAGCAACATCTTGTAACTACCTAATGTCGTTACACTATAATCATCCGGTGATATAAATGGGTAAAGTGTGAAAATGACATCGTACTGCTTTTCTTTAATGGCTTTTTGCATTTCATCAAGGCTACCTATCAATGTCATGCTCACCTCTATCCCTAAATATTTTGATTTAAAAGCACTGATCATACCCAAAAAAATCTCTGCAAGATTTTCAGGAATCGCCACTTTGATTACTTCTTTTTTTTGCTGAAGTTCATAAATATAACCTGCCACATTTTGTCTTTGCTCTAATAAGCTAATGATCTGAGCGTGCAAACTTTCGCCTTCAGCAGTCAAGTGCATATATTTCCCCTCTTTTTGATAGAGGGCTGTGTTACATAGTTTTTGCAGATTATCCAAATGCTTCCATGCACCTGGCACGCTGATATAGCACTTATTCGCAGCTTCGGTAACACTCAAGGTTTTTGCAAATGTATCAAAAACTTCCATTTGTTTTAATGTGAACATTAATTTAATTACTCCATTGTCATCTATCCATTTCACATAAATACCAATAACTTCCGCTATATTAAACACCACAAAATGATTCATAAGCGATATGCGCCTAACTATTTGTTAAAAAGCAAAGGCGTGGAACTGTAACCCAAGATAAACATGACAAGTAGAAGCCAAATGGCAGGGTGTGATCAAAACTCACATCTTTTTTTGTTTCTTTTAAGCCTCCCTTAAGTTAAAACGTATAAATTACAGCGAGTTTTTTATACAACCCACTTCATGGAGCAAGGTCACGAATGCAGGACACCATATTCTTAGAAAACTATTTTATCCCTTTTTTGAGTAACTATAACGACATGGGAGTCAACTTCATTGTGCATGACCTTGCGGGGAAAATACGATTTTTAAATGAACAAACTGCCAAAATCATCGCAAATACAGAAGCCAAACACCTAATTGGCACCACACTTTTCGATCTTGGAATTATTAATAAAACAGAATATGAGGTACTCAACAATATACGTGGTGAAGTAGCCGTAAAGCGCCAAATAATTCGTTATATAAATTTTTCAACCAACTGTTTAATTGATCAATGCCTATCACATCATATATATCAATGCAGTGTGTTTCCGGTGATTGATTTAAATAATATCGTTATCGGCACAATAACAACAGGTCGTCTGCTGGATAATGTTAACCCTTATCATTATATTAAAGGTCTAAACCCAGACCCTAATATCGAATCATCAAAGATTTTTGTTTTACTTTCACCCAGAGAGCTTGAGATTGTCTATTTACTTGCGCATGGCATGAGTCAACGTGATGTTGCCAGCTTCTTAGGAATCTCCAGAGGTAATGTTTCAAGAGTGCTTACTGAAAATATTTCAAAAAAATGGAATATCGAGCCAACAACTGACGCCATTATTGAAAAAGCATTACAGTGCGGCATCAACACGCACATCCCCAAAAGCTTAGCCAAACATCAAATCGTCATCTTACCTTAACTGCTCTAATTACCCTGATTACTCTGCTTTCTACGACTTCTAAGCTTATTGCATTTGCAAAGCAGCGAAATGATGATTAGACTTACGAGGAATAATCATCACAAGGATCGACTTATGGCATACAAAGAATATAAATTATTAGATACAATAACACACACTAAAGATCAAAGCATCCCTTACTATCATCCAGAAACCATGGATGTCATCTCTCTTGAAACACCTGCTTTACACGTTTTCACTGACTTTCATACTGTCAAGCCTTATGTTATTCATGTAAAGACTTTGGCCGATGATGCATTACAAATGATGCAAAAAGTAGAAGTACACGCATTATTAGTAACCAACAACGATGATGAGGTTGTCGGTTTAATCAATACCCGCAGATTGCAAGGGGTATACCGTACACAAGTTGCACAAAGCGAAGATATTCATCATAAAGAAGTGACTGTTGGCATGTTGATGGCAAAAATTGGCAGTTTACCAATGCTTGACTACTCGGTATTAAAAGATACTTTAGTAGGACATATTGCGCGCTTAATGCATGATCAACACATTGATCATTTACTTATTCAAGAACAAGATAAGTCTGGTAAAGATATCATTCGTGGCATTATTTCAGCCAGTTTTATTGCCAAACGTCTTGGCGCACAAATTGGGCATGATCTTGCATCGCGCAATCTTGCTGAACTTAACAAAATTATTTAACTTAACGATCATCACACACTATGCCAATTATTTCTCTTCGCAATGCCGAGCTTGCCTTTGGACATCACAAACTGCTAGATAATGTTTCTTTGGATATCGACGCCAATAAACGTATCTGTTTAATCGGCCGCAATGGCGCAGGTAAATCCTCTCTTTTTAAAGTCCTTCAAGGGCAAATCCTCCCTGATCACGGTGAACGCATCGTCCATGACAATGCCAAAATCGCATGGCTTGAACAAGAGGTTCCACAAAATACCAAAGGCTCGGTATTTAATATTGTACTTTCTGGTTTTGGTAAGACTGGTCAGCTCATTATTGACTATCAGAATCTATTAACAACTGATTTAACACAAGCGCACAACATAGATTACTTAAATAACTTACAACAGCAAATCGATAATGCTCATGCATGGGATTTGCAAATGGAAGCAGAGAAAGTGCTCTCTGCCCTGTCACTTGATGGCAATGCATTATTTGATGATCTATCTGGTGGATTAAAACGCCGTGTGCTACTTGCTAAAGCATTGGTTACCTCACCTGATCTTCTTCTTCTAGATGAGCCGACAAACCATTTAGATATCGAGTCAATCGAGTTTTTAGAGCGCTTCTTGCCACAGTTTAAAGGCAGTATTTTATTTATCACCCATGATCGCAAGTTTTTGCAAAATATTGCGACTGATATTATTGAGCTTGATCGTGGTAATGTCTTAAGCTTTCCCGGCAATTACGATAAATTCCTGACACAAAAGGAAGCTTACCTACATGCCGAGGAAGTGCAAAATGCTAACTTTGATAAAAAGCTGCAACAAGAAGAAGCGTGGATTCGCCAAGGTGTCAAAGCACGTCGCACTCGCAATGAAGGGCGTGTGCGCGCATTAAAAGCATTGCGTGAAGAGCGCAAAGCCCGTCGTGACAAACAAGGCAATGTGAGCTTAAGTGCATCTCAAGCGAATAAATCCGGTAAAATGGTGATCAAAGCTTCAGATATTAGCTTTCATTATGATAATAAACCGATCTTTAATACCTTCTCATGTGAGATACAACGTGGTGATAAGATTGCGATCTTAGGCAAAAATGGCTGTGGCAAGAGTACGCTACTGCAAGTATTACTGCAAAAATTAACACCGCAATCAGGCGCGGTGAACCATGGTGAGAACCTACAAATTGCCTACTTTGATCAGCTGCGTGATCAAATTGATCCCAAGCTTTCGCTTGTTGATAACGTCACCGAAGGTTCCGATTACTTGGATATTAATGGTCAAAAAGTGCATGTCATTGGTTATCTTCAGAACTTTCTATTTGACCCAAAACGCATGCAAAGCCCAGCCTCCTCACTCTCAGGTGGCGAGCGTAATCGCTTATTATTAGCCAAACTTTTTGCCAAACCAAGTAATGTATTAGTTCTTGATGAACCGACTAATGATCTTGATGTTGAAACACTTGAAGTCCTTGAGGAGCTTATTTTAAATTATCAGGGCACTGTGCTGATTGTTAGCCATGATCGCAGCTTCATCGATAATGTTGCCACAAGCACGATTGTCTTTGAGGGTAACGGTCAATTACAAGAGTATGTTGGTGGTTATGAAGATTGGCTACGCCAAAAAAACTCGAGCGCCAAGAGCTCAGACCAAGCACCTCAATCATTACAAAAATCATCTTCTACCAAAGTAAATACAGCAAATAATCATATCGCTAAAAAACAAAAGTTAAGTTTTGCACAGAAAAAACAGCTTGCTGATTTACCTAACGAGATTGAACAATTAGAAGCTGAAATTGAAAACTTGCAACAAGAAATTGCTACACCTCAGTTTTACCAACAAAGCAAAGATACCGTTCAAGAAAGCCTACAAGCACTTGAGCAAAAGCAGGCTTTGTTAAATGATAAATATCAGCATTGGGAAAATCTCTCCGATCTTGAGGCGCAATATGAACAATCCTAATGAGTCTAATGAATCTAATGAGTTACTCAAAGCCAAAATCTTGAGCGAAACAGCACGTATCTCTTGGCTAGAGCTTCAGCGTTTTTTTGCACAAGGCAAAGTAATCAAAGTCAGTGATGCACTTGATTTAATCGATGTCGCCTATGCATTAGCACAAAACGATCAAGCACAAATCACGGATTACATGAACCAAAATCATATTGAATATGTTAATGATGACGATGCTAAACATTGGTTTGAAAACAATACAACGCTTTGGGCTTCAGTCGTCAAACCGTGGGTTTTGGTGCAAGAAAAAAATCCCACTAAGAATCAATGATAAGCGTTGTCATGCCGGTCAAATACTTAAGCCTGTAGCAAGCTGTAAAGTTGAAATTGCAGTGACACAAGACAGCTCTACTAGTGAAAAAAGCATTTATAAACTGCCTATTCATATTGGTTATGAAACATCTGAAAAAGCAGCAGAAACGCATTACTCAAATGACTTAGTATTTAAATAACACTTATACTACTTGCAATCTAAGCAAGTTTCTCCAATCAAATATGTACTCCATTTGCAACTAGATAACGAAAATGTGCTTCTGATTGCAATATTTTTGCAATCATCTCATAGCGACTCTTACAATTTAACTTGTTTGCCATCGAGGCAACAAGACCCTCAATCGTTCTAATGGATCGAGACAATAAACAAGCAATTGATTGGTTTTCATAAACACCTGAATATATCGCCATAAAACAACGATTCTCAGCTTTTGTTAACGTATACAATGGCTTTGGCATAAGCTCTGAATAATTTACCTCCAAAGGTGTTATCGTCTTTGAAATATCAAACTCTTCTAGCTTCTCAAGCTCTTTTAGAATATGGACTTGGATATATTCAAACACCTCCTCAAATAAAACACGATAAGTTAAGTAAACATGGTATGAGCTCATTGGTATTGTTCTGGGTAGTGCAAATGTAGTATTTAAGATATAGCCATTTGCTAATATCTTATGTGTTGAATGGTAGGTAAAAGTATTGTTACTAAAATTATCCTCATAATCCTTGGCCGATAGTTGATTAAAGTATGACACTACTTCATTAAGTGATGCAGCTGCAAATGGAATGACAAGGTGATTATGATAACTATAAACAGGTTCTTGTACATGGTCATCGCTATCAATCCAATGCTGTAATGAGTCTGCCTGAAAGAAAGGAATATCATATACTTTGCCATCTGGTGATAAAATCATAATCGTCACATAATCTGCCTGCAGTTTGCCTTTAATTTCTTTAAAAAAAGCAGCATGCTTATGCAATAGCTTTTTTGATGCTGGCGTTAATCTATGATTATATAATTCTCTTATCTGAGTCATGCTTTTTCCTTATCAGCAAAATAGAACGCTAAGTGCATAAGGTTAATTATAGACATATAAAAGAATATATTTAAATCAAAACTTAAACCTACACTGCCATCAATTATTTATTCTTTTGGTTAAGGCTAATCAAAACGCCTACTACAATTGCTATACTTAACATTAAAGTTAAAACAACAAAAGCTATGTAATAACTATAATGCACTGATAATGTGCCAAAGGACACTTCATTGACAATACTACCAAGGGTGATAACTAAAGAGGCCATGGCAACAGCAGCAGATACACTTTTATCATTATTTTGTTTTAACAACGTTGCATAACCAAGCATCTGTGCACTTGCAAAAGCACCGATCAAAAACATATCAATCATCAATATGATATAAGGTAGCTGATTTAACAAAGCAATGCATCCACCAATACAGCCAATCGCCGATATGGGATATAGCATCACACCATGGCGATATTTGCTTAGCAAGAAGTTAAAAACAGGCCCCCCCATAATAAAGCCTGCTATGATTAAATTATTCGCAACTGTAAGCATATATGGATTATAGTTATAAAACTCACGAAGTAAGCTCTGCCCAAAGCTAAAGGCAATAATTGTAAACGGAAAATTAATGGTTGACATATATATCCAGACACACCAGTTTATTTTATTATTGAGTACTTTTTTGAACATAGTTCCCAAAGAAACTCTTTTAAAACACTGGCACTTCAAGCTTGGATAAAATGCCAACACAATAAGAAAAAGAGTAGCCCCCAAGATCAAGTTAAGTATAACAACAAGATCTCCAGAACCCGAGTAAACATACAAAAAGCCAGCACTGACTCCTGAGACAATAGCACTTATAAATGCGATACTAATAACGCTTGCAACGGCAACTTGGGCTTGCTTTGATGTCAACAACATGCTCAATAATTTTGCACTACTTGTCAATGTGAAAGCACTTGCAAACCCCATGATTACTAAAGCCAAATAGGCAAATAATAGTACATTAGAGAAATATAGTATTAAATTCGCCACAATGAACATGGCAAAGCCCAACAATGTAATTACTTTAATTTGAAAACGCTCAATAATAATACCTGCAGGTAAGCACATCACGAGATTTGTCATAAGATAACTCGACAAAAATAAACCATAGTTAGTTATCTCAAATTTATCAATATAATAAGGCTGCAATACATTGAATAGGCTTAACTGAACTAACCAATAGCAAAAGAATAAGCTAGAAATTACCGTTACGAATACTGTTTTAAATATTGATGATAATTGTCCATGTATAGCCATTTATTTTTAACACACATTCAATATGATGTTTTACAGTATAGGACATGGGCAAATAGCCCGCAAATAGCAAAGTTTTTCGACAAGCCTTAGCAGTGTATGCTAAGATATGCGCAACTTTTTTTAAGAAAATTTCATAATCAAGATATGACAGATAAAGAAAAAGAGATTGAACGTCAAAGCAATATGACGCATAAAGAATTGTTCAAACTAAATGGTGCTAAAGCTGCGGTACGCTCAGTGATCTTTATTTTGATTTTTGCCGTATTTTTGTATGCAGTCACGGGAGATATGTTGTCCCCCGAGCTTGCTGTAATCTTCTTTTTAATTGATGCGAGTCTAAACACATTTCGTTATAAATGGTTTAAATCGCTGAGAAAGTAAGAAATAAAAAACAGAAAACAATTACGCCTTATAGCGCTCGATACTTGCTTGAATATCTGCTTTAGCTGCTTCAGATCCAGCAAAGCCATCGACTTTAACCCATTTGTTTGGCTCAAGATCTTTATAGTGCTCGAAGAAGTGCTTGATTTGATCTAACAATAACTTTGGTAAATCATCAATTTCTTTTACATCATCATAAATTTTGGTGAGTTTGCTTGTAGGTACTGCAATGATTTTAGCATCAATGCCTGATTCATCTGTCATCTTAAGCACACCGACTGGACGACAATTGATAATAACACCTGGGCGCAATGCCACAGGTGCTACAACCAACACATCAACTGGATCACCATCTTCTGATAATGTATTTGGCACAAAACCATAGTTACATGGATACTGCATTGTTGTTGACATAAAGCGATCAACAATCAACATATTGGCATCTTTATCGAACTCATATTTCACAGGTTCGTTATGCGCTGGAATCTCGATCACCACATTGACATCATTTGGCGCATCTTTGCCGACTTTAATATTAGAAAGCATATTTTATTTACCCTTAATCATTTGTTTTTATGGTTAAATGAACTGGGTTATTCTCTTTCATTTGTTATAATTATTCAACCCATTTAACCGACAAATCAAAGTGAACTAAACATGACATATCTCATTTTATTATTGATATTCTCTGGCTGTTTAACTGGTGTTCTTGCGGGTCTTTTAGGCATTGGAGGTGGAATTATTATCGTTCCAGTGCTTGCCTTTGTATTCCATCAACTGCCTGAAACCACAAACTGCTATATGCAATTTGCTGCTGGCACTTCACTCGGGATTATGATTTTTACCGCACTTTCATCAGTGCCACACAAACTGCGTGCACGTGAGGTCAGCTTTGATATTGCCATCAAAATGTTACCATGGATTATCAGCATGAATATTGTTGGCGCGATTATTGCCCACTTTCTTAGTTCACGACTTTTGGGACTGTTATTTGCCTTATTGATGCTTTCTATGTTTCTACGCATGTTATTTCAACCTAGCCATGCGATTGATAAACCAAAGCGAAGTGGTAAACGAAAAAGTGCCTTTTGGGGTAGTATTGTTGGTATTAAATCAGGTTTTTTTGGTATTGGTGGAGGCATTATCACCATCCCCTATATCAATTCATTAGGTTACTCGATTCGCATTGCTATTGGCACGTCAAGTCTTTTTACACTCATCATTGCAATAACAGGTAGCATTACCTTTATCGTAACAGGTTTAATGGATCATATTGAACTTAGTTGGAGTCTAGGTTATTTATACCTACCGGCGATTCTTTGTGTTGTACCCAGTAGCATGCTTTTCTCAAAAATAGGTGCCAAACTCTCAAGTAAAACGCCACCTAAAGTGCTTAAAGTAATTTTTCTTGTTCTACTTTTGGTTGTTTCAATTAAGATGTTATTTTTGGCGATTTAGACGATGTAATTTAATAAGACTCAATCGATTAATTTTTACTCACACTTACGATAAGTTAAGTATTACTTGCACCAAGGCAAGAATGACCAAGTTGATGCGCTATAGTGGACAATAACTTTTATATCATAGCTTCCTAGAATGCTTTTTTTAGTCTTGTGATGAGAACCTTTGACCAAATCATGAAACTGCTCAGGGGAAACAATCATATATCTCTCATGATCCTTATAGCTAAGGGTTAAACGTTTCGTTTCCCACTTGCTGAAATCCTCTTTTCCATGTGTTAATGTGTAGATGATTTCATAACTATAGTTACCGCATCTGCTGTATCGGCTTTGAGATTCAAATACCAGTGAGTCATTTGCTGTTTTTAAAATAGAAAGCCCAAGCTCTTTACCATTATTTAGTGTTATGCCCATGTGATTTTCTATTTCTTTTGATACATTGAAGTCAAATATCTTATAGCCTTTTTCACGAGAAACAATACCATACCCATCAGACCAATCAACACGTATATTTTCAGGCGCTGTTTCGGTCGCAACATCTATTTTAAGTGTGGTAGCAAATATACTATTTGCCAATGCTAATGAGGTTAAAAGAAATATTAATTTTTTCATGCTGTCATCTTAATTGTTAGTTAACACAGGTGGGCATTATAGTTAAAAGTCAAAGAAAAAATAGCGTAAAACTACGCGATATTGACTTTTTATCGCCATACACTTGATTAAAATACACACTGATCGTAGCTAGCGCCATGTATCAATTTTGTTACACAGCGTTACCCTGCTGAAACTGTCTATTTATAAATCTTTGTCTATACTGCATTTGTCCCGACGATAAACGCTCAACAAGGAGAACATCATGCAAAATTTAGATAACAATACTAAAAAAGCAAAGACCCCAGCTTGGAAAAGAGCATTAACAGCCTATGCTTCATTTTGTGATTTACAAGCACGTGTACGTGATCAGTACTAATCAATTATAAACATTGTGTTTTAGACATCTTACCACCGGTGCAAAGCTCTTGCGATACATGTCCAACACACCATACTTTTCTAGTAATTCCAAATGCAATTTTGTTGGATAGCCTTTGTGTTTAGCAAATTGATAAGCTGGATACTTATGATCTAATTCAATCATTTGACGATCTCGATAGACTTTAGCCAGAATCGATGCTGCACTTATCTCTTGTATTTTACTATCGCCCTTGATAATCGCTTCTGCCTCAAAATCCCACAATGGCAGGCGATTACCATCAACAAGCACCTTATCAAAGGCAATCTCAAGCTTAGCCACCGCGCGATGCATCGCCAATAAACTCGCTTGTAAAATATTATACTGATCAATCTCTTTAGCGCTACACTCAGCAATTGCATAAGCCTTTGCTTTATCGGTGATTTCAGTGAAAAGTGCTTCACGCTTTTTCTCTGTTAACTTCTTTGAATCCATCAACCCCACAATTGGTTTATCTGGATCTAAAATCACAGCCGCAGCAACGACTGAACCAACCAATGGTCCACGTCCTGCTTCATCGACACCTACGATTATCATTTACCTATCCTTTATCTTCATTGCTACTTTGACTTTTTTTATCTATTTGCCCCAAAAACCCACGCAGAATATTAATCTCTTGTGATTCAAGTTGTGCACGTTGAAATAGTCGCTTTAATTTATCAACAACATGCCCTGGCTTGTCAGGATTTAAAAAACCAACAACTTGCATTTTATGTGCCAACTCATCATAAAAACTTTGGACTTCTTTGGCAGAGGCTTTTTCACGAACATGGTTTTGTGTTGGCAAGGCTTTAACATCATTATATGACAAATATTGTTTAAAGACTTCATAAGCAACAATTTGCACAGCTTGCGCCAAGTTTAATGAGGTGTACCCTTCATTGCTTGGAATAAATGCATGATAATGACACATCAACAACTCTTCATTAAAAAGCCCCGTGCGCTCACGCCCAAAAATAATCGCCACATTAAGATCTTTGCTCACATGTGCCATTGCCTGCTCTGCTGCATCTTCAACGCTCAACATTGTTAAATCCATGCGTCGTGTTCTGGCACTGGTACCAATCACCAGATCCACTCCTTCAAGCGCTTCCATCAGTGTCGGTACAATCTTAGCATTGTTAACAACATCAGTGGCATGCGCCGCTGTTGCCATGCTGTGGTCATCTGGCAACTGCTTGGGATTTACCAAATAAAGCTCTGTCAGCTGCATATTAAGCATCGCACGTGCGCTTGAGCCAATATTACCAGGATGCGAGGTCTCAACGAGAATAATCCGAATTTTATTTAACATCTTTGAAATAGAAACTATCACCTTAATACTAAATCAGGTATTATACACAACTAATTTTTTATTCGGGTAAAAGCTAAAGGTATTTTTCATGCATCCAATGATGAATGTTGCAGTTAAAGCTGCACGTAAAGCAGGTCGTATGATCTTAAATGCAAGTGAAAACATGCAAAACGTTAAGGTTGAAACAAAAGCACCTAATAATTATGTTACGAATGTCGATATTGATGTTGAAAAGGCAATTATTGATATTTTGCAACGTGCGTTTCCAGATCAATATTATATTACTGAAGAATCAGGCGAGTTTGGCAATGAAGATAGTGACCATACATGGATTATTGATCCGATTGATGGTACGAACAACTTTATTCATGGCATTCCACATCATTGTGTCTCAATTGCAATGCAATTTCGTGGCAAAACAGAGCTTGCAGTGATTTATAATCCTTACTTAGACCAATTATTTACGGCAACCAAAGGCTCAGGTGCGCAGCTTAATGGTCAGCGCATCCGTGTTGCTAATCGTAAAGACTTCTCAGGTTGCTTGTTTTCAGGCGCTTTGAAATTTAGCAAAAAAGTCTTCGCGCACACTTACCCTGAAGCCGTACTTGATCTACATAAAGAGATCTCAGGTCTTCGCTATTCTGGCTCATTAGCACTTGATATGTGCTATGTTGCGGCAGGCTACCTAGACGCTGTTTGGACATCAAGAGATGCCAAAATCTGGGATACCGCCGGAGCCGCCCTTATGATTAAAGAAGCAGGGGGCATGCTTTGTGGATTAGATGGTGGTGTTAGCTATCTAGATGACGGGCGCCTCATTGGTGGCAATCCACGTATCGTGGCTAAACTAACCAAGTTTTTAACACCTCATTTGGTACCTGCTGAAAAAGCCTAATCAATCCAAGCAATGAAAACATTAACCAATCCACGCGCTATTGCGTGTTCTATTATTCATCAAATCACTCAGCATAAAGACAGCTTAGCGTCTTTAGATACCACACTGCAATATTATCCACTGACGGAGCAAAATCGCCGTTTAGTCTATCTATTATGCTATGGCGTTTTTCGCCATTTTTTTTACCTTGAGTATATTTTTAATCTACAGGCCGAAGGCAAAACTAAACCAAAAGTGCGACTATTAGCAATGATTGGTTTATATCAGATTATCTTTATGCATAAACCAGTGCATGCCTGTATTAATGAAACCGTCAATGCCTGTGATGAATTAAATATTAATCACTCCAAGTCATTTATTAATGCCTTATTACGTCAGATTGATAAAGCAGCACTGCTAAATTGTGATCACTTTCAAGAACTGCCTGATTGGTTATATGGCAAGCTTAAGAAACATTACCCTCATGCGTTGGAGAGCATTGTCACCAATAGTAATATCCAACCGCCTGTTTTTCTGCGTCTTAATCAACAACAAAGTCCTGAGCAGTTTCTAAAGGCACTTAAAGGCAATGATATTGGTTATAACACGACAACCATTGATAACTGTATTCAACTAAATGAAGCACAAAACATCAATGAATTACCTTTGTTTGCTCAAGGTTTTTTCAGCGTTCAGGATCAATCGGCTCAATTAGCCGCACATATCTTAGCACCACAGACACACGAGAAGATTCTTGATGCCTGTGCCGCACCTGGTGGTAAAAGCGCACATCTATTAGAGCTCTGTCCTGACATTGAATTAACCATTATGGATAATAATGCCAAGCGTTTTGAACGCATTAAAGAGAACCTTGCACGTTTACAGTTAAATGAGCTTAATATTCACCTTGCAATTCATGACGCCACAGCACCACTTAAAGAGAGTATTTTATTTGACAAGATATTAATTGACGCACCGTGTAGTGCCACGGGTGTAATTCGACGCAATCCAGATATCAAAGTGCTACGCACACCTGAGGAAGTCAAAGAGATTGTCCAAATACAACAGCGTATATTACATAATCTTGCGACATATCTGAAACCTAGTGGCTTACTTCTCTATGCTACTTGCTCTATTTTGCCTGAAGAAAATGACAAACAAATGGCAAATTTCCTGCAAACACATTCTGAGTTTACTGTTATTGATATTCCAATGATGAATAACAGACTCAAACAAATCCATGGTTACCAGATTTTGCCTACCGAAAATGGTGGCGATGGGTTTTACTATTGTCTATTACAAAAAATGAGGGAGACATGATGACAACAGCAACAAAACAACATTTCTTACAAGGTGATAAGCGCGTTAATAAACATGTTATTATTTTGTTAATCCTATCAATGATCGTTATTTGTGCGATGACTTCTTCAGCAATCACTGCCACAAAACCTGTCCATTTAGGGCTAAGTTTCCCTTTTTCAAATATTATTTTTGCTCTTTTCACTTTCCCTATCATTGATGCAGTTTGTGAGCTATATGGTAAAAAGAAAGCCTACTTTGTCTCAATCCTTGGGGTGATCAGTCAAGTGATTTTCGTACTGATTATTGAGCTTTCGGTCGTTATGCCACATACCACGGGTTGGCACGATCAAAGCGTTTACGCCCATGTCTTAGCCAAAAGCAACCTTGTGATTTTGGGTACAGTGATTGGTTTTGTTATTTCGCAGTTTCTTGATGTTTTTATCTTTCAGACAATTAAAGATCTATCTAAAGGACGTTTTTTATGGTTACGTTCGGGCTTTTCAAGTATTCTAGGTCAATTGATTGATTCCGTGATTTTCATCTCTATCGTCTTTTGGTCTTTTCCTAACAAAACCACATTAATTCTTGGCTCATTTGGCTCTAAAGCCATTTTTTGTATCCTTGCGATCCCTATCACTTATGCCATTGTTTACGCAGCGAAATGCTATATAAACTCAACTTACCACAATGAATCCATTAGTTAAATTCACTGAGTTTTATATCTTCGATTGCCACTAAAGCTTTAGCAATACCGACTAATTTTTTATGTTCATAAATAGGCATATACATTGGTGCTACGACTTCCGAGGCACTATCATCATATTCAATTTCACCATAATACACCTTACCTAAACCATTGTGATAAGCCATTTGCCACCACTTTTCATCTGCTTGATAAAAATCAGTCGTCATATTGGTTTGGCAAACATTCATGCCCGATAAATCGGTAACAAAAATCTCAACAAAGGCAGGATGCTCTGCCTGAAACTGCTTTAATTTAACCGCACAAGCATTATACAGTAAAAGCTGAACATTATAGGTATCGCGCATTTTTTGCATATTCTGATCAATCGCTTGATAACGCGCTTCCGTTAATGCCGTTTCTTCAGCTAGGCGTTTATTGGCATGTACAAGCATTTGGGTGATACGAATATTATCAAAAAGAGTATTCAATTGCGCTTGACGCACATCTAAATGTGATTTGAGCTCATCCGCATACTCACCTGTCTCAAGATCAGCTTTGCTTAATGTGTCTTTACCTTGATTACCACAAGCAGTCAGTGTCACTAACACTCCACTTAGGATTAATGCCTTTAGTTGCTTCACACTGCACCGATTAATTATAAATCTTCGTGCTCAACGGTATTGCTTTTCTTTGAAGAGAACAAAGATACAATAAATTTAATCACGCGATAAACAATCGCCACACCAATCGCAACTAATAAAATCCAAAATAAAAAGATAAAAACATGATAAAGTACGACCAATGCGGTTAATACCACAAAAATAACTAATACTTCCTGAATAAATTTTTCCATTTTATTTCCTTTTGCTTTTTTACTGTCTATACCAATGTGATCTTGGCAAACTTTCTTTTGCCTACTTGATAAACGTCTGAGGTTTTTTGCTTTAATGCAAGCTGTGTATCCTCAACCTTATCACCATTAATTTTAACCGCACCTTGCTTGATCATACGGATCGCTTCAGAGGTGCTTGAGACCAAACCTGCCAACTTTAAGACATTTGCAATTGGCATATTGTCTTTTGCTAATGTAATCGTCTCTTCTGGCATCTCCTCAGGCATCTGATTCTTTTGGAAACGATCGATGAAATTTTGATGTGCTTTTTGGGCTGCCGCTTCATCATGAAAGCGCGCAATAATCTCTTTAGCTAAATCAATCTTAACATCACGTGGGTTTTGACCATTGTTAACTGCGTCTTTTAAGCTTTCAATTTCAGTCATTGGTTTAAAGCTTAATAACTCATAATAACGCCACATCAGCTCATCCGAAATTGACATGATTTTACCAAACATCTCATCTGCAGGCTCTTCAATACCGATATAGTTATTGGCTGATTTAGACATTTTCTTGACACCATCTAACCCTTCTAACAACGGCATGGTGATAATCACTTGAGGCTCTTGTCCTGCTTGCTTTTGCAGCTCACGCCCCATCAACAAGTTAAACTTCTGATCCGTGCCACCTAACTCAATATCAGCAACCATCGCTACTGAATCATAGCCTTGCACTAAAGGGTATAAAAACTCATGAATAGCAATACCTTGCCCAGACTTGTAACGCTTAGAAAAATCATCACGCTCAAGCATTCTGGCAACAGTTTGTTTTGATGCAAGCTTAATCATATCACTTGCACTCATCTGATCAAACCAATCACCGTTGCGCTTAACGAGCGTTTTTTCTTGATCTAAAATTTTGAAAATCTGCTTTTGATAGGTTTTAGCATTCTCTTCGACATCTGCCGCCGACAACGGTGGACGTGTGGTATTTTTCCCCGTTGGATCACCAATCTGTGCGGTAAAGTTACCGATTAAAAAGTGGATTTCATGCCCTAAATCTTGCAGTTGACGCAATTTATTGATCACTACGGTGTGTCCTAAATGAATATCCGGTGCCGTTGGATCACAACCAAACTTAACAATAAGTGGCTTTTTCTTCTTTAACTTCGCAATCAAATCATCTTCTAAAAGCACCTCTTCGGCGCCACGTCTAATCACACTTAATGTTTCTTCAATGCTATGCATAGCGATCTATTTACCTTCTTTTACCTTACTTTTACTTTTTTATATTTTCAGTCATTTTTAATAACCCTCAAACTGCCTCTATGTATACCAATATTAGCCACAAAACGCAATTACCACTGACAATATATTGGCAATTCTAGCGCGAGCGGTTGTCTTAATGCTGCATTTTCCGGTACACTCTCGAACTGTGACGGTGACCACGATATTTTTATGCATGAGACAATATAACAATAAGAAAGATAAAGAACTAAAAAAACCAAAAAAAACTAACCCATATAATGACAAGCCAAAGCGTACACCAAAGCATAAATGGCGCTTTTTCTTTACATTCTTTCTGATTATTGCAGTCTTTCTTGTATTGATTTATCGCCTGTTTTATCTAGAAACCAAGGATCACAGTTTTCTATCTCATCGTGGTCAAAACGAAAGTCATCGCACCATTGATTTAGATGCAACACGTGGCATTATCTATGATCGCAATGGTATTCCATTGGCAGTCAGTACCAATTTGTATAAGGTTATTTTAGATATCAAAGTCTTAAAAGATTACCCTGAAAAATATCAAAAGATTAATGAGGCAAATATTGATGATCTTTCATTAAGTGACCTTGAAACACTTATCAGCAAATATCCCAACAAACAATATTATATCGCTGCACAATTTGTTGAACCCTCAAAAATCGATGATTTAAAAGCATTGCATATCCCGGGGGTTGAGATTGAAGATCAAAATAGAACCTACTATCCTAAAGCCAATGAGGTAGCGCCTCTTATTGGTTTCACCAATATTGCTAATAAAGGGCAAGACGGTTTAATGTTAACTTATCAAGATAAGCTGCATGCTAAAGAAGGCGCACTATCTAGCACTTTGGATGGTAAAGGACATGCCATCAGTTTTAATGATAAACCGCAACATTACCATTTAGGTAAAAGTATTTACTTAACCATTGATAGCAATATCCAAAGCTTTACCTATCAAGCGCTTAAAAAAGGGGTTATTGACAGCAATGCCGACTCAGGCGCTGCTGTTGTTGTTGATCCGCAAAATGGTGAGATTTTAGCACTTGCAAGTTACCCTAGTTTTAATCCTAATAACTTCAAGGAGCATACTGGCAAAGCCATTGCCTTACAACCGGTTATCGAGACCTTTGAACCGGGCTCTACCATTAAGCCATTTTTCATCTCTCAAGCACTTCTTTCAGGCAAATACACACCAGATAGTATGATTGATACGAACCCTGGTTATTATTTCCTGCATAATCATCGCATCCGTGATGATGCTAACTTTGGTGATATTACCTTGACACAAATTCTTGAGAAATCCAGTAACGTTGGCGTTAGTAAAGTCACCTTAACATTGGATAAAGAAAAAGCTTATAACTTCCTGTCAAGTTTAGGCTTTGGACAACCATCAACCATTGATTTCCCACGTGCTACGAATGGTTATTTACCGCCTTTAAGCTCATTAAGTGAGTTTGAATTTGCCACACTCTCATTTGGTTACGCACTAAGCAGCTCAGCCTTACAGTTAGCGCATGCTTATACGATTTTTGGCAATGATGGCAAGCTTTGCCCAGTGAGCTTAATCAAGCCAAAACACCCAGATGAAATCAATTGTCGTCAAGTATTACCTCAAGATATTGCCAAAGAAGTATTGGCCATGCTGCAAACAGTCGTCAGCATCCATGGTACAGGTGTACTTGCTAACATTCCAGGGTTTGATGTAGCTGGTAAAACGGGTACTTCACATCGCGTTGCCAATGGTAAATTTGTTAATCAATATAACGCCATTTTTGCCGGTGTGGCACCCGTTAAAAACCCAAGACTTTCGATTGTTGTTTGGATCAACAATCCTAAAGGTAGCCATTTTTATCAATTCGGAGGTGTCTCCGCAGCACCTGTTTTTGCCAGTATTGCCCAGCATAGCTTGCAATATATGGGTGTGCCTTACCAACAGCCATTAAGCGAATATGAATTATTAAATAGAAATAAGAAGTGGTTATTAAAGATTATTGCCAATAACTAAGCTGATTTTGGCATCCAAGCATTGGCTAGTGTACTTTTGATTTCATCTTGTTGATCTTTGTTTAACAGATCTTCACCGACACCAGTTTCAACATTAAAGCTTGCCAATGTTTGGATGATCACATCAATTTGTTTGTTGCTTAGTACAAATTTACCAACCCCAATCTCATCAATTTGATGATCTTCAGATTCAAACCAATCTTGAACTACAATCTCTTTCGGTTTATCTTTATCTGCCAAATTCTTAATCATTAAGTTACTTACTTCACGATAAAACCTTAGATCTGTGGTTTTAACGCCATTAAGTTTCATAAAGTCAGAACTGCCGTCACTGTCATAGTTATTAATAACTGTATTATTGGCATTCTTGAAGTTGACTTGATAATAATCACTGCCATCACCACCACTTAAGGTGTTGTTATCACCATGGGCGATAAGGGTATCATCTCCTTCTTGGCCTTCAAGCAAATCATCACCATTTTTAGCACGAAGTGTATCATCACCTTGACCACCAAAAAGCTGATCTTGACCATCATTACCTGCATATAAGGTATCGTCTCCAGATTCACCATATAAGCTATTATCACCCAATTGTGCGTACAGTTTATCATTGCCGCCTCCTGCATAAATGACATCATCACCTTTACCTGCATAGATCAAATCACTCCCATCGCCACTATAAACGCTATCATCTCCAGCGCCTGCATATATCTTATTGCTCATTGATGCTTGCAAATCATCTGAAGTTAATAGAGGCTCATCTATGACTTGACCGGGATAAAGTATGTCAGGGATCTTATGACTAGCGCTAGCCTCAACAGTAATCACATCATCACCAGCTCCTGAGCGAATAGTATTTTGACCAGTTTGAACCTCGATAAGATCATCACCATTGCCTGAGGTAATCATATTATCACCATTACCTACATAGATCTCATTGTCACCATGACTTGCTTTAATGACATTATCTCCATCATAGGTATAGATAATATCATCACCGTTACCGGTGTAAATTTGGTTATCGCCATCGCCCACATCGATCTCATTATCACCATGTCCAGCTCGAACGACATTATTACCATCGCCTAACTCAATGTAATCATCACCTGCCCCTGTTATAACGATATTATCACCATTATAAGCGTAGATTTGATTATCTCCGCGACCTAACTTCACGGTATTGTTACCGTCCCCTAGATTAACTGAATCGTCACCTGAGCCTGCATAAACCACATTATCACCATCACCAGTATCTAGCTCATTATCACCATTTCCAAGTTTAATTAGATTATTACCATCCCCAACATATACATAATCATAATTCGCACCGCCATAGATTTGGTTATTACCACTGCCAGCTTGAATACTATTTTCGCCATGACCTGCTTTAATAACATTATCACCCTCACCCACATAGATAGTATCATTGTCACTTCCTGTCCGAATATCATTATTACCATCGCCAGTCTCTATATCATTCTCACCATGCCCTGCCCTAATTGAGTTATCGCCCTCACCAACAGCTATTCGATCATTACCATTTCCGGCTGTAATCGTATTATTGCCTTGACCCGCATCAACCCAGTTATTACCGGCTTTGGCATGAATGACATCATCGCCAGCATAGCTTTCGATATAGTCATCATCTTTGCTACCTATGCGATTTAAATTATCATTAATGGCACTATATTTACTTTCATCCTTTAATAACTCTGCGATCGAATGGGTATTACCCTCGCTATCAATAATGGTTGCAACGCTCAAGCCTTTAAAATAACCACTGAGCTTCATGCTGCTGCGATAAAATAAATCATCCGCCTGATATAACATTGCTTGATTGAAGTGATTAGGAATTGCCTTTACATAAAGATCATCGTTGTCCCTTAGAAAATAAAGCTCATCCATACTCACATCTTTAAGCAAAATAGCATCTTCTGTATTTGTTTCATCAGCGATGATAACATCATCATTGAAAGAAAGGTTTGATAATACATAACGATCAGCACCTAACCCTCCGGCTAAATAATCATGATAGCCCCCACCATCTAAAATATCGTTACCTGCTGTGCCTTGTAAATACTCACTTCTGCCTATCCCTTTGATATGTGTCATTTGCGCTACTTCATCAAAATGCGTTAAAGTTACACTGTTATGAAATGACTTGTCTTCACCATTGATCTCCATGCTAATCGCTTTATGCGGCATTAGTTGCCAACGCTCGGAGCCGTTGTTGAATTCAAGATATGTCGGCGAAGAATATTTTTGATTATTCACATCGTAATCTTTGATCATGCCATAACCCACCAGGGTAATATTAAGTCCTTTCTCCTGAGAAGAAAATATCAAATCTATAATGTGAGTGTTTATATAGGATGTGCCCTGACTCCCAAAAATTTGTGAAAATGACGTTAAATTGATCTGGTCAAAATCACTTAGTTGAATACCTTCATTAAATACTAACGTTGAACTGTTTTCAGTGGTTTCTTGTAAAAAATCCATTTTTTTAACTTTATCCTCTCCATCCATTGCCGAAAAAACATAACGATTATGCCCTGTTTCACCATACAGATAGTCATTACCTTTGCCACCGATTAAAGTATCATCGCCTGCTCCTGCTATTAATCGATCATTACCTATTCCACCATCTAGCATATCATTGCCATCCAACCCCATTAAGATATCATCACCCGAATAACCAAAAATATCCTCATGCTCAAAAGCGCCCATTAAAGTATCATCACCGTCTGTACCTTTTATCCTTGATGGACTGAGTAAATAATGCGTCCGATCTATTATGGTGCCATCAAAAAACACAAACTTATTCACTGCAGATTGATATGGTGAATCTAATGGAGCATAGAATTTCTCTATGATGATTTGTGCATCACTCGCACCGTAAGAAACAATTAAATCATGCCTATTTTTAGTAAAGTAGGTATCTTGTAAATCTATGCCCTGTTCGAATACAACAATATCATCCTCTAAGACTCTGTATACAGTTTTGTACTCACTCTCAATAACATCATACCCATGATCTATGGAAAAAATATACTGATCATGCCCAAGTCCGCCTGATAGTCGATCATGTCCCAAGCCGCCAACTAAAACATCATCTCCATTATCTCCATATAAAACATCTGCGCCATCGCCACCATATAGGTAATCATCACCATTACCACCCCATAACTGATCATTACCCAAATATCCAAAGATATTTTCGCTTGAATTATTACCGTATAGTTGATCTGCATATTCTGTACCCATGATTTTACCAGAGTCAAGAACCTCACTATCTCTAGTTAAAACGGTGCCATCACTAAACATAAATGCCGTTACAGGAGAAACCATTCTACTAGAGCCCTCGTTGTAAAACATACTAACCTTAATACTGCCTTCCAAACCTAATTTAGATGTAATTATTAGGTCATCGTTACGCTTACTAAATCTCACATCTTCCGCAGTTATTCCATCGGCAAAAACAACCATATCAAAATTACTAGAATTATGATCACTCAATAGGTGCGCTTCAATGATATCTTGCCCGTATTCAAAGTTTATAATGTATTGATCATTACCATACCCACCCTTTAGATAATCCTTACCATATCCTCCTACCAATACGTCATTCCCAAACTCTCCAGACAAATGATCATCTCCATCACCCCCATTAATATAGTCATCACCATTGGACCCAGAAATAGTATCAGCATATCTCGTACCTATAATATGATCATTGCCGACAGCCCCCGTAATCGCAACTCTTTTATCACGCCCAAATGGCCTAATCATTGCCCCACTATTTAACGCAATGTTTACCCCATGTATAAAGTCATCTGTTTTAGGGTGCAGGTGATTATGGTATGTAATATATGACTGCTGTTTATCATCTATTATCGATATGATTACTTGCTCACTTTCTACTGTAACATCAAGATGATTGAAATCTATACCTTCACCTAATTTTAGTGTGCTATTATCACTTCCTTGCCCATAAATATGATCATTGCCATCACCTAAGTTATATATATAGAGAGAGTTATATCCTCCAGCATATATAACATCATCACCCTTTCCGCCAGATAAAATTGCATGGCTTCCCAGCGCATATAGCTGATCATTCCCTGATTCACCATAAATTTTGGCATTACCACCTTTATCGTATAAAATATCATCGCCTGCACCAGCAAACACTATCGCGTCATTATCTACATAAATTGTATTGGATGTATCATCTGCCAACACTAATCTATTATCTTCTGTGAGCGATTCTATATTACTTCCTTCTACTAATACAGCACCAGAAAAAGTCTCTCTATTTACTACCAATGGCTCATTTTGTAGTTTTTGTTTCTCTTCATCACTAACACTTGCAACAACATCAGAAAGAGTTTGTGAAACATTCCAACCTAGATCCATGAGAAGGTGACTACCCATAAACTTAATTTTTGCTAGAACACTTATTGCATCTATCGCACTTCTTTCAGCATTTGTAATAAAATACTGATCAACAGCCTCGAAGCTTATCGCTACTTGCTCTTGATCATCAATATAAAATTCAACCATATCAAGCAACTGTTGATAATCATACGTTTTAAAAATATTATTCTCAACAGACAACAATAATTTATCATATGCACTATTAATCAATGGCGCTTGCTGTGGAAAACCCGCAAACATTGCATCATTTAACATTAAATCTTTATTGCTGTTAAACTTCATCACATTTGACCAATTACCAATGGAGATTCTAATTTCTGAGTTTTCATCATTCTCAGTGATGGCATAATCGAACATATGACTAAAATTAAATGCCTCAAGCACTGCAATTTTCTCTAAACGCTGACGCGTTTCATCTCTAATCTCAAAGCTGATTTGTGCGCCGGACTCGAGCACTAACCCTTCCAGAGTTGTAATGGCTGAAGTAAATCCTTCAGCTGATTGTGCCCATGCACTAACAAGCGCTTGATATAAACCTTTGCGCTGTTGATAACTATTGGTTTGTGTAATGCTTTGCACAACATTAGCAATGTCTAGATTGAGTAATGCCGCTTGATTCAAGTCCCTTACAGCACCTGAACCTTGCATATTAAACGCCAAGTCCATGGCTTCCAACTCTTCAGCAAATTGATGATTAAAGTCATCGTGATATTCACGATAAAATAAATTGGCATTAAAATCTAAAGCTGCGACGACAAAGCTCTCACCATTGACTGTGTTGTAAGTTGATTTCTTAGCGATCACGCCACCTGTTGCGCCACCGCCATCATTAGTCGCATTTAAATCAATACTTAAAATGCCTGCATCATCTAAGCTTTTAAGCTCACCTTCTTGCACAACACCATCTTGATTGCTATCTTGCCACAATCTAAGCTCATCAAATGCTGTATCATTATGATCAAAAATACCATCGTTATTATTATCCAAGTCTGATAGCGCATCAAAACCATCTGTGGCTTTCTCTCCATTTGCTTTAATGGTATTGTCCCCAAATAACTCTAATCCATTATCAATCTGTCCATTTTGATCTAAATCACGTACCAGTAACGCATCATCAGCACCAGCCCAACCTGAGGCATATTTCACCCCATCTCCATTGTGATCAAATAGCACACTACCATCAGCAGCTACGGTTTCAATGCCATCGCCATCTAAATCAAAAATCAGAGGATCCCAGCGTCGCGGTACCACATTGGCTGCGGTGTTGAAGCCTGTATTTACAAGACTGTCAATAAAATCATTGATATTGAAATCACCAGCTAAAATTTTATCTATAACATTGTATATTTCATTGGGATTAATAACAGTAGCTTCCTCATTATTGTTTAAGCTATCAAGCTGCTTAAAGTAGTGATCAGTTGCAAGATCAGCCAGCTTAGAAACTAAAAGTGACGAGAATTTTCTATCTTCTGGCGGTATCATACCCATAATTCTTTTAAACATATACTCCCAATATTTTTCTCGATCTAATAATGCATCATCTCCCCCTATAATGGAGTTTAAAATATCTATCACATTAATTACTTGACTAGGCGATAACAATCCTTTTAGTAGATTAATACCTGCCGCCTCTAATATTAAGGATGTTACACTCACGCAGTTATCTCCACCGTCTTGAAGCAGCCTGTATGGCGGAGAGTTTTTAGCTAAGTCATTACCTTTCTCTCGCATTGCATTAAATTGTGCTTCAGTAATATAACCACTATATTTAGGTACCCTTGCTTCCCTATCAGCAGGCTCTCCATCTCTAAAACTCCCTGAGTCTTCAGCACCATAGCTATAGGTATAACTATCGCCTGTTTGGCAATTAATTATCTTAACCCATGTGTGATAGCCTAAAATATCTCCACTTAATGCACCATCTGAATATATATAAACTTTATAACATTTGCTCATATCTCATACCTCCTAAAAGTTAAACATTAAAAACAATAGCAAACCTAATACTCCTAAAAATAATAGAGTAACTAAAACATGTAATATTAAAAACTTTAATATTACTGCCCTTTCCCAATCTATAAAAACTAGCCATGACAAAAAAATCACACCAAACTCAATTGTTATAACTGGAACTATAATTAAAGACCAACCCAAGTCATTCTTCTCAGGACAACAACCAAACATCATTAACATACAAAAAAAGTAAGCAAAGTATGCCGCCCAAAAACTAATGGCTGACATGCGAAAATAAAAGAGAACCTCAATGCATGATCTATTTTTTTTCCGCAATTGGTATAATTTAAAGACAAGCATGTGAATAGGGTACCAGAATAAATAAACTGCTATAAACCAATCAAATGAATATGATAAATTTCCACCCACAATAGTTGGCAAATGGAGAATAAATAGCGAATATAAAACATATAAAATAAAAACAATTAAATTTGTAGATTTCGACTGATTTTTTTTATTCCACAATACTAAGCAACCAATCGCTATCATAAAAAGTGTCAAATAAAAAACTAATATAGACAGAGAATCATAATATGCAGCATAGATAACAACAAAAGCGGCCTCCAAGAAAGCAAAAAAGATAAATAGTAAAAATGCTAATGAATTCGTATCATTTGACTCTAAATTTGAGTCTAAATCAGCAATCTCACGAGACTGTTCACTCAATATACATGCATCTTTAGCTCTAATTTTCTCACTCATCGCTAATCTCCTTAACTTTCTCTATGTTTTTATTTTTAGACTTTTTATATAACCAAACAATGTTATTAACAATTAAGCTTAATAATAAAAACGGCCAGATAAATATCATTACAAACACATTACCCCACATTAGTAAACCTGCTAAATTTGATACAGGTCTTTTAAAACCACCTGCCGCTAGATGCATTTCAGGCGATAACTTATTTAAATCCTCAAGCCCCCCCAAGTATTTAACCTCCATTCTTTGAGATCCAAATGGCAGAATGATCCTAGCCACTGATTTAGAAATATAACTTCTTGAATATTTCCCACCAGACGGCTCATTTAACAACGTTTTTATTCCACAATTAACCACTTTCAGTTGCTGATATATGCACCACTCAAGTTTAAATTTTTGGCAATTATTGCACTCATCTGAATAATCAGGGATATGACCATCAATGAGTTTTAATGATTCTTGGCTTTCTTTTTGAAAACGAATATCAATTTCATATCTCCCAGGAAACCAAATAAAATAATCTAATGTCACTTCAGAAGGTTTGGATAAATCAATGGACGCACTGGCAAAAACCCCTGTCGCCAATTTATCTGATATATATGTCACAGCACAAAACAATAGCAAGAAGCCATAAAAGGTGATTATTATCACTTTAAAATGCTTATGCTTTTTATTACTTGTATCTGCCGACATAACCCATTGCCTACCGTCTTTCTTTGGTTAAATACACTTACCTATGAGCTCTAAAACAGCATCATTAATAGTTTATTTTTCCAAGCCTTCAAAAATCGGCTTTTAGTACAATCAATCCATATGATCAAAATCAAGCGCGGGGGATAAAATAGAGTTGCCTCGGATTAAGCCTAGACCATTATTTTCAAAGATCAAATTTCATTCTTGATTTTTTTAAATTTTCTGCTTAATCATCCTCATGCTGCAAGCAAAAATATTGTGTCGAGTAGACATCTCTGTTTCTCCTTTTATATTCTAAATTTCAAACATAATGTGAGAAAGCAGGATGCCCCTCACAGAACCGTACTTGTAGATTTCCCACATACGGCTCTTCAATTTAACTCACTGAACCTGTTAAAGTATAAAAATCATGTGTTATTCGTGGCTGCGGTAGTGGGTAACGTTCAATATATTTGTTGAACTTCTCCCAACTTAGTTTCCGCTTCTGGCTTCTTCGATTTAACCATTTCTTTGCCAATCTTTTGGCAATTGAGTAATATTTTGCGATTGCAGGAAAATTCCCGCTCACGCCATAGTATTCAAAATGCCCTCTTAGCTTAGCTTTGAGTGTTTTCCACCACTGCCTCGTCGGCAGCAAGTTCCTAATAGCCTTGAACCAAGTGTTTAAATCTTTACACTTCGCTCTAAACTTCTTAGCACTTGTTTTCCGCCCCAGTTTAAAGTAACCCTTTCTTGTCTTATCACAATAATGAGTAAAACCTAGGAAATCGAAAGTATTGGCTCTTCGACCTGTATTTGACGCATTGAGCCTCTCGTACCTGCCAAAGCTAATATTTCGACTCTTTTCTGGGTGAAGCTGTAGATCATACTTGTTAAACCTGTTTGAGAGTGCCCGCTCAATTCTGCGTGCATCCTCCTGATACTGCACCAAGCACACAAAATCATCCGCATACCTTACAAGTTTGCAGAATCCTTTGGTATGACTCTTCACCGTATCTTCAAACCATTTATCTAACACATAATGCAAAAATATATTCGCTAGCATTGGGCTTAAGATACTTCCTTGGGGTGTACCCTTTTCCGTATCTATTAATACGCCATTATCAACGTAACCCGCTTTTAAAAACCGCTCTATTAGGTGTAGCAAACTAAAATCTTTTACTCGTATCTTTACAAAGCCCATTAGCTTATCGTGCGACACATTGTCAAAGAATCCTTTAATATCTGCCTCAACTAGGTGGTTTATCGGTCGTGTCATAATTGCCTTATCGACATCATTAAGCGCCTGATGTGTATTCCTTTCCGGTCTAAAACCATACGAACAGTCTAGAAAATCCTGCTCATATATACTCTGCAATATCAGCATAACACCAGTCTCTACAATCTTATTCTCGATTGCCGAGATACCCAAGGGGCGGCTTTCTCCGTTTCCTTTGGGAATGTATACTCTTCTTGCAGGCAATGGTTTAAATGACTTATTCTTTAGGCGTATCACCAAGCTCTCAATCTTGTCAGGCAAATGCTTGCCATATTCTTGCCAACTTACTTTATCTATCCCTATCGCCTTGTTTCTATCAAGACCGTGGTAGCAATAGGTGAGAAATTCTGCATCAAGTAAATGAGCTAGGCTCGTAAACTCAAAGGCTCGATTTCCTCGCGCACATTCGGCTATAGAAGATAGCTTCAACAATGTTTTATTCAACTCTGCGTTTAGCATCATTCAAATTATCCTCTTCGTTAAACTGCTAACCCCTTCGAGTGGTCTTAAACCTCAATAGGCATTACCCTATTTACACCTCTACTATGAGCTAGTCCGACTACCTTGCTAAACTTATCTCTAGCTTTTTAGGCTCCAAGATAAGCATTCAGAAATAGCAAGGTTCTCCCAAGTTCCAAAACAATCAGTTCATCTACCCGCTACGGACTCAGACCCCGACACCTCCACGCATACTCGCCTTTACGTATTGCGCAGTGCTGATTTCAGGCGAATGAAAACCTTGATCAGGTGCGACGATGTATATTACGGGGCTCAATACCTTCACTTGCGTTGTGGCTGATAGACCGCCCTTACTACAGCTTCATAATGTTCGTTGCCTTGCATTATGTGTAGTTTGGTTCCAGACTGGTGGCTAACCTTTATCTGGGCTGGATTGTCCAGCTTGATTGCCTTAGCTTTGTTTGGCGCACTCATAACTATATTCCATAACCGTGGACTGAGCGTCAGTCAAAGTCCATGTGCACTTTTATTTCCCCCTTCGACTTCGCTCAGGGAACGGGATGAAATTTACTCAGAGTACAAGATAGACTTTGCTCAGGCACGGGATAGTTCTATGAATATCAACCCTTCCAGAGTTGTAATGGCTGAAGTAAATTCTTCAGCTGATTGTGCCCATGCACTGACAAGCGCTTGATATAAACCAATACGTTATTGATAACTATTGGTTTGCGTGATGTTTTGGATAACATCAACAATTTCAGGGTTCAAGACTGCCGCTTGGTTCAAATCTCTCACCGCACCTGAACCCCTAATATTAAAAGCTAAATCTATCGCTTCAAGCTCATCAACAAATTGATGATTAAAGTCATCATGATATTCACGATAAAATAAATTGGCATTAAAATCTAAAGCCGCGACGACAAAGCTCTCACCATTGATTGTGTTATACGTTGATTTCTTGGCAATCACACCACCTGTTGTGCCACTGCCATCATCGGTAGCATTTAAATCAACACTTAAAACACCTACATCATCTAGGCTTTTAAGCTCGCCTTCTTGCACCACACCATCTTGATTGCTATCTTGCCACAATCTAAGCTCATCAAATGCTGTATCATTATGATCAAAAACACTATCGTTATTATCATCCAAGTCTGATAGCGCATCAAAACCATCTGTGGCTTTCTCTCCATTTGCTTTAATGGTATTGTCCCCAAATAACTCTAATCCATTATCAATTTGTCCATTTTGATCCAAATCACGTACCAGTAAAGCATCATCGGCACCAACCCAACCTGAGGCATATTTCACCCCATCTCCATTGTGATCAAATAGCACACTGCCATCCGAAGCTATGGTTTCAACACCATCGCCGTCCAAGTCAAAAATCAGTGGATCCATGTGTCTCGGTGCCACATTGGCTGCGGTGTTGAAGTCATTATTAACCTCATCATCAATTTTATCTTCCTCACCCTCACATTCTTCATTTTCTTGATCGTATTCTGGATAAAATAAATACTCCCCATTTGGAGTAGTATTTAATATATTGATTACATTTATCGCTCCAGAAGGTGTTAATATTCCTTTAAGAACATTAATCCCTCCTGCCTCAAGAATTTTAGAAGTTACTTCAACACAGTTATCTCCTCCATTTTGATATAGTTGATAATCTGGAGGGTAAGCAATTAAGTGATAGCCCTCATCAAGCATTTTGATATATCTTTCTTGAGACACAAACCCAAAGTAACTAGATGATAGGTTTTCTCTAGCTGCCGCCTCATGAGGATTAAAATCTCCGGGATAAACACTACCTAATACTAAATCTATAGAATTAGCATCTAATGGGCCATAGCTAAAAACATGTGTACCAGCAGACGTACCATCAGAAACCTTAATCCAGGTGTGATATCCCTCATACCCTCCAACTCCATCAGAGTAAATTGTAAATGAATACTCTTTGTTGCACTTATCATTCATAAGAAACTCCTTAAACTTTTGATTACACAATAAAAACTATAAATAATAACAAAATTAAAATTGATAATATTAAAGAGCTCAACGCCCTCAGTACGCAAAACCTAAGTGTCATATTAATCTGAAAAACTTTTCCAAAGATCTCCCCTGTAAAACACCACCATATTTCTATTAATACAAAAGTTAATACAATCACCTCCCATTTACTTGCAAGAAAATCCTCTGTTATTGCTGATGATACAAACAAAAGGAATAAAAAAATCCATAAATAAAGTAATGACATTATTGACGAAACACATAGTGTCATGAATGTTTCATCCAATCTACTTACTCTAAATAAAACCCCAAAAATAAATAAGAAAAAAGCAAGAATTAATTGTACATTTAGGTACAACAGCACAAGCCCAGCAAAACTTTCTTCTAAAAGCCAAGAAATAGCATAAATAATTGCCACATAAAACAAATAGAATAAGATACAAACCAAAGACCTTAGAAAACTTAACTTAACCACGAAAACCACAAAAATACAACTTAAAAACAAAAAAAGGAAAATTACCTGTGATTCAAAAAAGTTGACCAACGTGAGAGCTCGAAATTGTAATCCAAAAACTGTATTTAAAACAATAAAAAGCAATGTGATACTGATAACTAGTATAAAATATAAAGCAATCGACAATATCCTAAACATCATCTTTTGATAATTTTTTTGTCTACACATAACACATCCTCTCAAAATCAGACATCACCAAATCATTCAAACCAAGCCTTCAAAAATCGGCTTTTAGTACAATCAATCCATATGATCAAAATCAAGCGCGGGGGGATAAAATAGAGTTGCCTCGGATTAAGCCTAGACCATTATTTTAAAAGATCAAATTTCATTCTTGATTTTTTGAAAAATTCTGCTTAACAAGTCTTAAGTTGCTAATCAAAACTCCTTATCAGACTGAAGCTATTGCAGAGAATTCTCACCATCAAACTTTTCATACCCTTACTCAATATCACCGTTCATGCAAACTCTCTTTAAACGCCTTGGTTAACGGACTTAAAAAATATTCAATAATTCGTCTTTCACCGGTTTTCACCTCAACGGTCACCGTCATGCCTGAGCGAATGTTAAACTCTTTTCCTTGCTTGTGTAATGTCGTGCTATCAAGTTTCACAACAACTTTAAAGACCAATCCCAACTGTTGATCGTCAATCGCATCGTCACTTATCTCAACGATCTCACCGATTAATAATCCGTATTCAGTAAAAGGATACGTATCGATCTTAACTTGCACCTTTTGCCCTTCATGTACATAGCCAATATCTTTATTTGAGATCATGGCATTGACTTCTAGTGGACTCTCTTTAGGGATAATCTGCATTAATACTTGAGCGGGCGTCACCACCGCACCAATGGTATGCACAGACAAGCTCTGGACAAAACCTGACAGTGGCGCGCTTAGACTTTGTGCCTGCTGCATTAGTTGGAATTTATTAAGCTCATTGCTTAGACTCTTAAAGTCCTTTTGATTTAATTCGATCTGCTCTAACACTTGCGCTAAATAATCCGCTTCAGCACGCATAAGGGCACTGGTTTTACTCCCTATATTTGCAGTTAATTGCGCTACTGTTGCCTTGTGTTGTGCTAATGCTTGCTCTGTCTCAATCATCACTTTTTGACTTTGTAACATATCAGCTTTTGAGCCATAGTCATTTTGATGCAGTGTTTGGTACATATTATTTTGCTCGGTAATAATCGGCAGTGTTTTATTAAGCATTTCCAATTGCATTTCAAGTGCTGTTTTCTCCGCTTTGGCGGCATTGATCTCAGCTAAAAGATAATCAATATCCGCACTATAGGCTTGCCATTTTCTCCATATCAGCTCAATCAAAGCATCTCTTTCTGTTGGCGTTAATCCTTGTGTAAACAACAGCTCATCAATATCCTTTTTTGCTAATCTATCGTTTGCTGCTAACTGTAATAACTGATAAAGGCTTTGGTACTCTTTCAACATAAAGTACGCCACCTTGCGCTGTTGCGTAATATTGTCAATATCCGCCTGAGTAACGCGCTGATCTAACTCAATCAATACTTGCCCTTTTGTCACCAGTTGACCATCTTTCACCAAAATCGTTTTGATCACCCCTTTCTCTAGCGGTTGAATTGATTTAACTTGTGCTTCGGGCACGACCTTGCCTTGAGCACTGACAACAACATCCATTTTGCCAAAGCATGCCCATAGTACGGCAATGACAATCAACACAACCAAAAGCCACATCATAATGCGCGCTAACGGGTGCGGTGGCCTCTCTTCAATTTCAAGTGCTAAGGGGAGAAAACTTAACGCATCCTTTTGCTGATTGCGCCTGTCTTGCCATTGCACCAATCGCTGATACAGTTGGGCAATTTTGCGATATAAGTTTCTCATAATTATCCCCTTGTACTTGCAAATTGTGCATGATAAAGCTTGGCATAATGACCATCTAATGCTAACAGTTCATCATGGCTCCCCTCTTCAACCACTTTACCTGCTTCAAGATAGATAATCTTATCGCAATGCATCACCGTTGATAGTCTATGGGCAATAATAAATACCGTACGATTATGGGTGATTTCGCGCATATTTTGTTGAATCATGCGTTCTGATTCATAATCTAAAGCCGATGTTGCCTCATCAAAAATAAGTATTTTAGGCTCATTGATCAATGCTCTAGCGATGGCAATACGTTGTTTTTGCCCTCCAGAGAAATTAGCACCTTGCTCCTCTACGATCGTGTCATAACCATGTTTTAATTTGACAATAAACTCATCTGCCCCTGATAATTTAGCCGCATTGATTACGACATCTAAAGAAGCGCCAGGGCAAGTCAGCGCAATGTTCTCACGAATGCTGCGATTAAATAAGAAGCTCTCTTGTGATACCACACCGATCTGTTGCCTTAACCATACAGCACTTAATGCTGATATATCAGCACCATCGAGTAAAATACTGCCTGATTGCGGTAGATAAAGCTTTTGTAAGAGTTTTGCCAATGTACTTTTACCTGAGCCTGAACGACCGACAATACCAACGGATTGATTGGCTTGAACGTTGAAGCTAATCTCTTTTAATACCGCAGGAGTATTGATGCCATAATGAAACGTAAGATGCTTAAATTCAATATCGCCAGATAATTGAGCTAATTGCTGATTGTTACTTACGGTAGATCCTTCCGCTGTGGTATTTAAAATATCACCCAAACGTTTCAATGAAATGCGCGCTTGCTGAAAATCTTGCCACAATTGCACCACTTTTAAAATAGGACTGGTAACACGTCCAGCGAGCATATTAAAAGCGATCAATTGACCAATAGTTAAGTCTCCTGAAATCACTAAGTTAACCCCTAGGAAAATAATCAAAAGTGTCGTGATCTTGCTAATAAATTGTGCAATTTGCGAAGTGATATTACTTAAGTTGCGCGCGCGAAAGTTAGTGCGCACATAATTTGCTAGATTATCTTCCCATTTATGTTGCATTTGTGGCTCAATCGCTGATGATTTAACGGTTTGGATTCCGGTTAATGACTCAGTCAAGAACGCTTGGTTTTTAGCGCCTTCTTTAAATACTTGATCAAGGCGCGCTTTTAGTATTGGGGTAATCAAAAGTGACAACACAACATAAAAAGGAATGGTTGCTAATACGATTAATGTCAATTTGGCTGAATAAAACCACATGACCGCGAAAAAGATAAAAGTAAAGCCAAGATCAATTATCAAGGTCAATGCACTACTGGTTAAAAACTCACGAATACTATCAAGCTCTTTGACACGTGCGACACTTAATCCCACTTGCCGCGCTTCAAAATAGGCAAGAGGCAGACTTAATAAATGCTGATATAGTTTCGTGCCAAGCTCAACATCAACGCGACTTGTGGTATGCGCAAACAAATAAGTACGAATCGCACCTAAGATTACCTCAAAAATACTCACTGCCACAAAGCCAATGGCCAATATCTCCAATGTAGTTAAAGCTTGATGCACAACCACTTTATCCATTACCACCTGAAAAAATAGTGGTGTTACCAGAGCAAATAACTGCAAGAAAAATGATGCGATAAGCACATCACGAAAGACATGTTTATATTTCCATAGCGCTGGAATAAACCATTTAATATTAAATGCTTTATCTTTTGCAGTATTATTTTTGGGATTAAGATAAATGACTTTACCATTAAATAATTGACTAAATTCAGCTGATGGTAAACTTATCAGCTCATTGCTATTAGCTAAAATCACAAGATACTCTTTCTGATCATTAACACCGACCAAAACAAAACAATCATCTTTGCCAACAATAATCGCAGGTAGAGTAGATGACTTAATACTCGCGATATCGCAGCTTATCTCTTTGGCATAAAAGTCATTGGCTTTAAGTGCTCGCATCAATGCCGTATGCTCAAATACACCATCCACGGCAAACTGATGAAAAATCGTTTTAGGATCTAATGCCACCTGATATAAACTGGCTGCTTGTATTAGCGCTAATAACGCTGTATTTTGCTGATAATCCGACATATCATCGCCCCAAATATTTGCCCGCTCAAGGCAAACTATAGATCAAAAAACAAATAAATAAAGGACGTTTTAAGATTAATAATGAAATTTTGGAATGTCGGAATGTTGAAATATTGCTGATCGAAATATGAAAACAGTTGAGGAGAGGAAAAACATCTTCGATCAGCTGTTTGGTAGTGTAGGCTTTTAAACTTAACTTAAACTTAATGGTTTTGTTTTTCTGGTTTTTTATGGTGGGCGTATGCAATACGCCCCTACATTACCTCGATGATTATGGATAACATGGGCGTATGCAATATATCCCTACATTACCTCGATAATTATGGATAACATAGGCGTATGCAACACATCCCCCACATTACCTTAATGATTATGGGTAACATGAGTGTATACAATACGCCCCTACGACTTGCTTTCTCTTACTTGCAAAACACTGATCACATCCTGCAAAGATAACTCTTTTTCTCTTAGCAATACCAACAAATGAAAGATCAAATCAGCACTTTCATTTTTCAACTCCTCTAGATCATTTTTCATCGCGGCAATTACGGTTTCAACACCTTCTTCACCCACTTTTTGCGCAATGCGTGATACGCCACTAGCAAAAAGGCTCGTGACATAACTATTTTGTGGTTTATCCTTTTTGCGTTGCTTGATGGTATTTTCTAAACGAGTCAATACGCCATATGGATGATCATAGGCCTTATCAAAGCAGCTCTCGGTACCCTTATGACATGTTGGGCCCACAGCATCAACTAAAGCAACAAGACTATCACCATCGCAATCTACAGCGATATCAATGAGCTTCAAAACATTGCCACTTGTTTCACCCTTTTGCCAAAGCCTTTGTTTGCTGCGACTGTAAAAGGTTACAAAGCCGGTAATCATCGTCTGTGATAAGGCCTCTTCATTCATAAATCCAAGCATCAGTACTTTGCCAGAGGTGCGACATTGCACAACAACAGGCACCAAGTGATTCATTTTCTGCCAGTCAATTTTGTTTAAAATAAGTTTATCCACATTTATCCTTAATTCGACATTCTAATGGTTTGACCATGTGTTTTGAGATAGGCTTTAAGCTCACGAATTTCAATACTACCACTGTGAAAAACGCTTGCCGCAAGTGCGCCTGATACCCGTGTTTTTTGAAATACTTCATTGAAATGCATCATCTCTCCGGCACCTCCTGAAGCGATTACAGGGATATTAACCATTTGTGAAATTGCTGCTAAATGCGCAATATCATAGCCATTTTTAACCCCATCTTGTTGCATGCAGTTCACAACAATTTCACCGGCACCTCGTTTAGCGATCTCTGTTACCCAATCTTTTGTGCTACGTGTGGTTTTTAGCGTTTTTTCAACATCGCCTGTATATTGACAGACCACATACTCACCATCCATCTCATTACTATCAACACCAACAACAACACATTGCTGACCAAAAGCATCGACTAATTCATCAATAAGCTCTGGACGCTCTAGTGCAGGTGAATTAATCGATACTTTATCCGCTCCTGCATTTAAGATAGTACGCGCTTGATCAACACTACGAATACCTCCTGCGACACAAAATGGGATATTAATCGCTTTGGCAATATCGGTTACCCACTTAGGTGACACACCTTGCTGACGTGTACTTGCAGCAATATCATAAAACACCAACTCATCGGCACCTTGCTCACTATAGTGCTTGGCTAGTGTAACAATATCACCGACAATGCGATGATTCTGGAACTTCACACCCTTCACTACTTGATCATTTAATACATCCAGACATGGAATAATTCTTTTTGTTAGCATGTTAGCGCCTCATTTAAGCTAAATTTATTTTCATAAAGTGCGCGTCCGACAATCACACTTTGCACCTTGGTTTTTTTGAGATTGTGCAAATCAGCCAAGGCACCAATACCACCTGATGCTTGAAATGAAATATTTGGATATTTAGCAACTAACTCTTGATAAAGTTGTGTGTTAGCGCCTTGCAACATGCCATCTTTGCTAATGTCGGTACATAGCACATGCGCTAAACCATATGCCAGATAATAGTCAATGACATCATATAGACTTTGATCACTGGTATTAACCCAGCCATGCGTTGCCACCATCGGTGTGCCATTAACGATATTAACATCAAGTGCTAATACAATTTTATCCGCACCAAAGCGCTTAAAAAGGCGTACTGTTTGCTCATAATCTTTGATGGCAATACTACCTAGCACCACACGATCAACACCGATTGATAATAAGTTATCAATTGTTTCTTCATTCTTAATACCACCACCAACCTGCATGATTGATGTCGTACTATTGCGAATACGTTTGATCACATCAAGCTGCTTAAGCCGACCTTGCTTTGCGCCATCCAAATCGACAACATGCAAATAATTAGCACCACTTTGTTGGTAATTCATTGCCATGTCTTCAGGTGTAACCGTGTATTGGGTAATGGCATTAAAATCACCTTTTTGTAAGCGTACACACTGACCATTGATTAAGTCTATTGCTGGGATAATGTTCATTTATTTCCTCTTTTAATAACCTACTTCTTTCTGATGTTTAAATGCCAAAACATGACAAATATCCGTCACTGCTTCATATCTGTATAAAACCGCATAGCCAGAATCACCAAATGGAATAATCAACTCCCGAAGATGATCCGACAATGGTCTGCCAATTTCTGGGGTTTCTTTAAGTAATTGAATATACTTGGCGATTTCATTTGCTGCGCGTTGACTTGCCAGAGTATTTCTAGACTCAAGAAAAGATTGGCAACGCTGAATTCCTTGTAAAGCAACTTCTGTAATTTTTATTTGTGACATTTAGGTGCAGGCTCCTCACTGTCAGTTCCCCAAGTTTGCAACCAGCGAACGGCCTCATCTCCAGTAATATGCAATCCAGTTTCTTTAAAAGATTGCCATGAAGCCAATGCTTCCTGCTTAAATTGTTCTTTCTTTTCTTCTTTTGAAACATACTCATTAATTGCCCGCATCATAATCCAATGTGGCGTTCTATCTTGCACTCGTGCAAGCTGCTGAATGCGCCCTTTTAAATCGTCTGAAATTTTTAGTGATGTTGCCATAATATGCTCCTTATAACACTAGGTACTACCTAGTATCATTTTAGACTACTGATAACTAATATCCAAAACTTTTTAGCTTTTCAACTTTTTAACCCTTAAATTTTCGGGCTATGACCATATTCCTACCCACTTTAATTGTGTAAGCGTTGGCTGAGCGTAAGTCGAAGCCTCTATGAAGTGTTATTACCCACTTCGATTGATGCTCAGTGCATCGCTTCGACTTACGCTCAGGGTGCGGTGAGCACTTGTGGGTGAATATTTAGTCTTAGCCAATTTTCGTAATAAAATTTTTCAACAGTCGCTCGCCCACCTTGCCTGATTTCTCTGGATGAAACTGCATACCATAAAAATTATCTTTATTAACCATCGCACTAAAGTGATTAATATAGTCATTATATGCCACGGTAAACGCTGTAGGCTCAGCATAGAAGCTATGCACATAATAGACATAATCATCAGGCTCAATCCCAGAAAACAAGGCATTGGTGTTATGCGCTATATCATCAATCAATAACCGATTCCAACCCATATGTGGAATCAAGGCATCACTTGATTGAAACCTTTTAACGCTACCTGGGATGATTTTCAAACATTCAACCATGCCCTCTTCTGAGAACTCATGCAGCAACTGCATTCCTAAACAAATACCTAATACGGGTTGTGTAAGTGTCGGGATCAGTTGGTCTAATTGATGTGACTTTAATGCCTCCATCGCCGTTTTAGCATGTCCAACACCTGGCAAGATCACATAATCCGCTGTTTGAATAACCTCATGATTATGCGTTAACACAACCGTTTGTCCCAAGCGCTCAAACGCATATTGGATTGAGGAAAAGTTACTGCCACAACAATCAATAATTGCAATCATAGCACCCCCTTGGTACTTGGCATATCTAACGAAGTCTTTGCTACCGCTTGCTTTAAGACTTTACCTAAGGCTTTAAAGGCTGCCTCAATCATATGATGCGTGTTGTGCCCTTTAAGCTTAATATGCAAGGTGGCCTTAAGACTCTCTGCCAGTGAGTAAAAGAAATGACTAACGAGCTCAACCGATAGATCACCAACTTTATCACGATTAAAATCTGCTTCAAATAAACAATAAAATCGCCCACTTAAATCTAAAGCAATCTGGGCACTTGCTTCATCCATGGGGAGTAAGAAACCATAACGTTGTATACCTAATTTATCAGCCAAGGCTTGAGATAATGCTTGTCCCAAAGTAATCGCAATATCCTCAACGGTATGATGATCATCAATGTGCAAATCCCCTTGCGCGTGAATGTCGATGCTAATACCTGAGTGTTTTGCCACTTGCTCAAGCATATGATCCAGAAAATCAATACCACTATGGATATTTATTTTGCCCGCTTGATCCAAATTGACTGACACGGTGATGTCGGTTTCTTGTGTTTTACGCGTAATCGTTGCCACTCTTGGCGTGCAAAGAATATGGTTTTTAATCGTTAACCAATCAGGATATTGCTCATTTGCAATTTGGATGCCCTTAACCCCTAGATTATCCGCCAACTGAAGATCAGTTAACCTATCCCCAATGACATAACTGTGATCGCGATCAATACGCTGATCACGCAAATAGGACATGAGCAACCCCACTTTTGGCTTGCGACAATCGCAATGATCGTTATCAAAATGCGGACAGATTAGAATATCTTCAAAAATAATCCCTTGCGATTTAAGTACTCTTAACATCAACTCATGTGGTGCGTTAAAGTCGCCTTCTGGAAAAGAAGAAGTACCTAAACCATCTTGATTACTAACCATAACGAGCTTGAATCCCGCCTGTTGTAAAGTAATAAGTGCATCAAATACACCCGGTAAAAAATCAAGCTTATCAATATGATCAATTTGTTTATCTTCTGGCTCGATAATGATTGTGCCATCACGATCTATAAATAAATATTTATGCTGTTTCATTGTTAGCACCCATAGCTCCTGTTTTTATATTCTCTAATACTCTGGACTTACGAACTTTTGCTATTTCAACACCCCGCTTCGTAAACTCGGCACCCCTCTTGCAAAGAGGGGAATTAAAATCACCGTTGCCCAATTCCCCTCTTTGCAAGAGGGGTGGCAGCCAAAGGCTGACGGGGTGTTTATAAAATCATAGTTTTTCTAAAGTGCGTAACTTCAGTAATACTGTAATAAGCTTATTGACTTCCTCAACAGTCCCTATGCTAATACGCAACATCATTTCATCATTAAATACCTTTGCCATTGATCTGACGATAATGCCTGCCTGACATAATTGGTTGAATACATCCACTTTAAACTGTACTAATAAAAAGTTAGCTTGTGAGGGATATACTTTATGAACCAAGCTTGATGCTTGTAGATACTGAAATAAACGTGTCCGCTCGCTAATCGCTTCATGTATTTTGTTTTTAACTAATGCTAAACGCGCAGGTTGCAATGCAGCTACTGCATTTTGCGCTACTGACAGTGCGATGGGATAAGGTGCAATCACCTTTTTGATCAAGCTCACCAAACGGACATTAGTGATAACAGAGCCAACGCGCTCTGCCGCCAAACCATATGCTTTGGATAAGGTTCTAAGAACGACTAAATTATCATATTGCTTAATTAAGCTTGTCGCACTTTGCTCGCCACTAAATTCAATATAGGCTTCATCAACAACAATCATGCTTTTACCGGCTAATGTAAGACATAAGCTTTCGATATCTTCTAGCGAGATTACATTTCCAGTTGGATTATTCGGTGAACAGATAAATAATACCTTAACATTTGGCTTTTTATTTATCGCTTTTAATAAATCATTAATATTGAGTGCGAATTCATTCGCGGGATCAAGTGCATATTCAAAATACTCCACCCCTTGTAACCGAGCACTCACCTGATACATACCAAAGGTTGGTTTAAACGCCATAATCGCATCTTGTTGATAGGCGCAAAATAACCGGACTAACAAATCAATGCCTTCATCACTGCCGCGTGTTACCAATATTTCCTCTTGATTAACATGATAAAGTGCTGCCAAAGCATGCACCAACTCTTGTGGTTGCGGTTCAGGATAGCGATTAAAACCTTGTTCAGATAAATCATAGGGTAATTCATTGGCATTAAGCAATATATCACCTTTAAGATTTAACGATCGCGCAGAAGAATACGCATTAAATGCAGCTAAATCCTGGCGAATCAACTTCTCAAACATGTCGCCTCCGTTGTATCTTCAAGTGCCTTAAGACGCAGATCAACGGCTAGTTTATGCGCTGTTAAACCCTCAATATCAGCCAATTGTGTCGCTAAATCACCGATAGCTAACAATCCTTTTTCATCGACATATTGCACACTCATTGCTTTCATAAAATCAATCGTTGATAAACCGCTAAATGACTTAGCATAGCCATACGTTGGCAACACATGGTTTGATCCAGTGACATAATCACCTAATGCTTCAGCTGCCCATTGCCCCATAAATACCGCACCGGCATTGTGAATTTGATCAATATACTTCTCATGGTCTTGTACCTGTAAAATCAAATGCTCAGGCGCATAGTCATTAGCAAGTATAAAAGCATCTTCTAAGGTCTTAACCACTAAAATGCGACTATGGACTAATGCTTCTTTAATGATGTCGTGACGCGTTAATGTATTTAATTGTTGGTTAATGGCAGCACTTACCTCATTGGCTAACGCATTACTGGTTGTTATAAGTATTGCTTGAGAATCAGCGCCATGCTCGGCTTGCGCTAGTAAATCTGCTGCGACAAACTGAGCATTTGCTTGCCTCTCAGCAATTACCAAGACTTCAGAAGGACCCGCTGGCATATCAATTGCAGCCCCGTCAATATCATCCGCAACAAGCATCTTCGCTTTAGTTACCCAACTATTACCTGGACCATAGATCTTATTGACTTTAATGACGGATTCTGTGCCATAAGCCATCGCAGCAATGGCTTGAGCCCCACCTATTTTATAGATGACATCAACACCACATAGATCAGCGGCGACTAATAATAATGGGTGAATTTTGCCTTGTGCATTCACTGGTGTGCAGACATTTACTTGCCTACATCCTGCTACTTTTGCTGGAATTGCTAGCATAATAAGTGTTGAGATCAAAGGTGCACTTCCGCCAGGCACATATAAGCCAACGCTCTCAATAGCGCTAAAAACTTTATGACAACACACACCGTCATTACTATCAACTATAGTATTTTTAGGCTTATTGATCTCATGGTAATTTTTCACTCTGGCAATAATAGTTTTGATTAACTCAATGTCTTTATTGCTAACTAGCGCATACGCTTCTTTTATTTCAGCTTCTGTTATATATAAACTATCAAGCTCACAACGATCAAAGCGCGCAGTGTAGTCAAATAGTGCTTGGTCTTTATTGCGTTTTACTTCATTAATAATCACTTCAACTTGTTTATTTAAGTCATTACTATTAACTTGTGGCGCACGCTTAAGAAGAGATTGCCAAGTAGGTTTATCATCGATATTGACTTGATAAGTTCTAATCATCTTTCATTCTCACATTCTCACGCTAGCATTTTTTCTATTGGCAACACTAAAATCGCACTGGCACCTGCCTGCTTTAAACGCTCCAATGTATTCCAAAACACACCTTCCGTCGTCACAATATGCACAGCCACCTTATCATGAACCCCTGCGATAGGGATAATCGTCTGCCCTTCGTGACCTGGCAGAATATCATTGATGGCATTAAGTGATGACTTAGGCGCATGAAACATCACATATTTACTTTCTTTGGCTTGCATCACCCCATTCATTCGATCGATCAAACGCAGATAGAATGCTTCAAGCTCTGGTGCAAGTGTATGGCTATTACGAATTAACAATGCCTGTGATTGCATGATTTCAACGACTTCTTTGAGATTATTCTCCTCCAATGTGCGTCCTGTTGATACCAGATCACATATCGCATCAGCCATACCAAGATTAGGTGCAATTTCCACCGAGCCTGAAATATTTAAAATCGATAAATCGAGGTTATTTTCACGTGAAAACGCCATTAATAGCTCAGGATATGAGGTCGCAACTTTCATTGCTTTTAGGCTATTGATATCGTCATATACTTTGCTGTTGGCAATAGCAATTGATAAGCGACAAGCCCCAAAGCCAAGCGCTTTATCTATCGTAATATTATTGCTTTGCTTTTTCTCATTCAATGTCAAACAAAACTCATCCAACACGTTCTGTCCAATAATACCAACATCGCAAAAGCCATCATTCACTAAAGTTGGGATATCATCATCACGCACAAAGAGAAAATCAACCGGCGCATCAATCGCATGACAATAAAGCCCGCTTTTTGACAATTGTACTTTAATGCCGACTTTCTCAAAAAGCGCCATTGATTCTGTATTTAACCGCCCTTTCTTTTGTACTGCAATGCGCAATCGTTTATTTTGTCTATCACTCATTCAACTGACCTTTTATTTTAATTTTTCTCTTTTTCAATAGTCATAATGACAAGTTTCTACCTACAAAAGTGCTCACGTACCCTGAACGTAAGTCGAAGGGTTATATGGTATTAACCCCGATGTATAAAGGCTTCGACTAACGCTCAGCCAACACTGATACATATGGTTACGACCTCTTTCACCTACTTCTCTCTTTTGCACTTTCTACTTTTTCTACTTTGTCATACATCAAATTATATCCACCAGTACCATGGGTGATACAACGCGCAATTCTTGCCACAGTGGTTACACTGACACCAGTTTCAGCATAAATCTGGCGATAGGATTTATCATTTTTGATCTCCTGAACCGCGCGCCAACGATCTGCCATTGCTGAGATTTCAGCAGGTGTACATAAATCCTCGAAAAGTTTCGCAACCTCATTGCTACTTTCTAGCAATGATAATGCATGAAAAAGCGCATCAATATCAGATTGCTGCGCTTGTTTGATATTCACCATAAAAATACTATTCATAATCAACAATGTATTAATACGCTATAACATAATCATTTACAGCAAGATGCTCAAGAAGTTTTTGCAGAAAAAAGCAGAAAAAATAAAAATGGTGCCGACAAGCAGAATCGAACTGCTATACCGCTCGTAAATCATTATGCGATATTTATGTCGAAGAAGTTTTTGATACTTTTGAGTGATCGGGTTGCAGGTAATAGCTAAGACTATTAGCAAAACTCAATCACCCAAAAGCACTAGAAATTCAATGGCAAAAATAATGTAAAGTGATTTATGAGCGGTATAAACTATTGGTTACGAATCAATTGCTCTAACAACTAAGCTATATCAGCATAATGAATCATGGCTATGACCACATCCAACCCACTTTGATTATCCAAACATTGGCTGAGCGTAAGTCAAAGCCTTATGTGTATTCGTGTTGGCTGAGCGTCAGTCGAAGCCTTTATACATAGGTTGTTTCTGCTTTCACCCACTTCGACTGATGCTCAGGGTACAGTGAGTACTTGTGAGTGAATATTTTGTAGCTTGAGTTATTGAAAAACAACTCGAACACATAAGCCGATATCTTTGTTGGCTCTGGTAAATTGAACTTTTGCATTGTGGTTAAACAAAATAGCCTTGGTAATACTCAAACCCAGTCCAGAGCCTTTAACTTTAGCAGTTCGCGCAGGATCTGCTCTAAAAAATGGTGTTGCCATCAATCGAAGGGTTTCATCGCTCAACTGATCTCCATGATCGATAAACTCGACAATAGTTTGCGATTTATTACTCCTAATAGCAATATCACAGTCACCTGCATATTTTAATGCATTATTAATAATATTCTTAAAAGCACTTGCTAATAATTTAGGCTGTCCTTTAATCATTTGAGATGAATAGGATGGCATCTTTATCAGGGTTACTTTAGCATGAACATTTTTGTATTCATCAACAAGCTGACTTAGTAAATTATCCAGATTTATATCGGTTACTTTTTCCAAAGAAAAGCTACGCTGCATATAATTAAGTATATGAGTTAAATAGTCATTTAATGCGCCAACTTCATGACTTATACTCTGTTCTAATTTTTCATTCTCAACACGTTCAGCTAAAAGCTGCAACTTTGCCAAAGGCGTTCGCAAATCATGTGTTAATGCCTTAAGTGTAATATTTCTTTCATCATTGCTTTGCTTTAATTTTTCAATCATCTTTGCCATCATACCAGAAGACAATCTAATCAATTTAGGCCCTGAAGTCACCATGGAAACATCACCAGTGCCACCAATCATCAGCTGATTAGATAGCTCATTTAAACGCAACCAAGGTCTGAGCAACTTAATGCTAGAATAAGCGTAATAGATTAGAAAACATAATAGCAATAGTTGCAAAATAATAATAATCAAAATAAAGAAGTAAGCTGAACGATTACTTTTAATATTCAACCACTGCGCCATATTTGGCAGATAAATCGAGTAACTATCTCCTAGTACTCTATTTTGCATGTGTGATAACGGTAATTGAGGCTCATTGGTTAACTCTATTTGATCATTATATTTAGGCTGATCTGAAAATGATATATTAGGGTTAATGCGTTGCATCTTATTAATAAGGATCAGCTTATTATCATGGTAATCATCATTAACACTAAGCGTTGGTTGTTTTAACATTTCACGTAGATAGGTAAAAAGTGTCAAGCTTCTTTGTACCGTTTCACGTGTTTGCCCTTGAGCATATTGATATAGAAAATAAGATGAAAACAGCATAGAAAGAACTGCCAAAACACCTATAACAATAAGTTTGAAATACGAAAACCTCATTGAGGTTTTATGCAATGTCATGCGATGCCTACAGGTTTCACTGTCAAGACATAGCCATCGGAATAAGCCGATACTATAAACTCTTCATCAGACTGAATACACTCAGTAATTTTCTTACGCAGACGATAAATCAGTGAATTAATAGAGTTATCCTCAAAACTATATTCTTTTTGATAAATCAATTGCAATGCCTTCTCCTTTGAAACCGGTCCATCATCATGAATGAGCAACATTAAAAAATCCTTTTCTCGATTACCTAGTTTGATTGAGTGCTTTGTCTTCTTGTTGACTATTTTTCTATGGTTTGACAAAAAGAGCCATGAACCGAAATCATAATCTTTATATTCTAGTAAGGTATTTTGTTGTTGATTAACTGTATATTGGTCATATATAGTCAGTGCTTTATCAATTTTAGTCAATAATAATCTTGAGCTAAATGGTTTCTGAACATAATAGAGCCCTCCAACTTCTAGCGCTAACACTTCTTCTACTTCATCATTTACCGCACTAATAAAGATCACAGGAATTTGGCATGATTTCCTTAAACGCCTACAAAAAGAAATGCCATCCTCTTTTGGCATCATTAGATCCAGTAAGATAATATTAATCTTATGCTCTGATAGTAACTTGTCTGCTGCCTCAGTGTCTTCTGCGCAAAAGGTTGTAAACCCTCTGACAGCTAATGTCTCTGACAAAAGTTCACGAAATGTTTGATCATCATCAATGATTAAAATATTTTTTGCCTGTTCTGACATCCTTCACCCAACTACTAAAATATCGTTTTACTATTATGCATAATCTAACACATAACTATATTTATCGCACTTTGTTAATCTTTTACTTTTCGATTCCAAATATAAGTACCAACTACAATGATTATTGCAACAGCGATTGTTACTGAACTTATCAATGTTGAGATGGTCTGGGTACTATAATCTATAGTGAGTGTGGCGACATAACCACCGACAATATTCCAAACCGCTAACATCAAAAAGAAAATACCAGTCCCAATACCTATCTGATTTTTAGGCATATATCGAGCAATCACACCCAAGCCAATAGCACTAACCAGTAATTCCCCCATTGCATTAACAATATAGGTTAGTATTAAACCAACTTCATTTGTCCAGTTTGAAATAATGGCACAGGACGCCCCAATTAATACTGTGCCAATCGCCATTTTATAAAAATCATGGATAAAAAAGCGCTTGTATAACGTTAAAAATACTGAGCCTGCAATAACAATCGTCAAAGGGTTTAACACCAGTAAGAGCTGTGCTAACACATCACCTATATTGGCTTTTGCTTCAGTCAAAAAGCTTGTGTATAGCTGCACATATACAATATTAAAAGGCGCAATTATAAACATCAAAGCAATCACTGCCCACACACTTGGTACTTTTATTGCAAGCACGACAAGATAAAGCATTGCCGCAATAGCAGTCAAAATTGTTACGATAGTCAACACGGATTTAAATGACAAAATAGCTAACACCCCAACACATAACAGAGGAATCACTGCAACCATAAAGATAATTTGTTTTTTTTCAAGTTTCTTTGCCCCGCCCATCGTTGATATATCAACCAGAGTATGCCTCATAAGATAAAAAGTAATAATCACAAGAAAACTTGAAGCCGTACTAATCCAAAACAACGAAACGTAATCAATAAATGCCAATGCAACAAGCATTAACGTTAATTTTGCAACTAAAGCGCCTATATTAATTGAAATATACAGCGCTGTATAACTTTTAGCTTCATCCCCTTTTTTAGTCACTTGTGCAAGCAGTACTGACGGCGCTGCCTTGAAAAGACCGATACCAACAGCAATCACTGCAAGTGCCAATATCGCCATATTTAAAGTAGGTGATATTGCCAAAATAAAAAAGCCAATGCCTTTGGTCAACAGGCCAACATAAACCATGCGCTTAGCGCCAAAAGTATCAGCAAAAAAACCACCTATCACCATAATTGCATAGGTCATACCACTTGCCCCTGCGTACAGCAAGTAAGCATATTTATGATCGACATCAAAGAAAGCCATTAAGTAAGCCACCAAAACCCCAGCTAATGCCGCCCAAGAAAACCGTTCAATGACTTCAACTTGATATAGATTCCAACGCCCCATACGTGATATATCTTTATGCGTACTATTCATAATTCTCCCCCAGAATTTAGTATTTTCAGATAGAACATCCAACAGACTAACAGAAATATCTAAAGCATCTTAAATATCAATCATCACAAAAAATAACAGCTACAGCCATATTCCTGCCCACTTAGATTGTGTAAGCGCTAGCTGAGCGTAAGTCGAAGCCTCTATGAGCCTGTAATTTTCCCAAGCTACCACACTTCGACTGACGCTCAGAGTACGGTGAGCACTTGTGGGTGAATATGTAGTCTTAGCCAAAATAACGCCCCCATTTAAGCTTACCTTATATTTTTATTCAACCAAGTATGATTTTATTTGATTTTTACTCTGCCACATTGTTTATTATCATAGGTAAAGTTTCAACACATAAATTTAGGAGATCAAAATATATGACAAAATTTTTTACACTTGCAACCACAACAGCCCTTTGCCTAACTTATATGCCACTTAGCCTTCAAGCTAATCAAACAACACTTTATCAATATGGTACGATTAGTGCGCTTCTTGCCGGAGATTACCGTGAGAAAGTTGATTTAAGTACCACAAAGGCTCATGACAATACCTTTGCAATTGGTGCAGGTGTTGGCTTAGGTGAAGTTGTTGCTATAAACGGTGTTTATTATATTGCAGATCCACATGGTCAGTTAAAAGAAATGAACAAACCATCTGGCTTTTCTTTTCTAACAGCGACTGATTTTAAGCCAAATAATTCGCTGAACTTTAGTATTAAAAATAAGCTTTCCCTTGAGAAGCTTCAAGAAATGATCATGAGCAAAGTAAAAAGCAACCAGATAAGCTATGCTATTTTAATCAAAGGTCAATTTAAACAAATTCTATTGCGAAGTGAGGACTACAGCAAGGCACAAGATTTGCCGTTAGACATATGGTTAAAGCAACATGAAAACCGATATACACTCAAAGATATTTCCGGAGAAATGGTTACTTTCTTTTCCCCTGAGTATACCAAAGGCTTTGGTGTACCTGGCTTTCACAGTCATTTTGTTACTGATGATAAGAAAACAGGAGGTCATGTTCTCAATGCTGAGATTAGCAAAGCACAGGTGGAGATTATGCCCATCGAAAATATTAATCTAAGGCCTGGTGTTGTCGCTAATTATGACCATAAAAAGATTGATCTGGATAAATTGCATGATCTTGAAAATGCCGAGCTCCATACGCACTAATTAAGTTTTGAGCACTATCCCATCGTAAATCTTTTTACAATGGGCGCATTGTAGCTATATGTTGATTTTTTGTATACTTACACCAACCAAGGACTCACTCTCCATATAAGGATATTTGCCGTATTGTTTAGATGCTAAATACTCTCCTAATGGCATTGAAAATACTCGATTACATGTCACAGGTTCATTGCTTATTTTATTGCGTAAAGACTGATAACCTTTCGGAATTTCATTCTCTGGCGTACATGCATATTGTTCGGCACCATTCTTTTTTGAGTAAATAAAACCATTCGGGTAAGCACTACTTGCTGCCATCAACATTACTTTGTCACAGCGCTTTTGATCACATATTACAGGAGTCACAATACATTGTTTTTGACCTGATGGATTATAGTCACACTGGATATTTTGATAAATAATCTCATGTTGACTAAATGATGCTTTATACAGTATGCCCATATGTGAAACAATCAAATTAGACCCAATAACTTCACTAATTGGCTTTCCTGCAATCAACCATTTACTATCTTCACGTACAAATTCAACAACAGATGGCGTAATGAGTTGATTGAGCAATACCTCATTAGGCTGATAATCTGACCCTACTTTACGTACTAAAGCTTCTTTTGGAATATAAGAGAATTTCTCAATATCAATCTTGGCAAAATCATCTGCATAACCGTTGGTAAAACGTGCAACGATTTCATCTGCATTGTCTTCATATTGAGGCAACACTCTTATATTAGATTGAATGTTTTGCGGTTGCGCTTTATTCTCAAACCAAGTCTTGTGATCAATCACTTTTTCAGGCAAATAATCAATAAAGTTAGAAAACGGCCCATACGCTGTGACATCCGTAATCAAGCCTGACTGCTGATTGACACGGTTAAAATCACTGCTGGTAAAGTTATTGCGATTTAAATAGCTTTTTGTTTTTGTTTGATCATAAGCACCATAATTAATCGCTTGTAAGTGTGTTTGAAATGCCGTCAAACTGTTTGATTGAACTAACGCTAGCACATCCTGAACAAACGTCATACAGTCCAATCCGTCCAAACGATATGGCAAGTCCTGCTGTATCCTTAAGCACGACTCATCATACCGTTTGCACTCCCCCTCACCGATAGCACCAGAAAAAATATATGGAATATTGGCGTTTTCAAAAAAATTCAATACCGACTCAAAGACATGTCCATCGTGATCACTATTTACACCATAGACTTTTTGTCTTTGAAAATACGCTTGCAACAACTGATTACTTTGATGAAGAATTTTATGATAATCATAATTTATCACCGTGTACTGTGCTGTATTCCTATTAAGAGCTGACAACTCATGTTTTGCAGCAGGATGCAACGACAGACCTGGCACATAAAGATCTTCACCATTAAATGGTGCAGCAAATGACGTGCTTACCAATGAAAATGCAACAAACAGCATGCTTAGTTTCATATCAAAGAACCTCCGTGTTTAGGTTACAAATATCTAATATATCAAATTTAAATAAACCACTGACCACACTAAAATAATCTCCCCAGAGTATACCTCAAAAAACCACCAAGACAAAAGTGTTAAAAAATCATCAAACATAACATAAAGCAGCATATATCAAACGCCTTAGTAAGCTATGATCCTTGATAGTTTAAAGCAAAAAAACAAAACAGCTAAACACATTTCAAATCAGCTGAATGAGAAAGCGCTTCAATACTTTTGTTATGCGTCATAAACCAACCGTTTGACCACAAATTAGGACTCAGACTGGTCATGTCCTTATTTTTAATATAACAGGCTGTACCATAATGATAGGCATTTGTCGTTAATCGAGACATACTATGTAATGAATATAACAGCAAATAAGCTGATGCAATCATACAAATAGCGCCCAAAAGCAACTTGAAAATTCTCTGCTCAATGGTTGATTTAAAGGTTAGCAAATTAGCCTTTGATATAAATATAGCGATCAACAACCCAATCGTGAGCGCAAAAGTAAGTTGTGCAGCAGGCATAATGGTCACGCCACTAACTAATCCTTTAATAAACATAGAGCTTACAGCAAAAACGATCACCATAGCATAGATATTATCTTGAATTAATTTTGCTATGTTAAAAAATCTAACGATAAGCATAATGACAAGCATCATAACGATGATCGCATTGATGATGCCCCACTCAGCTAATAATAATGCCCATATATTATGTGGGTGAGCAGCTGTTGTTTCACTATAAAAGTAAACAAAAGCAGGATACATACCGGGCCCTAGACCTAGAAATATATTCTCAGATAACCCTGCTAAAATCGCCGCTTGAATCAATGGCCAACGATCACTATAGCTTAAAAAACCATCACTACGATCCATATTCAAGCCAACTGATGCTTCCATCAAAAACGTAATGGTATAATAAGCAAAAAACGCCAAAACAAAGCAAAGCAACATATACTTACAATAGCGATAAAATAATGGACGAAAGAAAATGATGCCAATGACTATCATTGATATCAATATAACAAAACTTGCTCGAGAAGCCGTTAAAATCATCAAATAAAGCCCTGTACTGACGGCAGTAATCGCGATTATTTTGAGATAACGATTTTTAACAATCAAAAGCAAGCCACTACTTAGTGGCACTAAAGCTGTTAAAATTTGATCTAAAAATCTAGGATTTAAAAATTGCGGATGGACTGTTAATGCTGAAACACTGTTTAGCATATTAGTCCCTATATTCTCAGCGAATAATACAACGTAGCCATGACCAATATAAGCAGCGACTACTATAAAAAACAAACACCCTAACCACATATAGTAGTTAATATTTTGTTGTTTATGTACAACACTATAAGCAATTGTCAAACTAAGCAGAATCAATAAACATAACTGGGTATAGTGCACAAAGGCTATCCCCATAAATGATGCCTTAATACTACTTAACAACCCAATCATCAAAAATAACGATAACAATAAGGATACAACCTTATTCTGCATCAATATCTGCAAGATAAATACGCTGTAATTTCTCCATAGAAATAATAAAGGCACAATACTCAGTAGCAATAATTGCATTACACGCCGCTGGTCGTAATAAAAGATATGCTCCAACTGTAGTGGTGCAATAAATATAACTAACAAAATAGCACTTAAAGTGATGGCTACACCGCTTTGTCTTAACCATTGTTGCATTGAAGCTCTGCTCCTGTTTTATAATATCAACATCATTAGCAAAACAATTTACTAACTAGGATCATAAAGATAATAAGTAATATAAGCAGTCTACATAAGATTACTTATTGATCAAATCTTGAAAGATAACGAATAATCACTCGTCATAACACAGTGATTCATGTTTTATAATTGTTCAGATTGGATGTAACAGGAGGTCAGATCGAGCACGTCATATATTTATCTAAATGTGCGTGCACGTCATATATCTATCTAAAGTACTTCCATCCTTGAAGGTAGCGCGATAAAACATATCCGTCGAATTTCCATGAGATTTACCTTTATTAATATAATGATTATAGACCCCTTGTACATAAAAAAATTCAGTTGTGGACTCCCACTCTCCTGAACTTCCATGCAGATTGGAAAACATCACGTTATCTAACACTTTGTCACCTGGGTCTAGTTTATAAGTGACCAAATACTCATCGGCATCCAATTCCGGGACGTAGTCATGCTCACAGGATGCCGTTATAAACTCCGGAAAGTCCTCAACGGTAATTGCTATACTTTCCTTCTGTGCCCGATTACCCGCATCATCAATTGCATTAACCGTTACGCTAGTATCACCCTTAAAGTTATGTACTGGCATATACTGAACACCACCTCTTAAAGCAGCGTCTATCCCTCCTTGGCTTTCATCTATACCAGCGCCATAATCATACCCTGTTACCGTGACTGTATGTGTATTATTTCCACGACCAGCAGCATTAGCGATATACAATGCCCCGCTACCCACACTAAATGTTACACTTGATAAATTACCACCACCATCGTATACACTGGTTCCCATTATTTCCAAAGGATCGTCGGGATTATAATCTGACACCTGATCATCTGCTACCGTGATCACCGGAATATCCTCAAAATTTGAAGCGTCATCAGCAAAAGACTCTACTACAGATGATTTATCAAGTGCTGGAGCAGAAAGGTTTTGACCATTACTCGCACTCCCTTTAGATGTCTGATTAGAAAAATACATCACATCTTCTTGCGCCTGAGCCATTCCAATCATCGAAAACCCTACAAACACTGCTACAAACTTTAATTTCATAAAAGTTCCTTCTTGTTATATTAATATTTTTAAAATCATTCAACATATCAAATCTGATACAACTTAATCATACATTTCACAAGCATGATAACAACTAGATAAAAATAACCATAAATCATCAAATGGCATTATCTAACATGGTTTTTTAAAAACTCGAACTATTTTTGCGAGTTATGATAGAAAGTATTATACTCAGACTGAATGTGACAACTTTATGAAGCTTAACTCTCCAAACTGTTAATGGCCGATTCTGGTACACTTCTGTTGGCCATTGACACCAAACCAAGGTTATTACCATACAGCATCAAAATTTAATGTCATTTGACCTTCATACTGCCCAGAGTCAGGCGGGCTCTTAGCTATAATATTAAGTGGAATACTATAGTTACTCGGAAGCTGCTGCAGTGCTGTTGTGTTTGTTGCATTAGTGATAATCTTTTCATTATTGATATAAACCTCATAAGCCCAATGACTTTTCGTATCTGTGTTCTCTAATTGACAGTTGCCATTGCCATCATCACTTGAAGGACTATTACATGCCAAGGTAACATTATAATCTACTGGAACAGGTGCGTTTGATGTATGCTTGATGTAGCTATTTGTGGCAAAGGTCTCTAGTTTTGAGCTCTCTGGCTTTAATTGCAGATGTGTTAACATCGCTTCAAAATTAAAGGACAATGGTATCACCATCTCAAATCTCACCAATATAGATGGTCCTGGGTTACCTATGTTAGGATTACTATCCTCAGAAGGCCAAGTCTCCCAAGTTTTCATAATGGCATTGCCTTTATATGTTCCTGCTTGAGGCATCATCGCTGGTCTAGGTATATAAAACTCAAATTGCGCATCACCAGATTGTGGAATGTCTTTATAATATGAAGTTGCTGCATTTGTATAAAACCATACCCTTCCTGAAACTCCACTATCAGTTTTCCCCCACCCTTCACGCCTGGTCAAAACTGTAAATTCTGATACAACACCTGTATTTTGGTCTTTTAATTCCACAATAAATTCCATAACTCTGTCATGAGTCCATGAAGGATTGTTGAATTTAGAATGATATCTACGTACTCCTAACGGATCCTTTATCTCTGAAGAAACAACACTTAGCTCTTCACCTACTACTCCAAAATAACTACACCAAGAACCATTACTCAGACAATCTCCACCATTCATCAAAGAACTACTATAGATGGTGTCGTAGTCATCTATCATTACAACCTCAGCCATAGATAGAGAATATTGGCTAAAAATAACGCCTAAGGAAAGTATCATTTTTTTTAACATTCAATCACTCCTATCCACTGTCCTGATTGCAAAACTTGAGGATCTTGAAACTCATATTTACAACTACCGTTAATTTGCAAGGTTGGATTTCTTTTATCTATATACACCATAAAATAGCCTTTCTCATCGGTTACTGTTTGGTTAATGTGATTTTTGACCATCACATTTTTCTTAGGCTTACCATCAACCAATGCACGACCTAATACATGTATTGTCGCAATCGCAGATTCATCAATCTGAACAATATTGCCCGGCATGAGAGTGAAGCTTTTTTCTTTCTCAGAGTATTGGAGATTCGATCTGTCATTTCTATCCTCTAAAAGCTGAAGCGTGTATTCTTGGTACGCCGGCAGCATAATAAGATTCTGCCCTGCACTTAAACTATAGCGTCTGCCATCAATCTCAGCATCAACACTTGCGTCCTCTGGCATATCCATATCAATCATAACACCCGCCTGATTATACTGATCCGCACTGAAAGAAGGGATAAAATCAACCAAAGCAAAACTGCCTGAGAGTGAGCCATATATTGATGAAGTTGATTCTCCGTTAGTTGATTGATGAGCTGCATCAATAAAGCCACTGATATTATCAGAGCCCAAGTTAACTGAAATACCTTGCGACTCACTAACATCACCATAATCTATCTCAAGTGACACATCATCAATATAATTACTGTCAAAGTTTGGTGAATAGCCAAGTGTGCCACTATTTGTATTATTATAGCTTTGATGCCCAAGAGAACTGTTAATGCTCGAACCATTATCAAAGAAGTAGCTAAAGTTGAGCATAATGGAAAAGTCTTTATATTGACCACCTGTGTACTTACTATAACCATAGTTAATCGTTGAATAAATTTGATAGTCCCTGGCACTAACCCATGTTTTATAATGTGACACGTTGGATTGAAAACCATTTGTTTTTAAATTATACATATAGCTTCCTGATAAAGAACCAAGTCCAATATCATTTAGATGAATGCTAGTGCTTATGCCAATGCTATTATAATCTTTTGCAAAGGCACTAAAAACTTGCTCATTTTGATAGTTATTTCTTTGATTATCTTCATTTTGATACCACAAACTCATCGAAAGCAAACTAAATGGCTGCATTTGTGCATTGATATTAAATCCATAACCATGATAGTTATCAATCGCGCCTGAAGCATTAAATGAGAGACTCTCTGAGAACAAATAATCAACACCAGCCTCCCCTGTTACCGTACTACCCAGCACATAAGCTGAAAGGTTTGTCACTGTATTGGTTAACGGCATAAATGCATAAGCCCCACCTAGATAGACTTTATTAAAGCGATCAGGAAAAAACTGCTCTTGATAGTTTGTCTCTTTTGCCATCCCGAGCCAAAGTCTGTAATGTGAGCTCCTGTCACCAAAGTCTGCTGCTGAAGTTGGTTTGACAACTGTGCTTATTCTGGTTTCAATCAAGGTGTTTCCTTGATAAATCTCAACTCTCACTGAATAAATACCATAAGGAAAAGAGGAGGTGTCAACCTCATGTGTCCCTGCGGCAAAACTTTGCACACTTAAAAGGTTGTTTTCTTTATAAATTTTTACTTTGGTATTACTCTGTGCATAAATTAAAATCGGCACTTGAGAGCTCGCATTTTTGTTTTTCTTCATATTATTTGAGCTTGACAGCCCAATAAGTAAGCTATCCACTGATGGGATATAATCCATTTGCGTCACGGCATTAAAAGGCGCCTCATAGCTGCCCATAAAACCTGCAATTAACAGATTGTCTTGAAACTCCTGCTGCACATAAAGCTGCGTTAGTGTTTCACTTGAGCTATTTTCATTGCCTGAGGCGATGATGCCGCTGTGAATAGAAGTATTATTAACACTACTGATATTCTCTAAATTTAAGTTATAGCTTGATGTCTCATTTGAAACATCAAAGTAAAGATCATAGTTAAAAATACTGCCATAACGTGTGTTTTCATGTAGATTAAGATAGCCCTGATCTTGATGATTTTGATACGATACCGCGCTCTTATTAATTGTAATATCCAACTGGGATGTCTTGGTCGAAAAATGACTTCTTGCTAAAATAGATCCCGCTTTACAGATGCCTTGAGCTTCATATTCAGTGCTACAGTAAATGGCATCTTCAAAAGGAATCCCTGAACGCCATTGATCTAAAATAACTGCTTTAGCTGTATCTTTTAACTTTACAGAAGAGAAAATCTCATTAAGATCAATTCCTTCAAGTTTACTATCTTGCATATATGCTGTATGGTACCCAAGCTGAACACCTGAAACTTGAACATTCACATCAACCCCTTGCTGTGAGGCAAAATCAATAAATTCTTTTGGTATATGTTTATTTGCATGAGCCTTAGCTAATAAACAAAAACTCAGCACTCCACCCAAACAAATAAATTTCAAATAAATCATCGATTATGCCTCTTATAGCTTATTAACCCAAATTAACCCAAACGTCTTAGCTTAAAGTTCCATCAAAAAGAAGATTTAAGTTACCACTATAGTTTCCTTCTACGTGTTTAGAATCGTCATATGTTTCAGGATCAATCGTCAGATCCACGATAGAGGTACCATCTGGGTTACCAAGTTGAGTAAAAATATTTGCCGCTGTTGTTGTAATCGCCTGAGTCCCAAGTTTGACCGCATAGCCAATTTTCTTTGTTGGATCAGTACTATGCGTAATCTCTAGCGGCGCAGCTGCACTGACGTTAAGCGCAGTTATTTCACCATTGCCTACATTTATCGTAACTGGCGTTGAATCACCAGTGAAATCATCTGCAACTAAATCATAAGAAAATTGAAATTGAGAGTTTGCTACATTCACGGTGTAGTAAGCCGCATCAGTATCTGGAACATTCGCAGATAAGTGAATCGATAAGCTTTCTCCTTGAGTAGAAGCTGCATTTACCCCACCAATAATAGATGCTGTTAATAAAACGCTTGCTGCTAGTGTTTTTGTGATTGTTTTCATTGTATTTCTCCTAAATATATTTATTTACATAGTTTGATATTAAATTCATTTATTTGTTTGTTAAATTTCATATAATTCTCTCTCATTGCCCTCAGTAATCACATACTCTGTCTCCTTATGGTTATAATCAGTTAAACTAAAATTTTTACTTTGTTTAGCGTACACAATATGGTTCTCTACTTTGTTCCCATTTTCACAATGCTCAATCGTCTCATCGCGACAAGTCCCTTGAATTTTAACTTTAACAAAGCTATTGCCTTTATTTTCTATCTTTAAAACATCGTCACTTACATCATGCACTGTGTTATAGCGAATATTTTTCTGCAGCGGTGTGACAATTAGCAAGGTTCCATAGGCAATAGACAAAGTAACACCAGTTTTCACCTCACCTTCTTGCACATTGAAAAATCCATTATCTAACGACGGCTCAACAGGAATAATACGAATGCGGTAATATTGATCCGCGGTAATAGAATCTCTACCTTTAGGTAAACTCATCCGAAGCAGCTTTTCATAATTAGGTGGAATAACCATCTTTAATGGTGAAACCAAAAGATCACTTACCATATCTTTAAGCTCAAGCTTTATCTCTTTACCCTCTCCAAATGGATCAATAATTTTAAAAGCCTCTATCTTTACATATTGAGTTGTGCTCCCTGTGTTTTTTATTGTCCGCGTGATCTCCTGATCATCATTGTCCCACTTTAGCAACATCACCCCTGGATCGAGACTCGCATGAGAAAGCGTAGTTAAGCCCAAACATAAAACAAATACATACTTTACAAAATTTATCATAAATAAGTTGCCCCAAATCAATAGTTTCACTTGCATTGACAGCCCATTAGTCAATCGCTTGATGAGTAAATTATAAACATACGATTGCGGGATGGGAAATAACGAAATATAACCAAAAATAATAAAATTTCTCGTCATAATATACCCATCACAAATCATTTTGCGGTACTTAATGCTGAAGAAGCTTTTGGTGATTTTGAGTGATTGGAGAGCAGGTAATAGCTAGGACTATTAGCAAAATTCAATCACTCAAAATCGCAGGAAATTCAATAGCAGAAATGCTGTAAAATGTTTTGTGATGGGTATATATTTCACTTTATCTTTCTCTAATTAAATATTAAAACTAAAATGTAGACTCGCCTGCCAAGCCTGTTTCATCTGTGTGCCATTTAAGTTTTGATAAACTGGATAACCCACCTCTAAAGTCAATGCGCTATCTTGCAGCAAACCATAACCTTTAAGCTTTGCCATCATTGATAAGTTGATGGTTTCACCACCTGTACTTTCAGGATCATAACTGATGCCCCAACTTGCTTTTGTACCATTAGCTACCCCACTGGTTTTAGTCGTCATTAGATATTCTAATTTAGAGCCCACTTCAAGCATTGATGATAATTGATAATTAGCATAGATATTGGCACTGTAAACATCGCCTAATTGATAATCACGATAATTGTCATAAAGGCGCAATACTGCATTAAACTCACTACCCAACGTTAAGCTTTGTAGATAATGAGCATAATTCACACCGAAAATTGGATCAAACGTACCGGAACCCATTTGCATATTGTAACCAAATAATGTTGTATCCATCATAGGCATACCACTTTGATAATTAATTCGCCCAGTTGGTAAGCTTATTCCGCCACGTATTTGCAATTTTTGCATTACATTATTTATGAGATTATATCCGCCTGTAACTTCTGTATCACCAAAACCTTCTGATTTCATTGTTGAGCCTTCAACAACACCCATCATATGCATATCCATATCCATGGTTTTAACATTGTATGAACTCATCACCATAATATCCCAGTCATGCGTCATATACATTGCCATAAACATCGTCATATACATATGCATTTGTTTAGGCACCATCATGCCATCTGGTTCAGAAGCACCACTATCACCGCTTTGGAAGCCATCCATATTCATATACATTGTCATAATATCAAACATCCACATACCATCATTAGCATCCTGATGATGGTGATGTAACGCATCAGTTGACTGTGTATGATGAGCCATATTGTGATTTTGTGTATTTGAATAAGCCGGTGACAACAAACCAAAACACGCCGAAAGTAACAGCGTTAGCCTAAGTCTTTTCACACTCATAAGCATGGCTACTCTGCATCTACTTTCGCTTGTGTTTCTACTTGCTGTGGCGCAGTATTATGTGCGCTACATGCAGCATAAGTTAAATTACTCAAGCCAAAACTTGCGCATAAAACCATAATATATTTCATTTTAATAAATCCCCCAATAATATTGATAACTACCACAAACGATCTCATGCTAGTAACCGTTTTTTTAAACCATTTTTTTTAAGATTTTATGACCATTTACATAGTGTTTAATAACTGCCAAGATATGCAAAAGTACTAATATTGATAATGCTATACATGAATATTTATGTAGATCAAACCATATATTCAAAGCAATAGGACTATGAATAAGTTGTGGGAAAAATAAGACCCCAAAAACATTGATTTGACGATCCATCATTAACACACCAGATAGCAACACTATAGCTATCACCACATACAAAGAGAAATGCATAGCTTTTGCTAATTTATGGTTATGATTGCTAAGGTTACTATCTTCTACCTTTCTTGAGCATAACATGACAATCACACGCAAAATGAAAAATGGAATTAGCACTGTTGTTATTGAGACATTAAAAAAACCGATCGCTGCTTTAACCTCTTGGCTGACGTCAAATAATGCAACATAAAAACCGGTTATTAATGCCCAAATAATAATAACAGCAGAAAACCAATGCAATATTACTTGCCATTTATTATATTTTAATTTCATAAGCACCCATTACTTATGATAAACAATATATCAGACTAACCTATATAGCCGTCCAAGTACTAGATCCATATATACCAACCGGATCATAAGTTTCTTGGTTACACCAGTCTTGATGCCCCGTACACTGATATAAGACACCTGATCTTGAAACGGTTGTCCCCATCTGATAACTACCAATATTTTCTGGCCATTGTATATATTCAGCATCAACGCTCGGACGCTCAGCTAACTTCCCAGTATCAATCCAAGCATCAGCAGATGCAATCCCATTACCTGGTTCATAGTGATACGTTGAAGTCTCTGACTGTTGACACCAACCTTGTACTGTGGCGTCTTTACACTGATAGACTTTGTATAATCCTGTTGCCTCATCTTTCACGCGTGAAACAACATCAACTCCAGCGACAAATAATTCAGGACCATATTCATCATCATGCATATAAATATAAGTTGCTTCTGGCTCAGGAGATGGCTCAGGTTCTGGCTCTGATGGCGGAATAATATCTATGACCCAACTATAATTATAATTTGTATTAGCGATACGCTTACTATCAAGGTAGACAAAGTTTAATGCGTCATGGGCACTTGCATTTTTGCCATCACTATTTAACTGACCAATCGCAAAATCATAATCAACCTGATCACTTATTAAACGATCAATTTCCTGTGAAACCACGGCCAAATTACTGTCAACAATCTCAAACTCAGCAATAATCTCATTATTATTATGACCATTATCTTCAAATAATCTAAACTTCAGCGTATAACCTTGCTTGAAATCATAACGCTGATTAGCAATTATATACTCTTGACTTAGATTGGTAATCGGCAATAAATACTTAGATTTTGGAATCTCTGGCACTTCAGCTTGCTTGCGCTCAATTTTCCATGAATAGTTTGAAGCATCTAACGTATCTTTGATATACACACGATATCCACTCTCTTGACGAGGTGTTTCTACTTGTAAACCATCCTCGGATAAGACACCTATTTTGGTGTCGTAGCTTAATTGGTTATATTTTTGTGCTAGATTATATTGCCAATCGTTAATATCATTTTGAGTATTGATTTTTATCGTTGTATGGCTATTACCATTATTACTAATACCTGTGAAAACAATAGAATCACCCACTTCCAAGTCATTATATTTAGGCAAGAAGGCAGGACCTGAAACACTTTTTAAAGTATCCCAACTATAGTTTTCTACTTCTTTAAAATTAACATTAGAGCAAGCATAAAATGCTTCAGCACTGTCAGATCTTTGCCATACTGTGAACAATACGGCATCTTTACCAGCATATTCATTAGGAATATCACAACTATATTTATGGTAATTTCCAACCACACCCGCGGTTTCAGGCACATAATGGCAAATAGGTTGCTGAGTGATATCATTAAACGTAATTGCCTTTGATTTATCCCACCCTTCTTTGGTTACATAAATATCAATATAACCAGTATGTCCTGCCGGGCTAAAGCCTGTCATATGAGGCGCTGTTGCATGAAAGGTAAACTCATTCATACCAACATCAAGCTCAGTCTTATTCTCCTCCCAAATATGAAAATATTTAGGGTCTGAAAGATCTTTAAAGAACTCATAGTTAGCCACTCCATTGCCAGAACAAATCTCTGCATTCATTCCGCCTTGCATTGCTTCAATGTGAGCCGCCAATGGCGTTTCTTTATAATCTTCACGCTCTAGATAACCGCCTGCTGATCCGATCCCCATTGATTGCCAATCATAGCCAATATTTGGGCTTATGCCTGTATTTTGACATACTCCACTACCAGAATCAGCGCCACACAGGAACTGGCGAGATGGCGGATACGATGGCGCTCCATGTGCATAAAGCGCATTGACTTCAAACAATGACACACCAATAACTGCAGCTGTTACAAAATTTATTTTTTTAAACTTCATTAGTTTCCCCATTAAATTTAGATAAAATTACGTTAATCCAGAGCATCACTAAAGCGATAACACAAGCATCAATATCTAACCCACAACCCCCACAATTAGTCGTGAAAGAATGATAGATATCAAGAACTCGTATCATATTGTTTTAGTAACACTCACTCCCATTAGTTTCTGCAAGTTAGAAACTTGAGAATTACCCCAGTTTTTCACCCCCAATTTTTCAATTGATACTCCCCCAATAGTCACTGATTTACAACTCAGCGATAGGATAGCATTTCTTTTGCCAATATCTTCTATAAGGAAGAATCACAAAAAATATCAACTACGTATAAATGCATTATTATTTATTATTATATTCTTTGTTGAAACTACTACATATCCACACAAGATATAACTACACTTAATCATCGTAACAATAACGATAGCTTGAGGAACAATAAATGGCTTGTAAATATAACTTTCTAATGATGCCGCTTAGCATAATGTTGCTACCTATGTTTGCTTTTACACAAGAACAACAAGCCGCTAAAGATACCCTGCTAACCAATAGCCCTAATAACTCTGCTAATAGCAACTATGGTGAAACGCAAAAAGATTTACTAAGCAAGGACACAAGTAAAATACAAAAAGAGCAAAAAGAGCAAAAGCAAAAGCAAAAGCAAAAGCAAAAGCACTTTAATATTCAACATCCTTGGAGTATTGGGGTTGCGAGTATCTTCACGCCCAATCCATACAAAGCAACTGATGATAACATTTTGGCATTTCCGATGATCGCCTATAAAGGTGAAGATTTAACGATCCTTGGACCATACATTGCTTATCGCTTAATCGGCAATCGCATGTTTAGTTTTTCTGTTGATGGCTTCTTATATCCACAAAAATTTGATGCCAGCAAATCAACTGATCCACAGTTACAGAAGTTAAATGACCGCAACTATATGTTTATGGGAGGGTTCTCAAGTCGTTTCAACAGCGCTTATGGCTCATTGCAATTGGGTTTGAATCTTGATCTTACGGCAGGCACGCATGGGTTAATGGCAAACATGCAATATACGAAACCTTTTATTTTACAGTCCGATAAACATCAATTGATTATTTCACCAGGCGGTGGCGTGCAGTGGACACAAAATAAAATATTGGATTACTTTTATGGTATTTCTGCAAGCGAATCAGCACTATCTGGATTACAAGAATATTCCCCAGGTAGCGCTTTTTCACCTTATTTATCATTATCACTAATGTATCGTTATAACAAACGTTGGGGCATCACCAGCGTTTTTCGCTTAAATCAACTCGCAAGTACTGTTCAAGATAGCCCAATGGTTGGTCAAAGCTATGTATTAACATCAGCGATTTCATTTACGTATTCTTTCTAACCCGATCTTGGTAAAAATGTGCTTAATTTATCGCACCCTTTTCTAACTTATTTAAGACGATTCCTACGACAATAAAGATGGCACCAATAATCAAACTGGCACAGCCCAACATACCTGTGATAACGGATTCACTAAGATCATAAAGGCTATGCGCCGGAGGAAACCAACTAAAGGCACCAATGATCAACACTATACTTAAGATAACTAATATAATGCCTATGACTAGACAACCAATAATAGATCCTGATTGCTTACAACACTTCATTACTATTCTCCTTGTTTTCATATATGCGAACCTGCACAAGTAAGAATAGTTATTTTTTTAGAAAATGCGAGAAAGAAAATTTATGTGTAAATCACTGGAATTAGGCACTCGCCAAAGCGATTTCAATCATTTTAGTAAATGAATTTTGGCGCTCTTGACTACTTGTTACTTCCTTTGTCACCAATGAATCAGAAACGGTTAAAAGACAGGCTGCTTTTTTACCATAGGCTTTAGCATTAGCAAAAATCGCGACAGTTTCCATCTCCACTGCTTTGCAACCATGCTCACTATGGATCTTGATATAATCATCAAAGTTTTTGCGATAAAACACGTCGGTACAATGTACTTTTGCTTGTGTCACAGGCAAGTTCAAGCTCTCTGCTGTTTTTGCTATATGTGCTGTTAAATTCACATCTGGCGTTGCTTCTCTTGTTTTCTCACCAGTCACAATCTCGATATAATCCGACTCACAATAGCTTTCGGTAACTAATAGCACATCATATACCTTAATCTCAGGCACATACGAACCACATGAACCAATACGAATAATTTGATCAACATCATAATTATTAAATAGTTCTGCCGTATATATTCCCGCACTTGGAATGCCCATACCATGCGCCATAATCGTTAATTTTTTGCCTTTATAAGTCCCCGTGAAACCCAACATATTACGCACACTATTGACCTGCTTAATATCCTTAAGATATGTCTCGGCAATCAGCTTAGCGCGCAATGGGTCTCCTGGCATAATGACGGTCTTGGCAAAATCATCTTTGTTTTTTGCTTCAATATGAGGTGTTGGAATCATTTTTTATCCTTTTTTACCTTTGTTTTCAATTGATCAATTTTTTCAAGTCGCCAGTGTACTGCTTTTATCGCCAATGAACAAATGAACAAACAGTTAAATTACCCATCCATACCCATCATTTCAACCTTGACAGGCATGTCTTTAGTATTTAGCATGCCAACGTCATTTAAATCAATAAATCAGGTGTTTTTATGGAAATTTTAAGTGTTGATTATTATGCAGATAACGCGCCAAAACGTTTTACTGATTCTTTGAAGCAAACAGGCTTTGGGGTATTAGAGACACACCCTATTGACTGGCAGCTTATCGAAGATGTTTATAGTGAGTGGCGCAAGTTCATTAACTCAGAAGCTGCCCACAATTATTATTACGATAAGAGAACCCAAGATGGCTACTTTCCGATGGATATCTCAGAAACCGCCAAGGGCGAAACCGCTCGTGATATCAAACATTATTTCCATTTATATTTTCCAAATGGCCGCTACCCTCAAGAAGTCTCTAACAAAGCACGCAAGCTTTTTGATCAACTTTTTGAACTAGGTAAAACATTACTGCAATGGATTGATGATCATATGGATCCAGAAACATCCAAGAAACTACATATGCCATTAGTCGAAGCTTTGTCATTTGATCGCACGTTATTTCGCATATTGCATTATCCTGCGATCAAAGGTGATGAGGAACCAGGTGCCATCCGTGCTGCAGCACATGAGGATATCAATTTAATTACCCTTTTACCGGTTGCCTCTTCACCTGGCTTAGAGGTGTACTCACACAAAGAAGATAAGTGGTATGAAGTGCCTTGTAAGCCACAATCTATCATCATCAACATTGGTGATATGCTGCAAGAGATGACCAACTTTGAATATATTGCTACTAAGCATCGCGTCGTTAAACCTGAAGGTGAAGCACAAGGCGTTGATCGCATGTCAACACCTTGCTTTATGCATGCTAAAGCCGATGTTTATTTATCTGAAAAATATAAAACTGCTGATGCTTTCTTGGATGAACGTCTGATTGAACTTGGTGTTAAGTAGATTTATAAAGAATATCTGATTCCTATACGGTTATTAGGGTAGATCAGCTTACGAGGCAATCACCTGAACATCCGCCAAAAACTTATATCCTTTGTAACGAATGGATTGAATTAGATCTTTACCGATCTTATTGCGTAAGCGATAAACATAAACATTAATCGCTTGTAATGACGCATCATCGGCATGACTCTCCAGTGCTTTGTGAATTTGCTCACGTGTGATGATCCGCTCGGCATTCGCACAAAAAAGACTTAATAGCTTCACTTCATATTCAGTCAAATTGAGTTTTTTGCTCATATTATTTTTATCGACCAGATTAAGCGCTGACGGTTCAAAATGCCAACGATCAAATTGATAGTTTATTTGATCTTCTTGTGTTGATTGAGACAATGCCATTTGTGTCTTGCGACTGCGACGCAAAATTGCCTCTATACGCAATAACAGCTCTTTGGGGTCAAATGGCTTTGCTAAAAAGTCATCTATTCCAAGCTCAAATCCACGAATAAGATTAGCTTGGCTATCATGTGCTGTTACCATCAAGATCGGGACTTGCGATTGTTGGCGCACTTTCTGACATAAGCTGTGCCCTGTTAGATCAGGCAATTGATAATCCAGAATAATTAAGCTCGGAATTTTCTGAGTCAAATACTCAAGCATCGCTTTACCATTGTATGCACTATGAGTCATATAACCCTTAGACTGCAAAATACTTTCAATCAGCTCACAAATAATCGGCTCATCATCAACAATCAATATTTCGTTTACATCCAGCATTGCACTTGAAATCCATAATTGTTATTTCCTTGATAAGAAAAGTATAGACAGAGCTAAATCAATCGCAAGTGATTTGGAGTTACACGTTATATCCCTTTACCGCTCAAGCACTTCAAAGCCATTAATGGTGCGCTTATTGTGATCAAATGAAATACCTACTTGATAAATCGGCAACTCCAGATGAGTAAACTTTGATGCATAATTTTTGCTAACAATTTGTTCTACTGCCTTGGCTGCTAAGTTCTCGCCGTGACTGACCTTAAACTCAAAAATAATCACTTTCTTATGAGGAATAACAATCGACATATCAATACGACCTTCAGAGGTGTGATCTTCGAGTTTAACGTCATAGCCAAGTGCAGCAAAATAACTATAAATAATCGCGCAATAATAACCTTCATAGCGATTTAATGGTGTATTGACATAATAATCATAGGGAATACTACTATAAAAACTCGCTATCGCTTTTTCAAATTGTTGCCAGTTATCTGTTAACAGCGCCTGATTAATCGCTAACTGGTTAGCATTAGCATGCTCTGTTGTTGTGCCCAACTTGGTGAAATGTTGATTGATACTCGTTCTGACTTCAAGATTTGGATAACCTAAGCGATACCAAAGTAAACCACCATAATCAATAGTATCTTTAATCGTCAAATACCCAGTTTGTAACATAAGACCAGCAATCGGAATATTATCGACATCGATACTGTTGATAATATTTAGGTTGGCCTCATAGTTTTCTAAATCAGGAATAATTGCACGTTGATGCTCAATCACTTTTAACAAAAAACTCGGTGTGCCAGTTTCAAACCAATAGCTTTGATAGTTATTAGCGTTATCAAAAAATAGCAAAATATCAAACGGATTATAAACTTTTTGTGCTTCAGTCCCACCGAAATTATAACCGTTGTACCATGTTTTGAGTTTAACAAGGTCAACACCCTCTAAGCATTCTGTAAATGTACTCTCTAGCTCATCTTGCGTATAACCACACAGATCAGCATAACGATGATGAAAGGAGATATCTTTTAAGTTATTTAAACCACTAAATAAGCTCACCTTGGAAAACTTAGATACACCCGTTAAAAACACAAAGCGCAAATATGTATCATTATCTTTGATAACACTGTAAAGTCCTTTTAAAATCTCACGATTGCGTAACGCTTCCTCTGATTGAGTAATCACATCCAAAATCGGCTTATCATACTCATCCACCAAAAGCACGACGCGCTTGTTTGTTTTTTCAAATAACGATTTAATCAGCTGATCAAACTGCAGGTCATAATGCTTACTGGTGTCTAACTCAAGCCCATAGTGTTTGGCAGTATCTGATAACTCGCGCAAAATCCATTGCAGCAAAGACTCTTCAGAAAACACCGACTTAGAGCGCCCAAAGCTAAAATGAATCACAGGATGTGTCTTATCAAAGTCCCATTTATCTTCGATATACAAACCTTTAAAAAGTACTTTCTTACCTAGGAATAATTGCTTTAACGTATCAATAGTTAAGCTTTTGCCAAAACGCCGTGGACGTGATAAGAAGTAATACTTACCTTTCGCTGCAATCTCATGGATATGACGGGTTTTATCAACATAAAAAGTATTGCCATTTATCATCTCAGACAGGCTCGAATAACCAATTGGCAAGTTTTTCATATGCACCACAATGTTAAGTCAAAATATCATTGCTGCTAAGTGTAACAAATAAGTGCTCTTCTAGAAACAGTGCAATAGATGGTGATGAAATTTAGTCCTGACCCCGTTACTTGACCTCGTTACTGATCAATATTTCGTTTACATCCAACATCGCATTTGAGATCCATTGTTATTATTTCCTTGATAAGGAAAGTATAGACCAACAATATACTGATTCAATTATAAATAGCAGACTTTATAGGTTGATTTTTTTGTGCTGTGCCGCAGAAATCATTATTAACAATAAACTATTGTGACCAAGACTAAATATTCACCCACAAGTGCTCACCGTACCCTGAGCGTAAGTCGAAGCGATGCACTGAGCATCAGCCGAAGTGTGGTAATCTTGGGAAAAATCACACTTCATAGAGGCTTCGACTTACGCTCAGTCAACGCTTACACAATCAAAGTGCTCAGGAATATGGTCATAGCCACTATTGTTTAAATACTTACTCTTACAACTGTAAACATAATAATTAAGGCGATGACTCACACAGATATCTGCCCAATAAATAGTAAGAACCGCCAGTTTTAGCAGAATTTTGTTGTAAGTTTATTGCAAATAAGGCACATTTCACTACAATGTCTACTCGGTTGGCAGATGCCATAGATTTAAAGACAGTTTTATAATTAATTAATAAGTAAAAACTTAAGGAAACAAAATGAGCGCAATTCAAGAAAAAGTAAACGCTATCATCGTTGAGCAACTAGGTGTTAAGCCTGAAGATGTAAAAGCAGAAGCATCTTTTATCGATGATTTAGGCGCTGACTCTCTTGACACTGTTGAATTGGTGATGGCTTTAGAAGAAGAGTTTGACACTGAGATTCCAGATGAAGAAGCTGAAAAAATCAAGACTGTGCAAGACGTTTACACTTACATCGAAGCACACAACAGCTAATCATTCATTGCTTTTAAAGTAACTGATGAATTTATGAAAAATCAGCATTAGTCGCAAGGTTAATGCTGATTTTTTGTTTGTATAACTATGCCGATCGTAAATCATTTTGCGGTGTTTAATATCCGAAAGAAGTTTTTGATACTTTTGAATGGTTTGCGAACGGTATAAACATTTGGATAATGAAATCATGAAATCAGCAAGACGCGTTGTCATTACTGGACTTGGTGCATTAAGCCCGCTTGGTAATGATGTCAAAAGCACATGGGATGCGATTTTAAAAGGTCAAAGCGGCATTGAACAACTACCTGAGTTTGATCTTGTGCACGGACCTTCTATTTCTGAGTTTAAAGTCACTATTGGTGGCACCATTAAAAACTTCGACTCCTTACAGCATTTCGATAAAAAAGAAATCAAAAAATACGATCCTTTTATGCAATACGGTCTTGTGGCTGCTGAAGAAGCATGGCAAGACGCTGGCATCACGGTAACTGATGAGAATTGCCGCCGCATCGGTGTATCGATGTCTTCAGGTATTGGTGGACTTGGTGAGCTTGAGGCCACGCGTGTTATTATTGATAACAAAGGCCCTAGGCGCATATCCCCTTTTTGTATTCCTGCCACAATCATCAATCTCATCTCTGGCAACTTCTCGATTAAACACAATCTAAGAGGCCCCAATACCGCAGTCGTCACTGCTTGCACAACGGGTGCGCACAATATCGGTATGGCAGCACGCATGATTGCTTATGGTGATGCTGATGTGATGATTGCCGGTGGTGCTGATAAAGCCAATACTGCTATTGGCATTGGCGGATTTGCGGCAGCACGCGCGTTATCTGAACGCAATCATGATCCAAAAGGTGCATCACGCCCGTGGGATAAAGACCGCGATGGCTTTGTCTTATCTAATGGTGCAGCTGCTGTTGTATTAGAAGAATATGAGCACGCTAAAAAGCGTGGTGCCAAGATCTATGGTGAGCTTATTGGTTACGCTATGAATGCTGATGCATTTCACATCACAAGCCCAAGTGGCGAAGGTGGCTATGAATGTATGCAGTTAGCCCTTGAAGATGCAGGTGTTAATGCTGATCAAGTGCAATATATCAATGCGCATGGCACATCAACGCCAGCTGGTGATGTTAAAGAAAGTCAAGCAGCTGAAAAGCTTATGGGTGATCATGCCAAAAACATCGTCATGAGCTCAACCAAGTCAATGACCGGACATATGCTAGGCGCAGCTGGTGCAATTGAAGCCATCTTCTCATTACTCGCTATTCGCGATCAGGTCGCACCACCGACAATCAACCTTGATAATATTGATGAAGGCTGTAACTTAGATTATGCAGCACACCAAGCAAAACCAATGAAAATTGACATTGCCATGTCTAATTCATTTGGCTTTGGCGGCACCAATGGCACGCTTGTGTTTAAGAAAATCTAAACGCTTAAACATATACTAACTCCAGTATTTTATAGACGCTTTATCTGTTATCCTTTACACATGTTTAGACAATAACATGGAAAGTGATTGCAGATGTCGTTAAAACGTTTGTTTCCTATTATCCTTTTAATTATTGGTTTAATCCTCTTTTTTGTGTTAGGTGGCGAGCGTTATCTGTCCCTTGAGACCTTAGCGATGCATTATCAAAACTTACAAGCGTTTACCCAACAATACTATTTTCTAAGTGTGCTCATTTTTATGCTCAGCTATATCATTATCGTTGCCTTCTCAATCCCAGGAGCGACGATTATGACGCTATTAGGCGGATTTCTTTTTGGTGTTTTCTTTGGTGGTATTTGGACAATTCTTGCGGCGACTATTGGTGCGACAATTACCTACTTAGCAGTACGTATGGCGTTTGCTCAAAGCTTGAAAAAAAAGGCATCAGGCAGTATTGCTAAGATGCGTGATGGCTTTCAACAAAATGAGTTTAATTATTTATTGTTCTTAAGACTCTTACCCGTCTTCCCCTTTTTTATTATTAACATTGCCGCGGGTGTCTTAGGCGTAAGCTTACGCCATTTTTTTCTAGGCACACTCCTTGGCATCATCCCTGGCACCTTTATTTATGCTTGGGTAGGAAGTGGCTTAGGCTTTGCCCTTGAACAAGGACACACACTTAATCTTAAAGTTATTTTTTCACCGCAAATATTATTGCCTATTTGTGCTTTGGCATTATTATCTTTAGTACCTATTATTTATAAGAAACTTAAAAATAGCAGCCGACTAAAAGCCAACCCACACAAGGAGCAATAACGATGATCGAATCAAGTCTGCGCCCATTGTTTCAAAGAATTTTTATTCAGCCACTTATGCATATCGGCGCACGTCATCTACCTGCTAATGCGATTACCATTACCTCTTTAATTACAGGCTTTATTAGCGCATGTTTTTTAAGCGCTGAGTTTAACTTCATGGCTATTTTGTGGCTACTTATTTCAGGTTATCTCGATATCCTTGATGGCTCGGTTGCGCGCCTACAAAACAACAGCACACACTTTGGTACCGTTCTTGATATTCTCAGTGATCGATTGGTTGAATCATTTATTGTAATCGCCCTTTTTATTCGTGATCCAACTTTGGCTTTTGTGTGTTTATTGATGATGATGTCGATGCTTGTTTGTGTCAGCAGTTTCCTATTGGTTGGCATTTTTTCAGAAAAACAATCGGAGAAAAGCTTTTATTATAGCCCTGGTCTTATGGAGCGTGCCGAGGCTTTTATCTTTTTTATTGCGATGATTATCTTTAACCAATTTGCTCTGATCATCGGTATTGTTTTCACACTTTTAGTATTATGGACAACTGGCGTTCGCGTGTATGAATTTTACAAACAAAGTAGAGAGCGTAAATAAATTTAATTTATACCACAAATAATGCTAGTGCCTCTATTCGTTCGCAGGCAAAATTGTTATTATCTTGCGGGTGAAAATACGACGATATCTACTTGCTAAATCATAAGGAGAAATAATTCATGTCAAATGGTTCAAATAAAAGTGTACGCGTTACCGTAACAGGGGCAGCTGGCAATATTGGTTATGCTGTCATCTTCAGAATCGCGTCAGGTGAGATGTTTGGTAAAGATGTTGATGTACATCTTAACTTATTGGAATTAGAGCAAACATTACCTACACTACAAGGTGTTAAAATGGAGCTTGATGATTGCGCATTCCCATTATTAAAAAGTGTTACTTGCACAGCAGATGTTAATGAAGCCGTTAAAGATGCCAACTGGGTATTGATGATTGGTGCGGTTCCTCGTAAAGCAGGTATGGAGCGCTCTGATTTATTAGGTGTTAACGGTAAGATCTTCAAACCTATGGGTGAAGCTATTAGCAAGCATGCCGCTAAAGATGTTCGCGTTTTAGCCGTTGGTAACCCTTGTAACACAAATGCATTAATCACCATGATGAATGCTGCAAATATCCCTAATGATCGCTTCTTTGCCATGATTTCACTTGATGAGAATCGTGCGCGTAAGCAACTTGCAATTAAAGCCGGTGTTGATGTTACTGAAGTCAAAAAAATGACCATTTGGGGCAACCATTCAGCAACACAGTTCCCTGATTTTTCCCATGCTGAGATTGCTGGCAAACCTGCAACTGATGTCATTACTGATCGCAAATGGTTAGAAGAAGACTTTATTCCAATGGTTCAGCAACGTGGTGCTGCTGTGATTAAAGCGCGTGGCGCATCTTCCGCAGCTTCTGCAGCAAATGCTGTTATCACAAGTGTCAGAGGGATTATTTTTGACACACCAGCAGGTGAAACAGTCTCAATCGCAAAAGTATCAAATGGTGAATATGGTGTTGATAAAGGACTTATCTTTGCTATGCCTTGTGTTGTTAAAAATGGTGAGATCAAAGTTGTCGAAGGCATTACACAGGACGCATTTGGTCAAAAGGCTTTTAATAATACACTTGATGAGCTTCGTCATGAGCGTGATATCGTCAAAGAAGCTGGGTTAATTTAATTAAAGTCATCTCCCATTAGCACGCTTCTTTGTGCTAACCTATTTTCTTGATGCGTAAGCATAATGACCCATCATAAAATCACTGTATCCTCACAAATTACAACGCAGAAAGACTGTAAAATGGTTTGCGGGTGGTATATGCTAATGGCACTTTGAAATTGAACATACAGAGCAATATGCTAAGCCTTATACAGCGTGTTACTCACGCTTCTGTTACCGTTGATAATAATCAAATTGCTCATATTACCCAAGGTATTATGGCGCTTATCTGTATCGAAGAGAAAGATGGACAGAAAGAATATGACAAGATGGCACACAAGCTTTTAAATCAACGCATTTTTGAAAATGATCATGGCAAGCTTAACAAGAGCCTTATTGATATCAATGGTGCGTTGTTACTTGTGCCGCAATTCACATTGGCTGCTGATACTGATCGCGGCTTACGCCCAAGCTTTTCTGGAGCATGCCCACCACAGATTGCCAAAGCAAAATTTGCTGAGTTTTACGCCGACATCACGCAAAAATATGCACGCATTCAACAAGGGAAATTTGGCGCCAATATGCAAGTATCACTCACCAATGATGGACCCATTACATTATGGCTAAAGGTATAAAATCATGACAGAAATAAAAGAAATAACAAAAGAGCCAACACGTCGTCTATGCATTATTGGTGGTCATGGTGCTATGGGGCAATGCTTAGCTTTTTTTCTTAAGCAACTTGCGCATTATGATATCACCCTTTTTGGTGAAGATGATTGGCAAGAGGCACAAACACTTCTTAAGAATCAAGATATGGTGATTATCAGTACACCGATTGCACTTACTGATGAAATCATTGCAAAAGCTTCCGAGTATATTAGCTCTGACACTATACTCGCGGACTTAACAAGTATTAAATCAGCACCAATGACCAAAATGCTCAGCGCACATCGTGGTGCTGTTGTTGGACTTCACCCGATTTTTGGACCAACCGTCACCAGCAGCAATAAACAGGTGATTGTTTACTGTGATGGGCGCGACGCTAAACATTATCAATGGTTTATCAGCGATCTGATCACCTTAGGGTTTACCCTTAAAAAAATGACCGCAAGCGCTCATGACCAAGCAATGACATTTATCCAAGGTATTGAACATTTCTCGGTATTTTGTATGGGAATGTTCTTAAAACAACATAATATCCACTTGGAAGAATTAATGGCAATCTCAAGCCCTGTTTACAAAATGGAGCTTAACATTATTGGACGCCTATTTAGTCAGGATGCCGACTTATATGCCAATATTATTGCCTCTGATCATGAGCGTCTAAATAGCATTCATGATTATGCTCAATTGATTTTAAAGCAAGTTGAACAACTTAAATCAGCCAATGGCAAACTTGAATTTAGTCAGCAATTTAATGATGTGAAACAATGGATGGGCGAATTTGCTGATAAAGCTTATCAAGAAAGTGATCGCTTGCTTGGCATCAAACCATTAGCATAAACAACTGGAGTTACTATTTTTATGAATAATACAATTCTTGTCATGGGTGCCGGTTCATGGGGCACAGCGCTTGCGTTACAACTAGCGCGCGTTGGACACATGGTTTATATCCACTCATGGAAAGACACACACAACACACAAATGATTCGTGATAAACATAATTACAGCTACTTGCCTAATGTTGATTTCCCAACAAATTTAATTGCCATCAATGATTGGCAAAGTGTTATCCATCAATGTGATGACATCTTAATGGCAACACCAAGCATTGGTTTTGTCAAAACACTCGAAGCAGTTAAACCACATTTAAAAAGCACACAAGGCGTGATTTCAGCAACAAAAGGTTTTTGCCATCATAGTTATCAACTATTAGACCAAATGGCTGAAGCTATCCTAAAAGACAATCCTTTTGGTTTAATCACAGGACCTAGTTTTGCCAAAGAAGTTGCCAAAGGCTTACCTACTGCTATTTTGGCTGCTTCGAAGAACAATGATTATGCCAAACATATTCAACTGCTTTTTAATAGCGATAATTTTCGCTGTTATACCTCAACAGATGTCACCGGTGCTGAAATCGGTGGGGCTGTTAAAAACGCACTTGCCATTGCTTGTGGTATCTCAGATGGTCTTGGCTTTGGCGCTAACGCGCGTGCGGGCTTAATTACGCGTGGACTTAATGAACTGACCCAGTTAGGTCTAACCTTAGGGGGAAAACTTGAAACCTTTTACGGCTTAAGTGGGCTTGGTGATCTGTTATTAACCTGTACTGACAATCAATCGCGTAATCGCCGTTTTGGCGTACTTGTTGGTCAAGGCAAAACTATTGATGAGGCTTGCAACGAAGTCAAACAAGTGGTTGAAGGAATTGCTTCAGCGAATGCTATCTATAAATTGGCACAAAAGCACAATATGTCAATGCCAATCGTTGAAGCGGTTTATAGCATTCTCCACGAAAATCAAGATATGCGCACAACAGCTCATGCATTATTAACCCGATCACTTAAAGCAGAAAATTGATATTTTAGACTTTTTTGACAAACTCTGATTTCAGCTTCATCGCGCCAATGCCATCAATCTTGCAATCGATATCATGATCACCATCAACTAGGCGAATATTTTTGACTTTAGTGCCAACTTTAACAACTAGCGATGAGCCTTTCACTTTCAAATCTTTAATCACCGTAATGCTATCACCATCTTTTAAAGGCCTGCCGCATCTTTTTTAACATCTATGTTTGTGGTTGCGTCACACCTGCAATTACTTTTGGAATATCACCAACGTTTGGCATCGTACCAATATTTGGATCAACCCAATCACTCAATGTTGGTAAGGTGACATTGCTATGTAAGCGCTCCATGAACCCACCTATTTACCTAGCAAATAATGTGGTATGTAGGTCTATGCCGTCCTCTTCTGGGCAGATTTTAATTTAGGTAAATGCGCTGAAGCATATTTTGGTGTAAGCATTTCA
>NZ_JACYVZ010000089.1 GCF_014857925.1 Cysteiniphilum marinum | reverse complement strand
CAAAGCCTAATTGATTCATTGCAATATATCAATAGCAGTGACAATCTGGTTGATGGCACACGTGTTGTGAGCTTGACGGCTATACGCGATAGTGGTGGTGTAACCAATGGTGGCGATAATGAAGTTACTTTAAGTATTGCCTCAACGGTTAATCTGACAGCCATTAACGATGAGCCTGTTGTTACAGCGACTGGATTAAATCCAAGCTTTACTGAAAATCAAGCAGCGGTAAGTTTATTTGCTAGTGCCAACATTGATTTGGTTGAATCAGCTGATTTGGTCGAAGCGGTTACCTTTACCGTTAGTAACTTAGTTGATGGCAATAGTGAACAAGTTATCATTGATGGTCAGAATATTAGTCTTGTTAATGCTAGTGGCACAACAACTGCCAATAGCTATAACTATACAGTTGCCGTTGTCGCCAGTACCGCGACAGTCACGATTACACATGCCAGTGATATTGATGTGACAACAGCACAAAGCTTAATTGACTCCCTACAATATATTAATAGCAGTGATAATCTGGTAACTGGCACACGTGTTGTCACCTTGACGGCTATACGCGATAGTGGTGGGGTTGCCAATGGTGGCGATAATGAAGTTGCTTTAAGTATTGCCTCAACGGTTAATGTCACAGCGATTAATGATGAGCCTGTTGTTACAGCGACTGGATTAAACCCAAGCTTTAATGAAAATCAAGCAGCGGTAAGTTTATTTGCTAGTGCCAACATTGATTTAGTTGAATCAGGAGATTTGGTCGAAGCAATTATCTTTACCGTCAGTAACTTAGTCGATGGTAATAGTGAACAAGTTATTATTGATGGTCAGAATATTAGTCTTATTAATGGTAGCGGTATAACGGCTGCCAATGGTTATAACTACAACATTGCAGTTGCAGCGAATGCCGCAACAGTCACGATTACGCATACCAGTGATATTGCCGTTGTCGCAGCACAAAGCTTAATTGATTCACTGCAATATATTAATAACAGTGACAATCTGGTTGATGGCACACGTGTTGTCACCTTGACGGCTTTACGCGATAGTGGCGGAGTTGCCAATGGCGGCGATAATGAAGTTGCTTTAAGCATTGCCTCAACGGTTAATGTAACAGCGATTAATGATGAACCGATTGTTACAGCAACAGGGTTAGATCCAAGCTTTACTGAAAACCAAGCAGCGGTAAGCTTATTTGCTAGTACTGCGATTGATTTAGTGGAATCAGGAGATTTAGTCGAAGCAATTACCTTTACCGTCAGCAACTTAGTCGATGGTAATAGTGAACAAGTTGTTATTGATGGAGAGAATATTAATCTTGTTAATGGTAGTGGCACAACAACTACCAATAGCTATAGCTACAGCATTGCCGTTGTCGCCAATACCGCAACAGTCACGATTACGCATACCAGTGATATTGCCGTTGTTGTAGCACAAAGCTTAATTGATTCACTGCAATATATTAATAGCAGTGACAATTTGGTTGATGGCACACGAGTGGTCACCTTGACGGCTTTACGCGATAGTGGTGGGGTTTCCAATGGCGGTGACAATGAAGTTTCCTTAAGCATTGCCTCAACGGTTAATGTAACAGCCATTAATGATGAGCCGATTGTTACAGCGACTGCATTAAACCCTAACTTCCTTGCTAATGATCCTGCAAAAAATGTGTTTGGCAGTGCCATAATTGACTTGATTGAGTCAGGAGATATAGTTCAGGCGATTACTTTAACCGTATCAGATTTACAAAACGGTGCAGATGAATTATTAATCATTGATAGTGATAATATAGCATTGACGAATGGTAATGCTGGCACAACAAGTGCTGGATCATATCAGTACAACGTTTCTGTTGCAACGGGGACTGCAACGGTAATAATCACGCATGCTAGCAATATAAGTGTGAATGCAGCAGAAACATTAATTGACGGCATTCAATACAGAAATATTGCAACAACATTACTCGGGCAATCAAGAACAATCACATTGACTGCTTTACAAGATAGTGGAGGTGTTGCCAATGGTGGCGATGATACTGCGTCGCTTAACATTGACTCTATAATCCAATTCAATAATATTCCAACCTTAACAAGCTTTGCAGATGCGATTGTTTCGACCAATGAAGATACCGAAGTTGAGATTACCTTAGCGCAATTGCTTGCTCAAGGTAATGAAGCCGATATTGATGGTACAGTTGATGGCTTTGTTGTCCAGGTATTAACAAGTGGTACATTAAAAATAG
>NZ_JACYVZ010000088.1 GCF_014857925.1 Cysteiniphilum marinum | reverse complement strand
ACCTGTGCTTACATCATAATGCTGCGCTATTATTTTGATACCCGTTGCCATTATAAAAAATCCAATTCTATATTTTGAAAATAGGATAACATAGTCGTTTCATTAAATCTAGATGTGTGTTGCTTTCGTTCGTGCAATGGCTTCCGCTAACGTCACTTTATGGTTGATTTGCTCTTGACTATCAATGGCTTGATGTAAACCCTTGTAAGTATTATTTAATTGAGATTCATTGGTTACTGCCGTAGGTGTAATGCTACAACCTGTCAAGGTCATCCCACCTGCTACTAACCAAAGATAGGGCTTAATTTTCAGACTAGATTTATTCTTTTGATGATGTTTTTTCATGGCTTTCAATGCTCCGTATTGAATGATTAATATCGAATATTGTTTTAGCGTTTTTTATGCTCTTCATTATTATTCACTGACTCATTTCTAACCATAGTTAATATTTCTGCTTTTGCCAGCTCTATTTTATATTTATGCTCATTGATATCATAGTCAGTCATTTCATCATTTTGAGTTTGACGCTTACCTAAAAATGTATCTTTCAGCTTAGCTAATAAACCTTTACTAGAATTGTTGTTTTGTGATTCATTTGCATCAAAAGCAGTTGATAACTGATTACCTCTGATCATCTGCATTTCTTTTGACAGCTTATCAGATAACTCTGGATCCTGTTGCTCTAAAATTTGTTTCATCTGATATAAATGCAGATCAGTAACATTTGATTCTGAGACAATCGATACAATAAAGTCATCTCGATATTGATCATCCGTATTTAATAGCATTGTAGATAAAATTTGAGCAATTTGATCTGTTGATAGTCCTGAATCTACGGTTTGCTGTATAATATTTCTGATAACAACATCACTTCCATAGCTACTTTCTCTAGAAACATCTAACATGCTCGAAGCAATTGCTGCAATACGAACAGTTGACTCACCTGCATCAATAGCCTGTTTGAGTAGTCCCTTGACAATGCTCGAGGTTTCAGAGATAGAATAAGTGTTTAATGCATCCTTAACTGCAGTTGAGGCAATGTCAGATAGTGTGCTAATTGGTGCTCTATCATCTAATGCCTTGCCAAATTCATTTAAAATGCTTTGGGTACGTGCATGATCAACATCACTGACCTCAATAGCTAAATCCGTTTGCTTATACTCAATCTCTGGTGAGGTACTATTCTCTTCCAGCATTGAACCTTCATGCTTAACTGTGGTTTCAGTTTGGCGCATATTATTCTCATGGATGATGTCAACGTTTTGATTTACTGTTATTTCAAAATGCTTAACATCAGACAGTACCTTATTTTGATAGATTTCTAAAGCGAAATCAGCTACACCACTAAATGAACTTTCAGGTTCATAGTAAATATCAACCCGATTACCATCTCTAATCACACTGATAGTGCCATTATCTGTCTCTAAACCTTTAATAACTACATCAATATAGTCACTACTCAGGACGCTACCCACTTTAACTGATTGATTCGACAAAGTTTCATTAACCAGTGGAGAGTCCACACTACCAGAGCCTGAGGTGAAATTTGGAATAAACACATCAAGAATACTGTTATTAATGAACCCACTTAAAGCAGTATTTGGTGCAACAACCTGATTGCTGTTTGGTATTACTTCTCTTTGCACGTTATTAGCTGCACTACCAGTAATGAGGTAATTCCCACTGACAGTATCTTGGGTAATTAATTGATACACTGGTTCATAATAAAAGTTAATGCTATCAATAAGTCCTTGTATTTCACTAGGAAAATCAAGTGTACCATTACCATTGATGTCACCCGCAACCTCATCTGGATCATCAATCTGACCATTGCCATTGATGTCACCCGCAACCTCATCTGGATCATCAATTTGGCCATTGCCATTGATGTCACCCGCGACTTCATCTGGATCATCAATCTGACCATTGCCATTGACGTCACCCGCGACTTCATCTGGATCATCAATCTGACCATTGCCATTGATGTCACCAGCGACTTCATCTGGATCATCAATTTGGCCATTGCCATTGATGTCACCCGCGACTTCATCTGGATCATCAATCTGACCATTGCCATTGACGTCACCAGCAACCTCATCTGGATCATCAATTTGGCCATTGCCATTGATGTCACCAGCGACTTCATCTGGATCATCAATCTGACCATTGCCATTGATGTCACCCGCGACTTCATCTGGATCATCAATTTGGCCATTGCCATTGATGTCACCAGCGACTTCATCTGGATCATCAATCTGACCAT
>NZ_JACYVZ010000087.1 GCF_014857925.1 Cysteiniphilum marinum | reverse complement strand
ATAAACCAAGCAATTCAACAGGTAATACCATATCCAATTTCGTGAGCATTTTAAGTTCTTTCGGTTTAAGTTAATATCACAAAATTATAACAGATTTAACCCGTCCAACGGAAATAAGGATTGAGCCATAATCTTTATACACCGGTCGGAAGTTTTCTGACGGGATGGTGCCTAGAATGGTTCTCATTTGATTGTCTTTGGGTGTTTCCCTTACCCCAAACTGAGTTTCAAAGTTGTTTTTATAGCATCTAAGCTTCATACGTTGTTGGTAAGTTGCCATATCTCCCGATTTATAAAACATGCAAGCTAAACCAGATAGTGCGGTATCAAGCACATTATAATGAACACTTTCAGCTCTGCGATTATCATCTACTTTACCGAATTTGGTTTTAAAGCCATCTATGAGAGGCTGCAAACTTAAATGCTTTTTTATTTGTAACAATGCTATTCAACGATCTTATCAAAGATGCAGAAATTATTACGAAAATAGAGTGGTTTGTGAAGAGAAACATATAAAATAGCGCGAAAGATGAATTTTGAAACCTGCGCTATTAATGAGTTTGGTGGCTCACTGAGTTTTGCTGACGGCACACGATATCATCTTTAGTGCTTTTTACTTCAATAATTAGCTCACGTCTATCTCGCAGGGAGATATTAAGTATTTCTATATCTGATAAACCAAGCAATTCAACAGGTAATACCATATCCAATTTCGTGAGCATTTTAAGTTCTTTCGGTTTAAGTTAATATCACAAAATTATAACAGATTTAACCCGTCCAACGGAAATAAGGATTGAGCCCAAAAGACTGGGAGCAGGCTAAGACTAAACTTTATAAGAAAGTAGCTTAGAATTGCGATAAATCTGTTGTTAGGAATGCTCTCATCAGTGCATACCGCCCTTTACCTCGTCCGCTAAGGCGTTTACTTCTTCTTTTGATAACTTAGTAGCCTTAACTATCTTTTCAGCTTCTAATCCCATTAAAAGCAATTCGCGAGCCGTGGCTAGGGCTTTTTTGTGTTCGCCCTCTGCCATAAGCATTGGCGCGTGTTCCTGCAACGCTCTTTCTGCAATCTGTTGTGATACCGTCATAACGTCACCTTGTAAATCTATATTACTGTTTACTATCTTATCATAAAACTGCTCAAAGTCTAAGTTTGAGTAGTCGCTCATATACTTAATCAGCGTCTGCCTTGAAAAGCTATCATAGTCCGTTATCGTCTTAGCTGCCAACGCTAACACGCTATCAATATCTTTCTTGGCTGCATACTTCAATATAATTTCTAAGCCTTTGATGTAGTCATGCTGCATTATTTCTTCGTCACTCTTGCTTACTAAGTCCACAAACTGCGTTGTAAATGCAAACTTCTCTGCTAGCTCTTTGTTTTCAAAGTAATCGTTAATATCTGTACTATAGCTAAATGGCTTTTTGTTCGTATAGTAAATAATGCTAACCACTAAAGGCAATTTCTTTACGCCTTTGTTGCGCTTGATGAAGTCCAACAAGTACGAGGTTTGATAATGCCTAGAACGAATTAAAATAGTCATATCATCGGTGCTTTGCACTTCAATATGTACCAGTATCGCGCCTTGTCTGCCGTCCTTAAACTTAAACAAAAACGCCAAGTCGGATTGCTCTTTTTGCTTCACGTTCTTTTTATGTTGTTGGCGGGTGTGTTCAACATTGGCAAAACCTAACTCAACGCTTGACCAATCTATCAATGCCACAAGCTCACGCTGCACATACTGGCGCAAAAATGACAATGAAAACTCGCGGTTATTGAGTAGGTCTTTGATTAGTCTGTCGTGGTGATCTGCCATTACTTACCTAAAGCGTTAGGATTATCTAAGCGCATTATATCACAGCAAAACTCAGTGAGCTTGTTTTTATAACTGCAATGTGGATTTATAGCTATTTTCCTCTGCCAAGACGATAAAAAACATACATATGTAAAGTTTGTAATGTTGATAATGACAATGTGTGTGACTATTTTTAGATCAATATTTTTATGCAGGCGTGCGATGACCTCCCCGCACTATTTGAGATCTTTCATCTGCTTACGTATTAAACTATTTCTGGAGGTGGGTGCTCGTTTTGATTTAAGTGAAAACAGAGCATATGCTCCCAACTATCAAATAAAATATACTTGAAATGGTAAGTTAAATCTGTCCATAACTCTTTAAATGTTCTCGATACTTTGGCTCAATCCTTATTTCCGTTGGACGGGTTAAATCTGTTATAATTTTGTGATATTAACTTAAACCGAAAGAACTTAAAATGCTCACGAAATTGGATATGGTATTACCTGTTGAATTGCTTGGTTTAT
>NZ_JACYVZ010000086.1 GCF_014857925.1 Cysteiniphilum marinum | reverse complement strand
GCGTACCTTTTGTATAATGGGTCAGCGAGTTACTTTTAGTGGCGAGGATAACTGAATAAGGGATCCGTAGCGAAAGCGAGTTTTAATAGAGCGCTTAGTCGCTAGGAGTAGACCCGAAACCGACGCGATCTATCCATGACCAGGTTGAAGGTTGGGTAACACCAACTGGAGGACCGAACCCGGTAATGTTGCAAAATTATGGGATGAGTTGTGGATCGGAGTGAAAGGCTAATCAAGCGCGGAGATAGCTGGTTCTCCCCGAAAACTATTTAGGTAGTGCCTTGTGAATGACTCGTTGGGGTAAAGCACTGTTTCGACTAGGGGGGTTTTGCGACCTTACCGACTCGATGCAAACTTAGAATACGACGAAGTTGAATCACAGGAGACACACTGCGGGTGCTAAGGTCCGTAGTGGAGAGGGAAAGAGCCCAGACCGCCAGCTAAGGTCCCCAAGTTATCGCTAAGTGGGAAACGATGTGAGAAGGCATAGACAGCCAGGAGGTTGGCTTAGAAGCAGCCACCCTTTAAAGAAAGCGTAATAGCTCACTGGTCGAGTCGGCTTGCGCGTAAGATTTAACGGGGCTAAGCGATACACCGAAGCTGCGGATGGCACCGAAGGTGCCATGGTAGGGGAGCGTTCTGTAAGTTGATGAAGGTGGATTGAGAAGTCTGCTGGAGATATCAGAAGTGCGAATGCTGACATGAGTAACGATAAATAAGTGAGATTCTTATTGGCCGAAAACCCAAGGTTTCCTACGCAATGTTAATCAACGTAGGGTAAGTCGGCCCCTAAGGCGAATCCGAAGGGAGTAGTCGATGGGAAACAGGTTAATATTCCTGTACCGATTGTAATTGCGATGGAGAGACGGAGAAAGCTAGGTCTGCCCGGCGGATGGTTGTCCGGGTGAAAGCGTGTAGGTAGTGTGTTTAGGAAAATCCGGACACATGTTGATCTGAGGCGTGAGACGGAACTAAACTCTACGGAGTTTAGCCAAGAGATTGATGCTCTGCTTCCAGGAAAAACTTCTAAGCATAGATTATGATTGACCGTACTGTAAACCGACACAGGTGGGTGGGTAGAGAATACCAAGGCGATGAGAGAACCCAGGTGAAGGAACTAGGCAAAATGACACCGTAACTTCGGGAGAAGGTGTGCCCCATTAGGGTGAAGGACGTACGTCTGGAGCTTGAAGGGGTTGCAGATACCAGGTGGCTGCGACTGTTTACTAAAAACACAGCACTCTGCGAACTCGAAAGAGGAAGTATAGGGTGTGACGCCTGCCCGGTGCCGGAAGGTTAATTGAAGGGGTTAGTTGTAAGACAAAGCTCTGGATCGAAGCCCCGGTAAACGGCGGCCGTAACTATAACGGTCCTAAGGTAGCGAAATTCCTTGTCGGGTAAGTTCCGACCTGCACGAATGGCGTAACGATGGCCACACTGTCTCCATCTGGGACTCAGTGAAATTGAAATCGCAGTGAAGATGCTGCGTACCCGCGGTTAGACGGAAAGACCCCGTGAACCTTTACTATAGCTTTGCACTGGACTTTGAAAATATTTGTGTAGGATAGGTGGGAGACTATGAGCTCAGGGCGCTAGTTCTGAAGGAGTCGTCCTTGAAATACCACCCTGATATTTTTGGAGTTCTAACTCAGGCGAATGCCGAGGACAGTGTATGGTGGGTAGTTTGACTGGGGCGGTCTCCTCCCAAAGAGTAACGGAGGAGTACGAAGGTGCACTCGGTGCGGTCGGAAATCGCACCAAGAGTATAAAGGCAAAAGTGCGCTTGACTGAGAGAGTGACGGCTCGATCAGGTACGAAAGTAGGTCTTAGTGATCCGGTGGTTCTGAATGGAAGGGCCATCGCTCAACGGATAAAAGGTACTCCGGGGATAACAGGCTGATTCCTCCCAAGAGTTCATATCGACGGAGGAGTTTGGCACCTCGATGTCGGCTCATCACATCCTGGGGCTGAAGCAGGTCCCAAGGGTATGGCTGTTCGCCATTTAAAGTGGTACGCGAGCTGGGTTTAGAACGTCGTGAGACAGTTCGGTCCCTATCTGCCGTGGGCGTAGGAGATTTGAGAGGGTTTGTTCCTAGTACGAGAGGACCGGAATGAACGAACCGCTGGTGTTTGGGTTGTCTCGCCAGAGGCATTGCCCAGTAGCTACGTTCGGAATGGATAACCGCTGAAAGCATCTAAGCGGGAAGCCAGCCTCAAGATGAGATCTCCCGGGATTAAATCCCCTAGAAGGGTTGTTGAAGACTACGACGTTGATAGGCTGGCTGTAGAAGTGCAGTAATGTATGAAGCTAACCAGTACTAATTGCCCGAGAGACTTGGTTATTACTCTATGATAGATTGTTAGAG
>NZ_JACYVZ010000085.1 GCF_014857925.1 Cysteiniphilum marinum | reverse complement strand
GTGTTGGTTGGTTTTTGTTCTTCCTTGTCGTTACTATATTTGTTTATAGTATTAGTAGTATTACTATTATATATAGGGGAGTTAAACTCCTTAATAAACTTACTAAAAATTAAATATGAAGCAGTTGCGTTTTTTCCTCCTTTTACACAGTCTGTTTTTTTTATAACTATTTTTTCTATTAACCTTATTAAACTTGTATTCACACTTCCAACAGGCACAGTAGAACCGCTAGAAATATCCTTTTTACTTAGGTTTTTAGCTATATATTGCCCTCGTGACATAACTGATGAATTAGCTAAATACTCAAATATTTTTTTCTCATTTCCTGATAGAAAATTTATAGATTCTATTTGTTTAATTAAAGCATTCTGATCTTCTTTTGATGGTGATTGTGTTAAGTTTGTGTCGAGTTCTGTGTTAGGTTGTGCTAAGTTTGTGTCAGGTTCTGTGTTGGGTTGTGCTAAGTTTGTGTCAGGTTCTGTGTTAGGTTGTGCTAAGTTTGTGTCAAGTTCTGTGTTAGGTTGTGTTAAGTTTGTGTCAAGTTCTGTGTTAGGTTGTGCTAAGTTTGTGTCAAGTTCTGTGTTAGGTTGTGTTAAGTTTGTGTCAAGTTCTGTGTTAGGTTGTGTTGAGTTTGTGTCAAGTTCTGTGTTAGGTTGTGCTAAGTTTGTGTCAAGTTCTGTGTTAGGTTGTGTTAAGTTTGTGTCAAGTTCTGTGTTAGGTTGTGCTAAGTTTGTGTCAAGTTCTGTGTTAGGTTGTGCTAAGTTTGTGTCAAGTTCTGTGTTAGGTTGTGTTAAGTTTGTGTCAGGTTGTGTGTTAGGTTGTGTTAAGTTTGTGTCAAGTTCTGTGTTAGGTTGTGCTAAGTTTGTGTCAAGTTCTGTGTTAGGTTGTGTTTTAGGGCTTATACCTTTATTTTGACAAACATCCTTCGATGATAAATTAGTAGTTTTAGCAACTTTAATGCTACCAAATAACTTATCCAGTTGATTCTTTTTAACAGCCATAATATTGCTATACCTTTGCTATGGTTACTTGTTAATTCTATTCCATAATTCAATTGTTAATTCGTAGTAATCATTTGCTAGTGGTGAATTGTTATGACTCTCGATAACAGAAATTTGTTCTATTCCACTTTCCTCGGCTACAGCGTTCAATCTATGTATTGTTGTGTTGGTAACAAGGTCTTTAAAATTAGCTCTATAAAAGGTTTCAATTTGAGTGGATAGGGTAGTATTGTTTTTTAAGGTTGGAACTATGCTAAAAGAGTTCCAATTAATCTCCATATCTTTTTTATAATCATCAATCAGACCTATACTTTCAACAACTGATCTAAAAGATTCTAGCTCACAGCCAAAAGGACATATTATGTCTGTAGCCATTGCCAAAGAATTCTGTACTAATTGACTGCCCCAAAACGCAGAATTATCAAATATAATAACATCGTATTGATTAGTTACTGGAGCCAATAGCCTTTTAATTGTAAATTCTCGTCTACGTTCGTCTTTAATTTTTTGCTCAAGAAAATTAAGGTTTGATGACTCTGGTATATAGTCCAAAGTTGGAAGATTTGTGTTCTTGATTACTTTATCGATACTTACATCACCTTTAGATACTTCCCATAAACCTTTTTCAGATAAATCATTAGCTTCATCAATAGAATTAATATCAATAGGTTGACTTAAATTTCTAGTCAGTGTTTTTTGTGATACTTCTAAGCCTATAGCCAATACTTTAATACCATTTAAGGCTAGAATGCGAGCTATATTAAATGATAAACTCGATTTCAAGACTCCACCTTTAGGGCTGTAGGTTGAAATTATGCGAGTACCTTTTTTTGGCTCACCTAGGAAACTGTATTCTTTGCCTATTTCGGGCAGTTGATTTTCATTCCATACTCTAACTTTTACATTTCCTCTACTCATTCTATCTGCTTGAGGAATAATTTTGTTTTTCTCGTCCTTAAGTATAGCGCTTTTTGTTTTGTTAACTTTGAATATATCCATAATATTTTTTATTGTATAATTTTTCATAATATGTCCTTGGTATATGTTATAACTGAAATTTAGCATGTAAACGTAAACAGATCAACTAAAATATGTCAAAATATTTAAACACATATTATTGGTTTAGCGTGTCTTATTGGTTTAAATAGTTACAAATTGATTTTGATGTAATATACTTTTGTCACAGTGACAAAAAGAGAGGCTAAAAATTATATGCCAAAATCAAGCACCCAAAGAATGAAAGCCAAACGTGAGCGAGATTATCAATTGTTGCTCGACAGTGTAGGAAGCGAACAAAAGTTGTCAGACACTGGTTTGATTGAAGTAATAGCAAGATGTTACCGACAAGCAAAGCAATCAGGTAATACTGCAATGACCAGAATTGCCGTTAAGGAATTGGTCAGAAGAATTGA
>NZ_JACYVZ010000084.1 GCF_014857925.1 Cysteiniphilum marinum | reverse complement strand
GTAAGCGTCCCACGAACCCCATCTAGAATACTGTTTTAAATCTGGCAAACTGATTGCATTGATAATACAAAGAGCTTTGGTTTATGACGGAAGAACAATGGTATGAGGTCATTAAGCGCTGGGAACAATCTGGCTTAACACAACTTCAATTTTGCAAGCAATACGACATCGACTATAGAGTGTTCAAACGCTGGCGCACCGAAGGATTAGCGTCAGGGAGATTTAACCCCAGCACCAGATGGACAAATAAAAGTGAAAGCGTCAGCTTTGCGAAAGTCACGACGCTTCCCGATGAATTACCAGCGACCACTCATCATGATGACATAAACACTAAATTCATCGAAATAAACTTGCCTCACGGCATCTTACTAAAGGTTCCTGTGTAATGCTCGTTGCAAAAACGCCTATTTACATCGCCAACTTTCCAGTAGATATGCGCAAGTCCATTGATGGGTTAATGCTGCTTGCTGAAACACATTTTTCATCCAATGTTACCGATGGTGCATATTATGTGTTTGGCAATAAGCTTAAAGATAAAATTAAAATACTCTATTGGGATAAAAACGGCTTCGCACTGTGGTATAAACGACTCGAAAGTGAACGCTTTAAGTTGATTTATAGTGATAAATCAGAGGTAACTTTGTCTGCCAATCAACTGCAATGGTTACTCTCTGGATTGGCTTATCAAAACCTGCAAGGACATGCTGAAAAAAAGTATGATATTTTTGCTTAAAAGCTAATTAAAATAAGGTTTTATAAGTGTTTTTATGGTATAATTTTAACATTGAAGTTAAGAGGTTTTTGATGTGGAAAATATTGACATGGCAGCACTGATGCATCGTGTTAAAGAGCTTGAAAATACAGTTCAAGCACATCAAACTTCTCTTGCCGCTAAGGACGTCCTTATTGAGCAACTAAAGGAAGCTTTAAAAATTGCCTTGGCTCGTAAATATGGGCGATCTGCTGAGACCTATGTTGACCCCAATCAAATCGATTTGTTTGATGAGGCCGAAGCAGGCGTTATCATTGATAATGATTCTGGTGAAGTGATTAATGTGCCAGGTCACACGAGAACCAAAAAGCGTGGCAAACGTCAACCACTACCTGATTATCTGCCACGTGAAATTGTTGAACATAAGCTGCCTGATAGCGAGCTTATACTTCCCAATGGTTTGCGCTATGAAATTATTGGCAAAGAAGAATCTGAGCAACTGGATGTTATCCCGCAAGATGTTCGCGTCATCAAACATGTTCGCTATAAGTATGCAGTTAAAGGATATGAAGAATATGGCGTTAAAACTGCTGCTATTACAGGTCAGGTGATTCCTAAGTCAATTGCATCTAATGGTTTATTGGCACATATTGTTCAAGCAAAGTATAACTATCACTTACCGCTGTATCGTCAGCAAAAAATATGGCAAGAACTGGACGTTGACTTATCACGCGCTAGTATGTGCCGTTGGATGATTTTGCTTGGGGAAAAAGTGGAACCTGTTATAGATGACATTATGGCACAGATGAAGCAGTTACCGTATATTCAAGCGGATGAAACGCCAGTTACTGTATTGAAAGATAAAGATCATCCAGCAGGATCTCATAAAGGTTATATGTGGGTTTATAACAATACTGAAGGTTGCGTATATAAATATGGGTCACGTGCAGGAGAGCATGTAAAGTCTGAACTTGATGATTATCAAGGCTATGTTCAAAGTGATGCTTACGCTGGCTATGATATTTTATTTGGCAAGGACAGTCATCGAATCAATGTCGGTTGCTGGGCACATGCTAGACGTAAGTATATAGACGTGACTAAAGCGTTAGGCAAAAATGCACCTAAAGGGGTAGCGCATGAAATCATTGAGCTTATTGCCAAGTTATATGCAATAGAAAGTCGGGCAGTGAAAGACGGTCTTACGCATCAACAACTTAAAGAGCAAAGACAATTAAAAGCAACACCTATTTTAGAGACTATTAAAAGTAGGTTAGATGACATTATACATCGCACGCCACCAAAGGGCTTGCTTGGTAAAGCAATTGGTTACACCCTCAATAATTGGGAAAGTTTGTCGGTCTACGTTGAAGAAGGTTATATTCCTATTGATAACAATGCTACCGAAAATAAAATAAGACCATTTGCCGTGGGGCGTAAAAACTGGCTCTTTACTGGTCACAGTGAGAGTGCTCAAGCCAGTGCCAATTTATTTACACTGGTTGAAAATGCTAAACTCTACAACCTCAAAGTGTTCGATTATTTGCAGTATGTCTTTGATCGTATTGGCGATGCTAAAACTGATAAAGATTATGAAATGCTTACACCAAAATATGCTTCAGCGCATTTACCTAAATTAAAATCTGCCCAGAAGAGGACGGCATAGACCTACATACCACATTATTTGCTAGGTAAATAGGTGGGTTCATGGAGCGCTTAC
>NZ_JACYVZ010000083.1 GCF_014857925.1 Cysteiniphilum marinum | reverse complement strand
ATAAACCAAGCAATTCAACAGGTAATACCATATCCAATTTCGTGAGCATTTTAAGTTCTTTCGGTTTAAGTTAATATCACAAAATTATAACAGATTTAACCCGTCCAACGGAAATAAGGATTGAGCCCATCTTTAGTGCTTTTTACTTCAATAATTAGCTCACGTCTATCTCGCAGGGAGATATTAAGTATTTCTATATCTGATAAACCAAGCAATTCAACAGGTAATACCATATCCAATTTCGTGAGCATTTTAAGTTCTTTCGGTTTAAGTTAATATCACAAAATTATAACAGATTTAACCCGTCCAACGGAAATAAGGATTGAGCCAATATAATTACTTTAAACCCTCTATCAACTAAATTTTCCATCGACTGAATAGATCGCAAAGGGTCATCTTTTGAGCTGAACACAACAACGTCATGACCACCATCTTGTAAAGTATGATGTATTGATCGGGTAACTGTAGAGAAAAAAGGATTATCCATATTCGATATGATCACGCCTACATCACCATCATTTGCAAAGCGATTAACACGCTCAACAACAAAAAGGCTTAAAATAACAGCTATCGTGATTAAAGCATAGATAAGTTTAGATTTAAACGTCTTGTTGCACTTCATTATTAAACTTCCTTGCAAGCTCTTTTTGCAATGGTACTAAGTATTGCAAACGAAACAATTAGTACGATACTGATTGTAATAAAAACCACTTTCATACCGCTAAGAATATCTGTTACATCACTGCTAAATATAGACTCTCTTATAAATGCTCCTGCAACCACTGTTGAAAAACTTTTAATCATAAATGCAGTTGCACCAACATAAATTTCTTGAACTTTTAGAGGAACTGCTTGCTCAACCAATGTATAATTAAGCGGCAAAATCAGAACTTCACTTATAGCAGCAATAACGACAAAACCAATAATTAAAGTTAAACTCATTTCTTTACCGATAGCGCCAAATGCAGCAAAAACAAGGACTAAAAAGGCAATTACCATAATCCCTATGCTTATTTGAAATGAATGGTAATAACTTAGTCTAACTTTTTTATAGTAGATAGCAGCCAAAAAAAGGCTAAACATAATAGTAACTAATGTATTAATGATGCCTATCCACTCAGGCGACATCAACCACTGATAACCAAATAAACTAGAGTCACTATGAAATTTAATAATAAATAGCATTAATAATGGAATAACAGCATAACAAGACCAGTATGTAATTGAAATAAACTGATAAATGAAAAATGCCTTTAACTTTATTTTTTGCTTATCTTTAACGCTAAAGTAATTAATGAACATAAAAATAATTAAAGCGATGGCTGTCAATATAATGACTAAGTCAACCAAGTGTGGGTACCTAAACCCTTTATAAATAAGAAGTACAAGCAATGTACAAACAATTGAAAACGTCACCGCCCTTTTAATTTTATAGTCGCTGAGTTTTACTCGAAGTATTAAATAATCATGAAAAAAGATAAACCCTAAAACAGCAACGCCACAAACTAAAAAGGCAATGCAAAATAAATTGCCTAACTCAATAACAAATAAGCCTGTCGCTGCGCCTGCAAGCATACCTAAATTAAAACATAACAAATCAATGGTGAAAATTAATTTAACACCGCTTTTGTCTGTTTCTTTAGCTTCTATATAGTAATTTAGAAAAACTGTAACACATGTAACTATAAAACCATATCCTACACTATAAATTGCAAACCCTATATGTATAAAATCAATATTAACAAATGCTATCAAGTAACAACCCAAGCATTGAAAAATCAATGCAAAAAACAATAGCACTTTAAAATTAATTATTTTTTTGCCTATGGGTGATGCTATAACATGAATCACACCACATGCAGCCATGATAAAATAAGTCATTTCAAGTAAGTTTTTTGTTGTTATTGGTAAATTATCATACAGGTAAGGATATGATGAATAATACAAAACACCATAGGCAAAAGAAAAAACGATAGACACAAAATAAATAAAATATAATGCGGTTTTTGATGTTTGTTTTTTTGTGTACATAGATTAAAGTTTCGCCTTTTTTATAACTGCATACAACAATGATGCCACCACAAACCCAATCACTGCCAATATCCCAAACAACATCAAATAACTGTTATTCATCGCAATAGCATTAACACCATTGGCATCAATCTCAACCGTTCCCGACAAATAACTCGAAACCACACTTGCCGTACTACCCGTTAAAAGCATCCAAACTCCCATCATCAACCCTTGATGTTTCGGCTTGGCTAATTGAGCAATCATTGAATAACCAATAGGTGCTATCATCAACTCCCCTATCGACTGAAACACAAAAAACAAACTCACCCATAACACCGAGCTTTGACCGTTGGCATTGGCAAGCATAATGCCCACTGGCAAGAAAGATAATCCTATCGCAATAGAGATAATCCCAATTAAAAACTGCTTAGGTACGGTGAGACTTGTTTTCTTTCTGA
>NZ_JACYVZ010000082.1 GCF_014857925.1 Cysteiniphilum marinum | reverse complement strand
AATTTTTCTGGCTTTTTGGCTTTATTCTCGAGCAAGTCAACATATTCTCCGATTGTTCGAATTTCTTCTGAATCAACATCACTATATATCTCTTTAAGCTTTTTGCTTAACTCGCTTCTCACAAAAGAATCATTTTTGTCATTAAGAATTGAAGAATCTTTTTCTTCCTCTGTGAACGACTCAATAATCTCTTCAATTTGAGAGATCACTTCTGCCAGTTTTGCTTCTTGGTTTTGTAACAAGTCTAAGTCTTTGCTTAAATAGGTTGTCTGCACTAGCTCAAACGGCATTATATGACCTTTCCAACCGTCTTGCACTTCTACATCTTTACCGTCTTTCTTTTTTATCACCATATTAGGGTCAACCTGTTTGGTCGCGATAAAGCCTTCGGTTTGCATCATTTCCAAATCTGCACTGATGATTTGCCATTGGTTGCTCATGTATTGGTAGGCTTGGTATTTATCGATTAAGTCCATGTGGCTTAAGCGAGCAAATAAATAGGTACTGAGCTCGGTCTCTTGTTGGTTGCGTTTAACATCTTGCCAACCTTGAATAAGCACTTTATTTAAATGATCGTCAAAACCTTCAAAGGCCTGATTATAGTCGGCAATAAATTCCAATACCTGCGGATGGTTGCTAATAACCGAATTTAAATCACCTTTAGCAATGACTAATTCGCTATAGGCACTAGATTTTGCCATAAATAGAGCACTGTGTAATTGCGGAAATGATTGCCAGTAGTGTTGTAGCTCAGCAATTTCACTGTTAGGAATACCGCCTAACATAGTGGCGTATAAATCCCAACTTGGTGAGGCTGCTGAAGAGTCAACATATCGTGGAATATTAAGGTTATAGCCATTGTCTTGCAGGGTTTGCCTACTTACTAATTGTGAGAATTTTTCTATGCTGTCACGATGTGTTACAGCATCAACAATGCGCTTGATGTCACTGGTTTGAAGCTTGTTGTTTTTACCTTCTTTTATAAAGTACTTGGAAGCATCCACAATCAGTACATCGGTATTTTGACGTTTTTGTTTGAGCACCAAAATCACCGTAGGAATGCCGGTGCCAAAAAAGATGTTACTGGGCAAACCAATGATTGCATCTATGTGGTTTTGTTCGATAAGTTGTTTACGAATTTCACCTTCTTCACCGCCACGAAATAAAACACCATGAGGGAGCACAATGGCCATGATGCCATCGGGTTTAAGATGATAAAGATCATGCAACAAAAAAGCAAAATCTGCCTTGGTTTTTGGTGCCAGACCAAAACGCGAATAACGTGGATCATTTTCTTTAAAGCTTGGATCCCAGTTTTGTGAGTAGGGCGGGTTGGACACCACAGCATCGACATATAAAGCTTGATAAGTGCCTTGTGGATCATTTTCATCAAAATAAGGCCAATCGTCCTCAAGGGTATCACCATTGCGAGTTTTAATGTTGCTAGCCTTTATGCCACGCATGATCAGATTCATACGCGTCAAGTTGTAGGTGTTGGCTTTTAACTCTTGAGCATAATAGGTAATGCTGTCTTTGCTTTTTGCATATTTCTCGACTTCTTCACCAATATTGATTAGTAGAGAGCCAGAGCCCGAAGTTGGGTCGTAAATTTCAATAGTATCTTTGTGTTTTAACTCATGAGCAATTATTTGTGACATCAGCACTGAGACTTCGTGCGGTGTGTAAAATTCACCAGCTTTTTTACCGGCATTGGCGGCAAACTTTTCAATTAGGTATTCATAAATATAGCCCAGAACATCATAGCCTTGCTGAGCATTCATGGGGATGCTTTTGATTAGGTGTAGTAAATCACTAATCGCTTTTGTGCGCCTACCAGCACTTTCGCCAAGTTTACTTAAGCCAGTTTCCAATGTGGTAAAAATGCCTTCAAATAACTTTTTGTGATTCGAGTGAATAAGACGACTAAATGCCGAAAGTGCATCGCGAACGTTAGACTCATCAAAATCAAACTCAGGATCAATCCACGTCGAAAATAAATCGTCATAAGCAATGAAGTAACCTAAATTTCTTTGTATAAATTTAACGGTATCGCTATCGCCTTCATTCAAGGATTTAATCTCTTGACTACTCATACCTTGGATGCTGACAAACTGCACGAGTTGCTCACTTAGATATTTATAAAAAATAAAACCAAGGATATAGTCTTTGTATTCATTCGCTTCAATTTTTGAGCGCATCTGGTTGGCTGATTCCCAGATTTTGGCGGCCAGTTGTTGTTTATTCATAAATTATTCTTCCTTTAGCAGGATAAAATGTTCATTTAATCCAAGTTTACTCCTGCACGGTTTTAGGGAAAACTTAGGATACGTTTTTTATGTATCCATATAATCGTGAACAGCCTTAGCGTAACTCTTAGCTAGCTTTTCTAAGTGCAAAGAGATTATGTCAAACTATTCATGGTGTTGTGAATTTATTTAGACTTAAATGTCATGATCATGCCAGCTTTAACCTTCAAACTTT
>NZ_JACYVZ010000081.1 GCF_014857925.1 Cysteiniphilum marinum | reverse complement strand
CTTTTGTGAGAAGCGAGTTAAGCAAAAAGCTTAAAGAGATATATAGTGATGTTGATTCAGAAGAAATTCGAACAATCGGAGAATATGTTGACTTGCTCGAGAATAAAGCCAAAAAGCCAGAAAAATTAACTTTTATTGAAACTCACAAGCAGGTTAACTGGGACAAAATTGAAGCCAATAAAGATTGCACTTACAGTAAAGGCAAGATAAATAGTTATCTACAAACCTTAAGAGCAGCGTTTGAATTTGATCCAGAAACTTTTGAAGGTAAAGTGATTCGAGTTGATCAGTTATTAGCTAAGCAAGCTGAGATCAAGGCAGATATAAAACAAAAAACTGATGCGCTACACCTAAAAACCAAAACAACCATTGAAGGCTTAAGTGATGAGGAAGTGAATAATCTTTTACATTTAAAATGGATTTCACCATTAATCACGGAACTTGCCTCTATGCCAAACAGCGTGATTACACAGCTCACCAGCAGGGTACAAGCCATGGCTGATAAATATGCCGTGACCTATTCTCAAGTGGCTAATGAGATTAAAACCTGCGAGCAAGAACTGGCGCAAATAATGGGCGAATTGACGGGTAATGAGTTTGATCTTCAAGGCTTGAATGATCTCGCCAGCTTATTAAAGGGTGAATGAAATGAGTATAGCTAAAAAAGTTCCTGTGATTCGCTTTAAAGGGTTTTGTGGGGAATGGGTAAGTTTGATTCTAGGAGAAAACGCAAGGTTTACTAAAGGCCAAGGTTACTCGAAGAGCGATCTTGCTGGGTCTGGCACACCAATAATTCTATACGGAAGGCTTTATACTCAATATCAAACCGTAATTTCTCAGGTTGATACGTTCGTAAATGAGAAGTCTAAGCCCCTTAAAAGTATTGGTGGAGAAGTTATAGTGCCTGCATCAGGCGAGTCTTCTGAAGATATTGCAAGAGCATCTGTTGTTTCTGGTTCTGGTGTAATACTCGGTGGTGATCTAAACGTTGTTTATCCAAGCAATAAAATTTCGCCCATATTTTTAGCTCTGTCGATATCTAATGGATATCTGAAAAAGGAACTGTCTAGCAAGGCTCAAGGTAAATCTGTCGTGCATGTAAGAAATAGTGACTTAGAGAGTTTAGCGTTGGTTATACCTGAAAAAGAAGAACAAAGCCAAATCGGCAACACCTTCCAAAAATTCGACGCACTTATCAGTCAACACCAACAAAAACACGATAAGCTTAAGCAGATTAAAAAATCCATGCTGGAAAAAATGTTTCCCAAAGCAGGTAAAACCATCCCAGAAATCCGCTTTAAAGGGTTTAGTGGCGAGTGGGAGGAAAAAGGTATAACAGATATCTCTAGAGTTTTTATCGGATTGGTAACCACCATGACTATTGCATATAGAAGCAAAGGAGTATTGCTGATAAGAAATTCAGACATAAAAAGCAATAGATTTGAGTTTTCAACTAACCCTATTCATTTAGATGAAAAATTCGCTGATGAAAACTCGAATCGAAAACTAATGCGTGGTGATGTTGTAACAGTTCATACTGGTGATGTTGGTACTTCAGCTGTTGTTACCGAAAAGGAAGAGGGCTCGATAGGTTTTGCAACTATTGTTTCAAGGCCAAATAGAAACATTGTTGATTCAAATTATTTAACGGTTTTTCTTAATACCGATATTCACAAAAGATTTGCTATCAATGTGTCTACAGGCGACGGAAGAGCAAATTACAATTTAAAAGACTTCTATAAATTGAATGTCCCGCTACCTGATATTGTTGAACAAGCTAAAATAGGCAACTATTTCCAAAAACTCGACACCCTTATTAATCAACAGCAACAACAAATCACTAAACTCAATAACATCAAGCAGGCCTGCTTGAGCAAAATGTTTGTCTAAGGAATGGTTATGAACACTTTTAAAACTGAACCAGCATTTGAGCAGGCATTTATTGAAGTCCTCACTCAAAAGGGCTGGGAGTCAGAAATACTTAAAAACAAAACTGAAGCGCAGTTACTGCAAAATTGGGCGGATATTTTGTTTGAAAACAATCGCCAACGTGATCGATTGAATGATGTGCCATTGAGCGCTAGTGAAATGCAGCAAATTATTGATCAGATTAAAGTGCTTAAAACCCCGCTTAAGCTAAATGGTTTAATTAACGGAAAAACGGTGGTTATTAAGCGTGATAACCCCGATGATACCTTGCATATAGGTAAGGAAGTTAGCATAAAAATATATGATCGACAAGAAATTGCAGCCGGTCAAAGCCGTTACCAAATTGCACAGCAACCTAAATTTGAACCTGGGAGCCCTTTGCGTAATGATCGCCGTGGTGATGTGATGTTGCTTATTAACGGGATGCCAGTGATCCATGTTGAGCTTAAAAAAAGTGGTATTCCAGTGAGTCAGGCTGTCAACCAAATTGAAAAATAGGCATGGTTCAAATCCAGTATACACATGAAGGCAACTTTTGATAGCATTTAGAGAGCCGTTTAATTATTATCAATTTGCGAAAAAACAAAAACAAACGGCTCATTATATGCAACCTAAACGACTCAC
>NZ_JACYVZ010000080.1 GCF_014857925.1 Cysteiniphilum marinum | reverse complement strand
CCAGCTTTACACCAATCCGTTGCCAGATAAGCATATGGGAGAGGATAACAATCAGCAAAATGATTGGTTATGTCTAATCTTAGAATTAGCATAACAACGAATTGTACGACTTGCAGGTCGCACGTTGGCGCACGTGTTCGACATTAGCGGATTCTAACTTAACACTGTGCCAGTCAACTAAAGCGATAAGCTCTTTAGGCAAGTAAGTCATTAAGAAACAGATAGCAAAGTCTCTATTGCTTATGAGGTCTTTAAATACACGGTCGTGTTTGTCTGCCATTATGTTGCCCTACTCACTTTCACTTATTTTGTCCTCAGATAGTCCTAGATAAAAAACGGGGTTATTTTAACATAAACCCTTATAAATACAGGGTTGAGTCCTGGATTTTTTTCAATGCCATTTGTCTACTGATTTCCACCATCAAAAAAACCATCAATCCCCTTTTGCACCATCAAAAAAACCATCAATCCCCTTTTGCACCAACTGATAATCAAACCCTTTACCTAGCAGATATTTTAACAGCTTTTGTTTCTTATCATACTCAGTTTTACCTTTGATCAAAGGATACTTGGCACTGATTCTGCGTAGGACATTATTAAGCTGCTGCACCTCGTCAACGACAACTAACCTGTCAATCATGCTTTGCGGTATTGCTTTCTTTTTGAGCTTATCAATCAATGCGCCTGTTGATATATCTTGGTTACTTTCAATAATACGCCTTGCTTTGTTTTCCAGTAGCATGTTGTCGGTGATATTGGCATTATCAAGACTCATGGCAGCAGTATCCTATTCGTTATTATTGGCTCTCTCATTTTTTAAATGCTCAATTGCAGATATTGGCACATTCATCATTTTAGCTATTATCGATAACGGCACACCAATTTTTGACATTGCTATAACCTCATGTATTTTTTGCTCATCGGTTAGCTCATCGTTGCAATTTTTAATATCCATAACGCACTCCCTTTCGTGGACACTGAGCAAGTATATCAAAAACAATCAGTGATTTATACATGAACACAATTTACACTACCTCATCGCCTCCCAACGCTCAACAACCATGACAAATTTATTTGTATAGTCGTTATCCTCTCTGGTTTCCTTAAGCCAATCAGCAACCGCATCGTGCAAGTCGTAGGTTTCCTTGGCTTTGGCAAGGTTTGATATGCCGACAGTGACGCTGCACCTTTCAATGTAAGTGTTGGTGTCATTGGGTTTGGTGAAGTCACAGCGTAGGTGGCAACGCCATGATTTTATTTTGCCTGATTTTTTGCGGGGTTTGGGGCGTTTTTTTGTTGCCAAAAATTTTTGTCCTTTGTAATAGTTCTCAAAGCTATATTATATATGGGTTGATACTCAAAAAACACCTTTAAGATTACCTCTCAGCGCACGATCCTTAGTTATAACCCCAGTTTTCTATAAATTTATTTTTTCATACGCATTCTCTTGATATGGGTTTTTATATGTATCATTATGTAGAAATAATTAATAACAATGTATCACAGTATCGAGTCTGGCAATATAGTCCAATAGTTTTAAACTCTGTAAATATAAGGAAGTTATCGAATGAAATTTAAAATGCTTGTTAGCACATGTTTGATATTAGGATGGATTGAATCATACGCTCAAACGAAAAGTAAAGTTTGCTATAATGATCACTGCCCTACTGGTCAACCTCAAAGTAATATATTAGTTGATCATGGCATCTTTGTATTGAGTTCTAACATTAACACCAAGTTTGCTGATTGGGTTGCTTATAAAGTCATTGCTAAAAATTTAGATGGTCCTAATAGAAAACGTAATTGGAAATCAGACCCTAATATACCAGTTGGCTATACAATGACACCATCTGACTACAAGGACGCACATGCAATCATAGGAACTGATAGAGGCCATCAAGCCCCATTAGGTGTTTTTAGCAATACCGACAAATGGCAACTTAGCAATTACCTTTCAAATATAACACCACAAAAATCTGAGCTTAACCAAGGAGCATGGAATTTGCTTGAGAATGCTGTAAGAGATTTAGCTCGTAGCGGCGAGGAAGTCTATGTTGTTACTGGACCACTTTATGAATCATTTTTCCCAAACCTACCTAATGCTCAAATCACACATACAACACCCAGTGGCTATTGGAAAAGTATTATTGTTCAAAATAGTAATGGTATTAGTCTAAGCAGCTTTATAATGCCTCAAAATGCAGAAAGGTACGATAGCCACTGCAATTATGTCTCCACCTTATCAGAAGTTCAATATAGAGCCAAGTTAGACATATTTCCTGAGAGGTATCTGATGTTACAGCAGGATTCTCTGTTAGAAAAATTAGGTTGTATGCTAAAAGCATCGTAGGTTACTCTTTAGCAAAAACCTCCCCACAATCCCCCCTCGTCAACCTAACCGTCATTTCCTTATTCAAATATACCTCCCTTACATAATATACACTCTTTGCATACTCATCCTCTGAGTCTATCGTCCACATCACCAAATGAAAGCAACACACATCTAGATTTAATGAAACGACTATGTTATCCTATTTTCAAAATATAGAATTGGATTTTTTATAATGGCAACGGGTATCAAAATAATAGCGCAGCATTATGATGTAAGCACAGGT
>NZ_JACYVZ010000008.1 GCF_014857925.1 Cysteiniphilum marinum | reverse complement strand
TTACAGGATTTATCTGGAGATAGCACTTGTCGTATAAAGAGTACGAGAGTGACAAATGGCGTATAAAGACGCGATCTAAAGTCTCGGCAATTATTGATGATGGTTTGAAATTTATCAGAGGATAGAAGACTCTTGATACTTAAACCTTGATCACCTTCTAAAAGCGCCTTTTTTTGCTTTTCAATTTGTGATTTCAGATTATTAATTGCATAATGCATTTGTCAGTTTCCATTTGGGTTTTGAGTTTTGAGGCAAAAATATATAAACCTATGTGGTTACTGACTTCAAGAAATTCATGCTTCAAAGTGCATTTTTATACATTGGCAGTGCTTAAGGTAGTGCCATTACTCTTAATATTATTATTTTATTCACAAAACCTACACAAATAGTTGTTGACGGATTCGTATAATAAGTGCGTAACCATTCAAAAGTACGAGAAATTCAATGGTGGAAATTCTGTAAAATGGTTTGTGGGCGGTATATACTACTGCTCTACTTTTCATATAGAGACAGAAAAAAATGCAACACTTTGATTTAATTTGTATTGGTGGTGGCAGTGGTGGTATTGCTGCAGGTGTTCAAGCAGCGCGCTTCGGGAAAAAAGTGGCTATTGTTGAGGCAAAAGACCTAGGTGGTACCTGTGTTAATCGCGGATGCGTGCCTAAAAAAGCCATGTGGTATGCAGCCAACCTTGCTTCTCGTTTAAAACATGACTATCAAGGCTATGGCTTTGATTTAGATGTTAAAGGCTTTGATTGGCAAACCCTTAAAAACAAACGTGAAACTTATATTTCTAATATTCATCAGTTTTATAATAAGCTCTTTGATAGCCAAAAAATTACCCACTTTAAAGGATGGGGAAAATTCAAAGATAACAATACTATCATCATTGATAATGAAAATGGTGCCACCGAAATAAGTGCTGATTATATCTATGTTTGTCCAGGTGCTTACCCTTTGATTCCAGAGAATATTCCAGGTGCTGAACATGGTATTACCTCGGATGATTTTTTTGAACTTGACACACAGCCGCAAAAAGCTGTCATCGTTGGTGGTGGATATATTGGTGTTGAGATTGCCGGTGTTTTTCATGAATTAGGCACAGAAACTCATCTTCTGATTCGTCGTGATAAACCACTTAAAGAATTTGATGAAATGTTAAGTGATGAATTACTTAGCAGTATGCAAATGTTAAAGATGGATGTAAGAACCAATACTAATATCACTCAAGTGGTTAAGAAATCCAATGAGCTACTTGATATTCATTTAAATAATGGTGATGTGCTTTATGATGTTGATTGTCTCGTTTGGGCAACAGGACGCGCCCCACTTACGGCTAATTTAGGATTGGAAAATACAGATGTTAAACTCAATGATAATGGCACTATTATCGTTGATGAGTACCAAACAACAACAGTTTCTCATATTTTCGCCATTGGTGATGCCACAGGAGCTGCACAACTAACCCCAGTTGCAATTGCCGCAGGCAGACGTTTATCAAGACGTTTATTTAATGGTGAAAGCAATCTTAAATTAGACGCACATTTGATTCCAACGGTTGTTTTCTCACATCCAGCAATTGGTACAGTGGGCTTATCTGAAAAAGACGCCAATGATCAGTATGGCAAAGATAATATCAAAGTCTATCAAAGTAAATTTACTCCACTTTTTGCTGCGATCTCAGGTTTTAGATTGCCTACCGTGATGAAGCTTATTGTTGCAGGTGTTGATGAAAAAGTGGTAGGTTGTCACCTAATTGGTTTAGATGCCGATGAAATATTACAAGGCTTTGCCGTTGCCATCCAAATGGGTGCCACAAAACAAGACCTTGATAATACCATAGCTATTCATCCAACCAGTGCTGAAGAGCTGGTTACCATGCGTTAATATTACTAAGCGTATTTCTAGAAGGATAAAATATGGCAGATGATGTTCGTTTAGACAAATGGTTATGGGCGGCACGTTTTTTCAAAACGCGCCAATTAGCCAAAGATGCTATTGAAGGTGGCAAAGTGCATTACAATGGCGCGCGCTCAAAAGTCAGTAAAAAAGTTGAGATTGGCGCAACACTCACCATTCGTCAAGGCTATGCTGAGAAAATTGTAACAGTCATTGGCTTATCTGATAAACGCGGGGCAGCAAGCATTGCCCAAACACTTTACAATGAAACCACTGATAGCATTGAGAAACGCGAACACGAAACAATGCTTAGGAAATTAAACAAAGCCACCCTGCCCAATCCAACGAAACCAAATAAAAAAGAGCGTCGTCAAATTATCTCTTTTAAGCATCAGCAAGATAGTGGTGATTGATATAAGCCATACCCATCATAAATCATTTTGCGGTGTTTAAGGTTGAAGAAGTTTTTGATATTTTTGAGTGATTGGGTGTGATGGGGATATAGCTGCAATATTTTCTTTAACAATATCCTCATTGGTTACGTTATAACTTAATGAGCTTTTGCTAAAAACACTTTCACCCTTCACATTACTTTTGTTACTTGCCGCTGAGAAATGCACAGCATCAACGCCAACCTTTTTAAAATGTGGAATATTATCTTTATTGACTCCACCACCTGCCATAATCTCGATTTGACCATGATATTTTTGTACCACTTTGGCAATGTCATCTAGCCCCATAAATGCTTTCTTTTGACCACCAGATGTTAAAATGCGATTAATACCCAGATCGACACATATCTGCACACTGGCAAGATAATCAGGCACCATATCAATCGCGCGATGAAAAGTAACCTCTAATTGATAAGACTTAGCAAGATCTGTTAAATATCTAGTTGCTGCAATATTAATATGACTGTTTACATCAAGCACACCGATAACAACGCCATTTGCACCTGATTCATGCATAAGTTTTATCTCTTGAGCCATCATCTTAATTTCAGCCTCGTTATAGCATAAATCCCCTGCGCGCGGACGGATCATTGTGTGACGATAAGCCATTGATTTCTCTTTAGCATATTGCACTAAATAAGGCGCAGGCGTTAAGCCATCTAAACTCAGAGCGCTACAAATCTCCAAACGAGTTATCTCAGGAAACTTTGCTACCACATCAACAGATTCAAGATTATCCAGACAAATTTCAATATTCATGCTTAACTGCCTCCCCCACTTTTTGCTTTTATGACCTGCTATTGGCTTTCTTGATTTGCTATTTTCACTATTTCTTCATTTTTTTATTTTTTTATTTTTTTATCATGCGCTAAAAGACAAATCATATCACAGGCAACATGAGCCGCAGCAATCGCCGTAATTTCAGCATGATCATAGGCAGGTGCGACTTCAACCACATCAGCACCAATCAAATTTAAACCCGTTAATCCACGCAAAATAGCTAAGCCTTGCGCGGAACTTAATCCCCCTGACACGGGAGTGCCTGTGCCTGGTGCAAATGCCGGATCCAAACAATCAATATCAAAAGTAATATACGTCGGTCTATCACCGACAATCTGCTTTACACGCTCGATAACTGTTTTAACGCCATGCTCATGGACAAAAGGCGCATCCAGTACATTCATCCCCATAAAGTCTTGATTCCACGTGCGAATGCCAATTTGTGCCGAATGTTTAGGATCAACAATGCCATTTTTAATTGCTTTATAAAACATTGTGCCATGATTTAAGGAATCCTCATCATCATCGCGCCACGTATCACAATGTGCATCAAAATGGATTACTGATAAACCTTTGCCATGTTTTTCAGCCATCGCCTTTAAAATAGGATAGGTAATATAGTGATCGCCACCAAAGGTCAATGGAAAGACGTTGTGATCAAGTAAGTTTTTGATATGCGCTTGGATAGCATGAGGTGTCGTCATTGGATTATGTGGATCCAAAAAGCAATCACCATAGTCAATCACAGCAAGCTCATCAAAAGGATTAAAACCCCATGGAAATGTGGTAAGCTCTGCAAGTTGTACTGATGCTGCGCGTATCGCTCTTGGTCCTAAGCGTGCACCTGAGCGATAGGTAACTGCCAAATCAAAAGGTACACCACTGACAGCAACATCAACATTTGTCAAATCTTTGGTGTAGTTGCGACGCATAAAACTTGTTACCCCACCATAAGTCATCTCAAATTGTGATCCTTTTAGTGCCTTACGCGCAATGGCTGCATCAACTAATTCACTCATTTGTGCTCTTTCCTTTTATTGATTAATTTGTTTATAAATACCATTAGCCCAAGGCAATATTTTATCGTATTGGACCACTTGATCTTTATAATGCGAAAACTGCAAACGATAGTAATCCAAGCTGTTATCAATCACATGTAATTCATCAAACAAATGATGATGATTGATGAGATTAGCGACTGATTCATCATAACGTTTGACGATAAGCTCAGTAGCAATATCATGCCCTCCCTTTTTCACTCGATGGGCAACACGCTCGATATTTAGCTCAACACACTCCAAGCCCATAAAATAGCATACAGTGTGATAACCTTGCTGTTTAGCGCGCATGATACGATTTAAAATACTCTTACCTGAAAATGTACTTTCCATACAAGTGTTTAAGCTATTCTCAAGTGCAGTTTTATATAAAGTAATCGCTTGCTTTGATGCAAAGATCAATGGATTATCTTTATTTTTTAACATCGCAATGCGATTAAGTGCATCAGGATCAATATTCGTTTGAATATTTGATAAATCCAAATAAGCACGTAATGAGCTTTTGCCCGAACCGTTGGCACCCAATAAAAAAATGACAATCGGCGCATTATCAGCGCTGACCTGAATGGATTGCATTACAAAATGGTTAATCGTTGTATTCATTGCATATACTTTTTTAATTTCTTATTTTTTAATGATTAGATGTAATCCGTGTCTGATTGGCAATATTAAATTATCCACTTGAGGATGACTACAAATATATTGGTTAAAATCATCTAATGCCTTGGCGCGTTTATCCACAGGATCAAGCACTTCACCTCGCCATAACACATCATCGACAATGATCATGCCCTTCGCACTTAACTTCGGCAGTAGCAAATCGAAATAGCGCTGTGTTTGCATTTTATCTGCATCAATAAAAGCAAAATCAATATCATCAGGAAGCTTGCTTATCGCATCAACGCCCTCTTGAATAAGCATTTTAACTTTGTAACCAACACTACTTTCGTCAATATACTTACAAGCTAACTCATGCCCTGATTGATGTGCGCGATCAATCGTATAAATTAAAGCATCATCTGCAGTTGCTTCCGCCATTGCTAATGCAGATAACCCACTAAAGGTGCCTAAATCAACGCATATTTTTGGATTTTGCATTTTGATAAAAAATTGCAAAAGCTTAGTGACAATTGTTTCTGATAACATTTGTGCACCATGTACTGAACTTTTAGTATCGGCCTTTAATGCTTGTAAAAGTAGAGAGTTTGGCTTGGTATGGTCAAGACAATACTGCCAAATAGTTTGTTCTGTAAATTGGTTTTGTTTCATGTAATGATCTCCCAGTAACCACCTTTGGCTGAACCAATCCGCTTGATAACACCTTGCTTTTTAAGACGGCTAATTATTTTCTCTACACCTGAGGTGCTTAATCCTGTTTCTTCTGCGATAGCTACTATGCTTATCTTATTGCTATATGAAATCAATGCCAAAACTTTGCTTTCATTTTTACCCCACTTTTCACCCCACTTTTCACCCCACTTTTTCAATGGTGTTTTTGCGCTTTTATCGAGACCTTTTTCTTCCAACGAGCCGAAATAATCACGATCATAAGAAAAAGCAACCTCCATAAAATTTTCACTAAAATGAAAAACACGTTTTGAATAAGCTTGTAGAATACGATTCATGCCAGATCCCAGATATAAATATCACCACCTTTTGCAGAATTCAAAAAAGCAACTACTTCCTTTTCCAGTCTATCGGTAAGCTCGCGCTTAAATTCCGTGGTTTCGTTTTCATATGGGTGGAAGGTTGTCATTTTTGCTGCTTCCTCAAATTGACATTTCATTGTTAATAATTGAAGGCTTAGACAATATTTTTATCAAGATTACCATTTATGCTATTTAAATATCTAGTATAGCTTAAGTCTGTAGGCATTATCACATGCTTAAGTAATTAGGACAACCTGATGGCTTATATAAAAATTCATGCGTCAAAATATCTACTATAATTTACTAGAAACATCAACAAGGACTGTGATATGAAAACCAAATTAAAGTTAGAACAATGCGACTCATTAAAAGCTTTATGTGAAAAAGAGCTTCCAACAATACATCAAGTGCCACCACAGAAATTCAGCCTAATGTTGCCGTCATTTGCAGCTTTTTTATATTTAGTGATTATTGTTTTTTCTATTCTTTTATTTTCAATGGCACTTTTGGCAATACCTGTTATCAATAACTTTATGATGGATAACTTTAGATCAACTGCAAATATCATAACATTATTCATTGGAATCATACCAGTGAGCGTCACAATTGCTATTTTTGGTATGAGCAACCTAAATCAAGAAATTAATCCCAACAAATATAGTATGCTTTTTAAAGAAAGTTACTTGCTAGTTATTTTGAGTTGCAGCCTACTAACCATTATTGTTTACTTGCTTTGTCAAAATATAGCGTTCTTAATAATCATGACTATATTCATATCAGGACTATCAATAAAATCTGTATATAATTTAATTGAGTTGCTAGTGAACTATTCAAAACTTGAGGAAAAGCACTTTAAAGAATACTCATTACGTTTATGTTACCTCCTGCAAAAAACATATGTGAATAACCAATTATATGAGATTGGTATTAGCTTGTTGCTATCTAGCAAAGATTCGTCAATTAAACAATTTTTTTCCTATAAAATTCTAGATTTTTTTGATGCCGATAAATATCACATGATCCATGCACAAGATGTTGGAATTCTTAGCGATGTCAATTTATTAAAACTATATGGTTTACTTCAAAACTTGAAAAAGCAAGATCCATCGGTAGAAATTTTTATAAATGATGTATGGCAAAAGAAAGTTGATAAAGAAACGATTATTTTTGCAATAAGATCTAATGAGGACAATATAGATTTTAAAATCTTCAACAAGCAAATTAATCATACATTCACTGTCAATTTTACTTATAGTCGATTGATGGATACCGCTAGATATGAGTTCATACAACTTTCAAAATCTTTTGAAAAAGCCATTTTAGAGCATCGACAAGATGACATTCAGTTTTCAATTAGGATATATCTAAATCTTCTCGATACTATCTATTCTTTAACTACAGGTAATATCGATAGAGAAGCACAAAAAAATCTAGATTTATTATTTTTGTTTAACCAATCAGTAAGCATTTTTCTTCTCCCTTTTGATAAGTTAAAATATAATATTTACCCTCAATCGTTCAAGTCTATAGATGATGTTATCTTCAAGCCCATATGGCAATTCCACAAAGACGTCCTCTTTTTAGCTATTCGCAATCAAGATTATTATTTCTTTAATATGCAAATTCAATATTTTCAAATACCATTTTATAGTGCAGTTAAAGATGCGACAGACCCAACTATATGCAAATCTGAGGCATGGGATTTTTTGCGGCGTATTTTTAGGTATCAGATCAATGATGTTATTAATAGCAATCCTGAGAGGTATAAAGAGTATGTGATCTCTATATTACAGGCTTTTCAACAATTATTTAAACTAGCATTTGATGCTAATAAAGTTGGTGATTTTAATAACATGTTGCAAAGCTGCTTAAATTTATTTGTTGATCAAACGCATAGCTCTGGTTCTGAACTCGATCAAATTACTAAATCGTTATTTGAATTTCGCCAGCAAGTTAGAGCATGTATATTATTTGAATTTATGGGCTATTTACTTTATATGGCAAACAGTAATCCAAAATTAAGCGAGCGCTGCAAAAGTTTATTTGGCGTTTTTATGGAAAATAAAAAGGCTTCAATTTGGAGTTGCTTTTCATCTCTTAGTACAATTTATCTCAAAGCTGTTAATTGCAATAGTTTTACTCCAGAAATCCAATCATATTGGGATCAATGGTGTATTTCACCTTCTAAACTTAATGTGACTGAGATTAAAAGAAATGAATCATTGCGCAAGGTATATTTAGTGTTTTTGATAAAGCTCAATCTATCCTCATTACGGGGATCAACGTTACCTGAAGACCTAAAGCAAGAGAAGGACCAGTTAATTGCAGATTTGAACTCTATTGAAATGTGGGCAAGTTTTTTGGATATGACCCAAATTCAAGCAGATGATCTTATTCAAAAGATAGAAAATAGTCCATTTTTCAATCCACAAACGGCATCATAATTTAGTACCACCCCGCTCAAGCTCCAACAACTTCGCCTTATTATCCAATCCCCCACCAAAGCCGGTTAAACTGCCATTGCTGCCGATGACTCGGTGACATGGCACAATAATTGAAATTGGGTTTAAACCATTGGCAAGTCCAACAGCGCGCGCTTTGTTTTTATCACCCAAGCGCCTTGCTTGCTCACCATAGCTTATTGTTTTGCCATAAGGAATATTACGAAGCTCCTGCCAGACACTTAGCTGAAAGTCTGTGCCATGTGGGCATAATGGAATATCAAATACTTGACGTTTGCCTTTGAAGTATTCAGTCAATTGAGTTTTTGCTTTAACAATTATCGGATGATTAACATCTTGCTTAAATGATTGAATACCCACCTGAAAAGCCTCTAACTGTGCTTCATGCTCCCAAAAGACATGATGAAGTCCTTTATTTGATGCAAATAAGATGAGCTCGCCAACGGGTGATTTCAGCCTATCATAGACGGTTTGATCAGGTAGAAGTTTGAAAAATTTCTGAATTCTTTTCATCGGTTTTCCCTTTCGTTTTACTATGCAATAAATCAAGAATAAGTTGAGTTTTAATATCCTCCTCACCCGTGCAAGCTTAAGCTGCATGAGTAATCTCTCAAGGGGAAAGATACTAGCTGATGCAACTTATTCATACATCATTACTATGTCACAATTTTATCATTTTACAATTTCAAAATCAGGTAAATTCTCTAAAAGTGCTTTACCATAAAACTTAGTTTTTAAGCGCTTATCTAGAATAATCACCTCACCAACATCCGCCTCTGTACGCACCAGACGCCCTACCATTTGTGTAAGCTTTAGTGATGCTTGCGGCAATGATATATCCATAAAGGGTTTACGCTTAATCGACTCCAACCATTCAGAACGTGTTTTGTCAATTGGATTGGTTGGCACAGAAAATGGTAATTTGTGAATAATCAATCGTGTTAGATAAGCACCAGGCAAATCAACCCCTTCAGAAAAGCTATCAACACCAAAAATAATCGATGGTTTAAATTGATCAACACGCTTTTTATGAATGGCAATCATTGCCTGTTTTGAGCGATCACCTTGGATAAGCGTGATTTTCTTAAGGGCACTGTTTAAGCGCATATAGACCTTTTCCATCGCATGAATACTGGTAAAGAGCATCAAGGCACCTTCATGTAAGTCTTTAAAATAGACTTCATTGAGGAGCTCGGCGGTTTCTTCAATATGTTTGTCTTGTTGCGCTGGCTCATATTGCATATCAGCAATAATAAGCTTTGATTTGGAATAATTTAACGGTGAAGATAAAAGCAAGGTTTTGGCTTCTTTTTTAAGGGATGTGGCATTTAAAAAGCGATCAAATTTGCCCAGTGAGCGCACTGTGGCTGAACACATCACCACACCATGTTGTACATTTTGCCAAAAGACTTGTTTTAATAATGAAGCTGCTTCAATCGGTGATGCATGGATATCATAATCTTGAAAATTGGTTGCCAACATATCCGTTTGCACTTCATCTTGCTTCACTTTTTTTTCATGCGGAATAACCCATTTAGCAATTGGAGGCATCGTCGCTTGATTAATCATCAATGACCAGACATTGTAGAGATTTTTTGAGCGCTCTAATAAAAAACCAATTTGTGTGAATTGCTTCTCTAAACTACTGGCGGAATGAATCTGACTTTTCTCAGCAAAATCATCAAGCTTCGTTTTGAGCTTATCACACTGATTCATATAAAAAGCCGCACCCTCTTTAATGGATGTCGCAAGCTGAAGCATTTCATCGGTAATATGGGTCATGCGCCAAACATTTTCTTCTTTCATTGCATGAGCATACATCGGATCAATTAACTGCTGCATTTGAGTGAGTTGCTGAATGAGGTTTTTACGCACCTCTTTCCAATTCTCACGCATGCTACGATCTGCAAGCTCAGAAGGTAAACCATTTAACAGCTTATCAACATCATTAATCCATGTTTGCGAACCTAATAGTGAGGCAAAACCAGAAAGTGATCTTAATGCCCGATCGGGTAAATGATGACACTCATCAATAATATAAAGACTGTCTTCAAATTTAGGCAAAATTGCACCATCACCAAGATCAAGATGTGACAATAGCAAGCTATGATTGACAACGATAATATCTACTTTACGCAAGCCTTGGCGCGCATTAAAAAAAGGACATTCGCGATAACATTCACAACGGCTAAACGAACACGAACTGCTGGTGTTATAAATCTCACTCATCAATGCTCTAGAAACCGGTTTCTCCAACAGATCAAAATCACCATCCCAATCTTTGTTCAAACGCTGATCTAGCATTTCTGCTTCTTTTTGCAAATCACTATCATCACTGTCAAAGTGATGCAATTTACGCGGGCATAAATAGCGTGAACGCCCTTTTGCCAATTGATAACTAAACTCAATTTTATGGTGTTGCATAAGCTGATGAATAAATGGCAAATCTTTATCAATCAGCTGCTCTTGCAATGCTACTGTTGCCGTTGAGACAACAATCGATAACTTCTCTTGCCCTTGTTTAGCGCGTACTTCATTTGCTAAAAGCGCACCGAGCAAATAAGCAAAGCTTTTACCGGTTGCCGTTGGCGCTTCAATAACAATTTTTTCATTATTGATCAATGTTTCTTTAACTGCTTCAATCATTGTCAACTGTGCATCACGCACATATAAATCCGCTTCTTCAAAAAGCTTTTTGATATTAAGCTCTGTATGATTACTCACTGTTTTTTCTCCAAAAAGCATCTTGATGCCAATTTTGCGGAAAACCTAGGTAAGTCATATCAATTTTATACTCTTTACATAACTTAACTAATCGCTCTAACCAAGTTGAATTTTGATTCATTTTAGATAAAAAGTACCAAATAATTACAATATGAAAAAATAGACTGTTTCGGGGGCTAATTTTATGATTATTACCAATATCAATCAACTCAGGAAATGTTCTTAACCATTTGGATGGTAATGTTTTAGGAATCACTGGCTTGGAACCAAAATTTCTATTCCAAATACGACTGTGATGAGCGCATAAATTACGCAAATCAGACAATGCTCGAATCCATGAGGTTAATACAGGCTCCTGTAAACCATAATTATTTGCAACGCTTTGTTTGACAATTTTATTTCTTATATGTTGATACATCAACACCAGTTCTTTAAAGCTGAGTAGGTGGATAGCCATCCATACAGGGGGTAATTGAGGTGTGTTATATTTTTCTTTATAGTGAACAATAAATGATTCTTTGCTTTTTTTCATTTCATTTTCAATCTTCTCAACCAACCATTCGTGTTTGTATCGTGTATCAAAATGAATTGACTCAAGATAAGCATGTGCATTTAGCTGATTTGCAAAACTATTTGTGACCTGACTTCTAAATGATATTTCTATTCGTTCAATAGCCTCTAGCAGCAATAGTCGCAACTTACGATCAAATATGTATAAATTTAAGATATCATCAAATTGAGTGTTTTCAGTGAAGTAATGTCTAACCTTGTTTTCATAATAAGGAATCATATATGCTGATAAGCGATAATAACCAATGTGCTCTAGATAGCGTTTGGCTCGATTAATGTTATCAACAATAAGTCCTCTCTCTATGAGTAGATCAAGTTGTTGCTCAAGTGATAGCGCAGGTTTAATAAATTCCATGTTTGTCCCTTAAAACGCAAAAGCCGCTAAAGTGTGCTTGAATCAGAGGCATAGCGGCTATGTTGCTCCTAAGTGTATTCATTAGAGTCCAAAAATGCAAGTTATTCATCTCTATATCGCTAAATTATTTAGATTGAATCGCTGATAAATAAACAATTTTAAGGCTAACATACGTCTGACCATTAAAGTGCTCTTTCGATAAGCGATATGCCACTTGAACCTCTTCACCGACTTGAATATCAGCATCATCTAAATACTCATCGGCAAAAAACCAAATGCTTTTAAGGTTCTTACCATGAATGGTAAGCATTAATTGTAGATGCTGGCTTTCTTTACCCACCCATTTAAAACTATAAATACTTGCTTTATTACAAAAAACAGGCGCTTCAAACTCGCGACCATACGGCTCAAGCAAAGCAAATTTTTCAACATGTTTAAGTGTGAACTCCTCGGCAGTTAACTCACCATCACAATAAATAATTGGTGTGGCAGTAATATTATGCTCAGTAATTGCTTTTTGACAGTAATCATTGAAGCTTTGAGAAAATTCTACAAATTTATCTTTGTAAATGGTTAATCCCGCAGCTCCGGTATGTCCACCATATTTGATCAGAATACCTGTCGTATTTTGATAAATAAGATCTAATACGGCTTTAATATTTAAACCATCAATACTACGTGCAGATCCCGTGATAATATCATCTTCCCCTTGCTTAGGTGAGAATAAAATAGTGGGCAGTCCGAAGTTATCTTTAATGCGGCTTGCTGAAATGCCATGCACGCCAGCATGCCCATCATCAAGATAGACACAAATACTTGAGGCACCCTTTGCATATTGCTTTGAGGCTTCACTCATTGCTTTAGCAGTCATTTCTTTTTGAATGGCTTTGCGATGATTGTTCTGCTGCTGTAAGAACTCAACCCATTGCTTGGTTTTTTGATGATCCTCGTTTAATAAGAAACTCACCGAGCTTAAGGCGTCAGACATGCGTCCATCGCTATTGAGTAAAGGTGCTATGACAAACCCTAAAAATTCACTATCGACTTTGTGATGAAAATGATCACTAAAACTACGCCAACAGCTACGTGTTAACTGTGAAATTTTGTGCATACCATAATAAGCCACAACGCGATTATTTATACTCTTTGCCATAGAGACACAGTCAGCAACTGTGCCAACAGCAACGAAATCAAGTAGATCCGTTAACTGGCAATCATTATTGATCGTTTTTCCTTCAAGCAATAATAGTCTTCTGGCCTCCGCCATCAATAACCAAGCTACCATGCATCCGGCAATAAAGGGGTCATTATACTCACAACCCTTTTGTGTTGGGTTTAACACAGCATAAGCACTTTGCGGCACGCCTTCTTCAGGAATCGCATGATGATCAGTGACAATCACATCGATATTTTGTGACTTTAATAATGCAATACGCGCTTCATCGGTTGAGCCATTATCAGCAGTGATTACCAATGATGGACGCGTATCATCATCTAAAATACGTTGTGCAAGTTTATCAGATAAGCCATATCCCTCTGCCATTCTATGCCCAATATATGAGCGAATTTTATTCGCTGGATGGTTAAAAATATGAGTCAATGCAACATGCAAAATTGCATGTGATGTTTGTCCATCACAGTCATGATCAGTTTCAAGTCCAATGACTTCACCACGTTCTAGTGCTTGAATAATACGCTTTGCCGCCTTTGTCGCATCTTTTAATAAATGTGGCGAGGTGAGAAACTTAAGCTTTAAGTGAGCAAACTTTAGAGCATGCTCAGGATCATCAATGCGTCGCGCGATAATGCTCGCAATAAAGCTATCCACCTTATTGTCAAGCAATACTTGATGCACTTTGCGATGAAAAGGACGCTGTTGAATGATAACCTCTGGACGCTTTAACCTCTCTTTGAACCTCACTTCAGCCATTAGGCTTCCTTAAGATTTTTATTATTAATATTGCGTCGAGTCCACATCTTAACACCAGAATTGATAAGTGCTGCCAATGGAATCGCAAAAAATAACCCCCAAAAGCCCCATATGCCACCGAAGATAAGAACAGCAGCAATAACTGCCACCGGATGAAGGCTCAACGCCTCAGAATATAATAACGGCACCAATAAGTTGCCATCCAAACCTTGAATGGTCAAATAAACCAAAAGCATATAAAAAAGCTCGGAGCTAAAGCCAAATTGACTGATTCCAATAAGTACCACAGGAATAGTAACAATCACCATCCCGATATAAGGAATAAATACCGAAAGCCCCACACAAATAGCCAATAGTAGTGAGTAATTCAAACCAAAAACGATAAAACCAATATAGGTAACGACGGTAACAATCAAACACTCAATTGTTTTGCCTTTGACATAATTACCCAATTGTGGACGCACATCTGCCCATACTTCTTCGAGTGCACCACGCTCTTTAGGCAGCATATTGACAAACCATTTACCAATACGATCTTTGTCTTTCAAAAAGAAAAATGCTAACAATGGCACGATAAATAAGTAGACCAACCAAGTAAATATGCTTGATAGCGATGCTAAAGAAAATTTAAGTAGATATTGACCAATACCGGCAATTTTATCCATTTTAATATTTGAGATCGTATTTACTGCATCTTTGATTTGTTCAGGTGTAATGATCGTTGGGTATTTTTTAGATAATTCCAATAAACTTGCATGTAGATTATTAATCTGCTGTGGAATGCTTTGTACGAATTGTCCCGCTTGATGCATTAGGGCTGGAAGCACAAATAGTAACAACATAATCACTAACGCAATAAAAATTAAGAAAACGATATAAACAGACAAATTGCGATTTAACTTTAATTTTTTTGACAAAAAAGAAACAATGGCTTCTAATAAATATGCAATGACAACACCGGCTAAAATTGGTGCTAAAAGATCACCAAAAAAGTTAATAATGAGTACCGCAATGACCGTTACGACTATAAAGACGGCAGGTTCATTGCTATCAAATTTCTTGTGATACCACTGCCTTAAGTACTTAATCAAAGGAATTACCTATTTGTAAGATTCAATGACAAACGATTGTATACAAATTATCGTGCTTTTTATAGTATTTCATGATCGCAAATACGTGTGAATTTTTAAGATTTACAGCGTGATCGATTGATAGCATCCTAAGTTCTTCAAAAACGAAGTCTTCTTTAAAATTGCTAATAAGGCAGCTTGTACATTTGGCTGTTCTTCATGACCTTCAAAATCCACAAAAAAACTATAATCCCAAGCACGCGAGCGTGATGGTCTAGATTCAATCTTACACATATTGATATTGTGCTCTGATAAACAAGCAAGTACTTGTACTAATGCATTAGGTTTATGCAATGTTGTAAAGATAATTGATGATTTATACAATTGATCTTTTTCATACGGTATATTTAGCTCGTCACGTCCCAACAAGAAAAATCGCGTGAAGTTAAACGGTTCATCTTCAAAGTGCTCTTTAATGACTTTTAACGAATAGGTTTTCGCAGCTAACTTACTGGCAATCGCCGCTTGCGTTAGAACCTCCTTTTCAGCAATGTATTTAGCAGCTCCTGCGGTATCAACAAAACTCTTAGGGGATAACTGCATACGCTCAATATTGTTCTGACACTGTGCCAAGGCTTGTGGATGTGAACGAACCAACTCGATATTATCAATATCTGCATTAGGGTGAATCATCAAACAATGCTCAACCTTCAAAATGACTTCATGCTGAATGCGTAGATTGTATTTAATCAGCTCATCATAGGCTGGAATCACACTACCGGCAATTGAGTTCTCCACGGGTATCATCGCAAAGTCAGCTTTTTTCTCAGCAACCATCTCGAGTGCTTCAGCAAATGAGCCACAGGCTAAAGTTTTAATCGCACTTTGCTCACTCTGCTGATTTTGTTTATTTAGTTTATTTTGCTTATCTTGTGCTTGATAAAACTTATGAATCGCCTGTTCTGAATAAGCACCCTTTTCCCCTTGGAAAGATATAACTAAGCTCATACTAACCCCCTTTGTAATAATGCTTAAACAAACCGAGCAGTCAGGCTGTTATCAATTAACTGCTGAATTTCCGCGGTGTCTAGCTTTAAACCTTCAATCAGTTCAATATAGTTTTGATTAACATAACCACCGAAATATGCCGGATCATCGGAGTTAATCGTTACTTTGATGCCTTTATCTAATAGAATTTGCGCCGGATGATCGACCAAGTTTGGTACTACTTTTAAAGCTTTGTTTGATAATGGGCACATCGTAAGTGCGATATTATCTTTTGCAATACGTTTCATTAATACATCATCAGTTAAGATCGCATTACCATGATCAATGCGTTCAACCCCTAGGATATCTAAGGCCTGCCAAACATACTCATCAGGCCCCTCTTCACCAGCGTGAGCAACTAAGTGAAGCTTCTCTTTACGTGCTAATTCAAAGAGATTTTTAAATTTCTCTGGTGGATTGCCAAGCTCTGAGCTATCCAAACCAATACCAATGAAATTATCACGATACGCCATCAGTTGATCAAAGGTGTTTAAAGCATCTTTTTCTGATAAATGACGCAAAAAACACATAATTAATTGTGTATCTATGTTTAGCTCAGTTTGCGCTTTTTTGACGGCACGATTAACCCCATCAAAAAGAGTTGAAAGTGAAATGCCGCGCGATAAATGCGCTTGTGGATCGATAAAAATCTCAGTATGTGTCACATGATCTTGTTGTGATTTAAGCAAATAGGCATAGGTTAAATCATAAAAATCATCAGCGGTTTGAAGTACAGACATACCTTGATAATATAGATCTAAGAATTCTTGCAGATTATTAAAGTTATATGCTTTTTTGATTTCTGCTAAATTTTTGTACTTTAGATTAACACCATTTTTCTGCGCCAAATTCAGCATCATCTCAGGCTCAAGACTCCCCTCAAGATGCATGTGTAATTCAGCTTTAGGTTGTTGCAATAAGGTTTTGATATTGTGTGACATGGTTTTGTTTTTACCTATTTTTTGTGTTTTTTATGTTTTTTCTTTTACTTATGTTTATTTACCGAAAACCTGCTTAAGCATACGCGCACTATGCGCTTGTAGATTAGGATACTTTGTGAGTTGTTGCTTTAACTGGCTTTGCCAAGGGGTGTGCTCAATATTAGCAACAACAGCATAAACAATATGATCTAGTAAGCTTGGTGACTCATTAAAAAAATAGGTTTTTTGACCTAAAAAATTAGACAATGCACATAAATCTTCATCTGCTTTTTGATAGATTTGTGCTTTGGTCAAGCGCCCTAATCCTTGTTCATAGGTTTGCCTAGACGCATTTTTGCTCATGACTTTAAAAATCATGCCAAACAATAATTTAGGCAGTTTTGTTCCTTCTTGTACTATGTTGCGCCAGTTATTATCAGTAGAAACATCAACCCAACGACTATAAACCAAAGCCCAATATAAATGCTCTTCACATAACCTCTGATATGCCAAGGTTTGTGACTTTTCTAAAGCAGTTAGGTTTTGCTGCATTGGTGTGCTACTTTCTTTCTCCAATAGATCAATAATAAAACTACTGTCGCTATAAAACTTACCTTGCTTTTTAATATATGGCATTTTTCCCGTTGGTGAGCGACGTAAATCCGCACTATAAAAGTTTTGATATGACACTTTTTGTGCAATCAAATAGCTTTCTAATTTCATACAAAAAGGACTGGAGTTTGGCACATCACCTAATTTAGGAAATTGATGTAATTCAATCATCAGTTCACTACTCCTTGTCATTATCTTTATTGGGAGATTTTTTATCTTCTGTGCGATAAGCACTTAAGTCAATAATATTATTAGTGTACATCTCTTTATTATGAGTAGCGTTTTCGCCTTGTATCTCTTTGAAGCTGATCTTTTGATCATTTGATATAACCTGCAAAAACTGGTTACCGTTAAACTGCAAAAAAGCCTTATAGCGATCGACACCATCATAGCTATACTCAAACGCATATTCGCGAAATAAACACATGCTACCGATATTGCTTTGGCGCGATAAACGCATCTTTGTGAGACACACAGTATCATCTAACAACTGAACATCCCATTGCTTTGCTGTTTTAACTGCCATATAAACCGCATGCTCTCTTGCTTTCATTGAGTTACGCCAGATCAAGATCGCGATGACAATGATAATAACGGCACTGACTACGCCAATACTCATGCTAACAACCTACTTACTATTTTCACTATTTAAGTTATTTAAAATAACTGTTGCTCTTTGCCCCGTATTTGGCACCGTCACTAGACCATTTTTAGTATCATAAAGCACCTTATCTCCGGAGAAGCGATTACCTGCGCGATCAACATAGGCCTTATCTTGTATAGTTAGCGTACTGTTGAGCATATTAAAGTTCATTTGTCTACCTTCAGCATATACCGTTTGCTGATCTGAACCATCACCATTATTTTTGTTTTTATTATTTTGCGCCTGCTTTGGAAACGGCAAAGAATAGAACTTAGCAATGTAAGGTGTATTAGCCGTTAATACAACGTCTTTGACTTGCTTATTTTGATCATCAAATAAAATCGTCAGCTTCTGTCCTGTTAAAAAACGACAGCCATTTTGCTTTTTACAAACGTCCTTAGCATAGTCTAATGCTGCTTTTTGCACTTTTGTGTAATCCACTTTACCATCAGCTTCCTTTGGATTGGGAAATTGATATACCGGCCACTTACTATTTTCATTCGGAACGCTATAACCACTGCATTGAATATTTGCATCTTTAGTTTGCATGACAAGCACATTGCCTTGATAAATGATCTTGTGCGCATTCTGACTATAAGATAAGCTGTCACTACAAATGGTAATCTGACCATCACTGCTAGCATTTTTACCAAACATGTTAGCGGCATCCATTGAGCCACTTTGTTCAGTGGCAAAGGCATGCGCTAGCATAAATAAAGAAGTCGCACTACATAATGCATACTTTAGCAAGCTATGTTTTACCCCACTCTTATTTCTTTTACTTTTTTTATCTCTTTTACTGTCCTGCATAATAACTTCTTACATCCTTCAATAACTTAAAATCACCTTTTTTAGGTGATCCATTCATGCCTGTACCAATCGTATTATTTGGTGTACCTGGTTGGCTTATCGTAACTTTTTTATCTGTATCCATATAGTCTTTGTCATCATCGTAATTTACTGAATCAGTCGCAATTTTAATCGCAGGTGAGTTTTTGCCATTGGCATTACGCAGCATCACCACATTGCCATATAAATGCATGTTATTGTTGTTATTGGTAATATCAGCGTAATTGGCAGTGATATTCCAAGGCTTGTCTTTTTTATCTTTTGAATACAGTGTAGCATTAACTGTTGTAAGCTTTGCATCTTGATTATAAAAGCGCGTGGCATTAACTGCGGTTGCCGTATACTCTAACCAACCTTTCGTGTCATATTTTTCATAGGTAATCGCTTTGGCCGTATTCTCAACGAAGTGTGCTGGCAGATCACCATGACTAATTTGCTCTTGTGCTGATTTAACCACTAACCAACCGCTTGTACCAATAACAACAACAAGTCCAATCGTTGTGAAGAAAACACGCTTACTAAAAAACATTAAGCTTGAACCTCACCAACAGTGATATAATCATCAATCACTTTATCTAGAAACCCTTTGATTTCTAATATCAGATCACAGACTTCACGCACGGCACCATAGCCGCCTTTTTGTGCGGTCACGTAATCAACACGCGTTTTAACAGCGCTTAGCGCATCAGCTGGTGCGAAGGAAACGGCAGATTTTATCATCAAGGTCAAATCTGGTAAATCATCTCCCATATAGGCGACATTTTCTTTGCTTATTTGATGCTTTGTTAATAACTCTTCATAAGCTTTAATTTTATTTTTTTGTCCTTGATAGATATCATTGACACCTAAAGCGGTTAAGCGATTATGGACAATTTGCGAGCTCTTTCCAGTAATAACAGCCACTTTAACACCAAACTTTTGCAACAAAAGCATACCTAAGCCATCTTTAACATCAAAATGCTTAGTCTCATTACCATCATTGCCTAGAATAATTTTACCATCACTTAAAACCCCATCTACATCCAGTACCAATAACTGAATATTTGCTATTTTCTCTTTTAAACTTGTGTCAATCATTATGTGATATAAACTCTATTTAGAAACTTGGGTTAGTATATACCGCCCGCAAATCATTTTATAGTGTTTCTCTAGCTATAATCAACGCGTTTTAAAAATTTCAGCTCTCTGCAATTTGTTGGGTTATTGCTTGTTATTACAGGATTTCTGTCGTTGAACTTTGTCAATAGTCCTAGCTATTACCTGCAATTCAATCGTCTGTAAGCATTAAAAACTTCTTTGACATTGAACAATAAAAAATGATCTACGACCGGTATAGTGCATATGCATATGACTATTTTACAAAGCAAATTAGAATAATTAAGAATTCGTATCAACCTCAACGGTTGCTGATGCGCCAACGCGCAGACTCGGCACCTTGTTAACTTCACTCTGATCAAGAACAACTTTTACAGGAAAGCGCTGTACTACTTTGACCCAGTTGCCTGACGCATTTTCAGGAGGCAATAAAGAAAATACACTGCCACTTCCCTCACTAATACTTTGAATCGTGCCATGCAATGTTACATTAGGGTACATATCAAGGGTTACAGACGCTTTTTGTCCGACTTTCATCCGTGACATCTGTGTTTCTTTGAAGTTCGCATCCAACCAATAGGACTCATTACTCACTAGCACAAATAGATTTTGATTTTGTGTAATCAGTGAACCAGGACGCAACGTAAAGTTCGTCACAAACCCTGATGCAGGGGCATAAATCTTGGTATAACTTAAGTTTAATGCTGCCGTTGACACATTTGCTTTGGCAGCAGCAATTTTTGATTGTTGCAATGTTAATTGTTTTTGCTCTTGGGCAATACTGGCTAATGCAGCATTAACATTAGCATTAGCCACCTCAAGATCGCCTTTGGCTTCATCAGCATCTTCTTTTGAAACCATTCCTTGAACAACTAGCTTGGCAATACGCACCTCTTTTTGTTCTGCGACAAATTTCTGCGCTTGCGCCTGTTTGAGCTTTGCTTCTTGTAGATTAATCGAGTCTTTAATCGCAGCAACTTCCTCTTGTGCTAATGTCAAATCTGCTTTGGCTTTAGCAAGCTCATATTCAAAACTTTGCGGCTCAATCGTAAATAACAGCTCGCCTTTTTTAACCTCTTGGTTATTACTGATATATAACTTATCAAGCTTGCCTGTGACTTGCGCTGACATATGAATAACATCGGCATTAACATAAGCATCATCGGTTGATGGATAAATTTCGGTATATTTTACATAAGCATAAAAACCAACCACGCAAAGTAAAATAACAATGCCTAAAATGATATATTTCTTCCACGCTTTTGCCCTAGCATTTTTTGCTGTTGGTATTTTATTTTGATTACCTGTTTCTGTTTTATTTGAAATTTCTGTCGTTTGTTCAGTCATTGACAATAGCTCCAGTCCTAAAAAACCTAAAAATCATAACCCAGTGATTTAAGTGCGCGATCATCATCCGACCAACCCTCTTTAACCTTGACCCATAATTGTAAAAACACTTTTTTCCCGAGCATAAACTCCATATCTTGACGTGCTTCACTGCCGATCTTTTTGAGTTTTTGCCCTTTGGCGCCAATCACCATTGCTTTTTGTCCGGCACGTTCAACCAAAATAGTTGCATAAACTTCCATAATTTGACGTGCTTCATCAAACTTGCTTTTGTTAATCTCAACGGTTAATTGATATGGTACCTCTTGCCCTAAAGTGCGCATTAATTTCTCACGGATGATTTCTGCCATCATAAAACGCTCGGTGCGATCAGTAACTTGATCCTCGGCATAAAAAAAGTGCTCACTTTCCGGTAAGTAACTTTCAATTTTCTCTTCTAACTTATTGATTAAATGCCCTTGTTTGGCAGAAACAAGAAAGCTTGCAGCAAAGGGGTATTTCTGCTTAATCTCATCGGTAAATTCGACTGCTTCATGGCGATTGTTTAATTGATCAACCTTATTAATCACTAAGATCACGGGAACTTTGACCGACTCGATTTTTTGCAATATCCACTCTTCTGCCGTTGTCCATTTACCCACTTCAACAACGAATAAAATGACATCAACATCATTGATCACACTACTTGCTTGTTTGTTCATCATGCGATTAATGGCACGTGGTTCATCTTGGTGAAGTCCAGGTGTATCAACATAGATAAACTGTGTGTTTTCAATGGTTTTAATACCGGTAATTTGATGACGTGTTGTTTGTGGTTTGCGACTTGTGATACTGATTTTATATTTTAGGATATGATTTAAAAGCGTTGATTTTCCAACATTTGGTCGTCCAATAATGGCGACAAATCCACATTTTTTCATCTTATGATCGTCTTACTGTTTCCTTATGAAATTGTAGTCATTGTAGTGAGCGCAACGCTTATTGTCGAATGAAATCACGCGTTTATAGTGCAATGCAATACTTCATTTTTTATTGTGTTATGCGCAATACCTTATCAACGCTGCTTAGCAATGTGTCGTTATGGGTAATGATGATCACCGTTTTATCTTTAAATACCGCTTGTAAGTTATCAATCACCTTTCTTTCAATCACTTTGTCTAAACCTTCTGTTGGTTCATCCAAAATCAAAATAGGCGCTGTGGATAATACCGCACGCGCTAATGACAAACGTTTTTGCTGCCCTTTTGACAGATGCCTACCATGCTCCCCTGTCCAGCTATCTAACTGACGTGGCAACTCCAATGCAAAGCGTTTTAAATCAACAACATGTAAAGCATGCCATAACATCTCATCCGTCGCGTTAGGATTTGCTATTAACAAGTTATCGCGGATACTGCCATTAAAAATATGCGCATGCTGACTGATAATCGTTATTTGCTGACGCAGTTGTGATTCGGTAAATTGTGCAATATCAATATTACCTATTGATATCTTGCCTGCTGATGGCGCATAAAACCGTGCTAATAATGAAACAATCGTTGACTTACCACAACCAGTAGCACCAACAATAGCAAACTTTTCATTGGCTGCAATCTCAAGATTAAAATGCTCATAGATAAGCTTATTACGCCCAGGGTAGCTAAATGAAATATCCTCAAAAGAAATGTTATTGTGTTTTGGCATACTTATTTGCTCACTACTGTTGTCATTAACAAATAATTTTGCTGGTTTTTGATCAATAATATTTAATAATCTTTTAGCTGAAGATACTGTACGTCCTAAATACTGATAAGCCACAGGTAAAGGCATAATTGCCTCAAACAAGCCCATAATGCCTAGCGCAACCAAAGCAATAAAAGCACCACTTATTACACCTTGATGAACAAGCCCGACCATTAGCCACACACCACACCACAGTGTCACACCCAAAAATAAGGTCATAAGAGCTGCATTAAGCCCAGTATAATGACTCATTTTTTGTTGCGTTGTAATAAGCGCTTTATTTTGCATATTAATTATCTCTGCATGCTTATCTTCTGCAGCAAAAACCTTAAGCTCTGCTAAATATTGCACATGCTCAGTAATTGATGTTTTTAAATCTGCGGACTCTTCCGCTAGCGTTTTTGCGGTATGAGCAGATAATTTGCCACCAACAACAGGAATACAAAACCCTGCAACAAAAGCAAAGCCCATGGTCATTAACGCTAAAGGAATACTTAAGAAGCTAAAAAATATACCAATCAGCAAAATCGACAAAAACAGCACACAACTTGGCGAAATAATCCGAATATATAAGTTATCTAAACTATTAACATCAGTGACTAAGCGATTGAGTAAATCACCACTTTTATATTGTGCTAAATGTGTGGGTGCTAAAGGCACAAGCTTGTTATAAACCCATACTCGAATATCAGTTAATAACTTAAACGTTGCCTCATGTGTGACAACACGCTCACCATAGCGCGTTAGAATACGCATCAATGAAAAAGCACGTACCCCAGCTGATGGGTAAAAATAATTAAATTGACTGGCAATTGCGTAACTTGAAATAGCCACAAACCCAGTTGATGAGATAAACCAACCAGATAAAGACAGTAATCCAATACTGGCCAAAATCGCTAAAAATGCCAGAAAGGTACCAATAAACATCCATTTTGCTTGATGCTTGAAAATGCTTAAAAAAGGAATTAATGCGCGCATGCAACTTCTCCCTCTAAGATTTGGTGACGATACAATGCATAAAAGTAACTTGATTGATCTTGTAACAATTCCTCTAAGCGTCCTTGTTGCACAATTCGTCCTTCATCCATCACGATAATATGATCCATCTCGCTCAAGAACTGTAAGCGATGCGTCAACATGATCACCGTTTTATTTTGCCAATTGTTTAATAAACTGTGCATGATAAGACGCTCATTTTCTTTATCCAAACTTGCCGTAGGCTCATCCAATAAAAGTAATTCACAAGGCTTAAGATAGGCGCGCGCTAATGCCAAACGCTGTGCCTGCCCCCCAGATAAGCCTATACTTTGCTCACCGATTTCAGTCGCTAATTTATCGGGAAATGCACTGACTTCTTGATCTAATTGTGCCAGTTTTAATACATGCCATAGCTCATCATCTTGAGCATTGACATCAGCAAGTTGTAAATTATAGCGAATGCTACCTTTAAAGAGACCAGCATTTTGCCCAAGCCAACTGATCCTACTAAGCCAAAGCTTCTCATCAATGCGATTAAGTGGCAAATCATGATTAATCGTAATACCTTCATCTTTTGCATGCATAAATTGCATAAGCAAATTTAAAATAGTCGTTTTACCAGCACCACTGGCGCCAACAATCGCAATCTTCTGTTTGTGTTTGACCTCAAAGCAAATATTAGTCAGTGCATTTTTAGATTTACCAGCATAACAAAAATTTAAATGATTAAATTGAATTGAATCAATCATTGGTAAGTCTTGTATCAAACGCTTTTCACCTTTATTGCCTTGCGCATCATTCTCGCCTTTTACATCATCATGCTTTGATAAGGCAAATATTTTTTGTAATTCAAGGGCTGCCCCCATCGCTTCTGTTTTTGCATGATAATGCGTGCTTAACTCACGAAGAGGCAAGAAAAACTCAGGTGCCAATAGCAAAATAAACAATCCACCTTGCAAGGTCATGTTATCAAATGCCCACCACACCGTATGGACATTGGCACTATTGATAAACCCCATGCCCAGATAAATCGCAACCAGTGCAATTGATGCTGCTGAGAACACTTCAAGTACTGCAGATGATAAAAACGCAATGCGCAATACCTTCATGGTTTTAACACGATAATCATCAGAGTATTCAAAGATTTTTTGCGCATGATTTTCAGCACGATTAAACAGTCGTAAAGTGGCTAAACCGTGTAGTGTATCTAAAAAAGCACTACTCATGCGCGCTAAGGTTTGAAAATGTTTTTGGTTTTCACTTTCAGCACCCCAACCAACCAACATCATAAAAAGTGGGATTAAAGGTGCGCATACTAATAAAATAATGCCACAAACAATACTTTGTGGAAAAACAAAGATTAAAATCGCCAGTGGCATAAGTCCTGCTAAGGTCATTTGAGGCAAGAAATACATTAAGAAGTTGTTTAAGCCTTCCACTTGTTCCATTGCTGCACTGATCAAGTCACCACTGCTTAATTCACCTGATTTGACAGGGCCTAATTGATTAATATGCGCAATAACATCATCTCTTAACTGCTCTTTTACCTTAGCCGCAGCTTTAAAGCTCACGACTTCCTTAAGCCACGACAGACCTGCTCGCATAAACACAATAGCAATAATTGCCACAAAGTAGCTAACAAGTTCAATGTTTGATAGTTTCTCAATATAAGCGGCATAACAAATATGCGCTAACAGATAAAGTTGCCCAATAAGTAACAAGCCACTTAGAAAACTCACTAGAATAGTGAGTTGTACCCATTTTTTAGCAGGATGAGCACGCGACTTTAACCAGATCCGCGCTGACTTGCGTTCTGAAGCTGTATTTGCTTGCATAAAGGTGAAATAAACCGATCTAAAACAGTGGCGGCATTATATACCGCACCACGCTGACATGTAAGTGAATATAGGCAATTTGCAGTTTATTGTAGGATATCAATCTGAAAATGGTGCAGAAGAATGATGTAAGACAATTTTTAACTGTCCATTTGGCGTTTTAACATAAGCGAAGGTATATTCAACGGTTATTACTTTACTTTCATCATCAGTAAAGTCATACATACCCATTACAATCGCCATATCACCATGGAAATACATTCCATCGTTATGGAACACCACTTTTGTCCATGGGTGAAGAGCAAAGCCCTTATCTTCTTTAAATTTTTTGTTGCCACCGACAAAATAAGAAAGAGCGGATTCTTTCGTTGATCTAAATGGAATTTCCTTTGCTTTGGTTGGTTTAAACATCACTACACCTTTTTCATAATTGTAAGCGTAGAGCGTGTTGATTAGGTTCTGAGCTACTTTTTTATAATTTCCTTTATTTGTATAAGCATCGCCTATTGCTACAATTCCTACTGCCCATTGAGACTGTGCCTTTTCAACCTCAGCTACTGTAATATTATTAGCACTTTGCGTTGGTATTGTTAATGTTTTATTGTCCATTGCAGTCGATGTCGCTGCTGCATTTACTTTTTGCGTAGCAGCAACACTCAAAACCAAAACTAAGCCTAATACAGCAGGTGCAATGCGTCCCTTTAAGTCTAATTTTATAACTTTTATCGCCTGATATGTTGGTAGTTTTTTATCATTATCCATAGGTTTTTTCCTTCTTGTTATAGTTTGTACCCACATGTATGCTTCAGTGAGTTAAGCACTAAATTTCTAAAATTTACAATTTTTTTTACATTTTATGCTAGCCAACCGCTAAGGCTTTATATAAAGTAACTGACAACTAATAAGCACCATGTTGAGTTATCGCTTATTTGCCAAAGCAGGATGCTTAATTAGGAAACGTTAATTGTAATGTTTTGTTAAGTCGCAATGACAAGACAAATATAAGGACGAACGCATAGGGAGAAAGTTGATGAAGAAAATCACCGTTGAAGAAAAAATTACTAACCTTTACCACTGCTCAATTCTAGAGTTTTTTCAACAGTGCATGAACCGTAAAATGGAAACCCATGATATTGCAAAATTACTCGACTGTAGTGTCAGTAACTTGCGTCGTATCGCGCGCAAGTATAATTTTCATTTTCACCATCCTGAGCCAACACCTATGTTGGCACAAAATCAAAATTTTCTGAAAAAGAAGCTCAATATCGATAATTTCCTTTCTCGCCGCTGGCGAGTTGGGCAGTATGCTTAATGCTTAGAAAAAATACCTCTCTGTTGAAAATTGACCACGAGGGTCATCAATTGTTAAAGAAAAACCTTTATTTTGATCAAAACTATCAGCATCTAATTGCCATTGATTATTGTCCTGTCGAATAAGGTGTCTATTTTGAGCAATACCTTGTTTATCTACATAGTGAATAATCACATAAGCACCCTCTTGTTTAGCATTAAGCATGATATTAAATGCCTCATTAGACTGATTGATAGCTGCCAATAAGCTAAAGCGTTCTTCATTTATTTGAATGTGTTGATCGTCGTTATGGCTGCTATTGCTAGAGGAGTCACTTGCAGATTCTGTTGTCTCTGTCTCAGTTGCTGAGTCCACTTGCAATGCCGCTAATGAATACTCAGATGAGCTAAATTGCCCAACATGCATATCATGCACGGTAAACTGCACTGGTTTCATCAAATCGATATTACTGCCCTGCCAAGTCCATTGATAACCATCTGTATGCGATAAATGCACATTTTGTTTAAGACCCTGCAGATCCATGTAATGGAAAATTACATAGTGACGCTGCTGTTTTGCATCAAACGTCAATTGCAGCTCATCATTATTACGTATCACCTTGGCACTAAAACGCCCCTCCGGATCACTGAGCGAGATACTATTTGCATTAACCGTCGTAGTCTCTTCGTTTGTATTATTTGCATTATTTGGATCATTTGAATTGTTTGAATCACTTGTATTATTACTATTATTTTCTGCTGCATTGTCGATATTTACGGCTAAGTCAGCTGCTAAATACGTTATACTTTCAAACTGTCCAAATTTTGAATCCTGCAAGGTGAATTTAAACGGTTGATTTAAATCAAAGTCCTGCGTGCTATAAACCCACTGCGACTTACCATTGATCACACCATTTAGTACCAGTTGAACATTTTGCTGCACGCCATTGTGATCGAAAAAATGCAATATAATATAACTACGCGTCACTTCGCTATTTATCTCAACAGAGACCACATTATTATTAACACGTAATACACCATCAAAACGCCCTTCAGGATCAGTTATTGCGAAAACGACATCATTATTTGTGGTTGTATCTTGTGAGTTATTCTCTGTGGTTGATGATTGCTCATTATTATTGTCACCACTTTGATTATTCTGGTCATTGTTATTACCATCATTACTATTATTCGAGTTATTTGTCGACGAATTATTATCCGTTGTACCCTCGGAAGCATTGTTTGTTTCATCATTCGTATTATTATTTGTGTTTGTATTATCATGTGAATCTTCAGTGGTATTCTCTTGAACAGATAAGGGGATATGTTTGACAATGCCATTATCTAAAAGTGCGAAACTTCGAGGATTCACGACGAAATTCACATCATCACTAAAGCGCACTTCTTTCGCCACAGTATCGGCATTAAAGGCAACATAACTATACTGGCCATTGTTATTAAAAACCGCATAGCTTGGCGTATTTGCATAAATATCTTTAACCACTTGACCACGTAGTGTCAGATTATGTAACCAATGATATATCAAGGTATCTGTCGTGCCATATTCTGGTGTGTATTGCATATTTTGGTAAGCTGTCATCGCCCCTTTCGCATCCTGCAGTGCCATATACTGCAATAAAATCCCCTGCCAGTTATTCCACTGTAGATTATTGTTGCCATTGGCAGTTTCAAAAAAGGCATTACTGGCATTCAAATCCGCGATGTTTTTAGCGACATACTGAGGATACTGCCCCAAATATAGTGAACCACCATGAATAGGTAAGAAATTAATCCCATGAATTTCCTCAGGGTTTGCTGTCCACCACGTGCCATAAACACCACCATCAGACCAGACAATCGCATTATTAGAATGATTGAAATCACTTGGAAAAACTGCGTTATCCACATCAAACCAATATTGATTAATCGCTTGATTTTCTAAGCTATATAACAGCACACCCAAGTCTCTTAAGTTATCCTGCTGCGTTGCTTCTGCCCACAAAATAACTGCACTTGAGAAATGCATCGACTCTGAGGATGACTCTTGGTTATTACCTGAGGCAAAACTGGCATGCCCTGATGCCCAGGCGTGTCCAGCATATAGATCATATTGTCTTAACCACGGAAAGCGCATGTCATTGCGTTCAATATTTGCCACATCTTTAATGACTAAATTAATCATGTCTTTATAATTATGAGCCCACGCACTATCGTATAGTGCAACAACGGCAGCAGCCTTGACCAAATAGCCATAATGGAAATGGTGATCATTTAACTGATCATTACTGCCAAAAGACGCCGGATAGCCAATCAATGTTCCCCATATTGGCTCATAATAATAAAATGCCTGATCATTATTGGCATCAACCGTTAACCATGCGGCAATATCACTTTTTAAGTGTGATAATAAATAATCGCGCTCTGTCAATAATCCCAATTGATCTGCCACCTGAATAAGATCGGCAACTTTGGCATATTCCTTACCACGCCAATAAGTATCTTTGGCACTAAAGAGTCTTGGGTTTGCCTGTAGTCTTTGAAAATCTGCCATAAATTTTTGGCGCAATAGTGTGCTGTCATCAAACTTAGGCAATATTGGCAACACCCCATGAAAGCGTATTGACGTATTAAAGTGATTATTCGCAACAACACGCATTTCGCCGCGCGCGCTTTGATAGCTATATGCGCTTAACTCATCACTACTATTAAGCCATTGATGGCGATAAAGTGCAGCCAATGGCGTGTTGATATAATCAGAATGAGATTCTTTTAATTCTGTTTGTAGATTAAAGGTGCTCAATACACGACTTTGTTCTTTTTGATACTCAAAACTCACCTGCGTATCACGCACAAAGGCAAAGGCATGTTTTTGATAAAAGTTAAGTGTCTCTGGCGTATTATCTGGCAAAACTGCCACTGAGAAATAGTCTTTGCCGGATAAATTAGATCGCAAACCATAAACCCAATCATTATTACCATGCTGCAATCGTTGCCATTGGCTACCATGTGGCGCAAAAATCCCGTAATGGTGATTGTTAATGGTAACACCAACACTATTATTTGATTGATACCATACCTTGGCGATATCCCCTACGACACGCGGCTCGTCACTGCTACCGATATTTAGAGTATTAACAGCAGGCATATGCGCTGTTAGGCGATGATTTGACGCATCAAGATAATAGCTTTGTGCCTCTAGTTGAAAAGGCAATTTAACACTTGTTTGTGTTAAATCCAGTAGCAAGCTTCCTTGCCCTTCCGTTTGCCAAATCTCAACACACACCTTGCCATTATTAAAATGTTGATACTGACCATAAGATCGCGTCTGATCTAAGCCACCACGATCACTCTGCGTATATCGCTCAATACTTTGCTTATCGGCATCTGTCGCAAAATTACTATAAAGCTCGACTTTGTCATACTCGCCATCACCGTTGAAATCATAGGATATACGCGCTTTAATCGCCAAACCTGGTGCATTGGCATTAATAAATATGGCAAATTCTGTGGTGTTGCCAATATACTGACCATTGATATGATCTAATATGAATACTTGCGCATTAAAAGGTGAGAAATGATGATTTTGTTTAAGCTCAGCAAATTCAACCACCACATCTTTGTTGCCTTTTTTTTCAAAATAGGTAAAAGGTAATCCATGTCCAAAAGTCGCTCTTAACTCATCTTGTCCTTGTTGCCATAAACTTGTCACACTCCAATCGGAATAATCATCAACAACCGTCTTATCAACGTTAAAACCATCTAAACCAACCGTCATATCAGCAAAATGTGGGTATTGATAACCTGAATTGCGTTGCAGTATTTTGCCCTGCCATTCATGCGAATAAACACGCGCCTCTTGTGGATAGCCAATCTCTAAACCTTTGGCATTTGTTTTGACACTTAATGGATGTGGAAACATCGCTTCTGAAAACATGTTTTGATTATTAAAGCTCCAAATAAGCGATGACCACCAATCGGTTGTTGGGTAAGGTGAGCTCAACTGTGAGGAGACTTTGGGTATGGCATTTAATGCAGTAAATGGTTTGCCACTAATGATATCCACTCTATTATTCAAACTGTCAGTATAACTGCCCTTTTCAAGTTGTAAGATATCGGCAAACGCCGGCGAAAAACAAAACAATGAGCCAAAGCCTAAATAGCGAGATAGGCGTGACACTTTAAAAAACTTAACAGGTGATAACAACTTATTGGTATTCATAATATGCTCCTCTTAAAGTCAAAAGAATATATGCACATTTAGTATACAAAAAGATCAATAATCACAAGTGTCTTTCTTGATGACTAAAGATGACTAGAAATAACTCACACGACAAACAATCGCAAACTCACAATACTGACAGCTCGCCGCTGAGGGTGTTAACATCGACTCACCAGCAACAAAACCTGACATTTGCTCATCCAGTTGCGCTTGCCAATAATGTTTTAATGCCGTGTAATTTTGCGGCGCATCTTCAGATACTTTTTTGGTAGGATAAGATTTTGGCTGCCCTTCTTGTATCCAATCATCAATGCTTGAGATACTTTGCAAACCAATCTTAGCACCATTTACTGTCGCAACTGCTACAGCATCAGCATTTTCATAGATGGCATATAATGGCAATTGAGATTCAGTAATCGGTGATTTGAGCAAATCGCTAATGAGATAACTTTTAGACGTTTTATAATCAATAACTACGGTATGATTATCTTTAAGTCGATCAATTCGATCTAAACGTAGCTTAAGTGTCACACCTGCAATTGTGCATTTGAGCTCTTTCTCAAGGGCTAAGATTTCAAACGGCTCTTGGCGTGATTTCTCATAGTCAAGCCACTGTATGATCACCTCTTGCAGACGCATGATCTCAACTTCTTTAATAAGTTGTGGCAGCATATTGATTAACGCCACATGCATATTTAACGCTGATTGGACATGTTGCGCTACTTTTTCAATCAATACATCTCTTGATATATTAATTAAGTTGTCATATGTTCTTAACTCGCGCCAAATCTGCTCTAGTACGTGATGAATGATCACACCTTTCTCAAGTGCTGATAATATTGGCTTATGCGCCTTATCGGCATCCAGATGCAATCGGTGAATCAATGCCGCGCGATACGGACATTCAGCAAAGTTTTTAAAAACTTGCGATCCACCCTTGAGTGTTTGACAAGCTTCTGTTGTCATGGCTGACAATGAGCTGTCCTCAAATACATCAAACTGCACTTCATCATTCCTTTTATAATCAAGCTTTGTATGATCATACGCAATCGTAGACAACCCCATCAGTAAAGGGGAGCACATTTGTATTTTTTCATCATTTAATAATGCATAGCTTAAATGAATATGTTTCGCCTGTTTGGTTAAGCGCTTGGTAATGGTTTTGGCAAATTGAAGCTCACGTTCGACACTGGAATGTGGCATTGAGTGCGATCGTTGCAATGACAAAGGCAAATAAGGATTCATATTAGCAAGACTTGGCCAGTTACTATCATTCATGCGTATCACAAACAGATGATCAAAGTAAACTTCAGTTGCCTCAAGCATCCCTAGGATATGCACACGTGGATTCGTCGTTGTTTCAGTTTGAAAAAGCGTGTTACTGGCTAAGGTTTGTAACTCTATCAACCACTGATTAAACTCAAGCTTAACCTCTAAACGCGTTAACATAATAAGCTTATTAAGTAGCTTATAAAACTGTGCTAACGCCTGATGCTCTATACTGGTAAGCTTGCAATGATCAAGATACCCAAGGATTGCAAGTGCTTCTTTTAGCTTTTCAATAAAAGCAAAGGCTGTGATTTTACCCTCTTGCCTATGCGATTTATGGAAACGTAACATTTGCGTGATCACTTCCAATAAGATTGGATCACAATCATCAGTAAATAACTTAAGCTTAATCAACTTAGCAAATTCAATGGATTCAGGTACTTTCGATTTAAGCGCTTGCAGCTTTTGATATCTTGCTACTTTGTAATCAGCATGCCCTTTAAGATAGCTTGAGCTTAACATCAATTTCATATCATCATAGCTTAGCGTTTTACTCATCTTAAGCCATAGCATCAGCTGATAAACAATGCCTTGATACAATAAGCTTTCACCACCTGATATGGTATATTCGCGTACGCTGTTATCTAACAAAGGATTTTGTTTGACTTCAGTTGCAATAAAATACTGATCAAAGGCATCAATCAAAGCGCCAAATTGCGTCTGTAAATCTGGTACAATCACACCAATTGTTGCTTGTGGCTCGCTTAGGCTCAATTCAAAAACGGCTTTAGCAATTTTTTGGATCTCCAGTTGATCCTCAAGATATTCGGTTATTTGCAACTTGCTTTTTGTATTGACTAAAGTCCAATTATCTATCGTAATATTAAGCTTAGATACACAGTGCGCAAAAAATGCCTCCATTTGTGGTGTCAAGGTGTCAAAACCAACTAAGATGATTTTCTGATAATCCAAATACTCAAAGGTCTTAGCTAATATCTCATGCTTTGCCAAAAGCGCTGTGATGAGGCGTGACTTATCTATCCAGTTATGTTCAATCAAGGTGTTTTGATAGCGTTCGATCCAGCGCAAAAACAAACGAACATTCTTATTTTCTGTTTCACTCTCAAGCGCTTTAACATCAAGATTCCATTGTTGTAACAGCTGCCATGCACCCAGTACAAGCTTTGCCTGCTGCGCATTGGGCATAAAAACATCCGCATCTTCTTTAAGGTAACTCAACAATAAAAAATGTGCCTCATCATCACTGATTAATTGAGGTAACGCACTTTCAATCATCTGTGCGTGCGTATATAAAGCATCAACCAACCCATCAAAGCTCATACAAACATCACGCAATACGACATACTGCTGCTGATTACGCGTATAGTCTAAATACATTGCCGTTAAATGATCTTTTAGGCGAGTGTTTGCCGTAATGACGATTGTTTTGTCATCGATTTGATTTAATAAACTAAGATAACGACTGATACTTTGACCATCATTTAATTGTTGATGTGCATCAAGCATTTTTTAGAATAACCACATCACACGGTGCATTATTAGAAATCTTGCTTGCCACTGAACCCATGCGCCCAAAAACGCCATGATGGTGACCGTTGAGAATTAAAAGATCAATGTTTTGTTTTTCAATATATTCAATAATGCCATCTGCAACAGAATCCGCATCAATGACTTTACAGATCACATAATTGTGTTTATCAATATCAGCCGTGACCTCAGTAAATTTCTGTGTCAAGCGATCCTTGATTAACTGGTTAGGTGTTTTCTCTGAAACACCTGCGCCATAGCCATAGTCAAAAACGGTTTTATGGACACTGATAACATGTAAGTTTGCTTTTTTGGTTTTAGCGTAATCAACCAAATGATCTAATACTTTTGCCACATCGTCATTAACATCGATTGCATAAATAATATTTTGGTATTCAAACATTCATATCTCCTTTTAGTTGCATTGAAATAAGCTCATCTACACTCTATTCCGACCTTGGGATTAAGGTCAAGCGAATACTTTGCAGGAATGAACCTTTTTACTTCAATTTAATTTTAGCTACAATATCCTTGTTTTGTGCTTTAAATCAATTTCAAAAAGGAAAAGCCATGGATAAGGATTTAGATTTTTTATGCAATACACCATTAATAGCTGATATAAATGCTATCAAACAACTGCTTATAAGCAAATTATCACCTCAGGAAAAGTGGCAACAACTAACACAATACTATTTAACACCCGATATTCCTTTTGATAGCCATTATAAGCTATATCACCTTTGTTATGCTAAGAGCGAATTTAAACCCATTTGGTTGCCAGATAGTGAAACAATGAAAAGTAGCTATTTAGGCAAATGGCTTAATGAGCTTAATTTCTCGGATATTTCTCAATTTTATCAATACAGCATTGACTCACCTCAAGCTTTCTGGGGGCAAGCAATTGCTGATTTGAATTTACCTTTTAACAAAAAATCAACAGCAAGCTTTGATATGTCGTTATTCCCCTACACGCCAACATGGTTGCCAGGTGCTTCTTTTAATATTGCTGATTGTTGTATTGATGTTAAAGATGATCTTGCGATGAAGCCTGCAATTATTTATAAAGGGGTTCGTTATGGTAAATGTACCCATCAAACAATCAATTATGCAGAGCTTAAAGACTTAGTGCTTACAATCGCTCAAGGGTTTCAACACCATTATCAATTAAGCCCAAATGATACCGTTGCTATTATTATGCCAATGAACATTGAGGCAGTGGCAACTTACTTGGCTGTTATCTATCTTGGAGCAAGTGTTGTTTCAATTGCCGATAGTTTTTCCGAGAATGAAATCAATAAACGACTTAGTGTTAGTAATTGCAAACTTGTGATGACTCAGGATGTGATCACTCGCGGCAATAAAACGCTTGAGCTCTATCAAAAGATTGTGAGTTGTCAGGTTTCATCAATTATCTGCTTAAACACTAAGAATCAAAGCATTAACTTACGTGCTCATGACATGTCTTTTGATGACTTATTAACTCCGCATAACATAAGTACCGTGCCTAATCCCTATCTACATAATGCGCAAGGTGTTATTAATATTTTATTCTCATCAGGCACAACAGGCACACCAAAAGCTATTATTTGGGAACAAAGTACGGCACTTAAAGTAGCAACCGATGCCAAGCTTTATATGGATACTAACAAAGAAGACATTTGGGCATGGCCAACCAATCTTGGCTGGATGATGGGACCCTGGCTTGTATTTGCTGTCTTTTTAAATCGGGCAACAATGGCATTAACTGAAGACTTACCGACCTCGCTTGAATTCGCCGAGTTTATTGAAAAAACTCAAGTCACTAAACTCGGTGTCATTCCTAGCATTGTTAATGCTTGGCGCACGAATGCTGTGCTTGAGAACGTTAACTGGCAGCATATTAAGCTCTTTGCCAGCACTGGTGAGTCCTCTAATGTTGAAGATATGTTTTATCTATCATTACATGCCGGCTATAAACCGATTATAGAATACTGTGGCGGCACTGAGATTGGCGGTGCTTATATCAGCTCAACACTGTTGCAGGCGAATGTCCCTTCCCAATTCTCGCAAGTATGTTTTGGTATTGAGCTTAAGCTTTTGGATGAGAGGCATCACATTTTGCCACAAAACACTGTGAGTGTTGGTGAAGCTGCATTAAGTTCTTGTGCATTAGGCTTATCCAACCGCTTATTAAATACTAATAACAGTGATATATATTATCGTGATATGCCATCTTACAATAATATGCCATTACGTCGACATGGTGATTTATTAAAGCGCACATCCAATGGCTATTACCGCTCATTAGGACGTGCTGATAACACCATGAATTTAGGTGGGATTAAAACCTCAAGTGCCGAGATTGAGCAAGTGCTTTTAAATTTAGCGCATATTTATGAGCTTGCTGCAGTGGCAGTTAATGATGAAATTGAAGGCATATCTAAACTTATTATTTATGTTGTACCAACAGCACAAATCGATCTTTGTCAGTTAAAATCACAAATGCAAACATTGCTTAAAGAGTATTTAAACCCATTGTTTAAAATAAGCGATGTTATTTTAATTGAAAAACTGCCAAGAACAGCAAGCAACAAGGTAATACACCGTAAATTAAAAGCGCATTATGCGCAATATTGTCAAAATAGTCCGTGTTGTTAAGTAAGCTTATTAACCGAAGTTACACACTTTAGAAAAACTATGACCTTATAAACACCCCGTCAGCCTACGGCTGCCACCCCTCTTGCAAAGAGAGGAATTGGACGTCGGTGATTTTAATTCCCCTCTTTGCAAGAGGGGTGCTTAAGCTTGCGAGGCGGGGTGTTGAAATAGCAAAAGTCGTAACTCCAGTTATTAATTATCTTCTGGATTTATTTTACGCGCCAAGGTTTGCCCTTCGGTTAAGCTATTTTGGCTAGATTGAGTCTGTGCTTTCACCTGACGAATCGTGTTATAACGCTCAGTTGTGACATCAACGTCAAAGCCCGTTGCAATAATCGTAATATCGACATTATCACCCATATCTTCTTTGATGGAGGTACCGATAATAACTGGCGCGTCAGCAGATGCAATCTCTGCCACACGATCACCTAACTCGGTGAATTCACCTAAAGAAATATCATTACTAGAGGTGACACATACCAATAAACCTTTGGCATCTTTCAGCTCAATATCTTCTAACAGATCACAAGAAACCGCCTTATCAACCGCTTTTAAAATGCGATCTTCACCACCGGCGTGCCCTGTGCCAATTACTGCCAAACCAGGGGATGCCATAACTGTTTTTACATCCGCAAAGTCAACGTTAATGTGACCAGGGGTTCTAATAATCCCAGTCATTGATGACATCGCATTAAAAAGCACATCATTGGCAGCATGAAATGCTTCCATTAGTGTTGTTCTGTCACCTAATGATTTACGTAATTTATCATTCGGAATAACGATCAAGGAATTGACATGCTCTTGAAGTGCTGAAATACCTTGTCTAGCAACGACCTCGCGACGACGCCCTTCAAATGAAAAAGGTGTCGTTACCACACCCACCGTCACAATACCTTTACGTTTTGCAACTTCAGCAATAACGCCAGCAGCTCCTGTACCAGTACCACCGCCCATGCCTGCAGTAATGAATAACATATCACAATCAGCAATAGCCTCTTCAATATTATGCATACTTTCTTGCGCAGCTTTAAGACCAACCTCAGGATTTGCTCCGGCACCTAGTCCTTTGGAAATAAATTCACCAATTTGTACCTTATGGGGTGCGGCATTTTTATCAAGTGCTTGCTTATCTGTATTCATCGCATAAATTTGCGCACCTTGTAAGCCTTTCTCGACCATGTAACCTACGGCATTACCGCCGCCGCCACCAACACCGATTACTTTAATGCGACCATGTTCAAAACCACTTGAATGTTGTTCTTGCTCTAAACTTGCCATCGTTTCTCCTAAAACTTTTCCCTTAACTAAAACGCCTATAGTATATACATAAATACGCTAAAATAATGATATTTCTGCGCTTTCATGCAAAAATCTTTCGTAAATAAAAGAAATTGAGCATAAATTATTTTTTGCACCGTGTATTTGCTTTTCTCATATATTGATAATGAATGATTTATGTTACACTGCGATTCAAGTAAGTTTTCTAGATGATGGGAATTTTTTCATGGAGAAGCAATACGATAAAAACGAGGTTAGGCTTATTAAGAAGTATCCTAATCGACGTTTATATGATACACAGGACAGTTGCTACATTACCGCAGAGGGTGTACATAAACTGATAATTGAACATGAAAATGTCGTCGTAGTTGAAAATAAAAGCGGCAAAGACATTACCCGAAGTGTATTAATGCAGATTATTAATGATCTTGAGGAGACGAGCCCAAGACAAATGTTTAGTAATGAGTTTTTAGCACAAGTTATTAAATCTTATGGTACCGATATGCAAAACACGTTGGTTATGTGTTTTAACAAAACACTTGATTTATATCTAGGACAAAAGCATGCCACTGCCGCCATTACTAAAAAGCCAAATGCGGCAATAACACCAAATGATTATTTCAACACCACCGCAAGAGACAATATTAACCGCTGGCAAAAGTCATGGGATAATTTAAAAAGCTCTAAAAAGTCATAGCCTTATTTAGCAGCTAAGAAACGTTCAATCCGCTGATATAAAACCTCGCATTCCTGTGGCACCAACTTACCAAAGTTAATAAAGCCATGAATCATATTATCAAAGTGATAATGATGTGTATCCACACCTTTTTCCATTAAACTTTGCGCAAAGAGCAACCCTTCATCTCTTAATGGATCAAAGCCTGCAGTAAATACCATAGTGCGTGGCATTTTTTCAAGATCTTTAATGTACAGTGGCGATATCTCTGGCTCAGTACCATTCATATCTTTAGGACGATACTGTGCGTTATACCAATTGACTTGACGTGATTCTAGCAAATACCCTTGACTAAACTCACGCATTGATTCTGTGTTATGTGTTAAATCAGTTGTTGGATAAATAAGGACTTGATTGCTTACTAGAAAGTCACCGGTTTGAATGGATTTTTCAACACAAAGTGCCGTGTAGTTACCTCCTGAGCTATCACCAATCATGGTAAAGTCGTTATGATCCGCCTTAATATCAGCAGCATGCTCATATGCCCATTTGGCGACTTGATAGACATCATTAAATCCAGCTGGATATGGGTTCTCAGGTGCCAAACGATAGTCAATAGCTAACACCACGCGATTTGTCGTATGTGCTAAATGCCTGCATGGCGCATCAAATGAGTCAAGCGTTCCAGACACAAAACCACCACCATGCGTATAAATCACAATAGGCAAATGCTCGTTAGGATTTGGATGGTACAAGCGTACATTAATCTCGCGCCCCTCTACCTTCACCGCGAAATCACGCACAGAGGCAATATCAACCTTGCTACCGGCATATAACATAAGCGATGCTGCTGATTTACGAACACCGGCAATGGATAAAACCTCGTCTTTTCTATATTTATTGACAAAGTCTAATAAGTTTTGCAGTTTTTCTGGTACGGCTTTTTGCCCATGATAAAGGGTTACTTCACGAATACTTTCAGCAGTTTCTTTGGCAACAATAACTTCACTATTAGATTTGGCTAATACATTAAACCAACTTTGTTGGCGCGGTGTCATCCGATCACCCATACCACTGATAGAGCTTGCAATGCCTTGATCACTACAATCACTTTGCGCAAATTCAGTTAATTTCTCACTAACCCAATGAATTAACATCACCGCCTTAGCATGATTATCAAAACGGGTTTGTAATATGCAGTCATTATTATCAATATCATCCGCCCACGGCACATAATCAACAATAAAGTTACAAGGCAAATAATGAAGTCCCGCTTCTCGTGCTAAGGCAAACTCAGGAAAAGCCGTCATGCCAATCACCCCACCACCCATTGCTTGATAACATTTAGCATCAATCATCGTTGGGAATTGTGGTCCATCAATGCACACGCAAATTTGCCCAAAATGAATCGGAAAATCAAAATGTGCTTTTCGTTTTTTGATGATATCAGCCGCTTTTTCACTAATTGGATGGGTTAATGAAACATAGGCTAAGATGCCATCATCACAGAAAGTCGATTCACGCAATCCTTTGGTGCGGTCAATATACTGATAAGGGATTGCCATATCACCAGGTTTTAATACCGTTTGCAAGCTGCGCACAGATGACAACGCCAGAATAGCTGTTGCGCCATGCTTTTTCAGTGCATAAATATTAGCGCGATAATTTATTTTACTTGGTAAGATATTTTCAGACTGTCCAGTGCGACACAGGAACAACATTTCAGCATTGCCAACCTTAATACGATAAAAGCCATTTGAACATAGTCCAAATGGTGTCTCGCGTGGCAATGTTTCTACTATTTCAAACTCATCAAACTCTTCAAATCCACTGCTACCGATAATTGCCCACATAATTTTTCCTTATGGATTAATTGCTTGAGTATATTATCGGATAGTCTTAGCTATTTATCCAACCTAAACAGCCAAAGTTTCTGTATTATACTCATCTAAATCACTTTGTGATGCTTAATGCTAAAGAAGTTTTTGATGGTATAAGCATTAGAACTTCCCGTAATATCCTTCTTTTAAAGCGTCATATAGGTTTGCTGCTGTATGCTCTTCACCATCATACTCAATCATTTCATTACCCTTTAGCTCAAGCATTGAACCATCATCAAGCGTGAAACGATATTTGGTTTTCTCAAGATCTTCATCTTTAACCAAAACACCTTGGAAAACTTCAGGATTAAATCTAAAGGTTGTACATCCCTTTAAACCTTGATGGTAGGCATAAAGATATATGTCTTTGAAATCAGCAAATGGGAAATCCGTCGGCACGTTAGCGGTTTTTGAAATACTTGAATCAACCCATTTTTGTGCGGCTGCTTGAATATCAACGTGCTCTTTCGGTTTGACATTATCAGCACTGATGAAATATTCAGGTAATTGCTGTGCCTGATCTTTAGCAAATGGCATTGCTTCGTTATTAACTAACTGACGATACGCTAATAACTCATAGGAAAATACATCTACTTTTTCTTTGGATTTTTTACCTGCACGAATGACATTGCGCGCATAGTGATGGGCAAAGCTTGGCTCAATACCGTTACTCACATTATTTGCTAATGATAACGAGATCGTACCCGTAGGTGCAATAGATGTATGATGTGTGAAGCGACAGCCATACTCACAAATGGCGTCAATAATAGAGATATCCTCTTTGGCTATGCGTTGCATATAACGACTATATTTAGCATGCAACATACGTCCTTTGATTATGTCACCAACTTTCACACCATCTGCTGCCATCTCAGGACGTAAGCGTAAGAACTCTTCTGTAACGGCAAAGTCCTTCTCAAGCACCGGTGCACTACCCTTTTCTTTGGCTAATTTAACGCCTTCACGCCAACCTTCTAATGCCATTTGTTTGGCAACTTCTTCGGTAAATGCTACCGAGTCTTTGCTGCCATATTTCATCTTAAGCATGGTAATTGCTGAACCCAAGCCTAAAAAGCCCATGCCATGACGACGCTTGGATTCGATCTCATGACGTTGCTCTTTTAATGGAAGACCGTTGATTTCGACGACATTATCAAGCATGCGCGTAAAGATACGCACAACTTTACGATATTTATCCCAATCAAAACGAGCCTCTTTGGTAAATGGTGCTTCAATAAATTTAGTTAAATTAACCGAACCTAACAAACAAGAACCATAAGGTGGTAATGGCTGCTCACCACATGGGTTTGTAGCACGAATGGTCTCGCAAAACCAATTATTATTATCTTCATTAACTTTATCGATCAAGATAAACCCAGGTTCAGCATAATCATAGGTTGAGGACATGATCATATCCCACAAACGACGCGCCTTGATTGTGTTATAAATCTTACAAGCAACAAGGCCTGAATCATCATTTATATAGTCATCTTTAACCGGCCAATCGCGCCATAATACTTGTGTTGTATCTTGCAAATCAATGTTATGTGCCTGTTGTTCAGCCTCAGTCATCGGGAAAGCCAAATGCCACTGTCCATCCTGCTCAACGGCATCGATAAAATCTTTGGTAATCAATAATGATAAGTTAAATTGGCGCAAACGCCCATCTTCGCGTTTGGCACGGATAAAATCAAAGACATCAGGATGGCCAACATCAAAGGTGCCCATTTGTGCACCGCGCCTGCCACCTGCTGATGCCACGGTAAAGCACATCTTGTCATAGATATCCATAAATGACATGGGACCTGAAGTATGCGCACCAGCTCCGGCAACAAATGCGCCTTTTGGACGCAATGTTGAGAACTCATAACCAATTCCACATCCGGCTTTAAGTGTTAATCCTGATTCATGTACTTTTTGCAAAATATCATCCATCGAGTCATGAATCGTGCCTGAAACCGTACAGTTGATCGTAGAAGTCGCAGGCTTATGCTCAAGTGCACCAGCGTTAGAGACAATTCTTCCTGCGGGAATGGCACCATTTCTTAATGCCCACAAGAACTCTTCATAATGTTTTTGTTGCAACGCTTTGGTTGCCTCAACCTCTGATAATGCTTTGGCAACACGCTGATATGTCGCATCAATATCTTGATCAACAGGCTCACCTAAGCGTGTTTTTAAACGATATTTACTATCCCAAATATCCAAGGATGCTGCTTGGATATCGATTGTTGGTATTGCTTCTGTCAACGACATGACGGGCTCCTCATAACCTAAAAATAACAAAATACACTGGATATTCTAACGTTATTTTTTATGAAAGGCGGCATTTTTTTCCCTGAATATTTTCATGATATGTCTTGACTCGAAAGATAGTTGCGACTATCTGACTTTGAACTTGCTACAAGCGATCAATTATATTTGTTTTCAAAGCAGAAACTCTATACACTCGCCATCAAAACGTGAATATCTAACAACATGGAAGCATAAATTATCATTTGCTTTCAGTCACTTTTTCTTTAAAGTTAATAGCCATAAGTAAAGCAATCAAGTCTCGTTATGACCTCAAAAAGAACCATTATTATTACCGGTGGCAGCCAAGGCATTGGCAAGGCGTGCTGTGCGCTGTTTCATGCCAATGATTATCAGGTGATTAATCTAGATATCGCCCCAAATGAAGTTTCTGGTGTTGATTATATTCAAACGGATTTAAGTCAAGTTGCGGCAATCAGTGAGTCTTTTAAACACATTAAAGAAAAATATCCACGTATTGACGCGCTTATCTCTAATGCTGGCATTCATTTCTCTGCCAGCATTGAAAATACATCAGAGAGAGATTATTTTCGCGTGTTAAACACTAACCTTACCTCATGCTTTTTTGTGCTTAAAGAAACCATTTCATTAATGAAGCAAAACGCACATGGTGGACGCATTATTACTATCGGTTCTGATCAGTCTTTTGTTGCTAAAAATAACTCAGCAGTTTATGGCTTAACAAAAGCCGCTATTGCTCAGCTGACCAAAAACATCGCTCTTGATTATGCTAAAGATCATATTACTGCCAATTGTGTTTGTCCTGGCACGATTGAAACACCACTTTATTGGCAAGCAATACGAAACTATTGCCAAAAATCAGGGGCTGATATTGATACCATTCATAAAGAAGAACAATTACTACAACCGGCAAAACGCTTAGGACAACCAGAAGAAGTAGCGAGTTTAATCTATTATCTTATTGATCAAGCAGGCAGTTTCTTATTAGGTAGCAATATTGCCATTGATGGTGGCTATACCGCGCAATAATTAGCATCTTTTCTGGTATTGTCTGGTATATGCCATATGAGTTCGCTAAAATAACGCCACACAATATTCTAGATTTAAATTTATCATGCAGATTCTGCCAAAAGCGACACGCAATATTTATGCCAACGCCATTCCTACGGCACTATCGCTTGCCTTAAATGAATACATCTTGGCAAATGATCAAAAGCCTCATTTATTAGTGTGTGAAAGTGCACAAGTCGCACTACAATTATATGATGAGCTGTGCTTTTTACTGCCACAAAAAACCATTTTGCATTTTGCTGATCTTGAGATTTTGCCTTTTGATTATTTCTCTGCGAGTGAGGATGTGATCTCATCACGTTTAAATACCTTAAACCAGATTCAAAATAATCCCAATAGCATTATCATTGCCAGTGTTAATACGCTGACTAAATATCTACCACCAAAGTCCTTTTTGCATGCTAATGCTTTTGTGATCAAAAGAGGTGACAGGCTTGATCTAACGCTAAAAAAGCGGCAACTAGAAACCACAGGTTATCAAAATGTCACCCAAGTGATTACTCGAGGTGAGTTTAGTGTGCGTGGCAGTATCTTGGATATTTTCCCAATGGGCTCGGATGACGCCTATCGTATTGATCTATTTGATGATGAGGTTGATAGTATCCGCTGTATTGATGTGGAAACACAACGCTCTCACTCACCAATTGATGAAGTCAACATATTGCCAACACAAGAGTTTGTCCTTGATAAAAAAACACTCGATCAATTTGCACTAAACTGGTATGAGATGATACCGCACGCAGATACTCAAAACCAAGTTTATCAAAGTATCATTAAAGGGCAAATGATCAGTGGTATTGAATTTTATCTGCCACTATTCTTTGAAGGTGTTAATACACTCTTTGACTATTTACAACAAGATACGATCATTCATAGCATTTATAACTGCCAATTGTCATTAGAGAAATATCACACTGATATTTTGACGAGACATGACCAATTAGCCCATGATCGTGAGCGCCCTATTTTACAACCTGAGCAGGTTTTCTTATCCCCTGCTGCATTTAATGGCTTAATCAAAGATTTCACGCACATTAAATGGTTATCTCAAGATAAAACCAAGGCAAATAACCTTGAAGTTGAGGCTCTACCTGATATTCATGTACATTATCAATATAAAGAGCCCTATCAAAAGCTTCTGGATTTATTAACAAATACAAACTTTAACAAAGTTATTTTTTGTGCTGAAAGTCCTGGCAGAAAAGCGCTTATGTATGAAAACTTAAGCAAACTGGGTTTGACGCTTGATACCTATGTCAACTTCAGTGATGCGCTTGAATCGGGCTCAGCACGAGCGATTACTGTTGCACCTTTTACCCAAGGTATTATTACCCATAATAAAAATCATAAAACACTTATCATTACCGAGTTTGATCTCTTTGCAAATCATAGTGCGATTAATCTACGCACACGCATTAAACAAAAAGATCAAAGCATACCGACTGTCGCCCTTAAAGATTTATCGGAACTAAGTCTAGGCAGCCCAGTAGTGCATATTGAACACGGTATTGCACGTTTTGATGGCTTAACTAAGCTTGATTTCGGCGCACAAGACACTGAGTTTCTAACGCTTAAATTTAAAAATGATGAAAAGTTATATGTGCCAATCTATGCACTACACCTAGTCAGTCGCTATAGTGGTACTGAGCTTGAACATGCACCTATTAGTAAGCTTGGCACCGATACTTGGCAAAAAGAAAAAGAAAAAGCGGCTAAAAAGATCAATGATGTTGCCGCTGACCTTTTGGCAATTTATGCAGAGCGTGCGCTCAAACAAGGCTATGGCAATATATTCCATGAGAAAGACTATCTGGCATTTTGTGAAGGGTTTCCCTTTGAAGAAACACCTGATCAAGCCATTGCAATTCATGATGTCATTAAAGATATGATTTCAGATAAACCAATGGATCGCTTGGTGTGTGGTGATGTTGGTTTTGGCAAAACAGAAGTAGCGATGCGTGCCGCCTTTATTGCCGCAAGTAACAATAAACAAGTCGCTGTTTTAGCACCAACCACTTTATTAGCACAACAGCATTTTGATAACTTTAGTGATCGATTTAGTGAAATGGGTGCAACTGTTGAAGTACTGTCACGCTTTAAAACAACCAAAGAGCAAAATGATGCGATCAAACAAATCAACGATGGTAATATCGATATTGTCATCGGCACACATAAATTGTTATCTGAGAAAATTAAGTTCCATAATTTGGGATTGTTAATTATCGATGAAGAGCATCGTTTTGGCGTCACTCACAAAGAAAAAATGAAAGCAATGCGTGCTAATATCGATATTCTAACGATGACGGCAACCCCTATTCCACGCACATTAAATATGGCATTTTCTAATATCCGCGATTTGTCAGTGATTGCCACAGCACCTGCTAAACGCCTATCGGTGAAAACATTTGTTAGACAATATAACAGTGGCATTGTCAAAGAAGCCGTGATGCGTGAGGCGTTAAGGGGCGGGCAAGTTTATTATCTTCACAACAGTGTTAGCACGATTTATCATAAGGCTGAGGAGTTACAAAAGCTTTTCCCTGATATCAACATTGCGGTAGCGCATGGGCAAATGCGCGAGCGTGAACTTGAGAAAATCATGTTTGAATTCCAACAAAATCGCTATCAAATTTTGGTGTGTACCACGATTATTGAAACCGGTATTGATATTGCTAATGCTAATACCATCGTGATTGAACGCGCGGATAATTTTGGCTTAGCACAATTGCATCAGCTGCGGGGTCGCGTTGGGCGCTCACATCATCAGGCTTATGCTTATTTACTGACACCACCTGAAGCATCATTAGCAAAAGATGCAAAAAAGCGTCTTGAAGCGATCTTAGAAACAGAGTCATTAGGTGGCGGTTACATGTTGGCTAACCATGATCTTGAGATCCGGGGTGCCGGTGAGATGCTTGGCAAAGAGCAAAGTGGTAATATGCAAGGCATTGGCTTTAATCTTTATATGGACTTACTACAAAAAACCATCTCAGCACTACAAAAAGGCGAAACATTTGATGCAACCAAGATCAATCAATCCTTTCAATTAGATGCCCAGATTGAGCTTAGAATCCCTACACTTTTCCCTGAAGAATATATCTATGATGTGCACACGCGTCTTGGGCTTTATAAACGCATCTCTAGTGCAGAAACACACGATGAGCTAGATAGAATCAAAGTTGAAGTGATTGATCGCTTTGGTTTATTGCCCGAGCATGCGCAGTATTTATTTGATATAACTCATTTGAAGTTAAGCGCCACTCACCTTGGTATTCATAAAATCGAAATGCACTCATCAGGTGGCAAAATAGGTTTTAACACACCTCTTGAATTTGACCCTATTCACCTGATTACGCTAGTGCAAATGCAGCCGCAAGATTTCCAATTAAGTCAAGATCAAAAGCTTATGATTAAAAAGGCCTTACCTCAAGCCCAAGAACGAATTGCGTTTATTAGTGCATTTATCGATAGGTTGCAGTCAAAAATAAAGCAAACAAGGCATTAAGTACCTAAGTAATAATGAAAAAATAAGTTGAGCTTCAATTATCCCCCTCACCTGCGCAGCTTAAGCTGCACGAGCAATCCCACAAGGGGAGAGGTGTTAGCTGATGCAACTTATTCTTGATTCATTACTATAAATAAACAAAGCATTAACTATACCCACCGCAAACCATTTTATAGAATTTCTTGCTTTGCATTTTCCGCGTTTTTACCAAGTTGAGTTTTGGCAATAGTCCTAGCTATTACCTGCAATCCAACTTGTCAAAAACTTCACAAACTGCTTCGCAACTTAACACCTCAAAATGATTTACGATGGGTATGTTCAAACGAATTTAAACTCTCAACGGCAATGGGCTTACCATTTTTTTCTTGCCATAGTGTATTTAAATCAATCTTAACATAGCCCAAGCTATCATACGTTCTAAAATATAAATTATTGTGACTTAAGTCCTTAATAACTGACCAAAGTGTAGTGCCATAGACAGTATCATTTCCAATCTTGTTACGCATAGCACCTTTAGGAATGTCGACGTTATTCAAAATATGTGTGCTTAGCACAATTGTCTCACGCGTATTTTGCGGCTGGATGGCGGTGTGTAAAAGAGCAAATTGTTTCACAAAGCGTGATGGTGATGTATAGTCACCTGGCAACCCTAAAAAGCCATTTCCCTGACTGATGGATGGGATTTCTTCGCCATTAAACGTTATTGAATTTTGATTGTATGGCGATAAATGTAAGTAGTTTTTTAAATTAGTCAAATGCCAATGATAGCTTGGGCTATTGGTCATTACATTGACTTTATTGTCATACACTTTTAATTGACCATTATTTTCATACTCAACAACGATGCTATTGCCTTTTTTGTCATGAAAAACAAAATGAAGTTCAGGTACTTGATGCTTTAATACAGCTTCTTTTTCTGCCCAAATTCTAATCGTTGATAAAGCCTTTTTAACTTCGGGAACGGTTTGATATTGTGACAAAACCCATACTAATAAATCATTGATTTTCACAAACTTCTGATGAGTATTACCTGATATATCTTTAGGTCCATAATCAGCATAATGTGGGAATAATAAGGCTTCTGCAGCTAACCCATGTTCATTAACACCATCAAACACAGCATCTTTGGCATCTTGCGCATAGATACCCACAAAGTTATATTTACCTTGCCATTGCATCGATATGGAACCATCTGGATTAGTCGTTTGAAATGTTTGCCCTTGTAAATAGCGCTGCAGCTGATCTTTCGTATCAATGGCAAACTCCATAGTGCGACCGATAACGACATCGCCATTTTTTGCTTGTACTTTTATATCAGTACAAGCTTGCGCATAAGTGACACCAAAAAGAGGGAGTGCGAAAGCTAAGTAACGAGAAATTGACATAAATCACCTTAAGTTAAATTGAGCAATGATTCGCCATCCTATCACCATAAATCATTGCTTAACAATTACGATTGCTTATAGGGATATAAGGTAATTAAATACACTATTTGAATTTATCTTATCGCAAGTGAAAACTCACGCAGGCTATTTAACATGTAGGGGCGTATAGCATACGCCCTACTATTTTTTGTTATAAAACTGATAAATCAGCTACTTGACGAAATAAGTATGCTATTTTTTGTAAGATTGCCAGACGATTGTTTTTAATCTTTTTATCCTCAGCAATAACCATAACGTGTTCAAAAAACTCGGCAATCGGTTCATCCAGTGTTGATAAAATCAATAACGCCTCTTGGTATTTTTTGTCACTTATTAACGCAGATAACTTGCTTTCAACTAAGTGCAATGCGTCAAATAGGTTAATCTCTGCAGCTTCTTGCAATAAGTCTTGATCAATACTCAACGCATCTTTCACTTCATTCACATCATTTATGGCATTTTTTGCCAGAATATTGGCAACACGTTTGTTACTTTGTGCTAAGCGCTCACATGCTATATGCGACTTAAAGGCAAGTAAGGCATTAATACGCGCATCAAAATCAGCAACATCGGCGTGATCAACCGCTTTAACCGCTTCAAAGATTTCTCCGGCTACACCCTCTTCTTTATAGATCACTTTCAAGCGATCAATAAAGAATTGCTTCAAACTATTCTTTAAATCTGCTTGTGCAGTTAATTGATCAGCATGGAAGGTGTTAATCGATAACTCAATCAAGGTTGATAATGAGATCGCTAAATGATGCTCTTTTAATATACGTAGTACACCAATCGCTGCACGCCTTAAGGCAAATGGATCCTTGTCCCCTGTTGGCTTTTGTCCAATGCCAAATATGCCAACTAAAGTATCCATTTTCTCAGCAATGGCTAGTGCTTGTGCTATTTTACTTTGAGGTAGCTCATCCCCTGCGTATTTTGGCCAATACTGCTCTTCAATTGCCTGACATACTTCACTATCTTCGCCATGTGCTTTGGCATAATATTTACCAATAATGCCTTGTAGATCAGTAAACTCATAGACCATATCGGTCATGAGATCTGCCTTACTTAAGTAACCCGCGCGATGCGCAAGCATATCATCTGCACCAATGACCTTAGCAATCGCTTGCGCTAATAAGGCGATACGCGCTGTGCGATCAAATACAGAGCCTAGCGCTTTTTGGAATGTAACAACTTTTAGCTTTTCAACATACGTTTCTAACGGCTTTTTAACATCGGTATCATAGAAAAATGCAGCATCTGATAAACGTGCTGCCATGACCTTATTGTTACCTTTAATCACCGTTTGGGGGTTGGAACTCGCGATATTACTCATGGTAATAAAATGATTGATCATCTTATTGTTGTCATCAACCAAGGCAAAGCACTTTTGATGTTCTTCCATTGCTGATATTAACGCTTCTTGTGGCACACGCAAAAAGTCCTGATCAAAATCACATAATAAAGCATGCGGATACTCGACAATGGCTGTAACCTCTTCAACTAAGTTATCATTTAATACAGCATTGGCGTGGTGTTTCTCGGCTAAAGCTTTAGCAGAAGTGACTACTTTGTCTTTACGCACTTGCCAATCAACTAATACATGTGCGGCCTCTAGTTTACCCACATAGTCACTGGCATCATTAATATGTATTGCATCTGGCGCGTGAAACCGATGACCATAACTGATATGTGAAGTTTTGCAACCATAAAAGGAAGCATCAACCAGCTCATCAGCAAGCAGCAATACCGTCCAATGCACAGGACGCACAAACTGATATTCCTCATCGCCCCAGCGCATCATTTTAGGAATCGGTAATTTCTTCAAAGCGTTATCAATAATACCTGCAATGATCTCTTTGGTTTGCTGCCCCTTTTGTGCTATTTGATAAAAAAGGCGTGTGCCTTTGCTGTGCTCAATGGTGGTAAGCTTATCAAAACTCACACCACAAGACTTGGCAAAGCCTAAAGCGGCTTTGGTTGGCTTGCCATCTGCATCATATGCTTTATCGATAAAGGGACCTTCTTTATCGATTAATTTATCTTTTTGCGTTGTTTGTAATTGTTCTATCACAAAAGCCAGACGTCTTGGTGAGGCATAAAATTGCTTAGATTGGTAGCCAATCTCTAACTCATCTAATGCTTTACTGACATTTTCTAATAGTTTTTGCGCCATGTTCTTTAAGGCCTTCGGTGGCAGCTCTTCCGTGCCTAACTCAAATAATAAATCAGCAGTATCCAACATAAATCAATTTCGTTAATTTCATCACTTGCAATGGGGCTGTATTTTAACGTCAATAGCGAGCAAAAGTAAGTAAAAGCGTTAAAAACAATAAAAACAGCAAAAAAAGTAAAAACCTAAAATTCTAAGGGAAAAATACTATTTTCATCCTGCTTTAATGTACTTCACATCATTTTCTTCTACACTGTCCTTGAGCATGTGAGGCGACATGCTCACCCCCAACTTAAAAGGAAATTAAAGGAGAAGACAATGAAACGATGGAAGTTAATCATCAGTGCTTTGATGTTAGTAATTACATCTTATCTATTTGCTACTGAGATCAAAGTGATGACGTATAATGTGAACTTATTACCCAACATCCCTACCCCATTAACCACGAATTTAAATAAGCCTTATCAACGCGCTTATTATATCCCTAAAGAGATTGCCAAACACAATATCGATGTTGTCGCATTACAAGAAGCAATTGCGCCAATTTCTTTTTATATCTTGGATAAACGCATGAAGGCTTTTGGCTATAAATATCGGACAAATATCGTGGGTCAACCAAGTTTAGAGCATCTAAATCTGCTTAATGGTGGCGTTGTTATTTACAGCAGATATCCAATTGTTGGTCAGCCTCACTATGCTGTTTTCCCACGCTCTTATGGACTTGAAGGGATTTCTAACAAAGGGGCAGTATTTGTTGCTATTGAAAAAGATCACCAAGTATATAACTTCATTTCACTACATGCACAAAGCTTTAGCGGCACTATCGATGATAATGAATTTAATGTTTGGAAAAGACAAATGGGTGCTTTGCAAGAAGCCATTTCAAATCAACATTACACAAGCAATGACAAGGTGATTTTAATGGGCGACTTTAACGCAGATAGCGGCTATTCGAGTACCACAGAACCCACAACGGGAAATATCGTTTACCAAACATTGCTTAATATGCTGCATTTAAAATCAAGCGCGCCTTTTGCTCAAAACACACTACCCTTTAGCTATGACAAATTAACCAATAGCATGGCAGTCAGTGATGAAAGAACGACACTTGATCACATTCTTTGTATCGATGGCGCAATATGCCCAAGTGCTACACAATCAACTGTTGAAATCGTTGCACTTAAAAATAAACGTCTAGGAGATATGCCAGATTTGTCTGATCATTATGCCATGATTGGCACATTGGTTTACCCTTAGATTGCTTTGATTTTAATAATGCGGACATATACCGACCGCAAAGCATTTTTACTCTCTTTTTACTCTCTGCATTTAGTTACAAGTGCACGGTCTGCCTTTTCTGCGTAGATCATATCCGCAATCATTGATGTAATTAATGCCATTTTTTCTTTTTGTCCTAGCGCTTGCATGCTTAAATCCGTATGCGTACGTAAGCTATCTACAACAGCGCTTTCTACTGATTGTGGCAAACTTCCTTCCAACGCACGCTGTTTGTCATTTGCATAAATCTGCGCCATGGTTTTTTCATCTTTTTTCACTTTATCTTTGACACTCGTCACAAAGTTAATAGCATCTTCATTGCTAAACTCACCTGAAAATGACGCATTGAATTGATCAACAATTTTGCTGAACACTTCAGTTTTTTGGTCTCGTGCTTTAGCTTGCCCAGGATTGATCGCATCTATCTTGCCACCTTTTAAGTCAATGCTTTGAGTTGCCTGCTTTGTCAACTTGTAGTTAGTCAGCACCACATCACCAATATCGACTTGAGGGGCTAACTCAGTGGTATGCAGGTTTGGCAACAAACCTCGCGCATAGCTTGAGAATTTTTCTAACTCGACATCATTATAATCATGCACCTGAGACAAGAAGTCATACATTCTGATAAAGGTTGATAAGGACTTTTTAAAAACATCTAAGTAATTTTTGGCTTCTGATACTTCTTTGAGCTCAGAGCTTGTATTTTTAATCGCAATCTCATCATTAGCATCCTTGGCGCGATCTAGCTCAAGTTGGGCACGCTTGATTGCCTCAACAGCCTGTCTATAGCGACCTTTAAACCTATCTGCTGCAGGCTTAATAGCAGCACTCATTAGGTTTTGAAGATTTTTATTCTGATAAAATGCTTGAGAGTAAGCCTCTATTTCAGATGGTGTAAATATGCCATATTCATCGAGCTTTTCATAAAGTTCGTAAACCAAATTTTCATCCGTTACATTCGTAATTTCTTCCGTCTTATAATATGGTTCAAACGCCTCTTTGATATCTTCGGCTTTATTGACAAAATCCAAAATAAAAACATGATCTTTGCCGGTGTAGGTGCGATTTAAACGTGATAATGTTTGCACGGCATCCACACCACTTAATTTCTTATCAACATACATGGCGCACAGCTTTGGTTGATCAAAGCCTATTTGAAATTTATTAGCAACAAGCATAACTTGATAATCATCGCTATCAAAGGCGTCACGCATATCGCGCCCCTTTAACCTAGGATTCATATTAAGCTCAGTATATTCCTTTTCTTCCCCTTCATGATCATCATTAACCTTACCAGAGAAGGCAACCATTGCCGCAACATTATCAAAAAGTGGATTGCCTTTATTTTTTTCTAAAAAGCGATCAAATTCAATTTTGTATCTTACTGCTGCCTTGCGTGAGGAAGTTACCACCATCGCCTTGGCTTGATAGTTCAACAATGGCTTAATTGAATTGGCAAAATGCGTGAGAATAATATCAATCTTCTGTGCAATCGCATAAGGATGCAATGTGGTATAACGCTTAAGCTTGATTTTAGCCTGCCTAGTTTCCACCTTACGCTCGCCATCTTTGGAGACGATTTTTAATGCTGTTTCATAGGTCGTATAGTTTTTTAAGACATCAAGAATAAAGCCCTCTTCAATGGCTTGTTGCATTGTATAGACATGAAATGGTAGTGGCAGGTTATCCTTGCCTGTGGGCTCATTGGGTTTTGTAGGTCGTCCAAAAAGCTCCATCGTTTTGTATTTTGGTGTGGCAGTAAATGCAAAAAAACTGATATTGGTTAATTTGCCTTTACTCTCTAGGGTTGCATTTAGCACATCCTCAGCACTCATCTCCTCATCAAGCATCTCAGCATTTAATACTTCTTTTACTTTTTGCGCTGTTTTTCCTGATTGCGACGAATGCGCCTCATCAGCAATAATAGCAAAGTTTTTACCCTTTAATGAAGTTGTTTTTTGTATCTCTTCCAACACAAAAGGGAAGGTCTGAATCGTCACAGGAATAATGGCAGCACCATCTTTTAATGCTGTAGCAAGCTGATTGGATTTACTTTGAAAATCCGACGTTTTCTCAATAGGTACCACCAAGCCATCAACTTGTTCAAATTGTTTAATCGTTTGTTGTAGCTGACTATCCAAAACCGTGCGATCAGTAATCACAATCACGGTATCAAAGTAACGCTTACCTTCATTACTGTGTAAGGATGATAATTGATGTGACAGCCATGCAATGGAATTGGACTTGCCACTGCCGGCACTATGCTGGATTAAATATTTTTGACCAACCTTTTCAACATGTACGGCTTGTAGTAATTTTCTGACCACATCAAGCTGATGATAGCGCGGGAAAATCAGGGTTTCTTTCTTGTATTTAACACCTTTGGCCGTTGTTTTTTCTTCCACTTGAAGGTGCATAAATTTCGCCAAGATATTAAGTAAGCTCTCTTTGCTTAACACCTCCTGCCATAAATACTCCGTGGCAAAACCTTGAGGTTTATGTGGATTGCCTTTGCCACCATTATTGCCCTTGTTAAAGGGCAATAAAAAGGTATCCTTGCCTTGAAGCTTAGTCGTCATATAGACTTCATCGGTGCTTACTGCAAAGTGTACTAACGCACCACGCTTGAAAGTAAGCAATGGCTCATCTTTGCGTGTTAGCTGATCTTTGGGTAAGCGATCTGATTTATACTGCTCAATCGCATCGTCAACCGTTTGTGTAAAGTCGGTTTTTAACTCGATGGTTGCCACAGGAATACCATTGACGAATAACACCAAATCAATGCTGTTTTTATTGTTTTCAGAATAAAACACTTGTCTAACCACGCGACAAATATTGGCATGATAATTACGCTCTAAAGTTTCATTATGTAGCTGTGGTTTAAATTGGCACAGTTTCAATCTTGCTGGATGGGCTTTTATTTCATGCCTAAAATACTGAAGAGCGCCTTTGTCATGAATCTTCTTAGCAACGAGTTTGCTAATCTCATCATCCGCCTTGTCTTTGAAGCGGTTTTGATATTTCTCATAGGCTTCAGGTTGTGTCGTTTTAATATACTCAAGTAAATCCTCGGTATATAACGCTAAAGATTTATTATAGCCACTTGAAATGCCTTCAACCCAACCGCACTCGGGTGCGCACATATCTAAAACAACTTGCTCTTCCATTTTTTTCTCGTGGTGTTTTGTACTCATTTCTTGCCTCTTCCCTTTGGTAATTGATCAATGCAATTTATTCTGAACAGTTTTAAAAAAGGTGATACTCGTTTCAAGTGTCGGATCATAATCAACACTGGTGGCGTATATATCCGTTATTTTTTGATAAAAGCGCTTTTCAGATGTGCGAATATCTTGGATACGTTTGAGTAACTCATCAAAATAATCAAAAGGCTGATCAGGATTTTTCAAACGCTCATCATCTAACAACACAAAGCCCTTAATAATATACTCTTTAAGCTGCTTGGTTGCCCACTGACGAAATCTTGTTGCAATATGTGACTTAATTCTATATCCCACAGATATAATAGCGTCTAGGTTGTAGAGTTTTTGAACTCTCTCCACTTTTCTTCCGCCCTCATTTTGAACTTGTAAGAAATTCTTACAAGTTGAATTTTGATCAAGTTCTTCTTCTTGATAAATATTTTTAAGGTGTAAAGTGATATTTTGAGGTGTAACTTGAAACAGCTCCGCCATGTTTTTTTGAGACAACCAGACAGTTTCATCGTGCAAGCGGACTTCTATTTTTGTTTTACCTGCCTCAGTCTGATAAATAATAAATTGTGATTGGTTCTCCACTGACATCAAACACACTCCCTGACATCCACTTTGCCTGTAACTACCGCGGTAATTAAGGCGGTGCGTTTTTCTTTGAGTAGTTCAATTGCCTGTTCAGCTTTGATAATGGTCTGGTCTATTTTTATGGTTTGTTCTTCTATCACATTGATTATTTTAGTCTGTTCATCTTTAGGTGGAAAAGGCATAGGTAGATTGCCTAACTCCTCAAAATATAGCCTGAGCCTCATTTCCATGATACCTCTTGACCATCTTTTAAATTCTTGATGGACAATATTAGAACGAAATAAGTAATGATAATAATTGCTATCAGTATCCTTGCATGGTCTCAAAATATCATATGCTGGACTTGTGACACCGTTATAGTTTGACCTCCCTATAGCTCCCATCCAAGCTAATAGTTTATTGACTATAAGATCACCTTTTTTTACTTTCCAATAACCATCTGTAGTTGTCGCCTTATTGCCTTTAGCCTCTAAATCTTTTCGTGGCTTTACTCCAATGTCTGTATATACAGATAGCAATTCTAAATCATTATTTACAGGTGCAGGATCAGTAATCATTCTGAAAAACCTTTTTACATTTTTGATTTCCCAATGCTCAGGCACATCTCCTAACCATTCAACACCACTATCTTTCATTTTAACCGTTGGATCTAAACCTTTGGTCACACAATGGGTAATTAAAGCTGTACGCTTTTCTTTAGAAAGCGCAATTAGCTTTTGATAATTCTCAATAAGTTGATCTATTTTTGCGGTTTGTTGGTCTAGGTATTTAGCGATGGTGGTTTGTTCGTTAAGTGGTGGCAAGGAAACTATGTAGTTAGCAACATACTCTTGAGGAATTCTTTTTAAACCTCCTACACCTGTCATTTCTGAAATTGACATTATCATGAAAACAGACTCCTGCAAACGATAGAACAAGTATCTTGTTGACACATCAGTTAATGGTCTCAATGTGTAAATTTCACTTGATCCAAAGCCAATACCATTATATAGATCATTTGCAATAGCTATATTGCTATTCTCAAAGCAAGGGGTAACCTTTGCCATCAAAATATCACCATCGCGAAAATAATTATATCCTTCATATACTTCTTTAATTGATTTTACCAAATCAAGTTTAATTACGTCTGTTTTCAGTTTTTCCATAGGAATAAAACTACAATCAAAATTCGTATACGATGCTATTTCTGACTTTCTAGGATTGATAAGAAGACAACGCTTTAGCGACACATTATTCCAACCCTCAGGCACTTCCCCCAACCACTCAACACCACTTTCTTTATACTGTGGATAAGGCTTTAGTTTGCCACTCACAACTTGTCTCCTTGTGGAAAGGGAATCACATTATCCATATTATTTACCTTACCACCGTCATTAACGCAATCGCCATCAAGATAAGATTGCCAAAGTTCAATAGGTCTTGTATAACCTTTTTTGGTATGTGGATTGGTAATTAAAGCACTTTGCCAGTAATCCATGGTTTTATCACAGACCATTTGACTGACTTCACCATGGCGCGAACACTCATACTCTAAAATTTGTTTAAATTGATTAAGGTGCGTGGTAACACTGCGATTATCTGTTTTACAAAACGTAAGCTTATTTAACTTCGGCTCAAAATAATCACGAATCTGACAACCATAGTCTTCAAAGCCTCGTATTTCAAGTTCATTAATTTCCCGTTCGATTATTAATGGCAGCGAATCAAAGAGATATTTCGCTCCACCTATTTCAAATAATGGAATAGCTAATACAACTCGTGTATCGATATGCATAAACACCGCAACATCTTTGCGTTGGATTTTTAGTAAGTCAACTGCCCAATCATCATAAAAAGGCAAAGACTGCGCTTGCGGTTGTGGCAAGTCGGCTATTTTAAGCCTGCTTGCCATTTTAGCGGTTAATCTAAATTGTGCCATTATGAATGTACCTCACCTAAAAGTTCTAATATTTCTTTAGTTACTGCATCTAATTCCGCGTCAATTTCCTCTAGCGCGCGGGGCGGTTTATACTCGTAAAAGTGACGATTAAAGGGAATCTCATAACCAACAATGCCAATATTTCCATCCTTTTCATCGCGCTTACTCTCATCAATCCAAGCGTCAGGTACATGTGGTTTGACTTCCTTTGCAAAGTAATTATATATATCCTGCTTGAGTGGGATATTCTCATAATCTCTTAAATCCGTATTGGCTTCTGGATTACCTTTGTTGTCAAAACAAACTTCTGCATCATCATCTATCTTAGCTAGATGTTTTTGCAATAGCTTAAACTGTGCTGCGGTCACTTTGACCTTTAGAGCATTTAAGTCTTTTGTAAATTTATCTTTTGATAAATACTCATCTTTGCAATTGCTTAAGGCATTCAGTATTTCTTGCTGCTGCTCATCTTTAAGCTTCAAAAATGCTTTATCCTCTTTAAGCGCATTGAGGTTATTCTCGTCTTTCGGGTAAAAGGCAAGCTTTAATGGTCGCTCGATAGTGACCCGTCTAAAACCGAACTCAGTATAATCAAATAATTTACTTGTCTTAGTTTGTTCAAAGTTGCCATACGCTTGAACAATCTCAGCAATAGCATCTTCATCTAAGTATTTACGTTTCGATCCCAGTGACTTACGCATGGGACTGTCTTTATCTGTGGCATTAATCAGTTGCACTTTGCCTTTGCGCTTAGGTGATTTTTTATTGCTTAATATCCAGATATAAGTAGAAATGCCTGTGTTAAAAAACATATCCGTTGGCAAAGCAATAATGGCTTCCAACAAGTCGTTTTCAAGCACATAACGCCTGATTTCAGACTCACCAGATCCAGCCCCACCTGTAAACAATGGTGAGCCATTAAGAATAATGCCAATGCGACTTCCACCTTCTGTTACAGGACGCATTTTTGAAATAAGGTGCATTAAGAATAGTAATGAACCATCACTAACTCGTGGCAATCCTGCGCCAAAACGCCCGTTATATCCTAGCTTCTTATGTTCATTTTTGACTGCCTTTTCAACCTTCTTCCATTCGACACCAAAGGGCGGATTTGAAAGCATATAATCAAACTTTTTAGATTGAAGTTGATCATCACTTAAGGTATTGCCAAATCTAATATTATCCGCATCTTCACCTTTGATTAAAATATCTGCCTTACAAATAGCAAATGACTCGGGATTTAACTCTTGCCCATAAGTTTTTAAATGTGCATTAGGGTTAAGCTCTGCGATATACTCACTGGCGGATGTTAAAAAACCACCAGTGCCTACGGTTGGATCATAGAGTGAACGCACCACACCTTGATCCGTTAAGATTGCATTATCCGCACTAAATACTAAAGACGTAGCCAAGCGCACAATGTCTCTAGGGGTGAAATGCTCCCCTGCGGTCTCGTTAGACTCCTCAGCAAACTTGCGAATCAACTCCTCAAATAAGTTACCCATTTCATAATTTGAAACCGCTTGAGGACTTAAGTCGCAATCCTCTCTTGTAAAGCGCTCAATAACCTTATAAAGCAAGTTTGCTTCATCTAGGTAATGTATCTGATCTAGAAACTTAAATCGATTGAAAATATCCTTGATATTGTCACTAAAAGAATCAAGGTAAGTCATAAGATTTGCGCTTAAGTTATCCGCATCAGCTTTCAGTTTAGTTAGTGTATATTCTGATGTGTTATAAAACGTGTTTTGTGATTTAGAATTTAATATCCTATCTAGTGAAATGCCTAAATCTTTGTGTTTATTGTATTCATTGATCACCTCTTGCCGTGTTGGCGCAAGAACTGCCTCAACACGTGCTAAAACTGTAAAGGGCAAAATCACCTTGCCAAAATCAGAGCGTTTATAATCACCGCGCAATAAATCTGCAACAGACCATATTAGTGAGGATAAATTTTTAGTGTTCATGCTTTAGTGTCTATAATCATAAATGATCGTGAATCTAGCAGTAAAGCAGGTCAAAATCAAGAATGTTACCGACCATAAGAACTGTTATAAACTGAAGTTACGCACTTTAGAAAAACTATGGCTTTATAAACACCCCGTCAGCCTACGGCTGCCACCCCTCTTGAAAAGATGGGAATTAGGCAACGGTTTAAGCATCCTATTTTTAAGTTTTATCTTTTTGTGATATTGGTTGCATTACCTGCGCTAATCGAAACTTCTTATTACCTAATATCGCCTGATTATAGACCACCATATTGCGCAAGATATTCTTAACGTATTTGCGCGTCTCGCCAAAGGGAATGATTTCAATCCATTGATCTGCATCTAGTTGTTGTGCTGGTAACCAGTTTGCTGCATTACCTTGCCCTGCGTTATATGCTGCCATACCGATAATCAAATTATTGTTAAACAATTGATCCATAAAGTTTAAATTAGCAGCCCCTAACATAATCACTTTATTAGGTTTGTATAAATCATCATCCTCATAGCTCATACGATATTTTTTTGCTAGAAATGCCGCTGTCGTTGGTAAAAGCTGCATAAGCCCTGTGGCACTTGCCGAAGATACACCATGCACACGAAAAGCAGATTCTTGACGCATCATTGATATGATCACCTCTGGTTTGATATGAAACTCTTTACCTGCCTTTTGCACATCCGACCAAAATGCCAGCGGATATAAACCTGCTAGATTGTTCCAATTTCCCGCATTAGCATAGGCACTGGTTGATATCTGATAAATCCTTTGTTGCGCGGCAAGCTTGGCAATGGCTAATTGCTCCTCGCTGGTGAAGCCATTTCGACTAAAGCGCCATAAGGCAAACGATAAACCATATTCTTTAATCTGGTATAAATCAAAGATCTGCAAAACCGTCTGATTATTTGCCATCTCGTCTACGGTTTTTTGATCCACCTTAACAGGTTTATTATTTAATGCATATGATAAATCTAAATCATCGGCGGCTAAAAAACCATAATAACTCGTCTCTTTTGCCAGCGCTGTTAAAATTGGTTTGGCTTTGTCATCTTGCTTTAAGGCTTGATAACTTTTCGCCTGCCAATAACGCCAATCATCCTTTGATTTAAGCGATTGCGGTAACTTGTTATACCAATTTAAATACTCTCTATAATCATTCCAGTATATTGCCGTACGTAAACGCCACTGCCATAATAAGCTTGTGGCATATTCATTTTCGATATCCTTTAGCCATTGAATCGCTTTTTTGTTGTGCGCTCTGGCATAATCAATCGCAATTTCCGCATTGATTAGGTTAATCGTTTTATTATCGAGCAGATGCTTCTGTTTAAAGGCAAGCCAAAAATCTTCAGCATAATGTGTATCTTTAGCCGATAAGTTCGCCATGACACTGATAACAGCTGATGAGAAACCATTAATATGATGGTATTGAACCGTCCAATCATCCATGTATTTTTTAGGGTTTTGTGTAGCCTTTAACCATAATTCATAGAAGCCTTGAAGTTCTTTATTCGTTGTTTTATCAATCCATTTCAGAGCCTCTTTAACACGACCTGAAGAAGCTAGCGCATAGGCTTTGAGCCTAATTTGACGCTCACTTAAATCAGCTTTACTTTCCCAAGTAGATTCAAAGTCATCACAAGCTCGGGGCAAATTAGCACGCGATAGCCACAGAGTAGTAAAATCATTAATCGCTTTTTCTTTATCACCAACGTTATACTCGGCAACAACAGCATAACACTTACCCGTAAAGCCCAAGTTATTGTCATAATAATCTAAAAACTTCTGCCAATCTTTTTGCTTCAGATAGAAGTTTGCCAAATCTTTTTTCAATTGACTTGCCCAGAAGCTGCCTTGATTTTGCTTTAAATAAGCGTCGATAGTTTCTTTTTTAAACTCATCAGGGTCAACAGAGATTTCTTGATATTGCAAAAAGGGATATAACGGTGTTTTAGTAAGCTTTGCCTTGACTTGATAGTAGTCTTTATAATTTTTCGCCTGAAGCAGGCTTTCCGCTTTATTGAAATTAGCTAAATCTGTTTTATTCATTGCAACACTGGACAATGATATCAGCATCGATGAAGTTAATAACATTAATTTTCTAAATTGCATCTATTTACATACCTTAAGAACCATAACAGCGATTCATATTAATAAAAAATATGGCATAAACTCAATAATTGCAGTCACCTTTGTATTACTTTAGGTAAAAAAAACCTACAATAAGCCACTTCAAATAAACACGCCAGCACATATGATTATCTTATATTCAGCATTAGTTGGATTTTTTGCAAGCTGCTTATCCAGCATCTTTGGTGGTGGTTTTGGATTGCTATCAGTACCTGCCATTTTCTGGATTATTAGCCATTTCTATGCCGACATGCCCCAAGCGATGCAAATGACCATTGCCACTGGCTCACTATGTTCAATTCCCTTAGGTATCATTGCTAGTTATAAGCAAATCGTAAAATACAAAAATTTTGATGCTGCTCTTTACAAAAAAAGTATCATTTTCATGACAGCAGGTGCATTAATCGGCGCCTTTATTGCCTCGATCATTCACAGTGATCAAATAAGGTATACCTTTGCCATTGTCGTATTAATCGCTGCTATTTGGTTGTTGTTTTTCCATAAAGAAAAAGACACTGAACGCCACGTCCCCCGGTCTTTATATCGTACGCTATCAAGCTTTGTCGGAGGCATTTCAACACTCACAGGCGTCTCGGTATTTACCGTGCCCTTTTTCGCACTATGCGGCATCAAAATTAAAAAAGCCATCGGCACATCAACCGTGATCGTATTTACCTATTCGTCGATTGCTGGCATTTGGCTTATTTGCCTTGGCATTCCGGCAATGGGCATTAGTTGGCATAACTTTGGCTACGCTAATTTAGTCATCTTTGCCTCGGCATTAATCCCTTGTCTTATTGGCGGCCTGACGGGTGCTAAGCTTGTGCATATTCTTCCGAGTCAGTTTTTACGCAAGATTTTTATTTTGATGATGTTTATCGTTGCGATTTCAATGCTTGCTTAGCCATTAATCCGTTTTTCAATTTTTCAATTTTACTATTTTTGCATTATCGCTTTGGCGCTCTATACTTAAGCTGCAAAAGGATCTGATATGTAATTAATGGAAAAAGCATGCCAAATGAATTCACACCAAAGATAAATAAACACTTCACAACACTTTTTCTAAAGAATTATATTAGCTTTCCAAAACTCATTAGCATTATGCTGATTCTAGTCATTCTCAATAGCTTATTTATTACCGCAATTCACCTACATTATCACTCAAAATATGAGGATTCATTAGTACAAAACTCGCTGTTTAGTTTACTGCGCATTCGTAATCAATTTTTAACGCAAGCTAATGTTGAGCCACGTTTTGTCTACTTTCAAACGAAAGTCGACCGAAGTACACAGCTCAATCAATTTAATATTATCTTTCAAAAAGTTGCTGGCGCCTATGAAGTAAAGAGTACCTTTGTAAGCAATGAATTATTTGATCAAATGCATTCTGATTTATTGAGGCATCATGAATTATTTATTACCAGCCCAATTAACGATGATAAAGAACATAAGATTATTACTTTTTATGTTTTTTTAAACCCTGATGATGACTTGCCTTATCTTTTAAGTAGCAGTATTAGTATTAGCATTGCGATTATTCTTTTACTATTTTTCATGTGGTACTTGGCGCGCTTTGTTCTGCCTAAATTATTATTAAACTCAGCAACTGCTGATAGACAAACCAATAAATTACCAAAATATCTCAATAAAGATGTATTCATCCTTAAACAGCAAATTCAATTATTGTTACAAGAAAAAACGATTATGTTATCGTCAATGTCGCATGATATGAAAAACTCGCTGACTAAATTAAAACTCTTAAAATACATTATTGATAATGAAAAAGCGCAAGCAATCCTAAGTCAAGAAATCGATGAGATGCAAATGATCATTGACTCCTCTTTGGCCTTTGCTGAACGTGGTAATAACAATACCAAAGTGAATTTTGATTTATGCGCATTTCTCGATAACGTATATCAGCAGCTTAGCCAACGTGGTTATAACTTTACTTTTGACAATCAGCTAACAGCACATACTTTTTTCTTGGGATACCCTAATTTATTAAAGCGCGCATTACTAAATATCATCAATAACGCGGTAAAGTATGCACCTAATTACACATTGAATGCTTATATTGAAAATGATCACATTGTCATTGATGTTAAAGATAATGGTCCTGGCATTTCAGAAAATGACTTAAAAAATATTGCTTGTGCATTTACACGTGCACAACACGACGCCCATCAAAACATTGATGGTCATGGATTGGGACTGGCTATTACTCGAGTGGCTATTGAGTTTAATTCCGGAGAGCTTAGTTTTAAAAACTTACAACCCAATGGACTGCTTGTCCGTATACGTTTAGCAATCAATGAAAGCTAAACAGTACGAAAGGATTCACACCCATACTTAATACTACACCCATGGTATACATCACAGTAAATAATACATATTTATTGAAAATAAACTACATAAGATGTATTTTATAGCTACTTTTGATTTGGCTAAACATTGTAAAATATTAGTAACTCTAGTGAGTACAAAGCCAAGTAAAATTACGGGGTATAAAACAATGAGAGTGAGGGATAGACAATGGGATTAACATTATACGCACCCGTTAATGGGTTTATTGTTGAATTGGATCAAGTACCAGATCCAGTATTTGCACAAAAAATGGTTGGCAATGGCTTTGCAATTGAGCCTTTGGATCAAAACATCTACTCGCCAGTAACAGGCATTGTTAAAAATATAGCTAAGACCAAGCACGCCATTACCATTGCTACTGAATCAGGCTATGATGTACTGATTCACTTGGGGCTTGAGAGTGTTGCCCTTAATGGCCAAGGAATTGATCTACATGTGTCAATCAATGATCAGGTTGATATCAACACACTACTACTTAGCTTTGATTTAACCACTATCAGTAAAAAGATTAAATCCTTAATTACACCGGTAATTATCACTGATTATCAAGAAGATGATCTTTTATTGAAGATAAAAGGAAGATGCTCGGCTCAAATGCCAATCATCACCTTAGATAGCACAGCACATAATGATAGTAATAAGCCATTATCAAAGACACAAGAGCAGATTTTTGTGACACGTAGTATTATTATCAAAAACCCACATGGCCTGCATGCACGTCCCGCGGCATTATTAGCACATACATTAAAATCATTTGATGCTACTGCAGTGATATACAAAGGTGATATCAGTGCTGATGTTAAAAGTCTTGTCGCTTTGATGGGACTAAATGTGCAATTCAATGACAAAATCACATTGACTGTCAGCGGTGAAGATGCGGAAAAAGCAGCTTGCGCATTAGAACATGCACTTGTTAACTTTGTCGATGATCACATAGCCGAAGCACAACCGACAAAATCTGAACTTAATCAGGCTAAAGTTAACGGTAATAAATACTTTGGTATCTCTGCTGCCAAAGGGCTTGTTATTGGTGAGTTGCAGCGGATTAATGAAGAAAGCTTTAACTATGCCGATGAGACAAATGTACCAGAAGCACAAGAGCTTAAGCGCTTTACATTAGCAAAAGAAAAACATGAGAAGCAACTATCAGCACAAATGACTACTTATGCACATGATAAAGCAAAGCATGCAATGCTTGGCGCACATATAGAGCTTTTAAATGATGCGAATATTAATAACAACGTCACTCAATTTCTAGCTCAAGGCAAAACAGCAGAATATGCTTGGGATCATGCAATTTTAGAATCAATCACCATTTTAGAGAAGACTCAAAACACCCTACTGCAAGAACGTGTTGCCGATTTAAAAGATATTCGCAAACAAGTACTCTATCTACTGACTAATAGCGCACCGACTAAAACGCACTATACCAAGCCAACCATTCTTATCGCAGATGAGTTTACCTTATCAGATATTTTAGAGGCAGATCAAAATGTTGTCGGTTTTATTTCAACTAAAGGCGGACGTACCTCTCATGTTTCGATTATTGCCAATAACAATAACCTACCTTTGTTAATCCAAGTGGATAGCAGTTTATTTAACCACTGTGCTCAAGATGTTATCTTAAATGCAACGGATGGTTATGCCCTTATTAATCCTGATCTTGATACAATAACGCAATATCAAGCTAAGATCGCTACTTTAAATGATGCCTTAGCAGTAATACGCGCTAAAGCAACAGAACCAGCTAAAACAAAGGATGATCATACGATCCATTGTTATATGAATATCAAGTCACCTGAAGGATGTCTCAACTTCGCGCAATCAGGGGCTGAAGGTGTTGGTCTCTTTAGAAGCGAATTTATTTTCTATGACCGCGTATCAGCGCCAACTGAAGATGAGCAATTAAGTATTTATAATGAAGTATTAGATGCAACTAATGATACACCTATTACTATTCGCACCTTAGACGCAGGTGGCGACAAACAAATCGATTATTTAAATATGCCACATGAGATGAACCCCTTTTTAGGTGTTCGCGGCATACGCTTATGCTTGAAGCACCCTGAGATTCTACGCACACAATTGCGTGCAATCATTCGCACACAAAATCCAAACGCGCATATTATGCTGCCAATGATTACAAATATTTCTGAGTTTCGTCAGATCAAAACCATTTATGAAGAAGAACGTCTGAAACTTGGTATTAGCATAAAACAGCCCTTGGGCATTATGGTTGAAGTGCCAAGTGTTGTTTTTCAAGCTGAGCTATTTGCCAAAGAAGTTGATTTTATGTCAATTGGCACCAATGATTTGACACAATATCTTTTAGCAATGGATCGTGAGCATGATGTGCTTGCCGCTGAAATTGATCATTTGCATCCGGCGGTTATTCATGCCATTAACATGGTCAATGTTGCTGCACAAAAGCACAATACTAAGCTGTCCATTTGTGGCTTAATGGCTGCAGATCAAGAAGCACTTGCGATACTTATTGGCCTAGGTATTGATCATTTATCAATGCGCAGCAATATGCTTGCTGAGAACAAAGCGTTGATTCGTGGACTTAACTTGACTGATTGCCAAAAGCTAGCACAACACGCTTTGAAACTCGACTCAGCTGAAGCTGTAAGAGCACTTGTGCGTCAACAAATTAGTTTCAATGAGGGGGAAAACTAATGGCTAAGAAATTTAACTTTCAAAATTTGCAACAACTTGGTCGCGCTTTAATGCTGCCAATTGCAGTATTACCTGTTGCTGGTATTTTACTGCGATTTGGACAACCCGATCTACTCAACATCAAAGCCATTGCTGATGCTGGTAATGCGATCTTTGCTCACTTACCACTTTTATTTGCTGTGGGTGTAGCCTTGGGCTTTGCTAAGAAGAACCATGGTGCTGCTGCCCTTGCTGCAGTCGTTGGCTTCTTTATTATGAACAGTGTTATCAATACCATTGATACCGGCGTTAATACTGGTGTGCTTGGAGGTATTGTTATCGGTATTATTGCTGGTATGCTTTATAACCGCTTTTATGAAATCAAACTCCCCGAATACCTTGCATTTTTTGGCGGTAAACGCTTTGTGCCGATTATTACAGGACTTACTGCGGTATTACTGGGCTTTCTCTTTGGGTTTATTTGGCCACCAATTCAAGACGGTATCAATGCCTTTGGTAATTGGTTAATTGGTTCAGGCTCGATTGGTTTGTTTTTATATGGTTTTTTTAACCGTATTTTATTGATGTTTGGTTTACATCATATCTTAAACAATCTCGTGTGGTTTCAATTTGGTTCATTTCATGGCGCCGCGGGTGTTGTTCATGGTGATATTGCACGCTTTATGGCAGGTGACCCAACAGCAGGTGCGTTTATGGCAGGTTTCTTCCCCATTATGATGTTTGGCTTACCTGCAGCTTGTTTTGCAATGTATCGCCATGCCCATAGCCACAAGCAAAAGGCTGTTGCTGGTATGTTATTTTCTATCGCCTTAACTGCTTTTTTAACTGGAGTGACTGAGCCGATTGAATATAGCTTTATGTTTTTGGCACCCGTTTTATATCTAATACATGCCCTACTTACTGGTATTTCAATGGTCGTAATGTATGTACTAGGTGTCAAACTTGGCTTTACCTTTTCAGCAGGACTCATTGACTATGTGCTTTTCTTTAAGATGGATACACATCCGTGGTTATTGCTGCCTGTGGGTGCGGTGACTGCTGTTGTTTATTACTTCTTATTTAGTTTCTTTATTAAGAAGTTTAACCTGCTAACGATTGGTCGCGAGGTCGATGAAGTGGTTGAAGAAGATGAAAAGGAAGCTCCACAGTTGACTGAGTCACGTGCGCTTAACTTTATTGGTGCTTTAGGTGGGAAAAACAACTTAGATAATATCGATGCGTGCACAACGCGCTTACGCTTACAAGTTAAAGACAGTAGTAATATCAATCAAGCATTGCTTAAAAAACTTGGTGCGCGCGGCATTGTTGTGCCTGACAGTAAAACCGTTCAAGTGATCCTAGGACCTGAGGCGGATTTAATCGCAGGTGAGATGAATGAAGCGTTACCTCATTCTGCTGATATATCATTTATAAGCATATCCCAAGATATACTAGGCAATCACACCGAAACAACTTCAAAAACCGTAAAAACAGTGACCGAAGACACCAAGTACTATGACATCGATGCTATTGTTAACGCACTGGGTGGCAATGATAATATTGTTAATGTCAGCATGTGTTCATTAACGCGCCTTAATATCGAGCTTAAAACGACTGATAAGGTCAGCTCAAGTACCTTATTTGCGCTTGGCATTGATGGTTGTATTACCTTAGATAAACAGTCAGTACAGCTATTGGTAATGCAATCCCCTGAAATGCTGCTCAATGGGTTAAACGCAATTTCAAATCATATTTCTTAATTTTTATTTTCTATATACTCATCGCAGATCATTGTGCAGCATCTAGTTGCAAGATAGCTTGTCAAAAGTATGCAAAATGCAAAGCAAGCAATTCTGTAAAATGGTTTGTGGTGGGTATACATCTTTTTCAAAGTTTCGAAACAAAAAATAATGTAAATCTAAAAAAGCACTTACCAAGTGACTCAAGAACATTTATGATTTATGTATGACTAAGCTTTCGCTTTATGATGATAACGAATTACTACATTATTGCTGACTTGCATTTAAATGAATCACGGCCACAAACTATTGATTTGTTTAAGACGTTTTTAAACAACATTAGCCACGAAGGCAATTCCCTTTTTATCTTGGGTGATTTTTTTGATTACTGGGTTGGTGATGATGTAATAAGCCACATGCAAGAAGGTATTATCAAGGCACTTCTTGATGCGCATGAGAAAGGTTTAACGATTTATTTCATGCATGGTAATCGTGACTTTTTAATTGGCAAAACCTTTGCACAAAAATCAAAGGTAACCCTTATTAACGATCCGTATCTTTTGCAATTAAAACATCAAGACATCGTACTCATGCATGGTGATTTATTATGTACTGATGATAAAAGCTATCAAATGTTTCGCTATATTGTCCGCAATCCATTGGTTAAAAAACTTTATCTGTCCCTATCAGCAAAAACACGCCAACGCATCGCACAAAAAATTCGCACTAAAAGCAAACAGAAAAACAAAAAATACAAAATAATTGATGTAACGCCAAAAGGCATAAAACGATATTTAGGTGACAATAAGTTATTAATTCATGGGCATACCCACTTGTTTAATACCCACCATGAAAAAAACTATACACGCTATGTTTTAGGTGACTGGTTTACTACAGGAAGTTATATTCATATCGATCATAATGAAAATATTAAGCTTTTAAAGCTAGATGCAATTTGAAAAATAGCAAGACTTTGCCATACTTGCAATGCAATAACTATTTACAAACATATGGAGCTAACATACGATGAGTCAGGAAAGCATTACCACCCAAACCACCACTTTATCAAGCGACCCACACGCCATTTTAGGCATGGGCATTGCGCTACTTATTATGATCGTTGTTTTCTATATTTTCTCGATTGCCTTTTCATGGAGCGTTTATAAACTGCTGAAAATCATCGATAAGGATAAGCAAGTCACCAAGCCATGGTTTGCTTGGCTTTTTCTTATTCCAGTCGTCGGTTATATTTTCCAGTGGATCGTCTTACCCTTTGGTGTTGGCAATGCGCTTAAAAAGTATCAAGATATGACCATTAAACTACGAGGTGATACTTTATTTATCTTGGGGCTAGCTTTGGTGATATTACCCATTGTTACCTTTATCCCAATCATATCGCCATTTGCATCTGTGGCTTGCATGGTGATCTATATTATCTATTGGGTTAAGATTGTTAAAGTGCGTAAATTACTTGAACCATCAAACCTTAATACAAACGAAGTTTAATAAACACTTGTTCTCTACTACATAAGCGTTGGCTGAGCGTAAGTCGAAGCCTTTACAATTCCCCCTCACCCGCGCAGCTTATGCTGCACGAGCAATCCCACAAGGGGCGAGGTGAAACAATAACACAACTTATTTCTCTATCATTACTAAGCACCTTACCTCCAAACGTGCCCACTTCGTCTGATGCTCAGGGTACGTGTTTTTGAGCAAATATTAACTGCAGTCCATACATGCTACTTTTCTTCTTCCCAATTATTTAAACAAGTTAAGCACGCGGGTGATGTTCTTTATATAAATTCATTAATCGCACTTGCGAGATATGCGTATAAATCGTCGTCGTTGAGACACTACTATGCCCCAGAAGCATTTGCACTGAGCGCAAATCAGCCCCGTGGGTTAGTAAATGTGTTGCAAACGCATGACGCAAGGTATGCGGTGAAATCTCTTTTTTGATACCGACAAGATCAGCATAAAACTTAATACGGTGCCAGAACGTCTGACGGGTAATACCTTTTCGATGATGCGATACAAATAATTTATCAATCTTTAAACCCTGTAGCCAACCATCACGTACTTCATTAATATATTTATGTAAATACTCCAAAGCATATTCACCGGTTGGTACCAAACGCTCTTTTGAGCCTTTACCCATTACACGCACAACACCTTGGCGTAAATTAACATCATCCAAAGTTAAATTAACTAATTCACTGACACGCAAACCCGTGGCATAAATAAGCTCTAATAGCGCCTTATCGCGAATGCCGATATCTGTTGTTAAATCAGGTGCATCTAGCAATTTCTCAACATCTTCTTCAGATAGATCTTTAGGTAGACTTTTGGGTAATTTGGGTAATATTAACTTCTGTGTTGGATCTATGGTGATCTTTTGCTGCGCGTAACACCACCCGTAAAATTTATGCAAGGTCGAAATCATTCGTGCATTAGATCGGGCGCTATAGCCCTCATTTAAACGCTTGGCTAAAAAGACTTGTAGCTCTGAAAGTTTCAGATTAACTACATCATGCGTTTGATAGAATTTAAGCAGATGATTCAAATCGGTTTTATAAGAGGATAAGGTATTTTGGCTTAAGCCTTCACTTAGCCAGATATCATCGATAAATTGATTAATGATTTCGGAGTAATCACGCATTTTTAACAGCAATTAAATTTTCTATACTTTCAAGCCACTCATTATCTAATAGCATTAAGAATTTCCATATAAGAATCATGAGAGTGATTTCTTAAATTTAATAAAAATGATGCGATATTTTTTGCATTACCATAAAGTTTCTTATTATTCTCAACAATATCTGATCGACGCATTGGTGAGTTAGCACTTGTATCATGAAAGTGATATACAACCCAGTTAGATATCGAACGATGCACAAAATATCCAATGCCATTATATTTGCCATCTGCAGACCTCTCACTTTTTAACTCAGAAATTCTGCTCTCTCTACTGGGTAGTCCATAGCTGTGCCATGTATCCTTTGATGGCCATGACCATCCTATATTTTCTGCATGCAGCTTTGAATCCATTTCGTCAGTCTCAAATTCAAAACCTATGGAAGGGTTCTTTTGAAATGCTCTACTTTCTTCAATTAGAAAATCCTCTTCTACTGTTGGCACTAATTCAAGAGCATAGTAATTTCTCGCTTCCATATTGTTTGTTGACTGAAATTCAAAAGAAACTTTTATTCTTTCTGTAATTTTTGGACCATTATAAAGAAAGTTATCAGCTCTGCCACGACTACTAATAAATGACGTAAAGCTGCCCTCACTCATTGACATCAGCATACGAAAAATTTGAATAAAGTTACTCTTTCCTGCGCCATTAGCACCAATTAAAATATTTAAACTTCCAAGCTCTAAACTGTCTAAATCAGCAATAGATTTAAACCCACTAACTTTCATTCGCGTTAAATAACCATTTTTCATATTATCCTTTGAGATCACTCAAAACTCTGAAATTATCTAAGTACATTAAAACTATTTTAATCAATATTTCAGACAACGTTAACCAATATTTTGGATCAAAAAATATAATAATGAAAAACTTTTATAATATGAGGAAAACTTACTTTAATAAAAAATTGAAAGGTTCATTTAAAGCAAGTCATAAAAACAAAAAAGGTTGGCGATGCCAACCTTGAAAATTATACTTTTTCTTTGATTCTTGCTGCTTTTCCAGTCAAGCCACGCATGTAGTAAAGCTTAGCGCGACGAACTTTAGCACGTCTTTCGACAACGACGCTGTCAATGATTGGGCTGTGTGTTTGAAATGTACGCTCAACACCTTCACCAGATGACATTTTACGTACAGTAAACGCAGAGTTGATACCACGATTCTTGATCGCAAGTACGAAGCCTTTAAACGCCTGAATACGCGCTTTATCACCTTCTTTTACCCATACGTTAACCGTTACTGAATCACCAGGATGGAATGTTGGTAAGTCAGTACGTAGTTGTGAATTTTCAACCATTTCTAAGTATTTATTCTTCATTTTTTTCTCCTAATTGTGCATTCTCTATCACATTTATTGTTTTTCATCTTGGGCTAATTGCTCAAGATATTGCTTATCTTCATTCGATAGACATAGGCACTCAATCAATTCTTTACGCCGTAGAAAAGTGCGTTTCAACTTTTGTTGATGTCGCCATTGATGAATTTTTTGATGATCTCCAGATAACAGTACCGCGGGTACATCACCTGCATCGACATGTGTTGCAGGGCGCGTATAATGCGGACAATCTAATAAACCATCGTAAAATGAATCTTCAACAGCTGACGCTTGATCATTTAATACACCAGGCAATAAACGCACGATGCTATCAATCAATGTCATTGCCGGTAGCTCGCCACCGCTTAAGACATAATCACCTATTGAAACTTCTTCATCAACATGACGCTCAATCAAACGCTCATCGATACCTTCATAACGACCACAAAGCAAGATTAAAGCATCTTCACAAGCAAACTCTTTAACCAAGTTTTGAGTTAAGGGTTTTCCTTGCGGCGACAAGTATACAACTTTAGCGGGTTTGTTCAATCTTTTTTTGGCTTCAAGAATGGCTTTTTGCAGTGGATCATACATCATCACCATGCCAGGCCCACCACCAAAAGGGCGATCATCAATTGTCTGATAGCGATTGGTTGCAAACTGACGTGGATTAATGGTCATAAACCCCGCTTTTTCAAGCTGAAATGCGCGTGCTGAAACGCCATATTGGGTAATCGCATCAAACATTTCAGGAAATATCGTAATCGCTGCAAAGTTAATCATTGTGCTTTCTCTTAATAGTCGTATTGCCAATCAACGGTTATTCGCTTCTGATCCTTATTGACCTCAATAACATAGTCATTCACAAAAGGGATTAAATACGATTGATCTTTATGTTTACAACAAAGCACCTCATTGGCACCTGTATCTAAAATATCATCAACCTTGCCAAATGACTGCCCTTCTTTGTTGACAACCTGCATACCGATTAAATCTACCCAATAGTACTCATCTTCTGCTGTCTCTTTTAACACCGATCTTGGCACAGCAATTAAAGCATTGGTATATTTCGCTGCAATCTCTTTAACATTGGCATCGGCAAATTGAATCACAATCTTATCACCTATGCGACTGACAGACTCACCTGTTAACACTGCCCACGTGCGATCACTTGCTTTTTTGATATACCACTGACCATAAGACAACGCCGTTTCAATCGAATCACTTAAGACATATAGTTTTAATTCGCCTTTTAAACGATATGTTGCACCTACCTTGGCAATGATGATCATTTCATCACTTTGTGCATTATCTTGTTGTGACATGTTAACAACCTTATTATGCAATCAGTTTTAAAACAAATAAAATACATACTACCGCCCATAAACCATTTTATAGCATTTCTGCCATTGAATTTTAAGCCCTTGTGGGTGATTTAACTTTGGCAATAGTCCCAGCTATTACCTGCAATTCAATCACCCACAAGCATCAAAAACTTCTTCGACATTGAACACCACAAAATGATTTACGAGCGGTATAAAACAAAAACGCCAATCAACAATACGAGCGTGATTGGCGTTTCTTAAAAAACTCGACATAAGCACTTAGCGTGCTTAGTGCTTTTTACTTAAGCTTGTACTGTTGCTTTACGCGCTTCTTTAACAATAGAAGTGACACGATCAGACATCTTAGCACCTGTACCTAACCAGTAGTCTACACGCTCAAGATCAACACGTACTTTCTCTTCATGTTCTTTTGCCAATGGGTTAAAGAAACCAACACGCTCGATAGGACGACCATCACGCGCTTTACGGCTATCTGTTACCACGATTCTATAAAAAGGACGCTTCTTAGCGCCGCCTCTAGCCATACGAATTACGACCATTATTATTCTCCAAAATTTTCTATATTAATTATTGTTGCTCTAGAATTTGTGCTAAACGAATTTGTGCTAAACACAAAAACGGGCGCATTTTAACTTACTTTTGACGTAGGCACCAGTGATTTTGAAGTTTAGTTTTTATTTTTATGTAATTTACTTTATGGAACTAATCATTGAGGATAGATGTGAATTGAAGATATTTCATGCAAACAAGTCCCACTTTTGATATGATATACACATTATTTAACACTTTGCTTTTGGACTATGAATTTACCATCTGGTTTAATCTCAACACAAGAGCTTGTCTGTATCGGATCAAAAGACAAGCAATCAATATACACTCAAGCAAGTGAGCATTGCGCTAAACTTTATGGTTCATCAGATCATGTTATTGGGCGCTCTGATAGTGAATCCTCTGTCTTTGGCTGTTCTGATCATTTTATTTATCAAGATCGAATGATTGAGCGTTTGAATACATCTTTATTTTGCTTAGACACCCACTATTATCACAACGGTTTACAAAGTGTTATTTTTAAACGCTCGCCTAAATACGAAGATAATACGCTTATTGGTACAGATTTCTTGGGTTGGAAGGCATTGTCACAAGCGGCAATTACTGAGCTTGCTATTTTACTTTCAATGAAATTAAAATCAGTAAAAAGCTGTGCCTTAGGTGAAGTTTCACTCATTTTAACGACTGAATTTGACGCATTAACACCTCGGGAGTTTGAGATCTTGTACCTAAGTTCATTAGGATTTAAATCAAAGCAAATTGCCTATTTTTACCATTTAAGTCATAAAACCATTGATGATTATATTTATCGCGCAAAATCCAAATTGCAATTTGACGGACACAAGAAACAATTAACCGAATTTCTGGTCGAAGAAAAGCAAATGCATCGAACAATCCCCGTCCCCTTTCTTATTTCACACAAAGATTTAAAGCGATTATTGTCTTAAAACATACGAGAAAAATCGACTAAAAACCCGTGACATTCTTCCGTCATAGTGACTTCGATAATGATTGCTTTAATATGCGCTTAAAACAAGCAAATAATAAAGAACAAGATATGACTGAAGCCACTTTACCAAATCATAGTATTACATCCGTTAGACATCACTTATACCAAAATCATGAACAGATAAGGGCGCCACGCATTTTATTTCTTTATGGTTCATTACGTACCACTTCATATAGTCGCCTACTGGCAGAAGAAAGCATGCGAATTATTAGCACCTTTGGTGCTGAAGCTAAAATATTTCATCCTCACACATTACCATTGGCGGATATTGGACTGACACAATCACCTGATGAAACGCTTTTGCCTGAATCTGTGCAATACTTAAGACAGCTTATCGATTGGTGTGATGCAATGGTATGGGTATCCCCTGAAGTACATGGTTCAATATCATCTGTATTGAAAAATGTCATTGACTGGATGCCATTATCCATTGATGCCGTTAGACCAACCCAAGGAAAACTACTTGCACTTATGCAGGTTAATGGTGGATCTCAGTCATTTAATACACTAACACAAATGCGCACGATTGGTCGATGGATGCGAATGATCACAATCCCGAATCAGTCATCTGTTGCCATGGCATATAAGCAATTTAATGATGATGGCACTATGAAGTTATCTAATTACCGTGATCGTGTGATTGATGTGATGGAGGAGTTATTCAAATACTGTCTGCTTTTTCAAGGCAAGCATGATTTTTTACACGATCGCTATAGCGAACAAGAAGACACTAAAAACCAAGCCAAAGAAGTCACTACTCAATGGCGTAGTGCAGCAGAAAGCTTAACATAAACAAACGCATATCAATGGCGTATCAACGTATTTCTATCATTGATATTTTACAGGAGAACTCGGGAGTTTTCTAGATCATCGATTTCCTTTTAGCACAACCGTTAATCAACAGCTACATCTAGCTGCAAAACAAACCAACAACCTGAGTATTGCCTCATCAATGCTGTTATTGGCTAATGAAGATAACATTCATTTTGATCACCTTTCCCTTAAGAAATTAGGAAGAAGATATGCTAAAAGTTACAGTCTATTGGTAAGCACAAATGTTGCATAACCAATAGACTATCTTCTCCCAGTATTTTTCCCAGTGGATCATAAGCCGATGGCAACATACCATAAAGAAACAGCAAAATGAGTTTGCTTTAATCACAAAATAAGGAGCTTTTTTATGAGTTTTGCTACAGTTCATGGGGTACCTAGCAATTCGAGCGTGAGTATAGAAGAAAATATTGAGGATTTTTGTTACAAACTAAATATCGTTGCTGTTTGCTATAACGATTTGGGAAAACCCATTAAGACCACAGCAAACTTTGATCTAATTAATTTACCATTAAATGAATTTCACAGCTTAATTTCATTTGAAAGTTTATCGCGTTTAGGCACCCAATACATAACACATGAAACAAACAGTCAAGTGGTCACGTTACGCTTGAATGTTATTTATCAATCTAAAAACCACTATTGGATAGGTATTAATATCGCTGAACTTATGAAGCTGCCTAAATCCTATCGGCAAATTTTAAAACATTTTGCCAAGGAAATTCCTATTGCCAATTATGTGAAAGATGCAAAAGGTATTTATATGTACGGTAATGATTACCTATGCCGCCTTGCAGGTGTGAAAAGCATCAACAATAAAACCGATCATGAGCTCATCTGGTATGACTATGCCGAGCGCCTTACCCAAAATGATTATAAGGTTATTAGCGATATTGCACCGAATTACTTTTTTGAAACCGTTACCATTGACAGCAAAAAAACAACGTTCTTATCAATTAAAACAAGTGATGGTTTAGATCTTTACGGCTCATCAATCAATCTTAGCTTTATTCATACAAAACTTTTACAGCAAATGGAACAAATTCCAATTGATGTCAATGATACATCACTCTCGCCACAGGAGTTTGAATGCGCTTATTGGATGTCTCAAGGTAAAAGTGCTTGGGAAATTGCCCAACTGACAAATCGTTCACAAAAAACAGTTGAATGGTATCTTGCAAAGCTTAGAAAAAAGTTGCACTGTAAAAAAGCATCAAGCCTTGCATTTTTATTAGGAAAATATCACACCAACTTTGTTAAACATTGATATCTCGTGTAATGCTATGATCAATAAAACAACTACCACAAAGTGTTATATCGACTTTTGTCAAAATATGCAAATTCCGCTTATCGTATGTCGACATGATTTCTCTGTAGCATATTATAATCTGTATATTCCACATATTTTTGATGACTCACTACAACAAGAGATCAATCTAAACTTTGCAGATATCCAATTACTCGCTAAAGGTAAGACTTTCTATAGTATGATTACCAACAAAACGTATGATTTCAAATTGCGCTGGGATTTGCTTAGTAGCGATCATGAATATTATTGTTTTAGTATTCGCATCGTTACTAAATATTTGAAAAATACACACCAAGGGCTTACCAATCTATTTGAAGCATTACCAATATCAATCTTTATAAAAACAGCACAAGGTGTTTACGTGTATAGTAATGCATACCATAATCAATTAGCTGGGTTTGATTCTCTTATTGGACGTTCACACTATGATGCTTTTGGTGACGAAGACGGTAATAAAATAGCACAGAATGATTTAAAACTTTTACAAACCAAATCCAGCCTTTTTGTGTATGAGCACGTGCATAACGCACTTGTTCTCACCATGAAATTTTATACCACTATCGATGGTCAAGATTATATTTATGGTGCCGCCCTTAATATGTCCAAAGCACATGAGGCACTATTGGCATCTGAGGTTGCTCAAGCAGATGCGCCTGATATTGACATCAACCTAACCGAATCAGAAATTCGCTGTGTTAATTTCATGGTCCAAGGTCACACAGCATCAGCCATTGCCAGTCAATTAAATATATCCCATAAAACCGTGGAATTTCATTTGGATAATGCCAAGCGCAAACTAAATTGTTATAAAACCAGTAAATTAGCATTTATGATTGGCAAATATCATGCCCACTTTATAAAATAATAAAAGTGATAAAATGTTAGAATATTTACTACAACTATTATTTTCATAATCTTGAAAAGATCACAACCAATTGGCTGTTATAGCAAGCTTTCTACAGGTTTTTATATAAATTTTACACTCCACTTTTTTCCACCTATAATCCGCCAAAAATATCACCCACACACTTAATTTATGGACACTCGACAGACTATTATTTCGTTCTGTGACAATATGCATATTCCACTCATTATTAGCACACCAAACTTAAACATTACATTTTATAATGACTACGCCAAGATGCTGTTAGATTTACCAATCAACTTATCTCATGCTACTGATAACATTGAAAAGCTACTAACACATCCCCACAATGAGCTTACAAGTTATCATAATACGACGGATGAAACACTCACATTAAGATGGTATCAGCACCATCAAGGCATTAGCGAACGTTATATTAGTGTTAAAGTTGTGAAGCGTGAAAAGCGTAACCATGATGATAGACAGACGATAAAGCAACTGATTGCGCATCTACCAGCTTCAGTAATTATTAAGGATCAATCTGGCAGCTATTTGTATGCTAATGAATATCATACACAAGCCGCCAGAGCAACAAGCATTATTGGGCGTAAAGATGTTGATTTACCGTGGTGTGAATCAGCGCATAAATTTCGTGAGCATGATACATTTTGCTTTACTAAAAATGAAAATGAGCCCTACTATTTTATTGAGCAGCAAGCATATCGTAACGACAATAACCAACTCATTCACAACACCATGCTTTGTGCAACGCATCATAAAAATAATCAGCTTTACGGCTTTTCGATGAATCTGCGCGACATTCATCAAAGTCTTTTTGTAAAATATGCACAAACCACAGGAGCCACTGACGCCAATATCGACTTATCGACGCGTGAAATGGAATGTATAAATTGGCTTGTCGAAGGGAAATCTAGCAGTGAAATCGCCACTATCTTAGGGATATCACGCAAAACCGTTGAATGGCATATTGCCAATATCAAACAAAAATTTGGCTGCTACAAATTAACAAAACTTGCCTTTTTAATTGGCAAGTTTCATGGGTATTTTATTGAGAGGGATGTTGGTCTTTAAAATAAAGGTACAGCTGAGTTTTATAATACTTACAAACTTCTGACCTTAAAAAGAAGCTGATTCTTTTGACAAGTTATTAGGGTATCTAAATGAGACAGGCCATTAGCATTTTTATATAACCGAGCAGCGGCCTCTAAAACATACCCAACGTCAACATTATCAGGTAAAATATGCGACTTATTTAACAACTTTAACGACATCCCTATTCGATAAGCATAATAAGCCATCTCATAAGCTAAAGATGAATAACTATTTGTAGGAAGCCTTTTATACTCCTGTCTTGCACCAATAGCATATGCTATTAAATGTAATAGCAAAGTATACATATACCTCTCACCTGCTATCGATAGCTGTTGGGCAGCATAGCGCTGCTTTAATTGCGCCAAAGCAGGTCTTATTGGGCTGACTATCGAGCCTATATAGTTTTTTAGCTTATTCTGTTTGACTTCAGTAGTGGTCGTTGCTTCAAAAATTTTAAGCATTTCAAGTAAATGACCTAACATAAAATCAAAATTGTTCCATCTAACATCTTGAATTGATGATATCTCAATTTGTTTTAAAAAAACGTTTATTGCTGTTACTTTTTTAGTAGTTGATAGTGCTGATTCAATACCTATGAGATCTCTTTGATTGTTATTTAGCAAAGCTGCAATATTAAGATTTAAAGTTCCATTTGCTGATTGAAGTTGGATTTGATTATCAATAAATAACCTATGATTATTTATATCATAGACTCCTTGATTAGGGTCAAAAAAATATACTTTTTCAATGCCTGAATCCAATAAGATTGATAAAATAGCTGTGGCATGCCCAGTATGGCCATAGTTATCATTAAAGGATAATATATACATCTTCATTGGGTTATAATTGTAAAGAGCAATAGAAGATGTTGCAGTACTTAGCTCTATTGAATTTGTCAATCTCCCCCAAAATCCACCCCCATTAACTGGTAATGCTGTTGAAAACTCATTCCTTTTACGAGTAATTCCACCTGTAAAATGTTGAGAGTGACTAATTGTTTGTCTTAAGTTTGAACTTCTTTCTCCAAACCCTAAGGTATCCTCTCGTGCTTCAGTTAATTGAATCATCCGCAAATATGAGCTATTTAATCTTTTAAGCCTTTTAATAACACGAGTAATAAAGTCGTTTACCTCCTGTTCATTCATGAATAATAACTTACCTTCATGTAAAGCAGCTTGTTGTAAAAAATAGTTTGAAATCCCAAAACAATAGCCTGATGGCTGCTCATATGATATAACTTTTCTCATTTTATATATTTACCTCACCACTAGTTTGCTACCAAACAAACTTAAGAATTTTTGTGATATTTGTATTGAAATTAGGGTCTATTGTAACAATTTCATTATTTACATATCAAATCAACTTACTGACTGAGCTTCCATAATATATTCCCATATTTGGATCATAAAAAAAGCATGCATCTGACTTAAAAAACCGATGGCTCTTATATGCAGCAACCGCATGCCCCTCATAAAGAATAAGAAAGTAGCCCTCTTTAGATGAATCTAATCCTAATTTATATAAGTCTCGTAACCACATGGGTAGTTAATGCCCTACACACGCCACCACTACCAAGTACGCCATTTCCTTCTGTGTCTGCCATTTTTTTAATATCTCTACTGCTTAGCATATATGCTATCTCCAATATACTTCTCTAGATAAATCCATATACGTAAAATTATAAGTTCTGATCAAATAAAAACAGCTAGTAAAAGTACCAATTAAATGAAGTGTATCAACATCAATCTATAACCTAAAAACATTAGGAAAATCACTAGTTATTATAAAAACCAACAAAGAAGTAGGATATTTAGTCTAGCTATCATCACTCAACATCATGAAAGCATTTGTTTACAGTTAAATTTTGAGGTTATTTATGTCCTTTAATTATAAAAAAATACCATCTGAATGGTTATGTTATACCAAAAATAAAAAAGTACGTGATGATTATTATTATCATATTACTCGCTTATCAACATTTAGAGAATTCATAGAACATTCTGGACTTACTACGTCATACAACCGCACTTTTAAACTTCGTGAAAATGAACATGGCGCGTTAGCTGAAGGTAGATACAAACGAGTACAGGCAGATTATAATCAACTATTGCAAAAAGCCAGTAAAATATTTATAAATTCAGACGTTACAACAAGTGAACTGAACTATAAAGTATGCGAATTTATTGATAACTCAATATTTGAAAAGATTGCTAAAAACTATGATGCTTATGACTTAAATCTACAAAACTTAGCAAAAAATGGACTCTATTGCTCAGACTATATCGCTGAACTTTTCAATAAATTTGAATATGATATTCAACAAACTATCATAAATAAACAATCAGCTGAACAAAACAAAGTAAAACCACTTGATTTAACCCTTTTTTGTCAGCTTTCTACTGACTCAATTGAACATTTTCGATTAGCATTTGACACCCTTCCCGCATTTAAAAAAAATAAAATTAAAAATGCTCGCATCAGCCTCATGAGGCTGTATGAGATGGTAAAAGAAAATAAAAAACGCCAAAGTATATTACAAACCTTAATATATGATAACCCTAATTCTACCTTTGCTCTAGCCTGTATGGTATTGGCTAAGTTAAAATGGAATGCCGAAGCTTATATGTGTGCTACGCATATATATTTCTTTGATCTATATGGATTAAAAGATAATTTTTTGACTTATGCCACAAAATATCTTCAAGGAAGTGATGTTGTACTCATACGTATTAAGAAAAAAGACACACTTGTTATTCCTGACCCTCAGCAGTCAGATGCATTTATCTCAAGTCAAAACTTACCTTCTAGCTTACTTGAACATCATATTTTCAGAGGAAAAGATCTGATTACTGACATTATCAGTAATATTCAATGGATTCAAATTGCAACAACATTAAGTGAAATCAGTACGGATTTTGGTGAGGAACCATCTTATGAACAAGCTCAATTAATTTATAGCCAAATGAAGAAAACTAATAATGATATAAACCCTGTTTTAAAATTTTATCATCAATTCACGCTTAATAAAGCGCGATTCCGACTAATTTAAAGTATACTCATTAAAACAAATCCATCACATCAAAACCAAAGTGATCATTTATTTGTAACCGCTCCATAAATGGCACATCTATCCCATAGTAGCATCTGTCTCATTTTTTTGAAACGAATCAGCATCCTTAGTTTTTTCCAGCAATTCCCACCGAGTATGTAAAAGCTTGCAATTACAGCTACTGAACGAGGCATTAGCCTTAATCGAATTGTTAGCTCAAAACTTGCTTCACACTAAACCCTCTTGATATATACTGAGTATCTACTAAAATAATCATAGGTACTAAAGAACAGCAGCCTTAAATGTTTGAATGGGATGAAAAGAAAAATAAACAGCTCAGACAAGAAAGACATATTTCATTTGAACAGATTGTTGCGGCAATTGAAAATGGTGATTTACTAGCGATTGACGATAATGTTAACCATTCTAATCAAAGCATTCTGCGCGTTCGTATTGATGACTATGTTTACTCTGTTGCCACAGAACAGCGTAACAATAATCTAAGATTGATTACCGCTTATGCAGACCGTAAGCAAACTAAACGATTTGGAGGCGATACAAATGCGTAATACATCCCAAAAAAATAATATAAAAGCGCTTGATGCCATTGAAGAAACTATTATGCAAGCTGATAAGCATGGAGAATACAAGTCCATCACAGAGGATGAGTTTACAAAACGCAAAGCACAGCTTGAGCAAATGGCTAAGGCAACCATGCAAAAAGTCAGAAAGCCAATTTCTTTTAAGCCAGATCCAGCAACGCTTGCTGCTTTTAAAGAAAAGGCTGAGCATGAAGGCTTGCCTTACCAGACATTACTTAATTTCTTGATGAAGCAATATGTTGATGGGAACTTCAAGCTTGCCATTGTTCACAACCAAAGCGCTTTTCAGCAGTCAACTACCCAAAATGGCGCTCATCACAAATACTAGCATCAAAATGAACTACACTAGCACCTTGACTATCATTGAGCTTTACATATAGGCATTCTCAAGTTATTTAACCCCAATCTGATGCATTACATACTGATACAGTGCTTTTTGTACCTGATACGTTGGGTGAACATGATCCCAGAAAGCATAGCGCCATGGGTCATTACACATTTGTCCACTGGTTGAAGCCATAATTGTTGCTTTGATATCAGCAGATAATGGCACTTTATTAATGTATTCTAGATTATTTTCACCCGTTGCATTTTTCATTAGCAACATTCGATAAAAAGCATTTGGATCCTCAGATTCGGCATTTAAATGTGTTGTAAAATATCCACCTTGCCAACAAGATTGCCCTATCACCTTGGGGTCTAGTCGCGTGTGATAGGTTTGATTGAACTGCTCTGGGTCTTTTAACATGGATTCAAACATTTCATCAATACCAATAAATTTAACATTGCTTTGAGACGCTGCAAACTGCTTTAATAAAGTGTTATGTAGGTTGCTCATATAACTTAACACAGCTTCATTGCCTAGCTCTTTTGATTCAATGGTTAATGCTAAATTTGGCAATCCAATAATTAATGCATTATCTGCACCAACTTCGCCAATTGAGGAAATAATCTTACCAACAACCTGACTCACCGCATGATCCATTGCCTCTTTGCTCATCGATTTATCGGCGGTGAGATAGTCGTTTGCACCAATAAAGAAGATTGCCAGTTTATTCTCACCTTGTGGCCAGCTTTGCTTATCTAACTGATACAGTTTAACTTCTGCCGCTAGATTATAAGGTAAGCCTTGGCTTGCCCAGCTTGGTGACAATACAACCGTGGCACCACCAACCGAGTAGTTGCTCACTTCAACGCCATAAGGCTTAAGCATATTTTTAAGCTGCACTGCCCATACATTGCCATTAGAAAACATGCCAGTATAGTAAGGGGTGGATTTCGGAATTAACCCGCCTGAGAACTTATAAATATTGCCTTGATCGCTTAAACTATCGCCAAAAATTAAGACACGATTGACATGTTCAAGCGCACTTCCCTTGATAGCTAATGCACTTGAGCAAGCAGACACGGTAAAGCTTGGAATATTATAGTTCCCTGACAAGGTATAGCTATGCCATGATTTTTGATAATCCTGAGCAAGATTACCATGTTCAACCTCAATCTCACCATTGAGCTTCTTAAAGATTGCATTATTGCTTGTCCAATCATTACTTAACAAGTATTGAACGCTACCGGATCGCGCCTTGGCATCTATAGAAGGTGCAAAAGATATATGAATATCTGAAGTCGTATGGCTAAACGTATTGCTATTGGTATATCTACCCGCTAAGTAATATTGATTGGGTGAAACTTCTGTACTGAAACTTGATCCGGCATTATCGCCATCTAGCTTAAAAGTCACTGGATAAGGGCAATTATTCTCTAAGATTAATTCTGATCTTGCATCCGCATTGCTTAGTGCTGCACATCCCATTAAAGATAATGCCATAACAGCTGATAATGTTTTTTTATTTGTACGAAACATATATGACTCCTTCCTAGATTTTAACAAACATTGATGCGTACTTTTGGCGTGCCACTTGGGCGATTCCACCAAGTTGATGTCTCATTGAGATTTTCTGTCCACCAATCATAAACAGACATCGTCAGCGCACCTTGTAAAGGGGCAACATACATGGTATTAGTCCACAGCCCTGGCGTTAATTTCAAGCGGATTTTGCCAATGACATTTATAATAGAATCTCCTGATTCTTTAACTGTAATCTCTTCATTTAACGGTGGTGAATCGTAACTTGCTGTTGCAATTTGCCCTAATGACACCTCGCTATCTTGGGCAATAACTTTTTTTAAGTGCGTTTCTTTTGCTGTCACCTCAATCGGGTTAACGCAATTATTTTTAACCGTGACATCAATACCAACATTTGCCAAGGCTGCCACAGGTAACAAACAACCCAAACTATATATATGTTTTATCTTCATTTTGCTCTCCTTAACTGACGATATGCTCGATAATATCCTGATAATCACTATTGTTTTTGATGTAGTGATAATTAAATGACATCAACCCTCCATAGCCATAAGTATTGTCAGGGTCCCATAAATAAACCGTGGCACTCTTTGTTGGAAGACCATTGATACCCAAACTTGGTGCCTCAAATTGCAAACCATCTTGTGATAACTGATCAAAGGTTAAATAGTAATAATGACCATTGAAATTAAATTCATCTGCATTCTGTGCATAGAAATCTTGGTTATCATAACGCTTGCCAAGCTTAGCAACGGGTGCGACCCCTTGATAAATATAATTACTTTGTGTGCCAAAATCCCCGGATAATAACACTCGTTTTTGAGCACTTGCACCGGCTTGATCAACAGAATTTTTCACGGCCACAATCCAACTTTGATTACTTGGTAGCAATGATGTCCATGGATAAAGCGCATATTGTTTGAAGTTATTTTTTAACACACCGACATGCTTAAATAGCTCTAGTGCACTAAGGGAGGATTTATCATATGTGGCAAGCTTCACATCCGCATTACAATGATCAAAACCTGATTCACCCATACATTGATTTAAATTGTGCTCAATGGTCGTCATATTACTTTTGGCAATCTCTTTAAAATGAGTCAATATGCGACGCAGATCACTACCATCCTCTGTGAGACTTGATAAACTTTGTGCTGCCGAATAAATGCTTGCCTGCGCATTGTATACATCAAAGAGCTTTTTTGATTTTTCATCAAAATACTCTGGTGCTTTCGCATCTTCAACAATACTACTACTGTCAATCTCTGAAGGTAACCCGATATTAACTGCACCTGCTGATTTTAATTGTGAATACGTTTTTGCTCTGTCAATTTGCTGTAACTGATACGAATAACCCGTGGTTGTTTTATCATCAGCAATATACTCCATAATCGCATTAGCAATCCCAATACACTTATCCATATTATCAGCATTACAATATAAAAATCCGTCCTTAACACCCGCTTTATTTAGAATCGAATTAATTGATGATGGATTGCCGCCAACTTGCTTAATCGTAATGCTAATGCTCGTCTTAAGACCAAGCTTTTTTGATGCTGCTTTGACACTCATCAATGCATCAACAAAGGTAGCATAGCTGATATCAAGCTGCGACTTAAACTCACTCATAGCAACAGAAGATTCCATATCGATATTGATTGACGCTAACAAATATGAACCTAATGACTGCCCAACAACAATACTACTACCACAGCGTTTTGCAAATAGCTGTGGTGTCTGGCGATACATCTGACCATCTTGATTGAGTTTCACAGGTGAATTTAAACGCACTTTGCGATAGGTTTTCGATAAAAAAGTAAGCCTTAATGCATTACTTTTGTTTTGCTGTGAACTCAGATAAGAAGCCTGTAAACTGCCCGATAATAATCCATAATTACCTTTAATTGTTGAGTTGATATTAAGCTCTTGAGCAAGCTCTTTTTCTTCTTTTATAAACTTCAAGCTCAGACTCCCTTCAGAGACACCAAAGGAAACCTCATCATCTTTGGGTAATTCGATACAATTAACCGCCGCTAATGCATTATCTAGCGGCATGACACCGACACCAAGCTCAGCATAGTCAATCACCGCCAGTGGGCTGCCTACAAGTGATTTGGACTGCATGATATTCGTTTGATCACCCTCTATATGATGACGGATCATTTGATATTGTTTAATAAGCTCAGTCGCATTGCTAATACTTACACCTGAGATCATTGCTAATGTAATTAATGCCATATTCCTTATCATTTCCATTCTCCTATGTTAATTTTCAACTCTTCAGTTGGTTAAATGTTTAATTTTTTCTCAAAACATAGTTGGGGAAATCTTCAAAAACCCAATTATTTTTAAGTGTTAAATAAATTGTTTTTAACAGCTTTCTAGCTGTCGCTATAATTGCTTTACCTGAACCTTTCTTGGCTTTAATTTTCTCATAAAAAGATCTCAAGAAATCACTGTATCTAATTGCAACCAAAGTACATTGAACAAGTGTCGTTCTGCCCAATTTTGTCCCTCGTTTGGTAATCCGACCGCTACGTTCCGTTTCATTTGAGTTAGATACTCGCGGCACAATACCAAAATATGCAGCCAACTTATCCGCATTTTCAAAGTCTTTAATATCACCAATACAAGAAAGCAAAATTGAAGCTGACTTCTGACCAATCCCTTTTATGCTGTTAATATTTTCAAAACCAGATAGCTTCTCCCCAGCACCTTGCAATAGAATATCCATCTGTTTAATTCCTTGGGTTAATTGCTCAATTTGCTGCTTGAATATACTTACTTCAAGCTTGGTGAGTTCGTCTAAATCATATTGCAACAAGCCATTAAGACCCTTTTGGGTGGTAAGAGTCTCTTTCTTTAGCTTATAACCTAGACTATTGAAAATACCATGTAGCTTGTTAATTAG
>NZ_JACYVZ010000079.1 GCF_014857925.1 Cysteiniphilum marinum | reverse complement strand
TTAATGCTTTGGGCGATTTCGTTTACAAATTCGTTGTAGGTTTGTTTGTTTTGTTTATTTTGTGTGTTTTGATTACGCATTGTCACTACCCTCTAATATCAATTCAATTTTTTCAATACGTTGCTTGCAATAATATTCAAACTCTTTGAATTGTTGTTCTGTGTAACCGTATTCAATCTCAAGCATGTCTCTTCTTTTTTCTATAACCGCATCGTCATCAATTTCGTACAATATAAAATCAATATATGACATTGGTTTTTCAATCTCCTCTAAAGAATATTTAAGATATTTATGCTCTTTGATTAATTCTTCGGTTGTTGGGTAATGATCTCTCAATCTTAAGATTTCTATGAGCAACGGATTATCTTGTTTCTGTTCACTTAAGCGCGTTCTGTTTTCTTGATCTGCTTGATATTGGTATTGATAGCGCTTTAAAACTTTGATTTGCTTTTTTAGTTCCTTGTTTTCAATAGAATAATTGTCTTTTTCCCAAAATATATTTTTTATAAAGAAGTCTGATGCTCTTGCTTCTTCGCATACATCTTCTAACAAGTTACTTTTTTTATCCAGTTCAACCTTTAATGAATCAATGTTAATCTTTGAGCTACGTTCTAAATCTTCATATTTCTTTTTGATTTGGTTTATTTCTGTCGTTAATCTATTTACTTCGCTTGATAACTGAATATTGCTGCGCGATGCATCAATATACTTATCACAATATTCGCCCTTCTTTTCTGATAACTCCTTTGATATTTCAAGGCTTCTTCCTAATGACTTTTCTAGCTGATTAATTCTTTTGTTTTTTCTTGAAAATATACCAATCATTTTTCTAACTCCTTTAATTCTTGGTTTGTGGTTTGTGTGTGTTCACAACCTTTTTGCAACAAGCCATTTAGAAATACCTGTCAAGGGCGCGTAGCGTGCCATTTACCCTTGACAGGTATTTCGGGCTTGTTAAAAAAGACATTAAAAACTAGGTCGTCACACGCAAGCGTAAGCGGAGTGTGACTCAGTTTAAGGCGACAGATTTTTGAGCAACTAAGTTGCGTAGAATAAGAACAGATTAAGTGATGATTTTTTTAGATTTTTTTATTTTTTATATGGTTCAAAATGAACAGGTATCAGGATAATCTGATCTTATTCTGTCTAGCTCCGATGGCGTAAGCTGATAATCTGCTTTAAGTCTTGAGCATGGTTCTTCATAATCTGTCATTGAGTGGATAAGGCTATCAACGATACAAAGTGTTACATCATATCCTTCCAATTTAACTAATATCCTTGACCAGTCACAAATGCCTACAACTTGAATAGTTTTCCCATTATTTAATATGTATTTGTTGTGCATTTTTCTAATTCCCATTCATAAACCTTTTTGCATTTATCCATGATTTCAATGGCTTCTTTCTCACTGATATTTTTAGCAACAGCTATCTGAACTGCTGTAACATTATATTTTTTAAAAAATAAATGGTATTTACTTGCATACATTAACATTTTACTTATTCCTTTTGATTGTGGTTTGTGTGTGTTCACAACCCTTTTGCAACAAGCAATAAAAATTAAATGCAAGGGTGCCGTAGGCACTTGCGTAGCCCTTGCATTTCAATTTTGGCTTGTTACAAAAGACATTAAAAACTAGGTCGTCACACGTGAGCGTAAGCGGAGTGTGACTCAGTTTAAGGCGACAGATTTTTGAGCAACTAAGTTGCGTAGAATGAGAACAGATTAAACGGTAACTTTTCCTGACTATGCAGCTTGACTGTGGCTATCCTTAACCGCTTCCTTAACTTTAATCACTTTACGCATTAGCTGCTCGTGCGTTTTGGCTATAACGACTTGATCATCTAGCTTGGCAATATAGGCTTGCTCGATCTCTGAGTCTTTAAAAAGCTTTTTAACTTTCAGTAGCTCGGCTTGGTGCATCTGGCAATCCTTGATAATGCTATCGTATGGCGTTAAGGTGATGGTTAGATATTTGTTGTCGATAACCTCTAAGCCTGAGCCTAAAACTTCTGTTTTGTAGGTATGGGGTAACGTAAGTTGTGTACTGTAATTGTCGTTATACTCAAGATTAAACCTATCACCAAAGTACAAATAGCCGTCAATCACCCTATACTTTCCTGTGGTTTCGTAAATGTTAATACGCTCTAAACTGGCACTGCTTAAGCTTTGCCATAACTTACGTGCTAGCATAAGCTTGTACAAACTAGAAAAACCTTTGTTTTCGTTGTTAATGGCTGAATTAATATAGCCGTCATCTCTGATTTCTTCATGCCTATAGCTTGGCTCCACCTTATACCAAACATGATCAGCAAATCTTGAGTTAGGTAACTCATGGCTTAGTTGAAACAAACGCTTTTGTACAAAGTGATCAATACATCTATCGGCTGACTTGCCCGCTTGATAGTTAATATCTTTTGCAATATCTTTGTGTAACTCGTTCATGCGCTTGGTAACGGCTTCTTTGCTATCGTCACATAGGGCTTTAAGGTCAATTTTACGTAAAATGGCTAATTTAAAGCCCTGTACAGCGTATGCTTTGCTGTAGTTACCTAATCCATACATACCGCCAAGGTAAAGGTTGGTGTTATTTGTTGTAATTTCTGGCTGATTGGTTTTATTTTTAAATAACATGGTTTGAATCCTCTTAAATTTT
>NZ_JACYVZ010000078.1 GCF_014857925.1 Cysteiniphilum marinum | reverse complement strand
AAAAAGCAAGAACAGATAATAAGCAAAATATTAATATTGTAACTGAAGATAAAACCATGCTAAATTAGGGTGGTTTAAGCGGCAATTGTAGTTGTCGTTAACCGGCAAAGATAATTGTCGTTCAATACTTAAAGAGGTAAATTACTCTATTCATCAGTTTTCAGCTAAGAATAAAGCAAATATGTCGTTTGCAACAAGACAGAGCATGACCGAACGATTAAAAACATCTTTTAATGATTTGCATCAGATTGGCTATAATATCCGGCATATACGCAATTTAAAAGCAAACCATGTACATGAGCTGATTATACACTGGAAAGAAGAAGGTGTGTCTACTGGCACTATTAAAAACAGAATGTCAGATTTACGTAAGGTATGTGGACATTTTAATCGCGATCATATTATCGATAAATCAAATGATTATTATGGTATAGAAAAGCGATCTTACATACCAACTGAAAACAAAGCCATCCACGTTATCAATATCGATAAAATTAAAGATAAGAATATTAACTGTTCAATTCAACTGCAAAAAGAATTTGGCTTAAGGCGCGAAGAGTGCCTAAAAATAAAACCAAAAGAAGCATTACAGCAAAATGAATCTGGGCAATACTATCTTAAACTCCAAGGGAGCTGGACAAAGGGTGGCATAGAGCGCACTATTCCACTGCGTAATGATAGACAGCTAGAAATCATCCAAAAAGCTCAGGAAATAGCTGGCAATGGTTCAATGATTCCAAAGAATAAAAACTATATTCAACAGCGTAAAATTTATGATCGTGTTACACGAGAGAACGACTTATATAACTTACATGGCTTACGTCACGCTTATGCTCAGAATCGCTATAAAGAAATCGTTAATATAGTATCAAAGGGGAACGGATGGGATTGCCCTATTGCTGGTGGACCAAAAAGAAACGAGTTAACAGCTTCACAAAAAAAGATCGATAGAGATGCACGATTAATCATATCGAATGAACTTGGTCATTCCAGAGTGGCTATAATTAAAAATTACATCGGGTGAGGTTTAGAATGTCTTTTATTAACGCATCACTAATACCTTTAAACTGCATAACAATTGGATTTGCATCAATTATCGCATTGGCTTTTGGCAGTTTTTTGAATGTAGTGATCTATAGATTACCGCTTATGATCTCTGGTTATGCAGACGCGTCCTCACAGAGGATTAATTTGCTTAATCCATCTCAATGCACACACTGCCATTATAATCTAAGACCTTTAGATAATATCCCAGTCCTTAGCTATGTAATGCTTAAAGGACGATGTAGAAATTGCAAAATAAATGTTTCTATAAGATATCCGTCAATTGAGATTATAAGCACCATTATTTGTGTTTATACGCTAGCCGTATACGGAATTACTATAGTCACTATCGCACTATGTCTTTTGTGGCTCTCATTAATTGCTCTGGCATTCATTGATTTCAAGCATCTGTTACTGCCGGATACTATTACGATACCTTTAATCCTAATTGGTTTAACGCTTAATTTATTTAATGGATTAACATCCTTTGGTAATTCTGTTGCTGGTGCTCTTCTGGGATATTTGTTTTTGTTTGCTATAGCAGTATCTTTTGGTCTGATCATCAAAAAGAAAACAATGGGAAATGGCGATTTTAAATTATTTGCAGCAATAGGAGCATGGTTTGGTTTTACATCCCTTCCTATAATTTTACTATTATCCTCACTTTGCAGCATCATAATCTACTTATTACTGTCCAATGATCAGAAGAATAAATACGTACCTTATGGGACAGCAATAGCTATTGCGACATTTACCTACTGGGTTTTTCAAACACCAATAATTAATTTCATTTTTTACTAAGGATTAACTATGTCTTTACAAAACCATCAAAGTGAACTCATTGAGATATTTAACAAAACAGTAACACCTCATGGAATACATGAACCAGATAACGTAATGTATATTGATTATGGGAACAAAGACATTATTAATTTTATTGAAAATGATCCAGCATATCGTGGAACCAACATCAAAGATTTTTGTGATTATAGGAACAAGAACTTTGATAAATATCACGCGGATATATTAGCAGCTTTTGATCCATACAAACCCAAAATGATAGCCTGTCACATATTTAAAACATCAGTAACCATTCATGAAGACTCCCACTTTTGTGAACAAACGAAGTGTTCAAAGGCTGTTATTTTACCTATATACATTAAGAAAAATACAGAATACAACGATGCTCCATTGCAGCCAATTTTAATACATAGTAATCAACACGCTAACTTATGTGAATTTAATTTAACTGTATTCAATCCAACATTAAACCATGGTTTATTGAGCGATCACAACCTGTTTACATTAATCAGTTGGGAATAATGAAAGAACATCACACTCTGAAACCATGGTTTATGAAAGTGAATAATTATCAAAAAATATTATCTAATACTATTGACTTTAATCGGTTTTAGCATTTTAATTACATATAAAGGTTTAAAAAGGTTTGCTGACATGGACAAGAATTGGACAACTAGTGATCTAGTAAAATTATTTAGATTAAACACATCTACGAAAACTCCTATTATATAGAGTCCATTCCTAAAAACATACCTATAAGATAAATTTTATGCTATAGTGCAAAATAAACTTATTTGCATTAAGGTATCATCATGGCGCTAAAACAAAAAATAATTTCTCAGATTTATGACGATCAAA
>NZ_JACYVZ010000077.1 GCF_014857925.1 Cysteiniphilum marinum | reverse complement strand
AGTTTTGTATCATGGTTAAGTTTCGCAGCAAACTCAGATAAAGCTCATGACATATTGCTGCAGGCGATCATAAAAAACAAGGTGGGGAATAGACCAGGACGGATTGAGCCTCGAGCTGTTAAAAAGCGCCCCAAAGCATTTAGGCGACTTAATAAAAGCAGGGAGTTGGAAAGAGCTGAAATAATTAACAGGATGCAGAAAAATGCCAATAAAAAAGATTCATCTGCCGCTTAAGGTAGTGCCATTACCTTATGACCCAGAGATCAATCCAGCAAACAAAGGCCTTAAAGGCTTTAAAGAAGATATTAATCCATTAAATGATAATGATTACTTATGGGGCTCAAGCGCCATATTGTTTGCTAAGAATTTAACCAAGTCGTTTGAACGCTCTGGTTGGTGTCAGCATATTCGTGGTCCAAAAGCAGGAGGCATGGTTGAGGATCTTGCGACGCATACTTTTGATATTCGTGGTAAGGAGGAGGCAAAGCCACCGGTGGAGTTTGTGATTCCTGATTATCGTGAGTTTGAGTTTGCTAAGTGTGGTTTCATTCCTTTGGTATACAACAAAGGAACAACAGAAGCCTGTTTTTTCAGTGCGCAATCAGCAAAGTATGTTGAGACCTTTGAAGATCCAAAAGATTCTGAAAACGCGCAGATGATTTCAAACCTGTCATATACTTATTCAATTACACGTATTGCACATTATGTTAAGTCTGTGATGCGTGACAATATTGGTTCAACAGCAGATGGTGCTTATATCCAGAACCAACTATCAAAGTGGCTCAACGATTATGTAACCGCAGTAACGGATCCAGATGATGTAACACTACAGAGATTCCCTTTTAAAACAGCCAACATTGAGGTGAACTCTGTGGATGGAAAAATCGGTTGGTATAACTGCAAAATTAGTGTGCTACCTCATCTTCAATTTGAGGGTATGGATGCTGAGTTAAAGCTAGACTCTCGATTAGCTTAAAAATTAATGTGTAAAACATAAACGCAACGACAAAAGGAGTGTTTTAAATGAATAGTACAGCGATTAATAAAACGTTTGACCCATATGTTTTATTGGATCAGGGCAATGCCTTGCAACATGAAGAGTATGCAGTTATTACTGAGCTAAAAATCAATGGGACTGATCTGCCAAAAGGTGTTAAGTATAAGCAGCCAACCGATGATGGTGTGAGCGATGCAGAAGCCGTTGCTATTATCGATATATTTAACTTAGGCGAGCGCTCGTCAAGCCCATTATCGATCAGATTTATGTATCCTGCAGCCCATCACACAGCACTTGTTACAACGATGCAAAGCTTTAAAGCAGATAATCAATTAATTGAGCTGAAGTTTGAAATTCATAAATTTGCAGGTAAAGATGGAACCGGTGAAGGGCAGTGGGTCGTCTATGCAAAGAATGAAGATGCAATTACAACCCGTCTGGATAGTTTTGGTGGTAAGCCTGCTGCTGAATATAATAAAGACTCTTTAGATGCGCATGAAAAATTTGGGATATGGACATTGACCTTTTTGCCACCATCATTAAAGGCAACTAATCCTAATATTACGATTGATTTAGGACAAGGACAAAAAACAGCACGTGCTTGGGGCATTGCTTCAAATGCATCATAAGTGAATGAGTTTCAATACTGGGAGTTTTGTATGCATCAAGTCAATTGGAAAAATGGTCAATTACTTTTGCCTCAGCATTTTAATATAATGGGTGATCATCATGTTGCGCTTATTGCTCAACGCTCAAAATTACAAGGTGAAGCTTTTTATGGCTTTGCTGATTTAGTAATTGATCGTGATTTATGCGCAATGGGTGTTATCCGATTTAAAGCGCTTAAAGCAATGGATGTTTGTGGTCAATATTATGAGTTGCATAATAATCTCAGTATTGAAGAATGCTTGCTAGATGAGCTATTAAAGACGTCAAATAAAGAAGTTTATTTACATGTTTTCTCTGCAAAACCTAAAGAGATATCGGTTGTGGATCATCAAATTGAGATCAAAAGCTACAAGGCAGTTTTGTCTAGTGCTCCCACTATGGATGGAAGTATCAGTAGCTTTCCTTTTTGTAAGATTTTAATGCTGCCATCTGGTAAATGTGAGCTTAATGTTTTACCAAAAACGCCGATTTTAAGTTTTTATAACAGTCTATTTTGGGAAAGCTACAAAGATCAGATTAAAAGCATTGTTTTGTCCATTGAGGCGCGAATTAAAAATGATTTACTAAATCATATTTCAGCCAGTAAATATGTGATGGCACAGACAGTTTTAATGCATAGCTATCGCATTGATAATTGCATGATGACCATGGAGCAAGGTGGTCGATCGTCACCTGATTATTTGTTTCAACAGTTATATGATTTTTATCTTTGCTTTTGCAATTATATCGATGATGAACCTATTACTGAGCTGACATATCAGCATAATACATGCTGTAAATGTTTGAATGATCTGGTTGAACACTTAGGTTTTATCGCCAAATATGAAGTGAAAGAAGCTTCATTGTTAGCCTTTAATAAAGGTATGCGCTATATAGAGCTCAAAGAAATTCCAGAGATTATTTTAGGTTCAAATCGAGTTTACTTACTCATTCAAGAGTTAACCAAAGATTTTAATATTGATGATATCAAGGTTGCCACACTACAGGACAGTAGCTGCAAAAAGTCTTTATTTTCAAGGGTTTCAATGACATCTTTAGAGTAGAAAAAAATAACTAAAATTACATATGAAACACAACAAAGCATTTCAGCAGCTACTGGGAC
>NZ_JACYVZ010000076.1 GCF_014857925.1 Cysteiniphilum marinum | reverse complement strand
TTTGATCGTCATAAATCTGAGAAATTATTTTTTGTTTTAGCGCCATGATGATACCTTAATGCAAATAAGTTTATTTTGCACTATAGCATAAAATTTATCTTATAGGTATGTTTTTAGGAATGGACTCATTTATGGTTGTGTTTTCGCTGCCGTTATTTTAGATGGTTTGGCGTATTGAAATAATTATAAATCGCCTTTAAATGTAAATTTATAACTCAAATAATCAAGTAAATCTAATTTGCGATTGAAGTTGGTTAAAATGATTGTTTAATATTCCCATTACTGCTTGTAGCCAGTGCATGATAATTTTACGCTGTTGCTGTTTGTTGTGAAACTTTCTCAAGTATTGTCATGAAATGATAAAAGCCAGTGTACCTGTCGCAAAAGTTATCAAGCGCAATTTGACTATGGTTGTCGATAATGTCTTTAACGATAGCCATATCGTTATACATTTCATCTAAGATAGTCACTTTAGTAGCGTTGTCATTGCAGAGTGACTTTATTTTACTATCGATTCTGCTTACATGGTCTTCGTAGTTGCTCATTGTTCTTGCTCCTATCAAAATCAAGGACATTTAAACAGAGTGGGGCGGTTTTATCAAGGTTTGTAGGAAAACGCTACCGAGCAACCGATTAATTATTCATAAAGTTTTGCCTTTGGCTGTAAACGCGTTGTTGATTTTCCCAGTTTTCATTTTTATTCAAATCGACACTAATCAGATTAACTATGCCTTGTCTAGATGAGCCATACGAACCGTTTTGAGCTTTATAATTTAATTTAGCAGCAGATGTTACAGTTATGTTTCCTGCTGCGAATCCACAGTAATTTTGCTTGACAGTTACGCTAAACCTATGATTTAGTTTTTTATTTTCAAACATATAATCTACTCTAGGACCATAAACGAAAGACTGGACGTATACTTTTTTGGTTTCTCTGCTTATTAGGTCTTCAAAAACTCCATGTATAACATCGTGATGAACCAAACTATAACCTTTGTTTTTTAACTGCTCGAAATTAACTTCTAAATAACGGCAAGTTTTACCCCAGCTATTATCACCCATATTGATTAAACCTTTTTTATTTTTTTCATCACTAGCAAATATTTGAGCGTAGCTAAAAAAGGTTAGTAATCCGATTACATAAAATTTATTCAAAATTCAAATCCATTTATTTAATATGATTCTTATGTTTCTATATTTTGTCATGAAAAACAAGCGTTGTATATTAAAAAATTAGAAAGTTAGCCCCAATAACATTTTTTTTGCTTGTTGCAGTGAAAAATTTGCGGAGCCGGAAATATAGGCAAAAGTGGTAAGTTTTGGTTAAGTGCCATGATTGATGTTAGTAGTCAATGGGGTTTTCCGAAACGAGCGCACAGACTCCCATTAGTACGTACTATGCTACCATAATTTAAATAAGTTGACCAGAAAAAACGCTTCAAAAAATGTAAATAAATATCGCTCAAACCCTTATATAATATAGCTTTTCGCTTGACTTTTTCTGTCACTTTGCTATAATAAACACATGCTTAATTAAGGCATCAACTAACGCTTAGAGTTGTAAAATATTTAAGCAGTTTTATTAAATTTTAGGCAACAAAAAAGGCGATTCTCTTAGCCTCGTAAACTTTAAGAATCACCTTTTCAGAAACAAGGAAAATAATAATGTCTATCCAATCAATAGTCAACCCGACAAATCAAAATAATCAATCCCCTATACAATCAATCAATGGCTACCTTGACGCTTGCGATAAATTCGACAGCTATTTTGCTGAGATAAGTGCAAAGTGGAAAGCACAACAACAGCGATTAGCTCAACGTATCGCTTCACTGTCAGCGTAAAACCCAAGATCAACAACCGTTAAACAGTCCTTTAGTCTACTCAAAAAAGGACAATAACAGCAATTTTGTATAGGAAAAATCACAATGGAACAGAACACAACAAAAGTTACAGAAACATCAAACGAACAAACCAACGTCACAGTAACCAAAGACACCCCAACCAATCAACCCACAATCACCACTGAAACAGCCTTTAGCAAGGACAGTATCAAGCAAGAGTTAGCTGAACTTGGCTTAGACGGTTTAGAATTTGACTATGCCATTTTCCCCATTATCAGCTTAAAGGGTAACGCCTTTGAAATGAAAGCAGACCCTGACTACAACCCTAACAGCTTCATTGTTACCGTGATTAAAACCACCGAAAAGCACGTTTTAAGTGACGCTAACGATGACAACTATCAAGACGTTAAATACTCCCCTGATGGTATCGTCACCACAGACGGAGAGCCGTTAAAGCACTTTATCGCTGAAATGGCAGAACAAGGAAGAAAACCAATAGTGAAGCGGTACCTTGACGTACTCGTGCAACTTCACACCAACGATAAGCACAATAAAAAATTAGTAGTGCTGTCAATATCCCCGACCAGTGTATCAAGAGTAAGTGGCTTCTTCATGCAGCTAAAACTACAAGGCAAAATAAACCAACTCCCACAGTTAAAAATTCAAGTATCCAAAGGCGAGACCAAGAAAAGCAAAGGGAATCATCAATATAGACTATGGCATTTTGAGTTAGTCGAACAAGGACAGCAAGCGGCTTAGTTTAAGCGTTTTTTAAGCAATCAACTTTAGTCAAATTTTCAACGTGTGCTACAGGCACAGGGAGCAAGTTACATGTTTTTTTCAGCAAAAACGAAAAGCAAAAACCACACCACTAAGCAAAGCAGCCTTAAAAGGCGCACAATCAACGTTGTTAAGTGGGATAGGTACAACATCAAACAGGACGCTAAAAACAGGCTCTACCAGTTTATCCGTTGATTAGATCGCATACTGAACACCGCTGAATCTGAATAAAGCAAGCCCTTCAGTATCTATTTTAATCCGTTGAAAAAAACGTTTGGCATTTTTTAACCCATAGCATCTTCTCGTCAGCACTTTTAACCTGTTATTAAAGCCTTCCACAAAACCGCTACTATTTCGATCAATAAAGTAATTGCTTACCTCTTCAATATGGGTTGTTAATGTCGT
>NZ_JACYVZ010000075.1 GCF_014857925.1 Cysteiniphilum marinum | reverse complement strand
ATGTTTGCCTGACATAATTTTTGTTATCTTGTGAATGATATTTAACTATGCTGGTTACCATATTTCATTTACTCAAAACCGGCAAAGATAAATGTCGCCGACCGGCAAAGATAATTGTCGTTCAATACAAATGATATTTTATATGGGAAACTTAGACCGAATTTAAACAAGGTTTGTTTAGTTGACTTTGATGGTATCTGTTCCACAGATATTTTAGTTTTTAGAATAAAGAAAGATAGTGCTTTATCGATCTATTATAAATATTATTTTTTATCTAATATGTTTAATGATAAAGTGTTACAAACAGTTAGCGGTCAACAATTACCAAGAACTTCATGGGGTAAAATAGCAACCATAAAAATTCCATTACCCCCACTCGACAAACAAAAAGAAATTGTCGCTTTTTGCGAGAAGCAAGAGGAAAAAATAAAACAAGCACAATCTATTATCGATAACGCCCAAGAAAGAAAAAATGAAATCTTGAAAAAGCACCTTTAATGTCAAAAAGCAAACAACCCAAGCCCCGCAAAAAATCAGGCAAAATAAAATCATGGCGTTGTCACTTACGCTGTGACTTCACCAAACCCAACGACACTAACACCTACATTGAAAGGTGCAGCGTCACTGTCGGCATATCCAACCTTGCCAAAGCCAAGGAAACCTACGACTTACACGATGCAGTTGCTGATTGGCGCAAGGAAACCAGAGAGGATAACGACTATACAAATAAATTTGTCATGGTTGTTGAGCGTTGGGAGGCGATGAGGTAGTGTAAATTGTGTTCATGTATAAATCACTGATTGTTTTTGATATACTTGCTCAGTGTCCACGAAAGGGAGTGCGTTATGGATATTAAAAATTGCAACGATGAGCTAACCGATGAGCAAAAAATACATGAGGTTATAGCAATGTCAAAAATTGGTGTGCCATTATCGATAATAGCTAAAATGATGAATGTGCCAATGTCTGCGATTGAGCATTTAAAAAATGAGCGAGCCAATAATAGTGAATAGGATAATGTGATCATGACCCTAGACAACGCCAACATCACCGACAACATGCTACTGGAAAACAAAGCAAGGCGTATCATTGAAAGTAACCAAGATATTTCAACAGGTGCATTGATTGATAAACTTAAAAAGAAAGCAATACCGCAAAGCATGATTGACAAGTTAGTTGTCGTTGACGAGGCACAACAGCTTAATAATGTCCTACGCAGAATTAGTGCCAAGTATCCTTTGATCAAAGGCAAAACTGAGTATGATAAGAAACAAAAGCTGTTAAAATATCTGCTAGGTAAAGGGTTTGATTATCAGTTGGTGCAAAAGGGGATTGATGGTTTTTTTGATGATGGAAATCAGTAGACAAATGGCATTGAAAAAAATCCAGGACTCAACCCTGTATTTATAAGGGTTTATGTTAAAATAACCCCGTTTTTTATCTAGGACTATTTGAGGACAAAATAAGTGAAAGTGAGTAGGGCAACATAATGGCAGACAAACACGACCGTGTATTTAAAGACCTCATAAGCAACAGAGACTTTGCTATCTGTTTCTTAATGACTTACCTACCCAAAGAGCTTATCGCTTTAGTTGACTGGCACAGTGTTAAGTTAGAATCCGCTAATGTTGAGCATGTTCGTCAACAGCAAAAGGACAACAAAAAGCAAAAAGAGCAGTCAGACCTTACTTTTCTGTTCAAATTCAAGGACGGTAAAAACGGTGCTGTCTTTGTTCATATTGAATCACAAACAGGTGACGATGGTACTATAGTTATTCGTACTCGCCATTATCAAACGTCTTACTTGTTGGATTATATTAAACGACACAAGACAACGAAAGATTTGCCTTTAGTGGTATCGATTATTTACTATGCCAATAAAAAGCCATTTAGTCATAGTCTTAACATCAACGATTACTTTGCCAATAAAGAGTTAGCTGAAAAGTACGCTTTCACAACACAGTTTATTGACCTTAACCGTTACAGTGACGAGGAAATTTTAGAGCATGGTTTTATCTCTGGGTATGAGTTGATACTAAAGGCAATCAGAGAAAAGAACATTGACGGTAAGATTGGCATTGCTGTTCATAAAATACAAGCTTATGATCATTTTGCCAGACAAGTTTTGATTCGGTATATGTCGCAATATTCGGATATGGAAACTGACGCATTTTATGATAAGATAATAGACAGTAAACCAGATTTAAAAGGTGATGTTATGACGGTAGCGGAACAGTGGAAGCAGCAAGGTATGCAGCAAGGTATGCAGCAAGGGCTATTGAAAGGTAAACAGGAAACGGCACGTAATCTATTCGGCATGAGTTTATCTGTAGATCAAGTTGCAAAGGCTACTGGACTTGACCTTGATACAGTACTTAAACTTAAAAAAGAAGTGGACAGCAAAACACAACACTAATCCATGAAGTCAAATTTTAAAGTCAAATGTGACCGATGCAAACGTGCCAAGGATTCGGTGAAGCGTATTTGCATTGGGAGCCACAAACAAGGTTATCGTTATTTAATGTTATGCTTACGCTGTCGTTGTTTTAGATTGTTTGAGGTGATCAGATAACTGTTACGGACACGCTAACTTTCAACGCAACTTACGTTGCCAATTTTCTTTTGCTTGTTGCAATGAAAAATTTGCGGAGCATGAAATATAATCAGTTAAAATTGAAGTTAATCGGCTTGAACTTTGTAATAAAGTAATCTGCTGCTTTTATGTTGAATGTAAAAACTAATGGTATTTTTGTTTCTTTCTGTTGCTTTGTCATTTTGATACTCCTTATCAATAATAGTTATATCAAGTTATAGATCATGATTTTTGATGTTGCTATGAATATTGGCTGAAAATAATGTGAGAAATTAGCAATGATGTTGTAAGTTAATTGGGGTTTTCCGAAACGAGCGCACAGACTCCCATTAGTACGTACTATAGTATCACAAATACAAGAATTTGACCAGAAAAAACGGCTCAATCCTTATTTCCGTTGGACGGGTTAAATCTGTTATAATTTTGTGATATTAACTTAAACCGAAAGAACTTAAAATGCTCACGAAATTGGATATGGTATTACCTGTTGAATTGCTTGGTTTA
>NZ_JACYVZ010000074.1 GCF_014857925.1 Cysteiniphilum marinum | reverse complement strand
AAAATGCCAGACTTCAATAATTATATTCATTCTAACTATGCTGATCAGGCGGGCGCATGGCTCGGGGATATAAGCCGACAAAATGACCCGCAATTCAAGCAAGCACAAGCTGACTTTGTTCAAGCGAATAGTGATGTTTATTTAGATTGGTATCGAGAAAATGCAGCAAGCATTGATTCAAGAGCGCAAACTGAAATCAATAGCAATGATCAACGCTTTAATAACGGTAAAGATATTATCGATACCGAAAAAGAAGCGAATCATCGCCAAGTTGACAAAGAAAGCAGTATTAATCAAAGCAATCTTGAGTATGATATTCATCAAAGACGAGGAGAAACAATGCAGTCAACAATGAGTAATTATGAGCAGTTGAATCAAGCCACTTTAGCTGAAATGCGTAGATTAGGCTTAACAATTGATCAGCCACCTGTTATTGATCAACCTAAGAATCCGTTTGATCTTGAACGTCCTGATATGTCGGAGTTAAACAAAATTAATAAACAGGTACAGCAACACGGTGGTGAGTTATTAGCTGATCGAGATAATCGTGCAGAGAATATTCAGCATAATGTTGATCGTAGTATCTTGCGTTTAAATGAGCATAAGAATGCTGATATGATCAAGGATTTAATGGGCAAGAAAGATGGTTACGATATTCAACAACTCAATAAAGACGCAGCCCGTGAAAATGGCAGTGTTGGCAAAGAAGCTTGGAGTAATTTATTTGGTAAAGACAAAAAATAATAAGATAGCGTTAATGCGCAGGTAATTTAAAGTGTTTTGCCATGATGAATTTGATGGTTGGCATACCTGCTTTATAAGCAAAGTACCATGAGCTGAAAATAACAGTAGGCGCTAAAACAAATGCAACCAAAATTAAACTGAAAAATCTATCATCATAACTTACTCCTATAAGCATAGTAAGCACTAATGCGATAAACGACACTGCACCAATAGCAACAGTCGCAAAATACCTAATCGCATACTTCTTCTGCTCAGCGGTAATCTCTATTTTATCCTCTTCTGCTTTAACCATCTTGACAGCAATTGGCTCGTTGGATTGTTTTTTTTCATCTTTCATGAAATCTAACATTTCTCTAGCCAACTCAGGATTACTTTCAGCGATTTTTAGCAGTCTTTCTTTTTGATTATCGTTCATTGTTAATTTCCTTATTACTTATCATTTTTGCTTTCAGCAACTTAGCATAAATAAAGGATTTTGACAAGGAAAATCAAAACGTAAAGCAAACCTTAAAATTAAATTTTCAACCCCAACTAAAAGGAAAAAACACATGAAAAAATCACAACTCACTAAAGCAACCCTAAGCCTAACACTGGGAGCTACCTTGTTAAGTTTAAGTGGCTGTGCAGCTATATCAACCAGTATCAAACACAGAAATTTAGTTGTTAATTCCAAAATGTCCGACACTATTTTTCTTGATCCAGTAGCTGAAAGTGACAAAACCATTTACATTCAAGTAAGAAGTACACTCAGTGAGGACTTTAGCGGATTAAGGGAAAACTTAGCGCAAGACTTACAGCGTAACGGTTGGCGTGTGGTGAATGACATTTCACAAGCAAACGATATGGTGCAAATTAATGTGCTACAAATGGGTCAAGCTAAAAATGAAGCTTCTGCTTGGGGTGCTTTAAGTGGTGGCTTTGGTGCTGATATTGCCACAGGTGCCTTAGCAGGATTGGCAGCAGGGTATGCGACAGGTTCGGTGGGAGCTGGTCTTGGTGTTGGTGCGGTAACTTCTGGCGTTTCTTGGATTGCTAACTCGTTAGTTGAAAATGTCTATTACAGTATGATTACCGATGTTCAGGTATCGGTTAAAACCAAAGACGGACAAGTGACACAGACAACGCAATCGAATCTGTCACAAGGCACACAAAGTAACGTATCACAAACCTATAACCAAAAATCAGACTGGTTGAGGTATCGCACAAGGATTGTTTCAGTTGCCAATCAGGTGAATTTGAAGTTTGAAGAAGCTACGCCAGAGTTACAGGCTCAGATTGCAAAACAAGTTAGTGGGATTTTTGGGGTTTAGGGTTCGCTTTCAACAATATTTTTTTAACTAATATTAAGGATTTTCAATATGATTATTTATCTTTTATCATCAGTCGTTGTCTTATTTTGTGCAATGTATTTGTGTTTTAATCCAAGTAAGACAACCGTTGAACACATAACCAATAGCACCAGTAGACGCAAAGCATTATTCGTTCATATTTTAGAACTCTGTTGTTCATTTTTAATGTATGGCGTTTTAATATATTTTACGACAATTGCTTTAATGTTATGTTCAACCTTGTTTTTAAAGGCATATTATATTTTTCTAGGGTTGAACTTAGCTAATTATGATTATGACGGTTTTATTGTCATTTCTGAACAGATTGCTTTAGTGATCACTTTGATTGTTCTTATTTTTAAGATCAGAACAATTGAAACCTTGGCAAATATAATGGCAAAGAAACGTGAAAAATCATTGTCACTTTTTGCTTTGTGTAAGCAATCATCAGCACAAAACAAGGTACAATAACCACTTCAAAAATGGGAAATTAAGAAACAATGTTTAATCTATCAGTTAAAAACACAGCGTTACTATTCCTCACGCTGCCAATCCTCGGCTTTAGCTCAACGAGTCTTAAAGATAATCAATCATTTTCAAAGACAAAGAAAGTGCTGCTTAAGCAAGTTTACTATGATCACAAGGAAACCTTTTATTGCCAAGTGCCTTTTGAGGTTAAGCAAGTCAAAGGCAAAGAAAAAGCGGTTGTTAATCCTATTCAAGATGGTTTTCATTATCGCAAAAATGAAACACGTGCCTCTCGTATTGAGTGGGAGCATATTATGCCCGCTGAAAACTTTGGGCGACAATTAGCGTGTTGGTATAAGGGTGACAGTCAATGTATCGATAGTGCAGGAAAATCTTACAAGGGTCGCAAGTGTTGTGAAAAGACATCTAAGCAATTTAGATTAATGCAAGCTGACCCTTACAACTTAGTACCCGCCATTGGTGAAGTAAATGGTGATCGATCTAACTATCGTTTTGCGGATACCAACAGCAAGCTAACAGGGCAATATGGTAAGTGTGCTTTTAAGGTAGACTTTAAAGAACGCAAAGCCTACCCCGCAGATTACACTAAAGGCTTCATTGGTCGCGCCTATTTATATATGGCTGATACTTACAAACTTAAGCTATCAAAACAAGATCGTCAATTAATGGAAGCTTGGGCTAATAAATACCCTATCAGCGATTGGGAAAAGACACGCAAGCAAAGAATCGATAGATTAATGCGATAGTGTGATCAATTGATTAAGAATTTCGGTTAAAAGCCTTGTAATAGCTATCATCAAGGTATATTTTCATTATGTTAATTTTAAAGGAGTTACCACATGACTAAGAAAACAGAAGTTAAAAATTATAATAAAGCGGAATTTGTGGCGTTAGTTGCAGAAAAAATGAACGCAACCAAGGATAATGCTAACAGATCAGTTGACGCATTTGTTGAAGCGGTTACTGATATTGTCAAAAATGGCGATTCAGTCAATTTTCTTGGTTTTGGAAAATTCAGCGTAGGCGAACGTGCAGCTCGTGAGGGTCGCAATCCAAAGACAGGTGAAGTGCTAAAAATCAAGGCATCTAAAACGCCAAAATTCACTGCGGGTAAAAGCTTAAAAGCCGTTGTTAATGGTAAATAATGACTGACAATAACGAG
>NZ_JACYVZ010000073.1 GCF_014857925.1 Cysteiniphilum marinum | reverse complement strand
TAGAAAGCTGTTAAAAACAATTTATTTAACACTTAAAAATAATTGGGTTTTTGAAGATTTCCCCAACTATGTTTTGAGAAAAAATTAAACATTTAACCAACTGAAGAGTTGAAAATTAACATAGGAGCTACTTATGAAAGGAACGAATTTGTTTTTAATGAGTTGCGGCATGATCTCAATGGCTTATGCCGCTAGCGAATCTTTTGAGATCGAGGTGATTGTGGGAGAAAGATCTGTCAAGTTTGATATGACACATATCCCACTGTCAGTGACTACCTTAGCCGGTGAGACAACAACAAACTTTGAGCATGTTGGCTTATCGGTCCATCATATTGATTCTGCTAAAGACTATTCTTTCAACATTACAGCGGAAGGGTCATCTATCGGTAGTATTAACGCTTTGCAAGGTGTGCACTTGGTCGGGCGAAATACGAATGAAAAAAACGTTGCGTTAAAGTCAATTTTATTAAAATCAGCAGATGGGCAACCTATTAATATTAAAACAACAACACATAATTGTCGTTTGCAAGGCAATGCGCTTCACTTTGGCACAGAAAGCGATAGCAACTTGTGTGAGATTGAAATTGATGGGCAGAATTTATCACGTATTGATGTAAGTCAGTCAAACTCGCCAGGAAGCACTGTCTTTAGTTTTAATATATCCAAGGATGCTAAGCAAGACAGTTATGTAACACAGCTTAATATCAAGATGGAGCAGAGTATGTAATACATTACTTAAGCTATTAAACGCATCAATATGGTGATAAATAGTTTAAATGGGGTATATCAAGCTTAAGTCGTGATGATTAGGTATATTAGAGGCAAACCCTACACAGGAGGATAAAAATGAAACAACTACAATTTATTTTATTCTCACTACTGTTGTGGGGAACCCTTCAAGCTGAAGAAGCTATTTTAGACTTAACAGCAACGATTGAGAATAAAAATGCGAATTTTATATTAACAGAAGAGCCGATTGTTGCTGAAATCTTTAAAGGTACTGCAGATTATGAAAAAACAGTTGCGGGTTTAAAAACAACTGAAGTCAGTCCCAGCCTGCAATATCGATTAGTGATTAAATCTTCCAGTGGTATGGGAGGTGATCCTGAGAGTGGTTTACAAGGGATCTATTTGAAAAAAAATGATACAGTGGGTGCCGTGATTAAGTCACTCACATTCTTTTATGCTGATGAAACAACAGCGCTTAATATTGCTCAAGCGCAGGTCAATTGTCAGTTAAATGGTAATGAGATTGTTTTTGGGCAAGCACAGCCACTTTTTCCATGCGTATTAACCTTTGCAGGAGATCAATTAACGCCGCTTATGAGTGAAAATGGTTTTACCAAAATGAAATTTGCGTCGGCTGAAAATGCACAAGCCGGTACCTACAGCACCACTTTGGAACTTGAATTATCCGAGGTGTTGTAATGAGTTTTATACGTATGAGCGTGGGGTTTTTACTAATCACCATAGGACTAAATGCCTATACAGCACAACTGCCTATAACCATTATTAATGCCGATAAGATAGCAAAGCGTTCTTTGCCGATGGCAATGAGTTTTAGCGGTGTTGATGTCACCATGGAAAAAGGCAATAGTAACATTCAGTCAAATCCAGCAAATTATTCGTTTAGTAACATTGATGAAGAAAAACGTTATCAACTTCAGTTTCAAACAGGGGCGTTAGTTTCCGTTAATGCCGATGATCGAGCATATACGGGTATCGCACTAAAACATCAAACAACACAGGATGAATCGGTTGTTGTCAATAATTTACGTTTTGTCAACCAAACGGGGCAAGGTTTAGTGCCATGGGATGTCCGGCAAGGTAATTGTTATGCATTACCAGACGGACAAATTGAGTTTAACATAGCAGAGGGTGGTGAAACATGTTATGTGCAATATAAAGGTTCAGAACTTGTCAACATAACATCATCAACACCAGGCAAGGTAACAGGGTATTTTTCAGCGGATAGCCTTGCGGCGTCTGGCACCTACAATAATCAGATGACAATTATAATTAGTGAGGTAATATAATGAAGTTTTTTATCATTCTAATGACCTGCCTATTTGCTCAGATTCACACTATCTATGCTGCTGATAATAATAAATATCTTAGAGCCGCGGGTAGCCATTCAATTGTATTGAATGTCGAACATAAACCAATCGGTTACTATCAGGTGAGTGAGATGACGATCGATAATCCAAATTTCACTGTTGTAGATAGTGCATCATGTCAGTTTCTAGAGAAGCAGTGCATGATCCATATTGATGTGGCAGTTGAAGCTGCAGAGCAAGTTGCTCATTTAAGCTATCAATTGACGGATTTACTTACAGGTGAGATTAGCCAAGAAAGTATTATGCTAGAAACTGCACCCGTGATGAGCCATATTTCAAGTGTTAATGCCTATTATGACAATAAAACAGAGCATTATTTATTAGCTCGTGGCAATCAGGTGACCTTTAATATTGAGGTTGTTGGTGGTTTTCCATGGATTGATGCCGATGTGTCATTATCGGATAACGAAGCGATGCAAATTATTGATCATAATTGTGTAGGTATAATTGATGCGCATAGTTCTTGTCAGGTGACTATCGAAGTTAGTCAGGCAACAGAGGCTTTTTATGCAGATTTAAACATCATTAATAGCTTACCTCAAAAGAAAACACTGGAAATTAAAAATGGTCTATTAAGTCAAGTGACACAACTGACAACCGGTATGTTAAAGATTGATTTTATAGCATTGCAAGATATCCAGAATATTAGTCTTTTAGGATTAAATGATGATAAATGGGTGATCAATATAGGGATTGCTAATGGTTGTGATATCAGTGGTAATATGTCACTTAATGAAGCTCAAAGTTGCTCGTTATATTTATCACAGCACCCTGCTTATCGTTACTTTACAACGGGGCTTTATCAAAAAGAAATTAGCATTCCCACATCTATTGGTGACTTTTTAATGGAGGTCAACTTGGAAGGAGAATTGGCGATTCCGGATAAGCAAACAAATCATTTATTTATGTATAAAGTAAGCGGTAATGATTTAAGCTTTGATCGTGAGATTCCATTAAGTGTTCCAGTGGGGCATATGTTGGCTAATCCGTTTGGGTACTTGTATATTACGGATGCCGATAATGGTGATATCTATCGCTATAACCTATTGCACGACAATATTGAGAAAGTCTATGGCAGTGCTCATGGTGCCAGCAGCTTAGTGCTAAGAGAAAATGTCTTTGTGAATAATGCGCACAATCTTCATATTGTTTATGAGGATGGCACATTATTGCAATTACGCGAAAATATTGACTTGGCTACAGCTGAAATGAGTACTTATAATTTAGGAAATGCTGAGAATTTTTATCATATTTCAAAGCGCTATGGTCGAAATACGTTGTATCTAACCAAAGGTGATTCTGGTGGTGATAGTTTGATACAAACAATTAACTTAACCAGCCCATTAGATAATACAACAAGTAATGAGCTTGCCACTAACTTAGAAGGTAATAGCGCTATCTTTCAGACAAGCAGTCGAGTATTTGCGATAGACTCAAGCGATACACCTTTTTATAAAAAAAGCGGTGTTGTTGCCCAATGGACAGGTGGAAAATCAACAAATAGTCTTTCAGCTTTGATAAAAGCTATTCAATTAGGATATGAAAATCCAAATGGTTTAGAAATTGTTGTTGCATTAGGTACAAATGCTGGCATTGCTCATTTCCACAGAAACACGACCAGCCCAAGGCTTGCTAAGCCTTATAATCCAGAGAGTGATCTAGGAGATACGCTAGCTATTTTGCCCAGCGATAATGGTAAAGTATTTGCTTTTAGTCAGTCAGAAATTACGACAGCATTGGGACTTTTTAATTGTGCTGGCAGTGGTTGCAGTCATCGCAATACTTATAAGAAGATTGATGGCTTTGTGTTGCCTACTGATGCTAATTATCAAGCAATGACAATAGTTCAATTTTTATCAGCAACCGAATTAAGACCAGTAATAAATTAAGTAAAGGAGATGAGATGATTAAATCTACAGCTCACCGGTTTAATTCTAATCAAGTGTATAATATTAACTTGGTTGGAGCAGATAGATGATAGATTGGATCGTTAATTTAGGGCGTATTGACCCTGTAAA
>NZ_JACYVZ010000072.1 GCF_014857925.1 Cysteiniphilum marinum | reverse complement strand
GATTAGCATCTTTTTCTAGAGCTAATTTAACTGATTCATTTTTAAACTCTTGTGTGTAGCGAGATTTTGCCATTTTTCTGCTCCTCATTCTGGTGGACTTACTGTCCCAAATTGAGGGGGTACATCAGTGATACCAGTGGCGTATTGAAGCGTCAATTAGATGATGAGTGGGCGCGCAATACCGAAAGTGATGCACGCGATTCAAAAGGAATACTAGAGCTTGGGCTATCCAACCCGCCACAAGGGCAAAACAACACAATAACCACACTTGAAGATGTGGCATATGTTTTTGGGTTGAATGATTTTGGCTATAGTGATGCGGATAATCACCCATTTACTGCCATTAAGGTTGAGACTTTACCTGCTGATGGCACGCTAAAACTAGATGGTGTAAATGTTGTTGTTAATCAATATATTAGTGTTCAGGCAATTACCGATGGTGATCTTAGCTTTGTAGCAGATGGGGATGAAAGTGGTGTTGCCTATGCAAGCTTTAACTTCTTTGTCAATGATGGTCTAGTTGATTCTGAAACCAGTTATACCATGACAATTGATGTGACAGCAGTCAATGATGCGCCAGTGGCTCAAGATGGTGTTGTGAGTACAAATGAAGATACCACACATATCTTTAGTTTAAATGAATTTGGCTTTAGTGATGTTGATACAGGTGACACATTACAAAGTATTACTGTTGTCTATAGTAGTATTAGTGGTAATGGGCAGCTGAAATATAATGGCACGGCCATTACGGCAGATCAGGTGGTATTAGCCGCAAATATTGGTTTATTAAGTTATGAGCCAGATGGTGAGAATGCTGAAGTTGCCAGCTTTGATTTCTTGGTAAATGACGGCACAGTTGACTCTGATGCGCCAGCTACGATGACCATTAATGTTACAGCAATCAATGATATACCAGTAGCTCAAGCCAGTAGCGTGACCACAAATGAAGATACTACACATGTCTTTAGCTTAAATGAATTTGGCTTTAGTGACGTGGATATAGGTGACACATTACAAAGTATTACCGTTGTCTTTAGTAGCATCAGTGCTAATGGTCAATTGAAGTATAATGGTACGACGATTACGGCAGATCAGGTGGTGTTAGCTGCCAATATTGGTTTATTAAGTTATGAACCTGATGCAGAGGATGCTGAAACGGCAAGCTTTGATTTCTTAGTTAGCGATGGTGTTGTTGATTCGGCTAATCAAGCGACAATGACGATTAATGTGACTGCTGTGAATGACCCACCGATTGCGATCAACAGTGCAATAACAACCAATGAAGATAGTAATTATACGTTTAATCTTAGTGATTTTGATTTTACTGATGTTGAAAATGATACGCTGTCTTCAGTAACGATAACAAGCTTACCGGCTAATGGCATGCTCAAAGTCAATGGTAGTGCCGTTGTACTTGGCACGAATAATACCGTTACTTTAGCACAACTTGTGGCAGGCGAGCTCGTCTTTGAACCAGTGGCTGATGAGCATGGTGCTCCTTATACTAGTTTTAATTTTAGCGTTAATGATGGCGTGGATAATTCAAATGCTGCGACAATGACCATTGATGTGACGCCAATCAATGACGCGCCAACGTTAACCAACTTTGCAGATGCGATCGTTTCCACCAATGAAGATACTGAAGTTGAGATTAGCTTAGCGCAATTATTGGCTCAAGGGAATGAAGCAGATATTGATGGCACAGTTGACGGCTTTGTTGTCCAAACATTGACAAGTGGCACATTGAAAATAGGGGCGACTCAAGCCACAGCAACAGCGTTTGCAGCAGGTACTAATGATACGATTGATGCAACCAATAAGGCATACTGGACACCAGCGCCGAATGTCAATGGTAATGCGATTGCAGCATTTACAGTGAAAGCGCAAGACAATGAAGGATTACTGTCCGCTACAGCCGTACAAGCAACAGTGGATGTGGTGGCTGTCAATGACGCACCAGTTGCCGCAAATAGTGCAATAACAACAAATGAAGATACCAATCACACCTTTAGTGCAGCAAACTTTAGTTTCACGGATGTTGAGAATGATGCGCTGTCTTCAGTAACCATTACAAGCTTACCCGCTAATGGCACACTTAAAGTCAATGGTAGTGCTGTTGTTCTAGGTACGAACAATACGGTTACCTTAGCGCAACTTGTGGCAGGTGAGCTCGTCTTTGAACCAGTGGCTGATGAGCATGGTGCCTCTTATACCAGCTTTAACTTTACGGTTAATGATGGTGTGGATAATTCAAATGTTGCGACAATGACCATTGATGTGACTTCTGTTAATGACGCACCAACCTTAACAAGCTTCGCAGATGCGATTGTTTCAACCAATGAAGATACCGAAGTTGAGATTACCTTAGCGCAATTATTAGAGCAAGGTGATGAAGCCGATATTGATGGTACAATCGATGGCTTTGTTGTCCAAGCATTAACAAGTGGTACATTAAAAATAGGGATAACTCAAGCGACAGCAACAGCATTTGCAGCAGGTACTAATGATACGATTGATGCAACCAATAAGGCATACTGGACACCAGCGCCGAATGTCAATGGTGATACGATTGCAGCCTTTACGGTGAAAGCGCAAGACAATGAAGGCTTGTTATCATCAACAGCCGTACAAGCAACAGTGGATGTGGTGGCTGTCAATGACGCACCAGTTGCGGCAAATAGTGCGATAACAACAAATGAAGATACGAATCACACCTTTAGTGCAGCAAACTTTAGCTTCACTGATGTTGAGAATGATGCATTGACTTCAGTAACCATCACAAGCTTGCCTGCTAATGGTATGCTCACAGTTAATAGCAGTGCGGTTATTCTTGGCACGAATAATACGATTTCTTTAGCACAATTAACAGCGGGAGAGCTTGTCTTTGAACCAGTGGCTGATGAAAATGGAGCGTCTTATGCTAGCTTTAACTTTAGCGTTAATGATGGTGTGGATAATTCAAATATTGCGACAATGACTATTGATGTGACATCAATCAATGATGCACCAACCTTAACAAGCTTTGCCGATGCAATTGTTTCCACCAATGAAGATACCGAAGTTGAGATTACCTTGGCGCAATTATTGGCTCAAGGTAATGAAGCCGATATTGATGGTACCGTTGATGGCTTTGTTGTCCAGGCATTAACAAGTGGTACATTGAAAATAGGGGCGACTCAAGGTGCAGCCACAGCATTTTCAGCAGGTACTAATGATACGATTGATGCAAGCAACAATGCTTATTGGACACCAGCACCGAATGCCAATGGTGATACGATTGCAGCCTTTACGGTGAAAGCCCAAGATAATGAAGGCTTGTTATCAGCAACAGCCATACAAGCAACGGTTGATGTGGTTGCAGTGAATGATGAGCCTGTAGTTACAGCGACTGGATTAAATCCAAGCTTTACTGAAAACCAAACAGCGGTAAGTTTATTTGCTGGTACCGCGATTGATTTAGTTGAAACAGCTGATTTAGTTGAGGCGATTACCTTTACCGTTAGTAACTTAGTTGATGGCAATAGTGAACAAGTTATCATTGATGGAGAGAATATTAATCTTGTTGATGGTAGTGGTACAACAGCAGCCAATAGCTATAACTATACAGTCGCAGTTGTCGCCAGTACCGCGACAGTTACGATTACACATGCCAGTGATATTGATGTGACGACAGCGCAAAGCTTAATTGATTCACTACAATATATTAATAACAGTGACAATCTGGTTGATGGTACACGTGTTGTCACCTTGACGGCTTTACGCGATAGTGGTAGTGTTGCCAATGGCGGGGATAATGAAGTTACTTTAAGCATTGCCTCAACGGTTAATGTAACAGCAATTAACGATGAGCCGATTGTTACAGCGACTGGATTAAACCCAAGCTTTAGTGAAAACCAAGCAGCAGTAAGTTTATTTGGCAGTACAGCAATCGATTTAATTGAGTCAGCTGATTTAGTCGAAGCAATTACCTTTACTGTCAGTAACTTAGTCGATGGTAATAGTGAACAAGTTATCATTGATGGTCAGAGTATTAGTCTTGTTAATGGCAGTGGCACAACAACAGCTAATAGCTATAACTACAACATTGCAGTTGTTGCCAATACCGCGACAGTTACGATTACACATGCCAGTGATATTGATGTGACAACAGCGCAAAGCTTAATTGATTCATTGCAATATATTAATAGCAGTGACAATCTGGTTGATGGTACACG
>NZ_JACYVZ010000071.1 GCF_014857925.1 Cysteiniphilum marinum | reverse complement strand
CAGCTTAAGAGTAACGATGAAATGACGCCAGAGATGACATTTAAAGAGCCTTACTTTTTGGATTTCATTGGCGCTCAGTCTTATGCTTCTGAGCAAGAACTCGAAGATTTGATTTTACAAAATATCACTGAGTTCCTGCAAGAGATTGGAACTGATTTTTGCTTTGTTTCTAGACAAAAGCGTATGAGTACTGGCAAAAAGGATCGGTATCTGGATTTATTGTTTTTTAATCGTCGATTGCGTCGCCTTATTGCCATAGATCTTAAGCTCGGTGATTTTGATCCAGCTTATAAAGGGCAGATGGAATGGTATTTGAACTGGCTGGATAAAAATGAACGTCTTGACTACGAAGAAAAGCCTATGGGCATTATTTTATGTGCAGGCAAAGATCATGATGATATTGAATATCTTGAAATGGATAAAACGGGCATTCACGTTGCTCAATACCTAACAGAATTGCCACCTAAAGAAATCTTAGAAGAGAATCTACGCAAAGCGATTTCAACTGCAAGAGAAACCCATATTAAGCGTCTATTACTAGAGGAGGGGTGTGATGATTAAATTAAACTCTCATCTTAATGACGAAGTTCTTGCTTTAATCAATGATAAAATTGCAAAATATAAGTTATTTTATGCCCTATATTTCAAATACTATGAGGAACGTAACGCTTTTTTCACTGAACAGCCAAGTTTTTCACGCTCACTAGTTACTACATTAGCTGAAAAACTGGGGGTATCAACAAAAATTAATGTCCCAACACAAAAGTCGTTGACCAACTATAGAAAAGAAATTCGAGATTATTTAAACACCTGTACTATATCATCAGAACACGAGAATCTCATTAAGGCATATATTAACGAGCTTATTCAGACTCAAAAATTATTTAAATTAGATGCACTGAAAGAAAAGGTTTACGCGTACTTGAAAGAAAATAAAATTGAAAAGACAAGTGATAATGCCTTAAACAAAATCATTAAAAGCGCTCTTCATCAACATAACCAAAATGTTTTTGAGCTAATATCTAGTGCTTTAGATTTTGAAACTAAAGCCTATTTAGATGGATTAATGCTTGCTAAGGATAGCAGTATGTCTCGTTTAAATTATATTAAAAGATGGCCTCAAGGCATGTCAGTTAAAAGCATAAAAATAGAAGCCGATAAATTAAGCTTTTTAACAATGTTAACGTTGCCCGATTGTTTGGACGAAATAACAGAAGGCCAACTAAAGAAGCACTATCGAAATATTTCGACCAAGTATCCTAGCGCTATAAAAGAAATACCTGAAGTAACGCGATATGCGCTATTAAGTATATTTTGCTTTATCCGCCAAAGAGAGTTAATAGACAATTTAGTTGAAATGCTAATTAAACTCACACACAAAGTGTTTGTTAGTGGTGAAAATAAGCTTCAGAATGAGTTATCTACGGTTCTTGAAATTAAAGAAAATTGTAATCGCAAAGGGATACTAGAGTTGCTTATTGATACTATCGTTTCTCAAGAGAAAAAAGTTATTGAAAACGCAATATATCCAGTCATTTCAAAAGAGAAGTTGCTAGCAATTAAAAGCAAAAATAAAAATAACACCGTCACTTATAATAGTTTGGTTTATGATAAAGTAAGAGCATCATACGCTAGACACTATCGCCAAATGCTAGCACCCGTTATAAAGTTGCTTACCTTTCGGTCTAACAATAAAAGCTACCAACCTGTTATCGAAGCATTGTCAGTTATTAAACAACATTTAAGTGATAACAGCACCTATTACCCTGCTGAAGAAAATATTCCAATTAATGGTGCAGTTAAGCGATCACACGAAAAATGTGTTATTGAAGAAACATCACAAGGTAATTGTATTAAGCGCATTGATTATGAGTTATGTGTCCTTCATAACTTGAGGAATAAATTAAGAGTTAAAGAAATATGGGTTGAAGGGGCATATTTGTATCGAGATCCTGAAAAGGATTTGCCTCAAGACTTTGAAGAAGAAAAAGAGGCATATCACGAGATTCTGGATAAGCCCATAGACGCTAAACAGTTTGTCACAAAACTAAAGAAATCACTCACAAAACATCTCAATGAATTTAACCTCAATCTCCCTAAAAACAAACTTGTTAGTATTTTGAAACGACCAAAAGGACATATCAAATTAACACCGTTAAAAGAGCAACCTGAACCACCACAACTAGAAGCAATTAAGCAGGAAGTATTTAAACGATGGCCATCAACTAGTTTGCTTGATGTTTTGAAAGAAGCAGACGTGTTTGTCGATTTCATCAAGGATTTTGTGCCTAGTGGAAGTAAGGAAGGGTTAGATAAGGAAACAATTAAAAAACGTTTACTACTTGCAATACTTGCTTATGGTACTAACACTGGCTTAAAAAGCATGAGTGCCGGAAATAATGATGTAACTTACCAAGATTTACAACACATTAAACTAAGGTATTTCGATCCTGACAATTTTAAAGAAGCCATTCGCAAAATGGTTAACTATCTTTTAAAAGTACAAATGCCAGAGATATGGCAACATTGCACGACATCAGTTGCTTCAGACTCCAAACATTTCAAGGCATCGGTTCAAAATCTAATGAGTTACTGGCATCCTCGTTATCATAGTAAAGGTGTTATGGTTTACTGGCACGTGGATCGTAATTCTGTCTGTATTTATTCACAGTTAAAGAGTTGCGTATCTTCAGAAGTATCTTCAATGATTGAAGGAATACTACGACATTCAACAGATAAAGACGTTGATAAAAGCTATGTTGACACTCATGGGCAAAGCGAGGTCGGATTTGCTTTTTCATATATGCTAAACTTTAACTTATTGCCACGTTTAAACAATATTCATACTCAAAAACTCTATTACAACGCTCCACAAGATGCTAGTAAATACAGTCATTTGACAGATATACTTTCAAGATCAATTAATTGGGAGTTAATAGAAGCTCAATATGAGCAAATCGTGAAATATACTGTTGCACTTAAGTTGGGCACAGCTAATGCTGAAAACATTATGAAGCGATTCACTAGAAATAACTTACAACATCCGACATATAAAGCACTTGCTGAGCTTGGTAAAGCAGTAAAAAGCATTTTTCTCTGTCGCTATTTAAGTTCTGAAGCACTAAGAAGAGAAATTCATGAGGGTTTAAATACCGTCGAACGCTGGAATGGTGTGAATGATTTTATTTTTTATGGAAATCATGGCGCATTAAAAAGTAATAATCCTATTGAGTTAGAGCTATCAACACTATGTTTGCATTTACTTCAACTAAGCATGACGCTCATTAATACCTTGATGTTGCAGCAAGTACTTATTGAGTCTGGATGGCTTGACAAAATGACACTCGAAGATAAACGTGCCATCACGCCGCTCTTAAGTGAACATATCAATCCTTATGGTGTATTTTTACTTGATTTAAATAAGCGCTTACCAATTAATCACCCTTTATTACAGGCGGCTTGACATGGATAAAAGAACAAGTCCCAGAAAAAAAGCACTTCAAATCGCCAAGCATTTTAGACATGAGAACCCGGACTATAATTACTTACGCGCCGTATTTGTTGCATTAAGGCAGGAATTAGATGTTCAAGTTAAAGCAGAGCCTAAAAAGCTACCCTATGTGCCAACAGAAGATGAGATCAGGCGGTACTATGATATCGTCTGGAAAAGCAAGAACATGCAAGATGTTCTAATTATTAAAACACTCCTATATACTGGCGTTCGTGTAAGTGAGTTGATACGCCTTAAAATAAGCGATGTTGACCTAGATAGATGCCAGATTAAAATTAACTCAGGCAAGGGACAAAAAGATCGTATAGTTCCTTTTCCAAAAAGTTTTCGAGAAACATTGGCTTTACACATATCAAAAGTCTCAAAAGATAAAGGTTTCAGCTTATTTACATCATCATGGGCTAAGCCTTACTCTGATCGAGGAATTCGGAAAATTCTCGAAAAATACAGTAAAAAAGCTGGAATGACACAAAATATATCACCGCATAAATTAAGGCATTTTTTATTTACCTGGCTTAAGAAAAAAGGAATAGATGATGCACTTATTCAACCTTACTCAGGTCATGAAACAAGGCAATCTCTGGAGGTATACTCAAAGTTATCTCTGTCAGAGGCGCAAGATAGTTATGATGATAATATTAAAGATTTCCCCATATGATAGGCTCAACTTCACCTCTCAGCGAACGATCCTTAGTACCAGGCCAT
>NZ_JACYVZ010000070.1 GCF_014857925.1 Cysteiniphilum marinum | reverse complement strand
TCGTATATTGAAGCTTACTATAACACCAAAAGGAAACATTCAACGATAAATTACATGACACCAAAACAGTTTGAAGATAGTATGAAATCCGAAAATCAAAAGTGTCCCAAATTGACGGGGTAGATCATATTTCTTCACTAGTGGTAACGGGGAGGTTTCGCCTGTTATAGCTTTAGGATAGGTTACTATCTTAGATACATGCTGTATAAACCCAGTTCCACTTGATGGGCACCCCGGCTCCGGTGATACTGTATCACAATACGTCGATACCTGTGTCACACCGTTGACATCTGTATGTTCTAGCGGAAGCCCTGCATCATTGTGACTGCTGTATGTAGAAGATGTACGAGAAATATTATCTAATTCTTTTAAACTTAATGGCATGTTTGCTAATGAATCTACAATATTATAGAAGGTCGTATCTGTCTGAATTGGAAAATTATAAAATGCAGGAACATCAAAAATTGTATCGGTACTCTGAACTGGGTAAGTATAGCTCACCTCAGATAACAACTGCCCCGACTGATTTGAGGTGATGACTTTCTCTACTAAGTGTAAGCTGGTAAAGGTATAATTAGTCTTTGTGCGACCATCACTAACTTCTGTACCATACTTATATCCATGGCCTTTCTCATATAGTACATCTTTATCACCAATATATGTGAGGTTTGCTCCTAAATAATTGTTAGCGGTTGAAGGGTTAGAACCAACGGGTTTATATGTTCTTATTAGACTAGATTGGCCATAGCCAGGGGATATTGTATGTTGGCTTATGCCGTAGGTATATGCTGCTGGAGCATTTATAGGCATTGCTAATTTTTGATATGAAAAACTATGTGTTGCGCCTCCAGGTAAGTCAACTTGAGATAAATGAACTTGTGAACCTTCTAACTGTTGATATGTAAATAAAATAAGACTTTCAGCATCAGGAAGCAATATTCTACTTAAGCGATTTGTAGCAACATCTAGAATTAGGTTTGTTTCTAGTTCTTCTCCTTTATAATCTTTATGTGTTACTGTTATAGCTGAGTAATTAGATGAAGGATAGGAAATCGTAACTTCTGAACCATTATCATCATAAATTCTTTTAAGTTGATTAGACTGCCATTGGAAATAGATGGAGTCACCTCGTGTATTGGTGATTTTATACATTTGTCCTAAATTATTTAAGTATTCCTTAAGTCCATCATGATGGGTAATCGTTACTTGCCCAGTGTTTTGATCAAGATCAACATCTACATTCTCTAATTTATAGTATCTAAGTGAACCACCTTCTAATTTATAACTTCCACCTTGAGATAAGCTTAACTCGCTTGTACTAGAGTTAAACTTTGACATTCCTCCCCATTCCCAGCAAGATGCTATACCATCTGCACTATTGGAGCAATCTCCTGTATATTCAACAGTAAGAGGAAAAGAAAGTTGTCCTTTCTTTCCATGAAAAGTGGCAACCGAGTAGATCCATGAGAGAGTTAAAGTTCTATTATCAATATAGCCACTGCCATATGTATCAAAATTAAAGGCATCAGAGGTTACATCTCCTGTAGACATATATGACTGTTTATCTTCAGCACTTTTATTTGAAGATTTCTTTTTTGTATTACTAGAGGTGTCTGATCGCTTAATATGGCTATTTCCATCATTTTGAGCGAATGTATTTTTCTCATTTGAATATGATAAAAATGGAATTAAAAACACCAAAAATAAGGTGTAAAAAAAGATATTATTCATTTTCATCTCCCTTACAATGAATAGAAGTTTTTGCCTAATTATGAAGTTAAAACTTATGTAAAATAAATGATTAACATCCTGTAATTAGTATTGATACGATATTAAAATTTATATATGTACTGAAGGGTGTAATGGCGCACCAAGATCCCAAGCAGTATGTGGATAAATCGTAAAACCATCATGCCCAATGTCTCCAAAATAGGCAGGAACTAAAACCAAACCTTCGTTCCCATATATATCAACATATCTCATATATAGTAAGCGTGAATACCCCATGCCATTATCATTATCAACTGAGTAATTGTAACCGCGAAAAGAAGGGCCATTGGGATAGCCTCTGTCCTTATTTTCAACATGGTCATATGTGGTCAAAGAATCGTGGTTCGAATTCTGATCCTTCCACATCTGATAATGTGATACAATTACGGGGAACTCATGAGATCTGCTTTCACTATCAATAAATGGGTGTTCATCAATTAAAAATAGATTATTGAAACCAGTCTCTCCTGGAATGCCACTGTCACGATCAAGTTGAAGAAATATAGTTGCCATATCATAATGAGAGTCACCACTACCACTAGTTGTAACACCATAATGCTCATTTATTGGATTTGAATGTCTTAGCTTATAGAACATTAGGCTATGGAGCTTAATAGCATTAGGAATATTGTGTCCAATATATTTATAAAAGTTAACAGATATATCATTGGTTCTGTCGATATCATCATCCCCCATCCAATCCATACCATAATATGGTTGTATATCATCATCTTCTGGGTGGTCTAATTTTTGGTGTCCAAACTGAATGCCTTGTTGAACATCAGACTCGTTATGTTGCAAAGGTTCTATAAATTGATAGGGAACTTCAACATGGTTGGAACAAGAGTTATACTGGTTAAGCTCATCACCACTAATAAAGCAAGCTGCAAAAGCAGTATTTTTTAAAGACTCTCCGCCTTGCAGATAGTATTTTATAAATGCAGTATCTCCAGAGACTTCACCATTGTAGTATACTTGTAACCCTTGGAGAGATTGCGCTGTATAGTTATATACAATGCCTTTTTCAAGCGCGTTAGCAGTTTTATTAAAGTAAATATAACCATCATCAGTAGCCTGATTCTCGCCTGTTACTTCTTTCATGTCCCGATAACTGCCGCCATTTTCATATTTTTTTATTATTAGATTTTCCAGTAGTTTATATCCATCAGCAGGCATGGAACACTTTTCGGAAAACCCAGAATCGTTTATATACGTCATATACATTCCTATTTCAAACCAATCCTGATTGTAACCATTGGCATAGATGGATGAAACCGAATCTGGATTTCCAGCACCAGTGAATCGATTATTCGCAAAAACTTGCAATGTATGGCTACTATCATCAGAAATACTTACTAGTGCTCCACTTTCATCAAATTCAAAGCAAGGAAAGTCAGCGGAATCGTATACTAAATATAACTTATCATGTGTTAAGTAGCTCTGATTTAAGCCTTGTTGGTTAGTAGATAGAATCTTGGCGTCAAAAATAGATGATGTTTTAACTGATAAAGCTTTTCCATTATAGGTGTACACATGACCATCAGCTACAAAAGATATTTCGAGACTCTTGCTAGATGATTTTCTAAGTAAAATGATCTGCTCTCCAAAGTTATACGGTCTATTCATAGGCATTTCTTTCCAAGAACTCCCATCTTTTTCACCAATAATAAGTCCTAAACCTTTTACTAAAGCATAATATGTTTTTTCATTAGAATCATATGAAATTGATTTTAAGTTATTTAAATATTTTTGATTAATTGATATTTTATCTAATGATTTTAAATCAAGATCATTATTTATTTTTAATAAATCACTAGAAGTTTTTAAAATGTATCCATCACTCACTTTGAAAAGTGCTTCTGCTGACTTGAAGCTTGAAACTTTATCAATATTATATTTTGCGCCATCATAATTTATTTCATCTTCATATGTAATTGCATATAAGCCTGTTTTAGTTAGCGCTATCACAGTATCATCATTGACCGCCTTTATATCAATTACCTTAGTTTGATTTTTAGTGAGTTTAACCTTTTGCCAATACCCTTTAACATGCGAAAAGTATAGAGTCCCGTTGACTAAAGCTGAAAAACCTCTTCCACTTGGTACAAGATTACTGTTGCTACGGTTAGTAATCTCATCTGGTAGCTTAAGAAGTTCGTTTAATTGACCATATTCAATTGAATATGCATGAGTTGAGGTAAGAATGTATTCTCTATTTGAGTTATTTTGATAGCTATCACCATGCAATTTTCCTTTCAAGTTTTTTATATCCAACTCTAAGGAGTTTAATTTTTTTCCATCAATAATTCTGCTATTTGTTGCGAACTCTGACAAAATATTAGTATTATTGTTTATTTCATTACCTACATCTTTAGCCATGCTAATATTAAATATTGAGAAGCTAAGTATTGAAATAATAACTTTCCTTTTCATTTTATTTCTCCTATGTTAATTTTCAACTCTTCAGTTGGTTAAATGTTTAATTTTTTCTCAAAACATAGTTGGGGAAATCTTCAAAAACCCAATTATTTTTAAGTGTTAAATAAATTGTTTTTAACAGCTTTC
>NZ_JACYVZ010000007.1 GCF_014857925.1 Cysteiniphilum marinum | reverse complement strand
TGAAATGCTTACACCAAAATATGCTTCAGCGCATTTACCTAAATTAAAATCTGCCCAGAAGAGGACGGCATAGACCTACATACCACATTATTTGCTAGGTAAATAGGTGGGTTCATGGAGCGCTTACGCTAGCAGTCGACGCGGCACCTGCTGCAGCACCAATTACAAGTCCTGTTTGGGCGCTTTGGGCAAAAACTGATGTCGATAATAGGCATAATGCTGTAACGCTTAATATTTTTTTCATAGATACTCTCCTTTGGTGAATTACTAAGAGTGAGTATAACCTTTAATAAATGATAAATGGAATAAAAAGATGCTACAATAAACACTGCATAATGAGGTGTGGCTAGTATATAATTTTCAGCAATTTTAATGCACCAAGTCACATAAAATGTATCAACTTAATTTTTGCGCAGGACCTGCAAGTCTACCAGAATCTATTTATCAAGCGTTGAGCCAAATGGTTTTAAGTTACCAAAATACCGGTTTATCGCTGTTGTCCTTGTCACATCGTGATCAATTGTTTGCCAAGATTAACAATAAGATTAAGCAGCATTTGATTACTCTTTTGGCGTTGCCTGAAAGTTATGAAATATTATTGATGCCCGCAGGTGCCAGTGCGCAGTTTGCCGCTGTTCCCATGAACCTTAAGCAAAATGGCAGGGCGCTATATATTAATAGTGGTTACTGGGCAAAGGCAGCGATTAAAGAGGCTGAGAAGTTTATTGAAGTCGATACGATTGAGGGTGTGGATAATGCGATTGATCGTATTGTGGATGTCTATGATTATATTCATTACACAGAAAATGAAACGATTGATGGTGTGATATGGCAAAAGATACCTAAAACTAATCTGCCGTTGGTTTGTGATATGTCTTCAAGTTTTTTATCAAAACCACTCGATGTAACTAAGTTTGATCTGATTTACGCAGGAGCGCAGAAAAACATTGGTTTGCCGGGAGTAACGGTTGTTTTGATTAAAAAAGCATTGATTGAAAATATCAAGCAAAAGGCGATTCCGGCTGTGTTAAGCTATCAGACAATGCAGCAGGCGGATTCTTTGTATAATACGCCGGATATGTTTGCTTGGGCAGCAATGGAGCTGGTACTTGCTGATTTAATCAAACAAGGCGGGTTAGATGTTGTTGTTGAGAAGAATGCTCGTAAAGCTGCGCTACTTTATGATGCAATTGATCAATCAAAACTATTTAGCAATAATGTTCCGTTGCGTAATCGCTCACCGATGAATATTGTATTTCAACTACCAAGTGATGAATTAACCGCTAAATTTCTAAGCTTTGCCGATAGCCAAGGAGTTTATGGCATTGTCGGACATCGCAGTGTAGGTGGTGTACGTGTCAGTTTATATAATGCAATTGAATTTAAAGGGGTAGAGCAATTGATTTTAGTGATGCGTGAGTTTGAAACGCTTAACGCGTAAATAGTGTAATACCATGGCGATCAATATGTGACTTGAGTTCAGGGTTGGTTAGTTGTGTATAAATTGACAGATCAAACAAATAAGGCAAATAAAGCGCATCAATAGCTTCTTCAAGTTGGAATAAATCCTTCACTGTTAGATCATCTCCAACAAGTGTCAGATCAATATCAGAACCAGTGTGATAGTTTCCCTTGGCGCGTGAGCCATACAAAATAACTTTTGTAATCTTTGGCTGTTGACTTATCGCGTGGGTAATCGCAGCAAGCGCTTTATCCGTTAATCCGTAGGGCATGTTACTACTCTTTTGCTGCCAAGTTTTTTAATGTTTCGGCAAGCTCAGTGAAGCAGCTGATATATTCGCTTAAGATCAATGTGGCAATTTCTTCGACCGTGCTTTCATCATAAGTGTGAGAGGTTAAATTGCGACTTTTAATCATTTGCATCCAAACATCACCATTGTCAATTAAACCATTGGCAAATGCTTGTCTTGTCGCATCTTTTGATCCGAAAATATCCTCGGTACTGCCGCGATGTTTAAGAAAGTCTTTTAATGTTTTCCACGCAAGTTCATGGGTGTATTCAAAGGCTTGAATAAGACCTTGCTTTTCAAGTAATGACAAAGGTCTTTGATGTGCTAGCGTGACGGCACTTTGTAATTGCGAGAGTGCTTTTTGATAGTTGTCAAAGCGTTGCAGCCAGCGAATATCTGTCATTATTATATTCCTAGTTAAGTTGAAAGTGCGCATAAGGGGTATTATATACCGCCCATAAACCATTTTACAGTATTCCTGTCATTGAATTTTACGCCCTTTTGAATGCTTAAATTTTGCCAATAGTCCTAGCTATTATCTGCAATTTAAGCACTCAAAATGATCAGAAACTTCTTCGACACCTGATACCGCAAAATGATTTACGAGCGGTATAGATTGGTTTCTGAAACAATAGATAGTAGAATTGGGCAAAGACTTGTGTATATACCGTTTGTAAATCATTTTGCGAGCGGTATATAGTGTTTAGGATTTATTTTAGATGTCAAATAAAGTTGAAATTATTACCATTGATGGTCCAAGTGGCGTTGGCAAGGGGACGTTATCACGCCTATTAGCGCAAAAGCTTGATTATGCACTGTTGGATAGTGGTGCGATTTATCGCTTGGCAGCACTTCATGTGCTTGATCATGGGGTTGATATAACTAATGAGCAGTTGCTGTATGATGAACTGAGCCAATTGAATATTCACTTTACCGTTGAGGGTAATCAAACAAAAGCTTTTTTAGATGGCGTGGATGTTACCGCACGCATTCGTCAAGAGCAAACAGGGATGATGGCATCAAAGATTGCCAAGATTTCAATAGTGCGCGACGCATTATTGGCGTGTCAGCAGGCTTTTGCTCAAGGTGTTAAAGGTTTGGTGGCCGATGGACGTGATATGGGGACGGTGGTTTTTCCCAACGCAAGACACAAATTCTTCTTAGAAGCGTGCAGTCAAATTCGTGCGCAAAGGCGTTATGATGAGCTTATCACTAAAGGTCAAAAAGCCGACTTCACAGAGATATTAACGCAACTTGAAGCGCGTGACCATCAGGATCGCAATCGTGAAGTGGCACCGTTGAAGCCTGCTGAAGATGCATTGATTATTGATACAGGTTCGTTAGGCGTTGATGGGGTTTTTGCTAAGGTTTATGCGGCAGTTAAGATTAAAAATAATAACGAGCATATGACAGTTGCTATTGATGCCTATTATCAGTTATTGATAAAAGCCATTGATCAGTTAGGCTATGCACCTGAGTTTTTAAATGTGCCACAAAAGATAGATCAAACCAATACACGCTTATTATGTCAAACGCGTAGTTTATTCTTTCTATTGACATATGGCAGATTAACAAATACACAAGCTGCTAACGCATATGCCTATAAAATATATCAAGTGATGAAATCGCAATATTTCGATGAGCGCAGCAAAGCTTGGATTAAAACGCAAAGCTCAAAAGATGACAATGATCTGTATGAGTATGCTTTTGTCTTGTTTTCCTTGTCAGTGCTCTATGGTGCGTTTAAAGAGCAAGTGATTAAAGAGGATATTGAATATGTCAATAAGCTAATTACTCAAAAGTTTATTGCAGATGATTTTAAAGCACTCAAAGATCAAAATGGTATCATTGGACAAAATGCATTAATGCATCTCTTTGAAGCGTATTTAAGTGCCTATCGATACACCGAAGCACCGAGTTTTAAAACGCAAGCTGAGGCGTTATATCGTGAGATTATTAGACTGTTTTTTGATGATGAAAGAAATCTCATGCGCGAATACTCTAAAGAAGATAAAAGTGCACTATTTGAGCCAGGACATAGTTTTGAGTGGAGCAGTTTGATTGTTGAGGCGCAAGCGTTGGGCGTTGATATTGATGCAATGAGTGATCATGTTCGCTTGTATCAAGCGGCGGCTAAAGCTGGTATAAATGATCGTGGGTTTATTAAGCCCAATCTAAATGATACGTCTAAAGATACACAATATCGCATTTGGCCAATGTTGGAGTATGTGCGTTATTTGGCAATGACGGCCAACTATGAGTGCTTAGACAATGCCTTGAATATTTTTTCAACGATATTTCTTAAGCATGATTTACCGATTGAATATGTTGATAGTGAAGGTGCTGTAGGCTTTGATGATGTTAAATCAACAACAGGCTATCATTTGATGAACTGTTGGCAGTATATGTTGCGATAAAAAGAGGGTGGATGGATGACAAATAATTATTTTCTCTACTTACATGGCTTTCAAGGCTCACCTAACTCGCCCAAAGCACAAAAGCTTAAAGCGTGGCTAAATGATCAATTTCCAGAAGCATCGATTGATGCACCTGAGTTGCCGATGCAAACAAAAGCGGCACTTGATCTCACTCATAAGTTGTTAGATGACGCAGTAGCTGATAATAAAGTAATTATTGGTAGTTCATTGGGTGGTTATATGGCGCACTTATTGAAGCAAACGCGTGATGATGTTGCTAAGGTGATTTTGATTAATCCAGCGGCACGTTTAGATTTAATTGCACAAATGCCTGCGTATAGCCATATGCATGATGAAGCGATGGCATTATTCAATGCAATGCCAAAGCAATTATCCTCATTATCAGATTATCTACTGTTGCTACAAGAAGATGATCAAACGACACCGATAAATTTGGCGCTAGAAGTCTTCAACAGAGCGCAGATTGATCTTAAATCTGGTCAAGGGCATGCCTATAGTGATATAGAGGTAAGCTTTGATGCAATCAGTAAGTTTCTTACGATCCATTCAACGGTGTGTGATTCATAAAATGCGGGATCCTATTTATATCAATGATTTTGCCGTGTTAAATGCGCTTGGTAATAATAAACAAGAAGTTGCTAAAGCACTGTTGGCGAATGTTTCACCATTGACGCCATATGATAAGCTTTTTAGTGGGCGGCAAACCTATGTTGGCAAGATGGACTGTCAATTAGATGCATTGCCCAGTCAGTATGAGGCAATTGAGTGCCATAATAACCGTATGTTGTTTAAGGCATTTCAAGAAATTAAGCCTGTGTATGATGCGTTAGCAAAGAAAACGGACCGACATAGAATAGGCGTTATTTTAGGCACAAGTACTTCGGGCATTTTAGAGGGTGAGAAGTCATTTACGCATTATATGCAAACAGGAGAGATGCTTGACGATTTTCATTATCATCAGCAAGAATTTGGCACAATGGCAGAGTTTCTTACTGAGCTTGCTGAGGCTAAAGGTCCTTGTTATGTAATCTCAACAGCATGTTCTTCAAGTGGCAAAGCTTTTCTCTCGGCAAAGCGTTTAATCAGTTCAGGATTATGTGATATCTGTATTGTTGGCGGGGCAGATAGTTTATCTGAATTGCCACTTAATGGCTTTGATGCGTTAGATTCAGTGACAAAAAGTATTTGCCAGCCCTTTGGGCAAGATCGTGATGGGATTAATATCGGTGAGGGTGCTGCGTTATTTGTGTTAAGCAAAACCCCAGCAGATTTAGCACTTTTAGGCGGTGGAGAAACCTCAGATGCTTATCATATTACTTCACCTGATCCTGAAGGGGAGGGTGCAAAACAAGCAATGTTAAATGCACTAAAAGATGCCAATCTTAATCCAAGTGATATCGCCTATGTCAATGCACATGGTACAGCAACACCAAAAAATGATCAGATGGAGAGTAAAGCGATTTTTGAAGTATTTGGTGGAAAGGTCTTATGTAGTTCGACAAAACCGCTAACTGGGCATACATTAGGTGCGGCAAGTGCGACTGAGTTAGCACTTTGTGCATTGTTGTTATTAGACGAGCACAACCCAAATCATAGATTGCCTGCACAAATCAGCACGACTGAGTTGGATTGTGAGTTATCAAATATTCAACTAACCAATGAAGAAAGTGTTTGGGAGAAACCTTGTTTGTTAAGTAACTCATTTGCCTTTGGCGGTAATAATGTCAGCTTGATTATCGCTAGAGCGAACGAAGGAAGCTAGGTTTATGCGTAATTTAAATGAAATTATTCCACAATCACCACCGATGCAGTTGATTGATTCACTGCAAGAGGTTAATCAAGAAAAGGCGGTTTGTCTTGCCAGAATTACGCCTGAGCATATTTTTTATGATGCTGAGATTAGTGGTGTATATGCTTGGGTGGGTATTGAAATGATGGCGCAAGCTTCAGCTGTGTTAGCTTATTTTCAAGGCGATAAAAGTGATCACGCACCAAGGCGTGGCTTTATGATTAGTGTGCGTAATTTCAAAACGACACGTGCAAGTTTTGATAAAGGCGATGTATTAACTGTAGTGGCGCACAAAGAGTTTATAAGTGATCCATTGGGGGTGTTTATGTGTGAAATTCATCATCATGATCAATGTGTTGCACAAGCAAAATTTAGCGCCTATCAGCCAAGTGATAAAGCGTTTACAGAAATTATTCAGGGGGAAGTGTTTTGAGTAAAAGAGCATTAGTGACAGGAGCAAGCAAAGGTATTGGGCAAGGAGCTGCAATCATGTTGGCACAATCTGGTTTTGAAGTTGTGGTGCATTATCACAGCGATGTTGAAGGTGCTCATCAAACAAAGCATGTTATTGAAGAAAATGGTGGTAAGGCATCACTGGTTCAATTTGACCTACAAGATAGAGCGGCGTGTCACGAAAAGTTAAATACTGAAATTGCGCAAAATGGTGCATTTTATGTAGTTGTTAATAATGCCGGGATTTGTCAGGATGCGCCGTTTCCAGCAATGGAAGATGAAATGTGGGATCGCGTGATCCAAACCAATTTAGATGGTTTTTATAATGTATTAAAGCCCTGTGTTATGCCGATGATTCAGCTAAGAAAAGGTGGGCGAATTGTCACATTAGCCTCTGTTTCAGGAGTTGCAGGCAATAAAGGGCAAGTCAATTACAGTGCGGCAAAATCAGGGATTATTGGCGCGACAAGAGCCTTGGCACTGGAGCTTGCCAAACGTAAAATTACCGTTAATTGTGTAGCCCCTGGCTTAATTGAAACAGATATGATTAAAGATTTAGAGTATAAAGACGAGATTGAGAAGCATATTCCGATGCGTCGGGCAGGTAAGATTGAAGAAGTTGCTTCGGTGATTAACTTTTTATGCTCCGATTCAGCAAGTTACATCACGCGTCAAGTAATCTCAGTCAATGGTGGCTTGATATGAATAAGCGCGTTGTCATTACTGGAATGGCTGGTATTACTGCATTAGGTCATGACTGGCATACGATCAAATTGGCATTGCGTGAAGGCAAAACAGCTACAAAGAAAATTAACGCATGGCAAGAAATCAAAGGCTTACATACCAACTTAGGCGCGCCGATTACTGATTTTAACATGCCAGCACACTATACTCGTAAGCAAACTCGCTCGATGGGGCGTGTTGCTCAACTAGCAACTGTTGCCAGTGAGAATGCCTTAAAAGATGCGGCAATTTTTGATCATAAAGCATTACTTGAAAGTGGCGATGTTGGCATTGCTTTTGGCTCATGCTCCGGCAGCACACAAGCTTTATGTGATCTGATTAAAATTGAGACTGAAAAAACCGTGCAAAATGTCAGTGCGACGACTTATGTGAAGTCAATGAGCCATACTTGTGCGGTTAATATCGCGCTTATTTTTGGTTTAACGGGGCGTGTGATTCCAACATCAAGTGCATGTACCTCAAGCTCACAAGCAATAGGCTATGCCTATGAGGCGATTAAGCATGGTTATCAAAAAGTCATGTTAGCAGGGGCTGCCGAGGAGTTATGCCCAAGCCAAGTGACAATTTTTGATACTTTATTTGCCACAAGTCAGCAAAATGATAAACCGCATATGACACCCAGACCTTTCGATCAAGCACGTGATGGCTTAGTGATTGGTGAAGGCGCATGTACGTTAATCTTAGAGGAATATGAGCACGCTAAAGCACGAGGTGCTAAGATTTATGCCGAGATTATTGGCTTTGGCACAAACTGTGACGCAAGACATATCACTCAACCCACGGCACAAAAAATGGTAGAGGCTTTGAAGCTTGCGATGGCAGATGCTAAGGTCAATGCTGATGATATCGGTTATATCTGCGCGCATGGTACGGCAACTGATCGCGGTGATATTGCTGAAAGTGAGGCGACTTTTACCTTGTTTGGCAATAAAACTCCTGTAAGCTCATTAAAGGGTAATTTTGGTCATACATTAGGTGCTTGTGGCGCGCTTGAGTCATGGTTATCGATTATGATGATGAAAGAGGGCGAATTTATGCCAACAGCAAATTTGCAAAGGGTAGATGCGTCTTGCGCCGATCTTAACTACATTATTGAGAATCCCAAAAAGCTTAAAACAAACATCGTTATGAGTAATAATTTTGCTTTTGGTGGTATTAATACCTCGTTGATTTTTAAGGATTATCACAGTGAGTAAACCATTGCTTTTTAACAAAATGTGTGCGTTAGGCAATGACTTTGTTGTCATCGATGAGCGTAAAAAACCACGTAACTGGCAAGTGCGTCAAGTGCAGAAAATCTGTCATCGGCGTTTTGGTGTCGGTGCCGATCAGCTATTGTTGATTAGAAAATCTGGCAAGGCTGATGCTAGCATGCATATTTATAATCAAGATGGCTCTAAAGCCAAGCAATGTGGTAATGGCTTGCGTGCAGTGGCAAGTTTGCTACTCACGGAAAAAGCAAGCTCAGAAGTCAATATTGAGGTCGGAGGGTTTGTTCACTGTTGTCGCTTGGTTGCGCATGATTGGATTGAGGTAGCTTTTCCATTGCCTGTAGTTAATGAGAGCCAAAAAAAATTGATGGATGGCTCGGGCTTTGATCACGCACTAGAGGTTGATGTGGGTAATCCGCATTTGGTATTGTTTCGCTCGCAACATACTGAGTTAAAAGATTTCGATGATCTGGGTAGAATGCTGCAAACACAATACGCTGGCGGTATTAATGTGCATGCATTAAAGCAGTTATCCAAAGATCGTATTTACTTAGATCATTGGGAGCGTGGCACGGGAATAACGCCTTCTTGTGGTAGTGGCAGCATTGCCAGTGTGTATGCCGGTGTTTCATTGGGGCTTTTGAAGCCTAAAGTCGTAGTGGAAAATGCCATCAGTAACTTAACCGTTGAATGCACGCCGGAAGAAGTACGATTAAGCGGTGTGGTGAGATTGATTTTTAATGGTCAAATAGAAGTAGCATAATGATAAATATAAGAGAAATCCCTTTTAGAACAACGATCTCAGGCTTAACGCATAGCATGAGTGTGATTGAATACAAACATCCAAAAGCCAAAGCGAATATCTATATGCAAGCAGCACTACATGCGGCTGAGAGCAATGGTATTGCATTGATTTATTTATTGCGTGAGTACCTAGAAACGCATGATTTTCCATACAATGTCACATTGGTGCCGTTTGCCAATCCGTTTGCCATGGATGTTAAAGTCGGTGAGTATACCTATGGACGTTTTGATGCTAAAACTGGTGAAAACTGGAATCGCGGGTTTAAAAACTTGCTTACGGCACATGCCGGTTTAGAGAAGATTGATCTTGATGAGTTTGTTAAAGCGTATCAAAATCAAGGCTTTGATGCGCTATGTCAGCGGTTTTCAGAGCTTCTGAGCGCGCGCTTGGCTGTGAGTTTGCAAAATGATACAGCACCTCATGAGAAGCTTGCCAACATTCTGCATGATTTGGCATTAGCTGCTGATTTTAGCTTTGATTTACATTGTGATTCAATTTCAGCACCTTATATTTATGCGCCAAGTTATTTGCATTCAACGCGCCTAAAACACTTTAATAGTAATGCATTTATTCTGACGCCAAATGAGCCTAGTGGTTGCTTTAATCAAGCTATTTTTTATCCGTGGTGGCAGTTAACTGAGTGTTGGAATCGCATAACGGGCGATAATAAAATACCGCCAAAACATGCATTTACCTATGAGATGGGCAGTAAGGAAAGTTTTGATCTAAAGAATGCTAAGCACTTGTTGGAAGGTGTTCTTGAGTATATTAATAATCCAGTCAATGTAAAAAATGCCGATAAGAAATACGCTTGTTATGAGCAGGACTTTTCACGCGTTAGAGCCCCTGTTGGTGGTATGGTTGATTATCAGGATAATTTATTGGGTGCACTGCAAAAGCCGAATACACCATTGGCAACGATTTATGATAAAAATAGTATTCTAGGTATTAGTAAGTCACAGGCTTTAAGTGTGCCGCATGAGGCTTTATTACTAACGCGCACTTCGTCGGCAACTGTGCATGAAGGCGATGAGGTATTAAAAGTAATGGCGAATTGTTTTAATATTTAAAGGTTTGAAACTTATGCGAAATTCATTATGCTTACCGTTAAAATAACGGGTTATATTTAGATCTTTGTAATTAGGTAAATGTGAGGTATAAGTTATGGCGCATGCAAGAATTGAGTTAAACACTAAGGATGATATCAAACAAACGATAGAGAAGGCTGCCGCACTTTCTGGTATGGCAGTATCGGCATTTATTATTAGTAATTGTTTGCCTAAAGCGCGAAAAATTGTTGAAAATGAAAAGAGAGTCAGCTTGGATAGTAAAGCGGCACAAGCGTTCTTGTCATTATTGGATAACCCGCCTAAACCAAATCAGAAATTAAAAGATCTGCTCAAATCATGATGGGGCTTAAGGTTAGTCCGCTGAGTAAAGCATTTAATCGTAGTTTCTTTAATTGTGGCGTTCCTGAGCTTGATATATTTATACAGAAATTTGCACTGCAAAATCAAAAGAAGATGTACAGCAAAACATATGTTGCACATGCTACGGATAGTGATGAGATTATGGGTTACTATACAATTACTGCGGCAGAGATCATTCAAAAAGCACTACCCGAGAATATCAATCATCCAAGGTATCCTGTTAGTGCTGCAAGAATATGCCGCTTAGTGGTGAATAATCAGCATAAGGGCGCGGGTATTGGTGCTTATTTGCTAAAAGATGCTCTGCTTAAAATTGTGGCAGCAGCGCAAATTATGGGCGTCTTTGCTGTTATCGTCGACGCCAAGAGTGATGAGGCAAAGGCGTTTTATAAAAATTATGGCTTTATTGAATTGACAGGACAGTCGTTGCAGTTGATATTGGCTGTGGCAACAATTGAAAAAGCAGTACAAGAAAATCTGTAAAATAACTGCCTGTGGGTATATACCCATCGTAAATCATTTTAGGGTGTTCAGTGTCGAGGAAGTTTTTGATGTGTTTGGGCAGTTGAACTGCAGGTAATAGTGAGGGCTATTAGCAAAATTCAACTGCTCAAAAGCGCGATAAATTCAATGGCAAAAATACTGTAAAATGGTTTATGCTGGGTATATAATCGAGCTTTCAAAATTATCATAATGAGTTTTAGATAATGACAGCTACGGCGAATCATACTGCTATTTTAGAGAATTACTTAACCGATTTATTTGTGCAAGCCTTTGATGTTTTAGGTTTTGATAGTCGTTTTGCCAAAGTGCAATTATCAGCACGCCCCGAGCTTGGGCAGTTTCAATGTAATGGTGCGATGCCTTTAGCTAAAATTCTTAAGAAAGCACCAATTCAAATTGCTAATGATATTGTGACACAAGTTTACAGTGATAAGGTTTTTAGTGATGTAAATGCAGTGATGCCTGGGTTTATTAATATCACCTTAAGTGATGATTTCTTGGCGAACTGGTCAAACAGTATGCTTAAAGATTCACGTTTAGGTTGCCCTAAAACCACTAATCCATTAAAAGTGATGATGGACTTTGGCGGTCCTAATGTCGCCAAACCATTGCATGTTGGACATATTCGTTCACCGTTGATTGGAGATTGTTTGCAGCGTGTTTACCGCTTTTATGGTGACGAGGTGTTAAGTGATGTGCATTTAGGGGATTGGGGCACACAGATGGGGATGTTGATTGAAGAAATTCGCAAAATGTATCCTGATTTACCGTATTTTGATGAGCATTACACTGGAGAATACCCTAAGGAATCACCTGTGACAGTGGATGAATTATCTGAGATTTATCCACGGGCTTCAGGACGTTGCAAAGAAGATGCCAATGAGATGGAAAAAGCACGTATAGCAACGGCTGAACTGCAAAAAGGGCGTCGCGGTTATCGCGCACTGTGGCAGCATTTTGTGGATGTATCTATTGCTGAGCTTAAAAAAGATTATGGTGATCTTGGGATTTATTTTGATCTATGGAAAGGTGAGAGTGATGTTCAACCAATCATTGAGCAAATGGTTGCGGATTGTTTAGAGCAAAAAGTTGCTGAAAACAGTCAAGGTGCGATTATTATTCCTGTGGCTGAAAATGAAGATGACAAAACGCCACCATTGATTTTGGTGAAGTCTGATGGTGCGGTAATGTATGGCACAACCGATTTAGCAACGATTTTAGAGCGAGTCCAGGACTATCAGGCGCAAAAAATTATTTATGTGGTTGATAAGCGTCAGAGTCTACACTTTAAACAAGTATTCGCAGCAGCTAAAAAATCAAGCATTGCACCAGAGACTGAGCTTGTGCATATTGGTTTTGGTACGCTAAATGGCAAAGATGGCAAACCATTTAAAACGCGCTCAGGTGGAGTGATGCGTTTAAGTACCTTAATCGATGAGGCAAAATCACGTGCTAGTTTGCGTGAGCAAGAGGGCTTAACTGAAGCTGAAAAGGCAGATATTATTGAGAAAGTAGCATTGGCTACGGTTAAGTTTGCTGATTTGGCGAATGTTTATACCTCGGATTATATTTTTGATCTAGACAAATTCTCGCAGTATGAGGGCAAAACGGGACCTTATTTGTTATATTCAGCCGTGCGTATTAAATCTATTTTGCGTAAGCTTGGTCGCAATTTGGAAAATGTCAATACTGATATTGGCAAGGCAAGCAATGATGCTGAGCGTAATTTACAGTTGAAATTAACCGAATTACCGCAAGTTTTACAAAGAACCTATGATAAATGTGAGCCGCATCATTTATGTGAATATGCTTATCAAGTCGCTGTACAGTTTAATAAATTCTATGCTGAATCACCGATCGCTAATGAACAAAATAATGCATTAAAAGAGGCAAGAATCGCTTTATGTCAGTTAACTTTGAAGCAATTAATTTTTGTTCTAGGGCTACTTGGGATAGAAGTGCCTGAAAGAATGTAGACTATAAATCGTCGTAATGCTATACCCATCGTGAATCATTTTGCGGTGTTAGTTGTGAAGTAGTTTGTGTTGATTTTAATTAGTTGGATTGTAGGCAATAGCTAGGACTATTGTCAAAATTTAACTAATTAAAGGCACGCGAAATGCAAAGCAAAAAATTCTGTAAATTGGTTTTCGATGGGTATAGACTGTCTAGATCTTTGAAATCATCAATTACTTTTTATGTTAAAACAAAGCCTGCAAGCTTATCGTCAAACCATTTTAGACCTGCCAGCTGAGAATTTTCTACGCAACTTGCAAATCATTGAGCAAGAAGGTGTTGCTACTATTTCGCTGCGTCTGGGGTTTTATCTCAGCGCTAGTCAGATAGATCGTGTGATTGCGCAGTTAAGTGATTATTTATATGCTCAGAATATTACACAAGCTTTTGAATTTAGTGTGTTATGTGATGTGACTACGCATAAAGTGCAGTCTGGGTTAAAGCCGATTAAAGGTATCAAAAATATTATTGCGATTGCTTCAGGTAAAGGTGGCGTGGGCAAATCAACAACAACGGCAAATCTTGCAATCTCATTGCAGAAAATGGGTGCCAAGGTTGGTATTTTAGATGCGGATCTTTATGGTCCTAGTCAACCGCTCATTATGGGTAGCTATGATAATCCCAAGACCAATGATAAAAAGAAAATCGAGCCACTATTGCGCCATGGTATTAAGATGATCTCAGTGGGCAATTTAATCGATCAGAATTCAGCAATTATTTGGCGAGGACCTATGGTGTCAGGTGCTTTAATGCAGCTGTTAAATGACACTAACTGGGGTGAGCTTGATTACTTGTTGATTGATTTGCCGCCAGGTACAGGTGACATTCAATTAACGATGACGAAGAAGATTCCATTAACGGCAGCAGTCACAGTAACAACACCGCAAGATTTGTCTTTAATCGACGCTAAACGCGCGATTGCGATGTTTAATAAGCTTGATATTCATGTCGCAGGTATTGTTGAGAATATGAGTGTGCATATTTGCCAAAATTGCGGTACCGAGTCAGCGATCTTTGGCGTGCATGGCGCTGAGTCATTGGCATCACAGTTTGATTTACCATTTTTAGGTGCTTTGCCGTTGGATATATCTATTCGAGAAGATGCCGATAAGGGGCAGCCAACAGCGAACAAAGATAATAAAATTGCTGGAGTGTATGAGAGAATTGCATTGAAACTTGCAGCTAATCTTGCAGCATTGCCAAAAGCGATGATGATCAATATGCCGAGTGTCAAAGTTGAGTTTAGTGATAATAGTAAAAATAATGCAAATAGTGAAAATAAGTAAGGAGTAAAAAGTGTCCATCAAATCAGATAAGTGGATTAAAAAAATGGCGATGGAGCAGGATATGATTGCCCCATTTGAAGCAGGACAAGTACGTCATAATGAAAAAGGCAAGATCGTATCATTTGGTACATCAAGCTATGGTTATGATGTCAGATGCTCGAATGAATTTAAGATCTTTACTAATATTAATTCAACGATTGTTGACCCGAAAGACTTCGATCATAACAACTTTATCGATTTTGTCGGTGATGTTTGTATTATCCCACCGAATTCCTTTGCTTTAGCACGTACGGTTGAGTACTTTAAAATTCCGCGTGACACATTGGTTGTGTGTTTAGGTAAATCGACTTACGCGCGTTGCGGCATTATTGTCAATGTCACCCCTTTAGAACCAGAATGGGAAGGGCATGTCACACTTGAGTTTTCAAACACCACGCCATTGCCTGCTAAGATTTATGCTAATGAAGGGGTTGCGCAAATGCTATTTTATCAATCTGATGAAGTGTGTGAGACATCTTATAAAGATCGTGGTGGTAAATACCAAGGGCAGAGAGGCGTGACGCTACCGCGCACATAAATAACCCAAGGATAGCTATCGACAGCGCCTATATTTTGCGCTAGAATGCGCGGTTGAAATTGCTAGGGCATTTTAATTGACCGAAATTTATTTTTGGCGTAGAATCGGCGCCTTGCATGAATGTGGCAGATTTGCAGTAAATTTTATAAATACAAATACAAACTGAGGATAATACGATGAAAAGAACGTTTCAACCTAGTAACTTAAAGAGAAAAAGAACGCACGGTTTCCGCGCACGCATGAAGACGCTAAGTGGTCAGAAAGTGATTCGTAACAGACGTGCTAAGGGCAGACATAAGCTTGCAGCTTAATAGCTTAGCCAAAGAATTTATCTTAGATGCCAAGGGTTTTTCACTTGGCTTTTCTCGTATCTGTCAAAAGGTTCATACCAAACACTTTTCTTATTTGATTGCTAAAGGTGAAGATCTGCACTCAGGTGTCGGTGTTATTACAGGCAAAAAAAAAGTTAAAAGGGCCGTGCAGCGCAATCTGTGTCGTCGCTTAAATAAAGAGATGTTTCGCCAGCATAAAGCGTTGTTTGAAAAGACAATGTTGATCGTTGTTACAAATCACAACGCCGCACGCGCGACAAAGGAGGAATTGTGGCACTCTATCAACGAATTTCTCGCAAAATACGCTTAATTAGTGCATTGCCTTTTATTTTCCTCATTCGCTTTTATCAAATAGCAATTAGTCCATATCTTGGGCCTCGTTGTCGTTTCTATCCGACTTGTTCACAATATGCACTAGAAGCAATTAAATTGCATGGTTTAGTGTTTGGGCTTTGGCTAATGACAAAAAGACTGCTAAAATGCCACCCAGCTTGCAAAGGCGGTTACGATCCAGTGCCAACGAAAGAAAAGGTTAAAAAAGGGTAAAAAGGTTAAGTATAATGAAGTCAAACTACGTGAGAATATTCTTGATCGCGCTTATTGTCGTGATTTTTATGTCGTTGATGGCGCGCTGGGAGGAGATGTATGCGCCTAAGCAGCCAGCGAAAGTTGATACGCCAGCACAAACAACAGCAGTGCAAAAAGATAACAAAGATGTTAATGCAAATAATGCAGATGATCAAAGTGTAACGACGGATGTCACTAAGCAAAACTTTAATAAGACAGACCTAAAGCCTATCACATTAAATACAGCGGTGTTTAGTGATTTGCAAATTAGCCCATTAAATGGTGCGATTATTAATGCTGCATTGAAAGATTATAACGTGAGCTTAACGGATAAAAACCCGATGCCGATGTTAAATAATACAGCGGGTAGCAAATACATTGCGCAAAGTATTATTTACATTAACGGTCAGCCACAAAGTATTGTTTTTGGTCAAGCGCATACAGCTAAAAAAGATGATCAAACGATTGTAACTTTAAAGGCAACTGTTCAAGGCTTGGATGTTACGCGTCAGTATGTTATTAACGATACCACCTATGAAATCACACTTAAGCAAAGTGTTAAAAACACCACTAAAGCGCCATTAAGTGTTAGTTTTGATAATGAAATTACACGTCAAGTGAAGCCTGAGAGTCATAGCTTTAGTATTTTAGATGCGCATTCGTACTCTTTCCAAGGTGTTGGTTTGTCCTCATCACAACGTACATTCCAAAAAGAATCATTTGCAGATTTAGCTAAATCCAGTGAAAAAGTGGATGTTTCAACCAATAAGGGCTGGGCGGCGATGATTCAACATTATTTTGTGAGTCTTTGGGTGCCAAATAATCCAGGTACAAGCTTTAGCGTTTATGCCAATAAGCTTGCCGATAATACCTACCAATCAGGTGTTAAAACACAGTCTGTTGTATTAAATGCTGATCAAAGCGTTGAAAATACCAATATCCTTTATACAGGTCCTACGATTACCAAGAATCTTGAAGCGATTGTTAAAGACTTCGGTGCCAATAAGCCAGATGGTTTAGATAAGCTCGTAGACTATGGCATGTTGTCATTTATTTCAGTGATTATCTTTTGGTTGATGACAATTATTCATGGCGTTGTTGCTAACTGGGGATTATCGATTATATTGGTCACTGTGTTAATTAAATTATTGTTTTACCCATTGTCTGCCAAAAGCTATAAGTCAATGGCAAAAATGCGCATGTTGCAACCGCGCATGAAGAAGCTGCAAGAGCTTTACAAGGGTGATCGCCAGAAGCTTGGGCGCAAGATGATGGAGATGTACAAAGAAGAAAAGGTCAATCCAGCCAGTGGTTGTTTACCGATCTTGATTCAGATTCCTGTGTTTATCGCGCTTTACTGGGTGTTGTTGGAAAGTGTGCAATTGCGTCAAGCGCCATTTATCTTTTGGATTCATGACTTGGCATCAAAAGATCCGTATTTTATCCTGCCAATTTTGATGGGTATCTCGATGTTTGTGCAGCAAAAAATTAGCCCAACATCAGCCGATCCAACGCAAGCAAAAATCATGATGTTGATGCCAGTGATTTTCACAGTGTTCTTTGCATCATTCCCATCAGGATTAGTGTTGTACTGGTTGACAAATAACGTTATCAGTATTGCACAACAGTGGTATATCACTAAGAAGTATACGGCGATTTACAAAGCAAAACGTTCTTAATCAAAAAAACTTCTAGACATTTATCTCAAAATATATAGAATACCGTTCGTCTGACGATAATAGCAAGTTGGTACCACCTGATTCCATTCCGAACTCAGAAGTGAAACAGCTTAGCGCTGATGATAGTGTGGCATTCGCCATGTGAAAGTAAGACATCGTCAGGCATCTCAAAAATTCCCAAGTTTTTATAAACGTATTATTTCGTATTTTCGTTCAGATCGATTACCCTATGAAATTTTAGTTGAAATAGCAAAAGTACGTAACTCCAGTAAATAAAAAACAAAGACGAAGATGTTATATCTTATAAATACGTTTTAATAATGGTGATAAGATCAGGACGATAATGCCGACAGCTAAAGCAACAAGTGCTAAATGATAAAATACATTGAAATAAGCAGCAGCTTGTTCGGTGCCATTGCCACCAACATCGGTAAATGTTGCAATATAGCTGGCAAAGTAGTTACTAAAAGAGGATTTAATACCCCATACACCGAATAATACCGCAACGACATCAACTGGTGAGACTTTGCTGATTGCGGCAAGTCCGGTTGGGCTGCAAGCCAACTCGCCCATGGTAATCAGTAGATAGCTACCAATAATCCATAGCAGTGAAATAGGTGAGCCTTGCATTGCTTCATAAGCGCCGAGTGTTAAGACACCCATTGCCGCACTTGTTAATAAAATTCCGCTCCCCATTTTGGCAAATACGGTTGGGTTCCACTTTGACCAAAGTGCAGCAAAGAAAGGGGCAAGCACAATAATGAAAAATGGATTTAAAGACATCGTGCTCGCTGATGAAATTTCAAAGCCAAATAAATTAAGATCAACTAAGCGCTCAGTAAAGAGTAAGACGCTCGTGGCTTTTTGTTCAAAAAGAGCAAAGAAGATCATAATGATAAGCGACATTTTGACAACCGCTAAAATTGCTAGAATATATTCTTTACCACCTTTGATCGCCTTGTAGAGTAAATATAAGCCAACGAAGCCTGCTACGATATACAGTAGCGTTGAAGTGTCTGTTGGGTGAGCAATAAAGTAAGTAAAGACAATTACGGATAATAATGCGCCAACGATTGCTAAAATACGCGTTAATTTAGAGGCGCTAAATTGATCTTTAGGTAATACACCTTTCTTTTGACCTAATAAAAAAACAACTAACCCTAATGCCATCCCAACAGCAGCAGCGCCAAAGCCAACATGCCAGCCAAAATATTTTGCAAGCATAGGTACTAAGAGTACGGCAAAGAATGAGCCGAAGTTTACTGCCATATAAAACAAAGTGTAGCCCGCGTCGCGACGCTTATCACCTTTGTCATATAACCTGCCGATGCTTGCTGCCATTGATGATTTAAAAAATCCAGTTCCGGCAACAACAAAGGCAAGACCAACAAAGAAGCTTGCTTCAACCGTCAATAGTAAGTGTCCGATCACAATCAGTACACAGCCATATTTAACGCTCGTTGTATGACCAAGGTAAGCATCTGAGATATAGCCGCCAATTACAGGTGCCATATAGACAAAGGCGACATACGCACCATAAGTTAAATATGCGTCAGTATCACTCATGCCCCAATATTCACTGGTTAGATATAAAATAAGTAGTGCGCGCATTCCGTAATAGCTAAAGCGCTCCCATACCTCAACGCCAAATAGGTACCATAAGCCGTGTGGTTGATTTGCTGTTAGTGTTTTCAAGTATATCTCTCCTCTTTTGGATCCAATTCAGAGTGTAAGGAAATTTTACTGTAAAAGCATGTTTTTTGTTTTGTGTGTTTATTATTCTAGTCAAAATGTTTTTCAAGTGATTAAAAAAATTGGCTATGACCATGTTTCGGACCACTTTTATTGTGTAAGCGTTGGCTGAGCGTAAGTCGAAGCCTCTATGAAGTGTTGTTTTCCAAAGCTTAGCCACTTCGACTGGTGCTCAGTGCACCGCTTCGATTTAAGCTTAGGGTGCGGTGAGCGCTTGTGAATGAATATTTAGCCTTAGCCAGAAAATTTTAAACTTAAGTCTTGCAATTTAAAAAAGATTTGCTAATATGTCCCACAGTTGACGCGGGGTGGAGCAGCCTGGTAGCTCGTCGGGCTCATAACCCGAAGGTCGTTGGTTCGAATCCAGCCCCCGCTACCAACCTAAAAAGATTTTGAGAAATTTCGGGCCCTTATGGGCCTTTTTGTTTTGTAGATAAAAAGGACTCATAGTAGTCCTTTTTTTATACCCCAAGGAGTGTGTTGGAATGTTGGTTGATCAGTTAGAAGCGCTTATTGCGCCAGAAGTAGAGAGCCTTGGATTTATTTTATGGGGGATTGAAATGGATGCATATTCTGCAGATACCGGCAGCATGACCTTACGCATTTTTATCGATCATGAAGAAGGCATTTCAGTTGATGACTGTCAAGAAGTCAGTCGTGCTGTGGGTGCAATTTTAGATGTTGAAGACCCAATCAGTGGTGCTTATTCGTTGGAAGTATCTTCCCCAGGGGTGAATCGTCGTGTATTTAATGCGCTACAGGCAAAAGCCTTGGAGGGTTTTGAGGTTAAAGTGCAATTGCATCAAGCAACAGAGAATAATCGCCGCCGTTTTAAAGGTGTGATTATCTCAGTAGACAATGATGAAGTAGTTGTTAAAACAGAAGAAGACGAAGAAATTCGCTTTGATTTTCACAATGTTGATAAAATGCGCGTTGTGCCCAAGTTTTAATCTTTAATAATGTGGATATAGGTGAAAGTTATGAGTAAAGAGTTACTACTGGTTATTGAAACCGTTGCCAATGAGAAGGAAGTCTCAAGAGATTTACTTTTTTCAGCCATGGAAGAAGCCTTGGCGATGGCAACTAAAAAGCGCTTTGAAGAAGAGGCTGAAATTGTTGTTAAGATTGATCGCAAAACGGGTGATTATGAAACATATCGTCAATGGCAAATCGTTGATGAAGATCATGAGATTGAGAATTACGCGGCTGAGTTATATGTTGATGTTGCTCAAGAGAAAGGGCATAACGTCGTCGTTGGTGATGTGCTGATGGAACCCGTTGAGTCAGTCGAGTTTGGACGAATTGCCGCGATGACCGCTAAGCAAATTATCATGCAAAAAGTGCGTGATGAAGAGCGTCGTTTAATGGTGGCAAAGTTCCGCGATAAAGTTGGCAAGATTGTTTATGGCGAAGTTAAGCGCACTACGCGTGATTTCCTTATTATTGATTTAGGTGAAGACGCTGAGGGTGTGTTGCCTAGAAAAGAGCTATTACCTAAAGAGAATTATCGTTTAAATGATAAATTACGCGCTTGTATCTTACGTATCGATGATGATGGCAAGGGGCCGCAAATTATTTTGTCACGTGCGAACAAGAAAATGTTGCATGCCTTGTTGATTCTTGAGGTGCCTGAAGTTGCTGAAGAGTTGATGGATATCGTTAGTATTGCACGTGATCCAGGTTCTCGCGCTAAAGTGGCTGTGAAGTCGAATGATAAGCGTATTGACCCTGTTGGCGCGTGCGTTGGTATGCGTGGCTCACGTATTCAAGCGATCACTAATGAATTACAAGGTGAGCGTGTTGATATCGTATTATGGGATGATAATCCAGCGCAATTTGTAATGAATTCGTTAGCACCTGCTGAAGTGACGTCTATCGTTCAAGATGAAGACAGGCAAGCAATGCAGGTGGCTGTTAAAGAAGATCAATTATCACAAGCGATTGGTAAAAGTGGGCAAAATGTGCGTTTGGCAACTGCTTTAACTGGTTGGCATATTAATGTCATCTCAAGTACCGTTGCTGAGAAAGCACAGCAAGAAGAGGAAGAGAAAAATATTCAGCTGTTTATGGAGGCCTTGGATATTGATCAAGATATTGCTGAAGTATTGATAGAAGAGGGTTTTACCAGTCTTGAAGAAGTCGCTTACGTGGCGCGTGAAGAAATGCTTGAGATTGAAGGTTTTGACAATGAGATCTGTGAAGAGCTACAAGAGCGGGCTAAAACAGCGCTTATTTCACAAGCCTTAGCTGGAAACAAGCCGGCAGAAGACTTGCTAAATATGGAAGGAATGACGGCTGAGTGGGCTGAGACATTAGCACAAAAAGATGTGATTACAATGGAAGATTTGGCTGAATTAGCCGTTGATGATTTACGCGAAATTATTTCGATCTCTGAAGATGGGGCAGCAGCTTTGATTATGACTGCGCGTGCGCCTTGGTTTGAAGAGGATAACGAGAAGTAGGAGAAATGTGATGGCAGAGATGACAGTGGCGCAACTAGCCAAACTAATTAAAATTAATGAAAGTGTACTACTTGAGAAGTTTGAACAATCAGGTGTGCATAAGAAAAGCATCAATGACTTAGTGACTGATGCCGAAAAAAACCAGCTTCTTAGTTTTATCCAAGGCGGCTCAACGGAGAAGAAATCATCAGTTACTTTGCAAAGAAAGACAACAAAACAGTTGAAAGTCGCTGGAAATCGCAAGGTTAATATTGAGGTGCGCAAAAAGAAAACGCTTGTTGCGCCGGCGCTTGATGTTGCTGAAGAGCAGGTTAAGGATGACACTCAGGTTGCCAAAGAGCATGAGCCGGTTGGTGTTGAACAGGTTAATGATGAGGTCCATAATGAATCAGCAATTGAATCAGAGACGACACAAGACGCGGTTATAGCAAACGATGATGTGACAGAAGAAGTAGTAACGTCTGGGCAACTTCAAGCAGATCAAGAGGTAGAAGCAGTTACTGTTGATGATGTATCTTCAGAAACAAAAGAAGCCAAAGAAGTGAAAGAAGCTAAAGCGCAAACTGGCAAGTCTATTCCTAAACCTAAAAAATTAGCGAAGCCAGCAAAAGCTGAAAAGAAGTCAACAACAGCTGATGACGTAGTAGATCAAACAGCTGACAGTGGCTTTATGATTACTGAAAAATCTGCTGAAAAACCAAAAAATAATGGCTTTAAAATAACGTCAAGACCTGAGATTGTTGAAGATAAAGTAATAGAAGATAACTCGGTTAATGAAGCAAAAGCCACACATAAGAAAACGCTTGACAAAACAAAGCGTAGAGCAAGTGAAGATGACAATAATGACTCACGCAAAGGGGCAAAAAAATCAAAATCAGCGTCAGCAAAGAAAGGCTCACGTGGACTGTATGATGATGAAGATGGTTATGGTTTTTCACGTAAACCTTCTAAACCTAAGAAATTGCAGTTAAACAAAGTCAAAACACAGCAATTTACTAAGCCAGTTGAAAAGGTTATGAAACAAGTAGTGATCTTTGAAGGCATTACAGTCAATGAGTTAGCGCAAAAAATGGCAGTAAAAGCAGCTGAACTTATCAAGGTGCTATTTAAAATGGGTGTGATGGCAACAATTAATCAGCCATTAGATCAAGAAACAGCGATTTTGATTGTTGAAGAGTTAGGCCATGAATACACACTGCATCGTGATGAAACATTAGAAGAGACGGTGGTTGTTGACTCTTCAAGTCAAGAAGTGATGCCGCGTGCGCCAGTCGTGACGATTATGGGTCACGTTGATCATGGTAAAACCTCCCTTTTGGATTATATTCGTAAAACACGTATCGCTGTAGGTGAAGCTGGTGGTATTACACAGCATATTGGTGCTTATTCGGTGACAACACAAAAAGGTCAGATTACATTCTTGGATACACCTGGACATGAAGCATTTACTGCAATGCGAGCTCGAGGTGCGGGAAGTACTGATATCGTGATTTTGGTGGTAGCTGCCGATGATGGTGTGATGCCACAGACTAAAGAGGCAATTCAACACGCACGTGCTGCTGGCGTGCCGATTGTCGTTGCAGTGAATAAGATGGATAAACCTGAAGCCGATCCAGATCGTGTTAAGACTGAGCTTTCACAACTTGATGTCATTTCTGAGGAATGGGGTGGCGATATAATGTTTGCTCACGTTTCAGCGAAATCAGGATTAGGTATTGATGCATTATTAGATGCTGTGCTATTGCAGGCTGAAGTATTAGAGCTTCAAGCGGTTAATAAAGGCTTAGCAAAAGGTGTTGTCATTGAATCACGCCTAGATAAAGGGCGTGGTGCTGTTGCATCCGTGTTGGTGCAAAGTGGTGAATTAAGCCAAGGTGATATCGTATTATGCGGTACGGAATATGGCCGTGTTCGTGTGATGATGAGTGATCTTGGGCAAAAAATTAACACGGCAGGTCCGTCAACACCTGTTGAGATTTTAGGTCTTTCGGGTGTGCCAAATGCCGGCGATGAGATGGTTGCGGTTAAAGATGAAAAAACAGCGCGCGAAGTTGCTGAATATAGATCGCAAAAGAAAAAAGATGAGCGTTTGAAGCAGCAACAAGCCAGTAAGTTATCAAGCTTATTTGATCGCATGGGTGAGTCCACAGGTGAGCGTCAAACCTTGAATGTCATTGTTAAAGCGGATGTTCAGGGTTCGGTAGAAGCGATTCGCGAATCACTGGTTAAGCTTAGTAATGATGAGATTAAGGTTGATGTGATTGCTTCAGGTATTGGTGGAATCACTATTTCTGATGTGTCATTGGCGGTAGCTTCTCAAGCAGTGCTTTTTGGCTTTAACGTTCGTGCGGATGCAACGGCCAGAAAACAAGCTGAAGCTGATGGTATTGAGCTGCGTTATTACAGCATTATTTATGATTTAATCGATGATGTGAAACAAGCGATGTCGGGGATGTTGTCGCCTGAGCTAAGAGAGCAAATTATTGGTGTTGCTGAAGTGCGTGATGTCTTTAGATCATCGAAGTTTGGTTCGATTGCTGGTTGTATGGTTATTGATGGTGTGATTAAACGTCACAACCCAATTCGCGTATTGCGTGATCAAGTGGTCATTTATGAAGGTTCTTTAGAGTCATTAAAGCGCTTCAAAGATGATGCCGTTGAAGTCAAAAAAGGCATAGAATGCGGTATTGGTGTTAAGAACTATAATGACGTTAAAGTTGGTGACCAGATCGAAGTCTTTGAAACGGTTGAAATCAAGAGAGAAATATAATTATGGCAAGTAATTCACGCGTTGAGCGTGTTGGTGATGAGATTCAAAAGATCATTGTTGCATTGCTAGCAACTAAAGTGCGTGACCCGCGCTTGCAATGGGTTTCCATTACTGGTGTTGAGGTATCCAAGGATTTATCTTATGCCAAGGTGTTTTTCTCATCATTAAGCACGGAAACGCATCCAACACAGGTAGTGAAAGCTTTGGATTCAGCCAAAGGGTTTTTCCGTACAGCGCTTGCCAAAGAGCTGCGTTTACGTATCGCTCCGGCTTTGCGATTTTTCTATGATGAGTCGCTAGCCTATGGTAATAAAATGAACTCGTTAATTGAGAAAGCTCGTCAGGAGGACGAGAAATTTATTCAACAGGAAGAAAATCAAAATGAAAGCAATGATCACAAGGATGATGGTCATGATGAGCCGCGCGAAAGGTTGCGTTGATCGCGTATCAGCATTTGTTCTTTAGACCTAAATAAGCTATAGTGCCAAGCAGAAATATCAAGAGTACTTAAGTTCTAGAATTATGGTTCCTGTCATTGCAATAGTCGGTCGCCCGAATGTCGGTAAATCGACACTTTTTAATGCTTTAACACGCACGCGTGATGCGTTGGTTTACGATATGCCAGGGGTGACGCGTGATCGCCAGTATGGTCAAGCGGAATTTGAAGAGCAACCTTTTATTGTCATTGATACCGGTGGCTTATCTGATAATGATGCCGGTGTTGATGGATCAATGGCGGACCAATCTGTGCTTGCGATTGAAGAGGCAGATCTTGTTTATTTCGTTGTTGATGCGCAAGCTGGGTTAACAGCGGGAGATTTGTATATTGCTGAGCTTCTGCGTACACGTGGTAAGCCTTCTGTATTAGTGATTAATAAAACTGATGGCATGCAGGAAGAAGTTGCTGCGGCTGATTTTTACTCATTGGGTTTTGATGCATTATTCACGGTTGCCGCAAGCCACCGCCGTGGTGTCAGTAACTTATTATCAGACACTTTATTACCTTTGTGTGATAAAGCAATTAAAGACTCCGAACATGCCGAAGGTGAAGCCAATAAGCGCGGTATTCGCTTTGCTTTAATAGGTCGTCCGAATGTTGGTAAATCAACACTAACCAATCGTATGTTAGGTGAAGATCGAGTGGTTGTCTATGATATGCCGGGTACCACGATTGACAGTGTTTATATTTCTTTTTCACGCAATGAGGAAGATTACACCATTATTGATACTGCAGGGATTCGCCGTAAGGGTAAGGTCAGAGAAACATTAGAGAAATTCTCGGTGGTTAAAACGCTTCAAGCGATCAAAGATGCCAATGTGGTAATTGTGTTAATCGATGCTAAAGAAGGGTTAACTGATCAAGATATGCACTTGATGGGCTTTGCGTTAAACGCGGGGCGGGCGATGGTTATTGCGATCAATAAATGGGATGGCATGAGTGCGTCAGACAGAGAAAATCTCAAAGAAGAGATTAATCGGCGCTTGGTATTTTTAAAAGACTATGTTGATATTCATTTTATCTCGGCTCTGCATGGTACTAATGTTGGGCATTTGTTTGCATCACTGAAAAATGCCTATAGAAGTGCTACGAAAAAAATATCAACACCAGAGTTGACCCAAGTCTTAAAAATGGCGACACAAGATCATGTACCACCGATGTCCGGTAAATCAAGAATCAAACTAAAATATGCGCATATGGGTGGACACAATCCGCCAATTATCGTGATTCATGGTAATCAGGTAAATAATTTGCCTGCGTCATATAAGCGCTATTTAGAGAAGTTTTTCCGTGAGGCTTTTAATCTTGTGGGTACGCCGATTAATTTTGAGTTTAAGCAGTCGGTTAATCCATATGAACCAACGAAACAAAAAAAATCAACACCATTGCAACGTTATAGGGATAAGCAGACGCAGAAGGAGAAAATGCAGAAAAAACGTGCGTTAAAGCAATACAAAGATTAGTTATTTTATGCAGTTAAAAGTCAGTAAACGTCACCATCTTCAAGATGTTAATATTAAATTATCAGGCGCTAAGAATGCTTTGTTACACTTGTTGTTTGCGAGTTTGCTAACTGAAGAAGCAACGACGTTTGATAATGTGCCATCCAGTTTGCGTGACTACCATGCTGTGTGTGATATCTTGCAGGCAATTGGTGGTAAGGTTGATAGAAAAGAGGGTGTGGCAACTATTACTGCTCCGCAAAAAGTCAATAAAATAGAGCTTTCTAGTAATTACACGCGTCGCACACGAACATCATTGATGCTGCTTGGTGCTTTGGCTAAGAAAGTTAGTCTATTGAAAATTGGCTATCCTGGTGGATGCTCTTTTAGCGAGCAAAGACCCTTTGATATCCATCTATTAGGTTTTGAAGCTTTGGGAGCAAAGGTTACACATGATGAATATCATATTGTGATTGAGCATCAGGCGGATAAATCAGTTGAGCACACATTACGCTATCCATCGGTGGGCGCAAGTATTAACTTGATGTTATATGCTGCAACAGGAACTGCTCAGGTGAAGCTTAATAACATTGCTTTAGAGCCGGAAGTGATTGAAGTTGCAAGTTTTCTCAATTATGCCGGTGCCAAGATCAAAATTGATCACAGTGCGCGCATTATGCAGATTGATGGTGTCGAGAAGCTCTCTGGTGTTACTTTCCGTGTAATGTATGATCGTATTCAGACGATGACCTATGCGGCTTTAGCTTATTTGCATGGTTTAAATGTCTGTGTTGAAGGGGTTGACACCAAAGAGTATATTGCAAAACCGTTGGATGTTTTAAAACAAATGGGGGCGAAATGGCAGTTTGATGCTGAGCGTAGTCGTATTTGTTTCTATGGTAAAAAAAGCGTATTAACACCGGTGAACATCACGGCAATGCCTTATCCAGAATTTCCAACGGATCTGCAACCGATTTTCGCGGTAATGTGTGCTAAAGCTGATGGTGTATCTGAGATTACTGATACCGTTTATCCTGAGCGCATCAAGTATGTTGATGAGCTTAAAAAGCTGAACTTTCCGATAGATTACCAAGATAATAAGATTAAAGTATTAGGCAGTATTGTTGAGCCTTTGCATGCGACAAGTATGAAAAGCTATGATTTAAGAGCGGGAATGGCAGTCGTGATGGGTGCATCGTTATCCGACCAGGTGTGTACGATTACGTCAGCTGAGCAGATTTTTCGCGGCTATGAGAATCTACTGGAGAACCTTACCCACTTTATGCACATCAGCATTGATAAAGAAGAGTGACTATGTTTTCATTAAAGCCTTATAATACTTACCATATCGAGAGCTTTGCCAAGCATGTATATTTTCCGCAATCGATAGATGAAATCATTGAAATATACAAGCGCCATACAAAGGTGATTATCTTGGGTAATGGCAGTAATATCATTTTGACGCAAAGTGTGTATGAGGATGTCGCATTTATCGTGATTAAGGATCAATTTAAAAAGATCTCTCACGTGAGCGAAGGTATTTATGCTGAGGCTGGTGTGTTGTTAAAAGAGCTCTCCTTATACGCTTATGAGCATGGTTTAAGTGGTGTTGAGACATTTTTTGATGTGCCAGCGAGTATTGGTGGGGCAATGATTATGAATACCGGCGCTTATGGCGATGAAATTTATGATCATGTGCGCTATGTTGATATTTTGGATCGTGAGAGCTTTACACAACAGCAGATTGATAAAGCGGATATCGATTATGGCTATCGCTATTCGATGTTTAAAACAGGCGCTGTGATTATTCTTGGGGCATGTTTTGATTTATCGGTAAAGTCACAGATGGAAATTAAAGATAAAATGGATGATATCCTGTCACAGCGCCAAGCAAAGCTACCCCCTGAGCCAAGTGCGGGAAGCGTGTTTAAGCGCCCTAACTATCATATTACTGTTGGTGAGATGGTTGAGAAAATTGGGCTAAAAGGTTTTCAAATTGGTGGCGCGCAGATATCACCTAAGCACGGTGGTGTAATTATCAATACCGGTAATGCTACAGGTCAACAGATACTTCAATTAGTCGAGCATATTAAGCAGGCAGTGTTAATACATTATCAAGTGCAGTTGGAGTTAGAGCAGATCTTGGTTTAACGTGCTATGTAATAACCCATAATTTCGTTATACTTTACGTTAAATTTGCATTGATGAGAAAATTAGCTATGGATAATCTCCAGCATCTGCCACTGGGTTACTCCAGTTTACAGGAAATCATAAAGCACAATGCAGCTTATGTAGACAAAACACATTTGTTAACGAAGCTTGTGAATGAGGGCAAATATTATTTTCTTTCTCGACCAAGACGCTTTGGTAAAACCTTAACCGTTGATACATTAAAACAGCTTTTTTTAGGCAATCAAAAACTCTTTAAAGGAACCTATGCAGAAAAGCATTGGGATTGGGGAGCACAATTTCCAGTCATTCACTTTAGTTTTGGTGGGTCAAAAGGTTTTGAAAGTCAAAAAGCACTTCTTGATATTATTGAAAACACACTTGAAGAACATGCTAAAGCGCATGATATTACCTTGCCAAAACGTGAGTTTGGTGTGCAGTTTCATGCATTAATTCGAGCGTTGAAGTTAAAGTATAATCAACATGTTGTGGTGCTGGTTGATGAGTATGATAAACCAATTTTAGATGTGATTAATCAAACTGACGAGGCGATAGTTAATAGAGAGATTTTAAAAGGTTTATATAGTGTCATCAAAGATAATGATGCCTATTTGCGGTTTGTGTTTGTTACAGGCGTGACAAAATTTTCAAAAGTCAGTTTGTTTTCAGGGCTTAATAACCTTGATGATATTGGTTTTATGCCACAATATGCAGAGATTTGTGGTTACACGCAAGCTGAGCTTGAGGTTTATTTTAAGGACTATTTGCAAGGGGTTGATAAGGTTAAATTAAAGCAGTGGTATAATGGTTTTAACTTCTCGGGGAATCCGGATCACAGTGTATATAATCCCTATGATATTTTATTGTTCTTTCGTCACAATAAAGAGTTTGATAACTATTGGTTTAGAACAGGTACGCCAAGCTTCTTAATTAAACTGTTAAAGCAAGGGCAGTATAATGTACCGAGCTTTGAGCATTGTTTGGTGAGTAAGGATATGTTGAACAATATTGATATTAATGATTTGCCATTAGAAACAGTATTGTTTCAAACAGGCTATCTTACCATTAAAGAAAAAGCATATATTGGCACACAGTTAGCTTTTGTATTAACGTATCCTAATATGGAGGTCAAAGCTGCATTAAATGCAGAAATATCGAGAATTGGTGTTGAGAGTTACCATAATAATCGCAATAAGAATAATCTTTATCAGGCATTGCTAAAGGATGATTGGGTATTTTTTGAGTCATGTATTAAGTCGCTTTTTTCTGCTATTCCGCATGATTGGTATAGGAATAATCCAATTCAGAATTATGAGGGGCATTATTGTGCTGTGATCTATAGTTATTTCACGGCGTTAGGCATGCAAACAGCGGCAGAGAATGCAACTTCTATGGGGAAAATAGACATGTCAATTATTGTGCCTGACAATAAGGTTATTTTATTTGAGTTTAAAGTAAGTCATGGCAACAATGTCGCAAAAGCAGCGCTGCAGCAAATAATTGACAGAGATTATAAGCAGAAATTTTTAAGCCTCAATTTGCCTATCTATGAAATCGGTATTTCCTTTGACCAAGATACGCGTAGCATTAACGGATTTGAGCTTAATAGATCAGAAGCATGATGATAATAATGCTTTAATAAAACAAAATAGATAATGCTTGGAGTTTCTTATTGTATCTTGAAAAAATATGATATTTTATGGCTGGGCTGGCAGGATTCGAACCTGCGCATGACGGGATCAAAACCCGTTGCCTTACCGCTTGGCGACAGCCCAATATTGATCGTGAAAACCGCTTAGTTAAGGGGTTGTCATCGCTCGACAGGTGCAAAGTTTAATGTTTTCACTATCCAACTGTCAACATCTTTTTCTAACTTTTTCTGATTTTGTAAAAGCTGATTGTAATCCGTGCTAAGGAGGTAAAAACACGCACCTGATCCAGTTAATCTTAGCGCTTGTGCATTGGGTAGTTTTTGTAAATTTTGCCATATATCTGGGTAAAGCTTTTGAATGACTTCAAGAAAGACATTGTCATGCGCTAGTGGGTTAGTGATTTCTCGATGATTTAATAGCGATTTGTTCTTATTTAATAAGGGATGGTTAAATAATTCCTGAGTGCTGGCATGAAAGTCGGGTTTAATAATCAGTGCATATTGTTCGATATAAGCTTTAGGCGTTAGTATCTCACCAATCCCTTCAGCCCAAGCTGCTTGTTGCAGTAAAAATATCGGTACATCGGCACCAAGATTTCGACCAATATTGTGTAATTGCTCATTAGAAAGATGACACTGCCATAATGTGTTAAGAGCAATCAGCGTGGTTGCTGCATTGCTACTGCCGCCACCTAGACCCGCCCCCATTGGAATATTCTTATCAATATGAATATCAATACCAGTATGCGCTTTAGCAAAAGGCTTTAAAGCAAGTGCTGCTTTGTAGATTAGGTTATCTTCCTTTTGGCTAATGTTAACGTTGCTAGATAGATTGATTTGATAATCTTCTGTAAATGAAAAATATAGAAAATCTTTAAGATCAATAAACTGAAACCAAGTTTGCAGATTGTGATAGCCATCATCGCGCTTGCTGGTGATATGCAGAAAAAGATTGATCTTGGCATAAGAGGGATAAGTTACGGGTTCAAAAGCCATGATTTAATCACGAGTGTAATTTTTAAATCATCACCATAACGAAATATGATTTTCTCAGCAAGTGGATATTGCGTGTCATACAGCATATAGTCTTTATATTGGATCTGCCAACCTTGCTGCTTTAGGTTTTGTACTAGACCAAAGTTGTTAAGCGTTTTGCGATAAGGCACTTGTGGGATATATAAACCGCGCGCCCAATAATATAAGCCCTCAATCGGTAAACTCCAGCCAAGTTGTGATTGCATAAGGGATTCAAGACTTTGTGATTTAATCACTTCACCATTGCTACGCTTAAGCTCTACTTGATGATTGTCACCTGAGAAAGTCGTAGCACCGATGCCTAATGGTCCATAAATTTGAATCCAGAAATCTTGTTTGTTTTGCTTCCAGATGAAATTAGCAGATTCGCCTTTGTGATTGATGATAATGCCAATCACCCCTGACGCTTGCCATTGGGTTAGTTTCTGTAGATTTTGCTGATAACTTTGCCACTGTGTTTGTGGTGAGGTCGTTGGCATAAGAGGTGCTTTAGGTGTGCTTATTGTGGTGCAACCTGTTATTAATAAAAGAACGAAGGTAATCAAAGAATATAAAGCGATGGTAGAGGGAATATGTTTTTTAAACATGGGCTTTAGACCCCAAGCTCTTTTTTATGTATTTGCATGACTTCAGCATAGTTTTGGGCATTGGCTTTAATATAAGCTTTCTCGCTATCTTTTAATGAGCGAGACTGGGCCGCAGGTGAGCCAATATATAAAAAACCTGATTGAAGACGTTTTCTTGGTGGCACCAGAGAGCCCGCGCCAACAATGACATCATCTTCGATAATCGCGCCATCCAAAATAATTGCGCCCATGCCGATAAGCACGCGATTGCCGATATGGCAGCCATGGATAACCGCACTGTGCCCAATGGTGACCTCGTCACCTATGCGTGTATCGTAACCGGTGCCGAGGTTGTCAAGAAATTGTGTGGTATGCAAAATCGAATTGTCTTGGATGTTGGTTTTATAACCGATGGTGATGTTTAGAAGGTCACCGCGAATGCTAACATTAGGCCACACAGAACTCATTTTGCCAATAGAGACATCGCCGGTGACGGTTGCCATTGGGTCAATAAACGCATCTGTAGCAATACTCGGTGTGTTACCATTAAATGAACGAATGGGCATGGTAATAGTCTTTTGTTTTCGCATAATAAAAGGCAATATATCACAAGCTAAGGTAGGATAAAAAGGATTAAAGGAATTGTTATGAAGGTAAGTATTATTGGTGTTGGTGCCATTGGTGGGTTTATTGCTGTGCGCTTACAAAATGCAGGTGTTGCAGTGCAGTTGGTTGTAAAGCAAAAGCCAAAAAATCAACAAGCGGTTGATCTTAAGGTCACCGGAGGTATGGCGCTTGCTGCAAGTTTTAAGGATCTTGTTGATTGTGTTGAAGGTATTGATGGTGATCTTATTTTTATTTGCACCAAGTCAACTGTAAATAGTGTGTTATTTGAATCGCTAAAAAATGTGCGCAATAAGTGGATTGTGTTGCTGCAAAATGGAATTAATGAAGAGAATAAGCTTAGACAATACTTAGATGATAGTAATACAATCATTGGTGCAATAAGCCATATTAAAGTGAGTAAAAAAGGTAATGAAATCACGTGGCATAATCAGTTATGTAATATTGATTATGCTTATATGCAGCCAAGAGATAATGTAAGTGTTGATCGCTTGTTGAGTAAGGCTTTTATTGAAGCGAATAAGAAAGAAAGTGTATTGGACTTACGCTTTCATAAGCTACTTGTGAGTGCGCCATGCAATGGTGCATCGGTTGTGTTTCAGGCAGATATGAATACCTTGGCAAATAACCAACAGATTGCGCAGATGATTCGTCAGATTGCGCTTGAGGTTATTAGCGTAGCACATGCTTATAACGTTGAGCTTAATGTTGAAGCGATTGATAATTTACTTATTGCTTTGGCCAAGCCTAAGTACAGTGGCGCTTATTTTAGTATGTGGTATGACTACAATGAAAATAAACCGATGGAGCTTGGTAGTATTTATGAGAATGTGCTTGAAATGGCGCGCTTAAAGGATCTAGAAATGCCAACACTTGAGCGCTTATATGGGCAGTTAATGTGTTTAGAAATGAAAAAGCTAAGTGTTGATCGCAATGGATACGATTAAAGGAATGTTCTGATAGTTTTTCGTGTCAAAATGTCTGAATGTAAATGATTCCTCTCGTTTGACTTGATCATCAGTGGTTGATAAGTTCTTAAAAAGAAACACTGTAAAATGCTTGGCAACTGGTATAAGCTGATGCCATAGGAAATAGCTACAACATCTTATGCACTTAGATTTTAAACACTTTGTTTTTGACTTAGATAACACGCTTTATTCGGCAAGTTCGGCATTTTTTGATTTGCAATTACGCAATATGTCGGACTTTATTGTTGAGAAATTAAAAGTAACGCGCAAAGAAGCCGATTTTTTGCGTGAAGAATACTATCACAGCTTTGGCACCACAATGCACGGTTTAATGCATCATCATGCAATTGATCCCTATGAGTTCTTGGCAGTGATTGATAATGTGCCATTGGAGCGTTTGCGCTTGGATGATGAGCTTTTAGGCATGTTGAATGACTTGAAAGCAAAAGGTAAACACTTATCTATTTTCACGAATGGTTCGCTTTATCATGCGGATCGGGTGATGTCGAAACTGTCCCTTAATCAAGTGATTGAAGATGTTGTCACATTAGAGTGCACGGGACTTGTGCCTAAGCCAGATCCTAAAGCGTATCAATTTTGCTTTGAGCGTTTGAATATAGACCCTAAAAAAGCAGTATTTTTTGAGGATTCATCGCATAACTTAATCCCAGCCAAACAAATGGGAATGGCAACGGTGCTTGTTAATGCTGATGACATGGCGCATGCGCGTTTTATTGCGCACCCTGAGATTGATTATTTTGTGCAAGATGTACCGTCTTTCCTAAAAGGAGAGTTTTTAGAACAGAGGGTTTAAGTGGTTGATATGCAGATAAAGGACTATTTAGATAAAGTAAAACCTTATGATAATTACTATCTCGGAAAGTTGGCAACGCATTTACCAATGGCATTAATTGCGCTCAATCAAATGGGCGCGAATGATTGTCAAATGCAGAAATTTTTCGAGTATTACAAGCCAAAGTTGGAAATAAAGCCTATTAGCAACATGATGATCTCTCAAGAGAACTGGCAAGCGTATTGTTTTAAGGAAAAATATTTTGTTGATTTAGAAGCCTTTTTTGCGAGTGAAATTAAAAATGAGGGCATTGACAAAACATTAAATAAATATGTGCAAAGGCTCAGCCAAAATCTAATATCAGCAGCATTTCACCCATTGATTAGATTGGCTTTTGCTATTCAGGCTGAGAGTCAAAGTGAAACTGCTGCAGCTTTGGCATATCTTGCAGATGCTTGTTCAGTGATCACGCCACAATTGATAACCAAGAATACTTCGTCCGAGAAGCAAGCGTTTGATGCTTTTGCAATCTTAGAGGAGTTTAGACAGAATGAAGAAGTGATCAAAGTGCATAAAATCAATGGCTTAATTGCAGATCGTATGCGTTATATTGATGGATTATCTGCGTTTAATAGTGTATTTAACACATTAACAAAAACAAATGATCGTTGGACGCTTACAGCAATAGCTGACTTATCCTTGAATTTATACTTGCGTACTAATAATTTCACGGCATTGCATGCTTTGACAGGAACGCAAGCCTTGAGAGTTGTTTTACCTTATATTACAGAGGATAAACAACCTATTGTGCTCCATAATTTTGCGCGCGGTATTATTGCAGCAGCAGTAACCTTGCCAGTGACGATTTCCTTCTTAGCACAGGAAGTTGTGGAGTTTAATGATGTGCCTGATTGGTCAGAAATTTTCAAACGGGCTTTGGCTTTGGATCATGATAAAGACTGGGAGCATGCGATTAAGTTGAGTTTTAGTGCTTATTTGGAGTCAACATGCTATCCGGAAAATGAGCATAAATATCGATACGTTGCAGCAAGGCGTTGTGGATTTCAGTTTTAGCAGTTTATTTTTACCATTTCTATCGAGGAAAGTAGGGTTATACTAGACGATCTTATGAGTTGGATTATTGTGCGCCATTGACTTACTTTTGAGTGTGCTCTAAACTGAGCGGTAAGTGAGCCATACTGGGTGTGTGAAATTGATCTTTATTGAAACAGATATTTTTACTGAAGATGTAAAGTCATTACTTAGCGATGATGAATATGCTGAGTTTCAGGTCTATTTGGCAGAGAATCCTTTAATTGGTAATCTGATACAGCAAACTGGGGGATTAAGAAAAGTTAGATGGTCAGCAAGGGGTAAAGGTAAAAGAGGTGGTGTTAGAGTCATATACTATTATGTCTTGCCTGACTCACAGATCCGACTTTTATTAATTTACCAAAAAGGTAAGCAAGATGATTTGACACCAGAGCAAAAGAAAATATTAAGGCAATTAAATGAAAGGTGGCAGTGATGGAAAATAAACTCTTTAATCGATTAGTTGAAAGTATGCAGCAAATGAATGAAATCATAGATGGAGAGCGTGCCCCATCGCGTGAATTCACAATCAATGCAATGCAAGTAAAAGAGATTCGCAATAAAACGGGATTATCTCAGGCGAAATTCTCCAGATTAATTAATGTGAAGCTGCCAACGCTAAGAAATTGGGAGCAAGGGCGCAGAGAACCTACAGGCCCTGCTAAAGCTTTGCTAAAAGCGATATCAAAAGATCCAAAACATGTTTTGCTTGCTTTATCCCAATAACAGAAGATCTAGATAAAACCAATTAATGCTGACTATAAACTTGATGTGTTGAATCAATTGTTAAACGTGTTGCAACTTCTTTGATTTTTGAAGCAATGACGCGAGCAATTGCACTATGACTGCTTTGGATATTTTGCAGAATATTATATTCATATTGCACAGAATGATATTGTGGTAGGACTTGTACAATATTGGCATTTTGTAAGTGTGGCATATTAAAGGAGCGCTTGGGACACAAGCCAATACCATGGCCAGCAATAATCATTTGTGGGATTAATGACAAGATATCAACAGTGAGCTTACCCTTTACCGACACTTTATATTCATTTTTGTATTTATCATAAAATGTCCAAATATTCTTATCCCACATGTTGGGATATAGACAGTTGTGATTAGCTAGCTCCTCTAATGTCTGAGGCATGCCATGCTCGGCAATATACTCTTCTGATGCAAACAATGCCAAGTGATCATGACATGATTGCACAAGCTGCCATGCATCTTCTTGGATCAAATGATAATACGAGGACTCCATGAGGATAATATCGTATTGATGAGACATCATCTTAATGGTATGTGCGTTGCTATCCAGTGTTGGTAAGGTATAGGTGTCAATCTCAAGTGTATAGTTTGGAAACTTTTGACATAGCTCAGGGTAAACGTAGTTGATAAAAAACATGCTCATTCCAACGGATAATAGTGCTTTGATCGTATGACTTTTGCCATCACTTAATGTGTTAGATAGTGCAATGTCATCGACAACATGCGAAAGGTCGCTATAGAGCTTCTTGGTGCGTTGATAAAGCTCTTGTCCGGCATAAGTTAACTCAAGCCCTTTGTTGCTGCGATGAAAAAGCTTGGTTTTTAAACTGTCTTCAAGCTTGGTCACCTGACGCAAAATCGTTGTATGTGTTGTTGAGAGTGCCTTGGCAGCCTCTAAGAATGATGTTTTCTGTACCACGACATTGAAAGTGTATAAATCGTTAAAACAACGTGTCATTGCTTTTACCTTTTGCTTAAACCTTGAATTGTTGGGCATTGTAAAAAAAAGCATGTAACTAAAAAGGCGCAATAGTGTAATAAAAATGTAAAAGAAAAAGCCTTAAGCAGAGTATTGCTCAAGGCTTCATTAGTTAAAGTAGGGGCGTACGGCGTACGCCCAATAGGTTTAGTTGTTGCCGGTGAAGCCATTGATAAAGTTAGTAATCAATGAGTTTTTGGTATCAGCTACAGGAACATCACCATCAATCGTCCACATGATCGCACCGCCAATACCTTGCTCTTGTGCATAGCGACCGTAATCTTTAGCATCAGCACCGGATGTATAGAAAAATACACTGGTGTTTTTGGCAAGTTTGTTTGCGTAAATATCTTGCCAGTAGCTTGAAATCGTCGCAGGAGTGATATCAAAAAGCCCTGCTGGTTGCGGTGCTTTCAAGCCATTGATAACTGCTGTTGAACCAACATGATAGGTTTTACCATCTTTCTCAACCGTGAAGTCATAAGTTTCCTCTGGTTTTGCAAACTGTAGTAAATAACGGTTGTTGAAGCTTGATGCACATCGGTTGCCATCTTTTAAGCTTGTGCTACAGCTTGCACTGTCTAGATCTCCTGCTAAGACAAAAGAGTCGTCAGCGGTGTAGGTGTTACCAAAACCATGATTGTTTGCTAAGGTGCTTGGACCATTAATGGCACGTGAATAAGCAGCAAGCCCCATATTGATCTTGTGCTCATTGCCAGGCATAACGTCTTTAGCTGCTTGCACGGCTAAATCAATCGTAAATTCATTAGGTGCGTCTCCTTCAGGCTGGAACAAGGTTTGATTGAAACCTGTTTTGCCACCTGATGATTGAGCAACAGTGAAGTCATAAGTCATTAAGTTAAGTGATTCTAAATGATCAATGTTTTCTTTGCTTAAGACGGAATCTTTTAAAGCATCGATAATAGCTGGATCTGCTTGAATCGTTAATGAAACTTTTAATGCAGCACCCGATTGCGTTTTGACTTCATGCAATTCATTAATTACTGTAGCTAATTCTTTCTTGAGGAAACCAAAAAAGTCAGCTGTTTTGCCATCGTTTTCGACATCTAAATCAACTTCAGTGATATTAAAGTGATCAGCTAAAGCTTGAACAGATGCTACTAGATTATTAATGTGCTCATCAGAACCAGCACCTTGATAAACCCCCCAATTAATAGCATCCCAACCACCAATAGAAACGATTTTATCAAGGTCTTTATTGTATTGGTCAAGGTTAGCAAAGGCATCGAAGTTACCAAAGTTCATCTGCCACTCTATATCATCACCTTTATGAACGCGTGCATCTGCTATACAGATTCTAAAGTTCATATTTGAAGCGTTACACCAATCCTCGTTGGTTTTGTCACGTTTTAAATCGCTCCAAGGGTCACTGAAATGAATAGCACCTAATGGGGCATCTTCAGGCAAACCGACACTTCCGTCATAAACAAATAAGAATGCGTAAGCAACTCCTGTTAATTGTTTGACCTTATCAGCCATGTCACTATTTTGAAGAGCGATAGTTTGCTTATTACCTTCATCAATCATGCTACAAGTTGTGTCACTTGTTGCCTGATAAATAGGTGCTCCAGTGGCAGGGAAAGCGTCTTTACGAGGAATAGGGTATGAGGTATAAGGAATGGCATGCCCTGGTCCACCTGTGCCTCCAACACAGGAGTTATTACCATAAACACCATAGTTTGTGACATAACCAATTAGCTTTGGTTTTGATATAGTATCAGGGATTTTAACTCCTTTGCCATTAGGGAAAACTGCTGTAGGCTCAACTAGTTTATCGTTATCCTGAAGATAGAGTTGAATTTGACGCCCTTTTTGTAATGGATTCAAATTATTTACAAGTGCTACATATTGACCCATGAGAAGTTTTTGCGAGCAATCACCATCCAGGTGGTTGCCTTTACTGTCAACGATAGCACAAGTCCAGGTATCATTAATTTTATCGTCTTCCGGCGTATTTATTAACTGTATGCGATCCAATGAGAATGGAGCATCAGTATAACCTTGAGTATCTTCGACATTAGAAAAAAGAAAAAAAACATCCTTTTTAATATAATCGGTATCACCTACATCAATATAAGGCTTATCCGCAGGGTCAACGGTCACATGCTCATACCAATTAAAGTTAGGGAATGCCTCACCTAGTTTAGTCACTGTGTAAACTTGATCATTAAGGGGGGAACTATCATCTTGTATTTTCCAGGTAGATGAATCTGGTAATTGATCTAACTGGATTTGTTTGCCATTGTTTTCAGCAAAGCTTTCAGCACTTAACCCCGAAGCACGATTAAGCACTTGTGGGAAGCGTACATCATCAATGGATTTAGCAATATGCTCACTACCATCCGTTGCTTTAAAGTGAAGAGAGACACCATCCTCATCAATCACGGGGAAAGGAAGATGCTGATTTTTAGTGGTGACATCATGCGCCTGAAGTTTAGGATCAGCTGTTGAGGCATCATGCGCGGTAATTTTAACACTAAAGCTTGGCATACTGATCTTGCCATCTTTGTTAGTGTATTTATACTCAGGCACCGAAGCAAATATGTCATTGTTACTTACCACAAGACGACAATCACTTCCTGTGACAACAGTATTTGTTTGATCGTCATAAACCTCACAACTGTAATCGACTTGATCCGATGTGCTGCCATCTTCATGAACAACCACGGCGGTTGGTGAGAATACGCCTGCAACAGGGTAGTTATTTTTCTCTTGATCTTTACCTTTGGCATTGCCAAATCCAGCCGATTGCTCTGACCATTGGATAACATTTTGCTTAGGCTCGTTGGCGCCACTAATGGTTAAGTTATTATAACTACGTGTCACACTCGTCCCTTGTTGTGTGAACGTCAGGTTAATGGTATGTGTTTTAAATATACTATCACCCGTTGCTGTAAATGCTAATACGCCATTATTTAAGCTACAACTTACATTGGGATCTAACTGTCCATCAACAAACGCCTCACAGCTTGCGTTTACATCATCATTTTGTGCATTGACAAACTCATCACCTGATTTCATATGACCGAAATGGACGTTGATATCGGCAAGTTGAAATTGTCCTTTGTCGTCAAATTGAGCATCACTTGGCCAACTGTTTGCGTTTAGCCAATTGATATAGTCATCTGTATCTACGGTAATAATTGGTTGAGCAGTATCATATTGCGCTTGGATTGATGTGTTCTTGGTATCATCCGCTAGATATTGATAGCTCTTAGCTTGTGCTAATAACTCTTGTCCTTTATCTACTTTGTTGTCAACGGTATAAGTTTTACAAGCCGTTTGATTGTCGTCACCTGCTGCAATGGTTACACTAAATGGGTCATCATTAAGTTTTAAACCCTGACGCAAATTCTGATTGATATCTTTTTGTGCATAAAAAACAGTGACGCCCTCATTGTAGTCTTTGGTGATTTCAGCACAAAGTTGTAGCTGTGATCCACTGGCAATCTCTTGATTGCTATCAATTGTATTGTTATTCATATCACGTAAAAAGAATTTCACTGGCACTTTGATATTAAGACCATGTGGAATATTGTCATCGGTTACTTCAAAATCCTGTTTGCCATCGATGCTAACTACTTCAAAATGGTGGATACCTGAAATATTACCGCTTGATTGAATCTTACTCGCATCAAAAGGAATATGTACATAACCATTAGTGTCTGTCATAACATTGATCAAATACGTTTTATTACCTTGATCAACCGCACCTGCTAAAATATTGCTAGTACCCATTTGTGAGGCTGTTTCGCTATCACGTGGGTTTAAGTCTTCTTTGAGCACTAAGGCAAAGCCATCATTGGCAGCACCAATGCCGGCAACGCGTTTTAGGGCTTGCTTGTTGATAACAACATCAATGCCTGTGCCTGAGATTTTACCTTCTTCAATGCTGCCACTTGTTGCATTAGGAATGCTGATTTGCACACCAAGCTTTGTTGCCGGTGTTGGTCCCGGCGTTGGCGCAGGCGTGTCACCACCTCCGCCACCACCACAAGCACTAAGGGTTAGTAGCGAACCTAAGAGTAAAGAGGGTAATAGCCCTTTTTTAAACTTGCCCATGGATTTGTCTGTATTTGTATTTTTCATTGTTTCTCCGATATGATTAATGATGTGGTTGAACACGTGTGTAGTATGTTTTGTGATCGTTAAATAAGCTGTGAGGTGAATGTAAAAAATATGTAAAGTCCAAATAAGTGCTGGATAATCCCCCTCACCCGTGCAGCTTAAGCTGCACGACCTCTCCCGCAAGGGGAGAGGTATATACCGCTTAAAAATGATTTACAAGCGGTATAAGCTGATGAAATTTATTGGTAATTATGAATATTCGGATGAAGACCGAATATGACGATTAATCAGCAATTTCCACTAACCTCGCAAGACTAGATAAATCAAGGCTTCCAGAAAATGATTTTCGTAATCTTTTTTCTAATAAACCTCTCAACCATAGGCTTTCAGAAAGCTTTTCAGCGGGAACCACTGACGATTAATAACCATTATTTACTTAGGCTAAGCTCATTGGCTAATAGAATATTGAAGTAATATCCATATTGAGATCCTGATAATTCTTGCCAAGTCTGACCAAAATCAGTTGAGAAGAATGCTTTACTGCTTGGATCATAAGCCCCCGTATAGATAATATCATTGTGAATGGTAAAACTTGTCGGATAGTAGTTATTATCAAAAGCATTAGGCAATGGCTGACCTATTTTACTCCACTGTTTAGCGTTATCATCAAAGCGGTATAATGAGCGAGATCCTGACGTACCCGCAGTATGACGAATGGTGTAAATATTGCCTATACTGTCCTCAGCATAAGTACCACCAACAAAGCCATTAGATGAGCCTTCAGGAAGTCCTGTGCTAATATCAGTCTTAGAGCCTTCAAACCCATTGCGGACATAGGCTTGAGCTGATCCAGAATAAACACGCCCATCGGTGGCAATATAACTATAGCCATCAACTAAGTTATTATAATCAGCATGCCAAATGGATAAAGAAGTTGGCAGGGTGGTGAAATAGTTGCCATTTTGGTAGTTTAATATTTTAAGTTCGGTAGAGCCGCTACTGTGTTTTGTAAAATAAAGTTGTGTGAAATGTTTATCAAGAAATGGTAAGTTATCAGCTTCTTTGACCTCACCTGCATCAAGACGAATAATCATGCTGGCACCTGTTTTAGAGCCATAGCCATAAATATGCCCTGTTGCATCTTTATCTAATACGCGTCTGGAGCTATAGAGTGTATAGCCAATATTATTTGGGATCAGTGTTTGCATACCATCTTGATATTTATAAAAGTTATTGGTATTACTAACGCTCATATAATTATACATGACACCTTTATTTTTAAGCTGATAATGATCAGTAGTCGCTTGAGGGTTGTCTTTCTCTGTGATTTCAAGTGTAGCACTTTTGATTTGATCAATGTTGATCTCTTCAGCTTTGGCGTAGACATAAATAAAGCGGGTTTGCCCTTTTGCTAAAGTTATGCCATCAAGCAAAGGCATGGGACATTCAGACTGTGAGCACCAGTAGCCTTTTCGTGAGAGTGCATTATTACCATCATATAGGGTAAAGCTATTCTCAGGATCTGTTAACGTTAACTGCATGACGATATCGTGATCACTGGTATTCGTGACCGTAATACGCTTTCTTTGTGGGGTAATTTGATTGCTGTCAATCTGAGTGCTGAAATTCCTAACCTCATTGATGATTGAGATATTTTGCGTGTTGTTTTGTGCTAAATTAGTCTCGGCACCATAAATCACGAATTGATAATCTGCAATCGGCAAGTTACTGCTATTGACACCAACATAACAAGTGCCATTGGTATTAATTGCCATCTTAAAACAAGATGGCTGATGTATTGGCGTAGTAAGCGCATCACTGTAATCTGTGCCTTGATGCTGTAGCTTAAAGCTTGTTTTTGATGGGGTACCCCAAATTGCGTTACCGATATTGCTAATTTTGATATCTTGAGTATCACCTTTGACAATGTTATTAGCACTAATATCAATTTGTGCATTATTGACATTAATGGCAATCTGCTGTTGATATTGTTTTTGGGCACTATCCTCTAGTGTGATCGTTAAGTAATGATTGCTTGTTGTATCATAGGCATGTGCCATACTCATTAATTTAATTAATGTATCTTGATCATTGGCAAGTAATGTATTGGGTTGAGCTGATTGCGTAACATCTAAACTAACGCCAACTGGTAAGTGGCTATCATCAATATTTGCAAGCTTTAATTGGGCGGAAGTTTTGCTGCGTAGCTTAATAATCTCAGCCTCAGTAGGTGCTGTTGCATGATCGGTATTGATCGTTATAAGATTATTCTCATTAAATTGATCAAAGTATGCTTGTGCTAAATTCGCAGCATCCACTCCGATCACTTTTGTTGTCATATTATTATCAAGCTCAGTTTGATGTGCTTGCACCCAGTTAGATACTTCAGCGGTTGTTGTGAAACTTAAGCTTGTTTGTTGCCCAGGTGCTAAGAAGTTTAACTGTATTGGATCGTCACTATTTAAAAGTGTTTTTAGATCTTCAGGGAGTATCAGCTCAAGATTGTTTAACACTTTATTGCTATTATTGCGAATGTTGACGCTATAGACGCCACTATCATAGTGAAAAGGTGTGATGTCGATATCATTGAGATTAACTAATTCAGCGTGTAACTCATCAACAAAGGTGCTTGAGAAGTTTTGTTGTACGGCATGTGGTGACATATTGTCAAATATCACTTCAACGAATGAATTGGCAGTATCACCTGGAATTAACATATTCTTGTAGATATCGGTAATCAGTAGGCAATGACTGTTTGCTGGCAATATATTGCTTGTTAAACAGCTCCCGCTGATATTTTTGCTATTTGTCCCTTTATTAATATGACTTATATTGACATCAACATCGCTGTTATTGCTTAGCTTTAAGGCGAGCATTGCTGATTTACCTTTACGGATATACTGTGGATTAGCTTGATCTAGCGTCAAGACAACAGGATATTCGCTGATGGTTAAATCAATAGTTTTATCTGTTTTTAGCGTATTGGCATGAGCAGGTATTATGAGTTTTGGCGTAGTTGCAATGGCTTCATTTGTTGCATTGATCACTAAACTGCAATTTAATCCAGGTTTAACAGAGCCGGCAATAAGACAGCTACTATTATTTGCATCGATTGTTAGACCTTTGGCATTCTCAAAAACATACAGCGCAGGATCTGAAGCAGGATACCAATCAAACTCGCCTTTGTTTTGAATGAAAAGAGTGTTTTCTTCAGAGCCATTAGGCGGGGCAAGTAGACTCGTTTGTGATAAAGAAAGATCGGTTGCATTGAGCTTATGGTCTATAGTTGCTATGGCATCACTGGTATACATCGTACCATCTTGATCTGTTACCAACACACGAATCTTACCGGAGCCTTTGGCATTTGTAAGAACAGACAATGGGATATCGATTTGCGCTTGTGGATTAATCATTAGATTAAGGTTATTATTTACTTCAATGCCCTGTAGATCGTCACCGCCAACCGGCATAATTGATTTTACTGTCAGCACACGATCACTTAAGTTTTGTAGTGAAATACTTTGATTTTTAGTGCTGGCAATGAGCTTATCTTGTAGTGCAATCAGGTTGCTCATCACGCTAATATCAGGATATGCTGTTTTGGACCCTGAAGAGACCACTTTGATCAGTTTACTGTTTGGATTATCGTTAAGCTTGGAGGATAGGTCGTTTAAGATTTGTTTAGCGTGCTCAGTTGTTGCAAAGTGTACAACCAAGTTTGTGCTAGCAGTTTTATCTAGTTTATTCAAACTTAATGTGTTTACAGCAGAGCTGTCTATAATATTTTGTAACTGTTCATCCAGTTCAAGCTTAATGGTATTGAGCACTTGATCTGTATCATTAGTCAATGACAAGATCAGCTTATGTTCTAATAACTGCGCTTGAGTAGCAGGAGCTTGCAGGGTTACATGGTTTTCATCAACTACCGTGGTGTCTAAGGATTTTGTGATATTAAATTCAGGTTTATCAAAGCTAATCTTGATGTCTTTATCAGTGATATTTGTTGTTTGTGGTGTAATCGTACCTGCAATTACACAGCTTTGACCAGGGTTTAACGTTTGTCCTATTTGACATAATGGTAAGCTAAGCGTGCCTGAAGTATCAGGTGTGAATTCAATCTCGTTATTGGAGAAATGCTGTAAGTCGGTAATGGTTAGACTCTGAGAGATATCTTTGCCGGCTTTGACCTCAAAATAAATATACCCTTCTTGTTTTTCAACAATCGTTTTAGGGAAGCTAATATCATCAAAAGCCTGTACTGACTGTGTATCAATTTGCACATTGAACGTGGTGTTAAGCGCTTTTGTCAGCGCGTTTTGTTCAGTTGAGTCATCGGTATCTTGTATCGCTAAATTTATGCTTTCTTTGTCAAAGTTCTGAGGAATAGTAAATTGCAGTTCACAATAGTCATTTGGTTTAACAATACTGCCACTTAAACAACTACTTTGTGAATCAATGACAATACGACTGTCATCAAAAACAAAATCACTTGGCTTGGTTGATGGGCGCCAATTAAAAGCACTGTTGTTTGTGATTTTAATGCGATTACTCTCTGTGTTTAAGGTATGATTTTCTACAGCTAAATCATTGCTATCAATTGTGTTGTTTACCTTTAGGTATTGTTGGCTTGCAAACTGGTTTTGATTACTGTCTATCGTATGAATAATAAACTTACCGGATTGAGCTGCTGATTTATTGGGTGATTGATCTAGATCTAATGTAATCGCAGTTTGTGACTTAGCATTCATTATTATGGGGAATGGATTACTACTGACAATACCCAAAATATTGCTATGCATTAGCGACTCACCTTGAGCGGTTGTGATATCGCTAAGGGTGATTTTATTATCGGCTTTATTATCAATAATAATAGATAATTTACGTTGTGTATTATCCAGTGTTACATTAGCGACATTGACATCAATTGGGGAGTCAAAAAGTGTGATCTTGGGGGTGATCACTTGCGCATTGGCTGAGGTGATATAAATGGCTTTACTTGCTTTATTATCAGCAAGTGCTGCCATGTCTTGAGCGCTAAGGGCTTTATAATAATCACCACTCATCATAAAGGATAAAGTAACACTTTGCCCTGGTGCGATATGCGTATAACTTGTTGACTGTGAATCGGAGATATAAGGCTTAAGCCATGATGGCGTGACCAACTTTAAATTATTAATAGCACTGTCACCTTTGTTGGTTAATGTATAGCTAACGATGGTATCTGGACGCAGCGTCATTGTTGGGTCAGCGGCAACGGCGAGAAGCTCAGCAGAATTCTCAGCGACAATATTTGCTTTTAGTTCAATCTCAATGTCACCATTACTGGTGCTTAAAATCGCTTTGTTATTGATTTGCTGTGCTTTGGTGCTTAATAGTGATAAATCAAGTGTGCAAGTTTCGCCTTGATGGAGTAACTTGCCGGTACCCTCAATGTTAATACAGCTTGAAGGTTGTGTGGTATTGATGGCTTTAACACTTGCATTAGCAAGTACTGGCAAACTCAGTGTTTTAATCTGGAGTGAAGCTTCCTCATTAACTGTACCAACGCTATAGCGCAATACAGGGTTGCCTTTGGCATCGACCTCAATGCTAGTAATTGCCTCTTGATTGACGGCAATAATACTAGGTAACCCTGAAGATTGTAATTTTGGTTCAAGTTCTTGCTTTTCAGCCTCAGAAGTATCTGAACCTCCGCCGCCTCCACAGCCACTAAGTCCAAGCGCAAGGGATAGAAATAAATGCGTAATTTTCTTCTTTTTCATAATAACCTCAAATTGATTTTGGTTTATTTTTAAACACTATTATTTGGCTTTGAGGTCTTCATTTACACAAATGTTAATGCACAGTGCTGTGCATTATTCAAAGCGAGCAATAATGGACTAACGTTTAAGAGGTAGGTGAAACTGAAAGTAGTGGGCTTGCAAGTAACAGAGTATCACCATAATTATAGGCATTACCAAATCCTGCATGATTGTATATCGCTACATAGTCAGAGTTAGCAAGCTTCTGCCAAGTGCTTGAGCCATTTTTTTGTATGTATAAATAATGCTTATTAGGATTTATCGTTGTATCTTTCACAAGTGCATACAAGTTATTATCATCGTCATGTGAAATTGTTGCTGTGCCAGATGGGATACTGATTGTTGACGTGGCATAGTTCGATAAATTGTAGCGTCTGATTTTGTTGTCATACAGTGTATAAATCGTCTGATCAGTTAAGTCTATGGGAGAGAAATTTTCTGAAAATGTACTGCTTTGACTGATTGGTGTTACTGTTTGATTATTGTTCGCATTCAATAAGGTTTGAACATCAAAGGTTAAAAATGCACGACGGTGTGTGCTTGTAACACCATACTCCCACGAATCAGCATGAAGCACTAAATACTGTCCATTTGGTGTAACTTTAAACATCTCGGATACTAACGTTTGATACATAGGATTATCTTTTACCCAAAAACCAGATGGATAATTAAACTTTAGCCTTTTGCACGTTTGGTTGGTATTGCACACCAATATAACGCCTTGTGCATTATTGGCATTGACGCCATAGTCTTTATCATCCCAGCGCGGATAGATGAAGTAATCATTGCTATTAGGAACCGTTGCTGATTTGGTAGTACTATTAAACCAATTGGTATTAAGGCTGTCTTTTAATTTATTCCATGTCTTGCCCAAGTCAATGCTTTGATGTACAGCACGTGAATTTAAAACAAGTCCGCTACCCATGGCGCCTGAAATTGAGCTTGTCCAATTGGAAACTAGATTGTTTACATTTGGAACCTTATAAAGGTATTTGAAGCTATTGCTATCAACACCAGAATATTGATCTTGTGGGTAGAAAGTATAAAGGGTTTGATTGTAACTATTGCTATTGTCATATCTAAGCAGTGCGACTTGACCGTCACCAAAGCTGCGCATATTTAAGATTCTTCCTTCGTTGGTGAACTCAGGTGTTGAAAATAAAACACTTAGAGGCTCATTTGCCGATTTATCAGAGATGTTTTTAATGGATGCTTGTGCATCATCAAAAAAGCCATACTGGAAGATATCCCAATAATGCGGGGTATATAAAAAGGTTTTTGCCATAAGCTTATAATTGACTGTGATAGGCAGTTTCTGATCTGCAGTTGCCGTAATTGTGATATTGATTGTTTTGGGTTGTGACACATCAAAGCTCTTAGGCGTGTAGTAATAATATGAGCAAGATTGACCTGATGAAAGCGTATCTGTGCAGCTATCTGTCATTGCTCGCGCTTTGATATAGTTATTACCAGTAAATGAGTTCGCTAAGTTAACGTCGCTTGAATCATCATTATGTACATTAAGCTTAATGGTATTTGGATGGTTTTCGTTATATTGCGTATCTTCACTTATCGTAACACTTGATGGAGGGATAACATAAAAGCTTTTTGAAGTCACATTACCAATGTTAGATGTGATATCCGGTGTGATATTAATTTTATACTCACCAGATGGTACTGCTTGAGACTTGCTGATGGTAAATACTCTATCACTGTGAGCAGGAATAATCGTATTGATGACGTTTTTAGTAGAGAAACCATTGACTGCTTGGTCAGTCGTATCACTAAAGCCATACCGTGCTTTTGTGATATCAGCATCAAAGGGACTCGTGTTTGTCACAAGGACATCGATATCTTGCAATGTGTTCTCACGGAAGTAATCCGTTGGTGTATTTGTACCAAGATCTTTTAAGACAAGGGATAATGAGGCATTTGGGATTGTTACCTCATGGTTGAGTGTAAACATATTGCCATCTTCTTTATTCCCAAAATGATAGGCTAAAGAAAGTGTGTTGGTGGCAACTCTTGATGCTTTGGCTGATGCGCTCACTTCTAAGGTGACATGACAGCTTTGATGCTGCAAAAGGGTCGATAAATGGCAGGTCTCATTCTTGAGGTTAACACCATCAGGTAGTTGCGTTGTATCAACCTGCTCGACTGTCACAGCTTGAGCGTCATTATTGGTCAATGTGTAGGTGTAATCATCTGGTTTATCAATCGGTTTATCAATGATGAAGCTCGCCCCTTCATTTACATTGATATAAACAGGCTTTGGAATAATATTCTCTGCGGTAATTAAAATAGCAGGCGTGTCAGTGTTTTCTAAGTGACGAATATCATCAGCAGTAAACAAAGCATCTGCTTTAAATGAAATAACAAATGTTTGTGTTTGCTCAGGTGATAATTTATTGATGCTTAGGGTTGATTTATCAATATCTACTAAGGGTAAAATTGTATCAGCAACGACAAGTGTCAGTTGATCAATATCTTTGACATCGCCTTGACTTCCTTTATGCATAACCGGAATGTTAATACTTTTTGGCACTGATTGATCACTTAAAACAGCAGCTGTTGAAATATCAGCATAAGGTGCATCGATAAGCTGGACATTGGTTTTAAGTGCAAGTGTGAGAGTGTGTGATACTTCAGTACTGCTATTATTGTTACGGAAATTAAGTTTAAATTGCCCATTACCTGAAAGCAATGAGTCGGTTTCGATATCGACTTGGCAAGATTGATGAGGTGCTAGCACATCACAGTTATTGTTGGTGATTTTTACACCTTGAGGCAGTTGATCTTCACTGATGGAGATGATTTTATAACTGTCATCTGGGTCATTATTGGTTAACGTGTATTGATAGCTTTTGCTTGGTAAAAGGGTAGTATCTCCGGAAATCTCAAGACTGCTACTATAGCGAAACGCTGGGGTAATGCTAATGCTATCACCTGTGTTTGTGTCATTGGCGACCACTTGGATCAGTTGAGTTTGCAAGTTGTTATTTAGCGCATCCGCAAATACCGTTAGCGCATTATCATCTTTAAAAGTTAAGGTAAGTGTTTTTGTGCTATCTAAATCAAGTGAAAAGCTTGGCGTTTCAGAGTCAATATAGGGCTTTAGATCATCCACAATTTGAAAATGTATATTTGCCAAAGCATTGCCAACAAAGTTGCCATTTGGCAGTTTAGCAATACCAATGTTTTGAATGTCAAATTGTGTCTTATTCCCTGCAAAGATGTTATGGGGAATGTTATTGTCTGTGATTAAACGGTTACCACCAAGAATATTAATAGGTGTGATGTAATCGTTTGGCTGATACGAAAATCCTTGCTGATGATAGGTGATATACCAAGGAATATTAGTACTAACCTTAATAGAGGAGTCAAAAAGTAGTTGGCAGGTTGTATTTGCATCGAGCTCTTTAATGTTATCAGTTAAATGATAAAAACAGCTATCTTCGACCACAGTATTAAATGCAAGCTCAGGCTTATCTAAAAATGCGCTAAAGTCAACATTAAACACATTAGCGGAGATGTTGCTAATTGTGCCCAAATTAATACTAGGTTTATAATCACCGACGGAAGGCAGGTGTGTGATCGTGTCTTGTCGAGTGATATTAAGCGGAAGTTTAACCTCAATATTTGGCGTAATACTGTGAGAGTTGCTACCCATAATTTGTAGTGCATTTAATGATTGATTGTTGTTAAGTGCGGATATCAACAGATCAATCTGTTTACTGGATAAATTCTCTTTTGGTTTTAACCATAGCGGTGTTGAGAGTTTCTCATCTGGTGCCAAGGAGGTGTAATCAATCAGCCTTGAGTTATTGATATCAATAAGATCCGCTAAGGTGATAGCAGCGCTATCTATATGACCGATTGTTTTAGTGGTATCGATAATGATCTGAGGGGTGTTTATATAGTTCTTACCAGTATTTTTTATATCAAGCTGAATGTCCTCTGGCATAATGGCACTTACTGCTTGAGTAAGTGTCATTGTACTCATATTTGTCGTCGGTTTATCGACTTTTTGTCTATCAATCGCAATACTGAGCTTTTCACCTGATGCAAAATGAATATTAAGTCCCGGAGTACCACTTTGTAGAGATTGCAAAGAAGCTTTTTGTTCTACGTTCACAGATGGCAACTCATGTAAGTATACATAGCAACTTCCAGTTTTTGCTGCCAGTACTAAACCACTGTGACAGCTATTGCTTTGTGTCGTATCCAAAACATAATTGTTATCAGAGAAATCAAAGGAACTAATGATCTGATCTTCATTGCCAATATTTTTGATCTCATAGATATAACTTGCATTAAGTCCCAAGATGCTTTCTTTTGGATTCGTTTCGCTGGCACTATACGTTAGATTGGTAATAGGTATGGGCGTTGGCGTTGGTGAAGGTGAAGGGGGGCCTGAGGAACCACTGCCTCCACCTCCCCCGCAACCGGCAAGTGTTAATGATAATAACAGAATGATTTTGGGGAAGGTTTTCTTTTTCATAATTGCCTCAAAAATGGTTATACAACATGGTTATGTTTTAACCGTTATTATTTAATAAATACGTTCTTCTTGTGTACAAATGTTGACGCACAACGTTGTGCATTAATATTTCAGAGAGGGTTGAAGGGACGTTTGGCTAAGATGCAGTAATGTGCTAAAAAGTAACTGTCACAGGCGAATTAACATGTACACTCTGGAGAAAATCAAGCGCTCCGCTATGGTCAATCTTAAAAATACTAATGTTGTTTGACAGCTGATTAGCTGCAACAAGATATTCTTCAGTGTTATCAATCGCTAGATCTCTAGGGTAATTACCAAAAGCGTCATATTCATTTTGCAGCTTTAGCATCTTTTCGTTTTGTTTGAGCTTAAATTTAGCAATGCTATTGAGACCTCTATTGGAGACATATAAGTAGTTATTATCTTTTGTGCTGTTTTTTGAAAGTACAAGTTCAGCGGGATAGTTTCTTTCTGATGAATTTTGTGGCGAGCTTAAGGTTGTTGGCTGAGAAGAAATATAGGTTAACCTTCCTGTATTAACGTCGAATTTAAAAACACTAATACTTGAGTTTAACTCGTTCACAACATATAGGTATTTTTTGTTTGGACTGATAAGCGCATGCCTTGGACCTGCACCAGAAGTTGTTTTGATCTTACTTAATTGCACGAGCTCATGTGTTGATCCATCAAGGCGATAAACCGTTATCGTATCACCTCCTAAATCACAAACAAAAACATACTCAATCCCATGAATAACAGTGCTTTCAATGCCATGAACATGAGATCCAGATTGTCGTTCAGGATCAATGCTATGATCATGATAGGGAATAACTTGAAGTGGTTTGGCATCAAGTGTGCCGTCATTACTGATCTGGAGTAGTGAGATCCCTGATTCTTCGCCTGCTGCGTTACCATAATTGGCAACAATCATCACAGGGTATAATTTACTTTTTAAAGCATGCACTGGATTGGCAAGCTTACTGCTGGATAGTGTTATTTTACTCAATGTCTTATTTATATTGCTTTGGTAGGTGGTGATCTGACCAGACTCAAGTTCATTGGTACTGTATATCAGATCATGATCTTTCAACAGATACGTCGGATTTAAAGACTTATCATCACCATGTGTTGCAAGCGCTATAGGACTTATTTGTCCAGTGTCTGAAATATTAAAGTGATAAATGCCATGACCAGGGGGTGTGCCCCATTCAGTATAGGTGCCAACATATACCTCATTGGATGAGATAAATTGGCAGCATAGTGTAAAAGCAAAAATTGTCTTTACGTGTTGTGTTAATAATTTTCTCATGATGTATCTTAAATATTGTATTTAGGTGATTTAAGTTTTCTCATATTTTGAGACTTTTTAAATCAATGTTTTTGCACAGTTATGTGCGTTTATTTGGTTTTAAAAGTCTCAGATAATGCATCAATAAGTGATGGATCAGCATTATTATGCGGATTAGGGGTGTCCCCTGAAGTATCCCAAAACATACCACCTTGTAGCCCTTGTTGCTTGATCCATTGCCCTTTGATCTTAACCATAGTGGCTGAATCGTAGGTAATAAACATTTTTGTTTGTGGGTTGTAATAGTAGCTTTCTACGATCTGACCAAATGGGTAAAGTGCTTCAGCAACGCGATAGCCAGAGCTCGTAACCTCGCCAAAGTTACCCACACTTTTCAGTGTGTTATTACCGTCGCGCACAAGAATATAGGTATACTGATTGGCGGTATCGGCAAAGCTTTGGCATATCTGAGTATCTTTTTGTACTGAAAATGAATTACCCATTAGGCAGTTGTAGCCTAAATTACCTGGTTCCCATTCTCCAGAACCTGTTGAGCCTGTTTGATAGACCCCAGGGGTGTTAGCATTTCCCATAAGGACATTAATCCATTGTCGTCCATAGGCGGGGAGCCCTGCAACAATTTTATTATTGGGCACACCTTGGGCATTTAAAGCAGCGACAGAGCTTATTAGATTCCACGAGCCTTTTGTTGTTGCATAGTTTGGTGCATCTTGTCCTTCTGCTGCGGAAAGTGGTGATTGATGACCTGTAATACTGCTCCAAGTACCTGCTGCGTCATATGACATAATGTTAATTGAATCCAAGTACGGCATCATCTTGTCATATTGGTTAAGAGCAATGTTATCTGGTGCTTGATTAATAGCAATACTTAAATGGTAATGTTTACCTGTTGTGTTACTCAAAGTATTAAGCTTTTGGCGTACGACTTTAATTAACTCAACATAATCTTGTGCTTCTTGGTAGATAAGGTGTTTGTCATAAATAGCTTGTTTTTGGGTTGTGCTTGGGTTGGGATCAAGTGTTGCAATCTCAGCATTAGCAGCATTGAGATAGGCATTTTGCACACCCCATACAGGAAATTCCCAGTCAAGATCCAAACCATCCATGTCGTATTGTTCTACTAAAGCAACAGCAGTATTGGCGAAGTTCTCACGTTTTTGTGGATCAGCGGCAACGGCGGGGAAATGTGTTGACCATGTCCATCCACCAATTGAAAACACAGCAATTAAATCATTGTTATATTTCTCTTTGGCAAGCGCTTTAAGTTGTAAAATACGCTCTAAATTGCCATAAAATGGCTTGTTGGAGCCCTCACCAAACCAAGTGCCTGCCTTATAAGTACCATGTTCAGTGATAACATCTTCAGTGAAGCGCTTTCCAGTATCAGCATAACTATCACCGAGCATAACATTACCGTCGGCATCAAAGTTTAAAAAAGCATAGTAAAGCACATCTAGGTCTTTGGCATCTAAATCATGAATCTGGTGATTGCGTCCATAAGTTCCCCATGCAGGGTAATAGGCGCCTATTTGATAAAAAGCACTATCAAATGTGTAATTTGCGGTTAAATTAAGCTGCACATCTGGTGTGATCAATACATTTTGCTTTTGTGCAGCACTGTAATGATGCTGGTTTACCGCATCAAAAAAGTCCTGATAAACCACATGATAAGTGCCAATAGGTAAATCAAACTCAGCCAAATAGTTAGTAGTTACTTTTGTTGTGATAGCATCATATGCGCTATCATAGATCGTTATATTTCGTTGCGGTGCTGTTTGAGGTAATCCTGTTAAGCTCACATGTAAACGACCCGTTTCTACTGTAGCTTTATGATAGTTAAGTGTTATCAAGGCGCTTGTTTCTTGCGTTACCGCAATCTTAGTGGTGGTTAGCGTATAAGTGTCATTACCATGTGTAATAATCGAGTTAAGCGTATAGTCATCGATGGTGAGCTTTATGCCATCTGCGGCTTTTAACTCAGTGAGATTAAAGGTTGTTTTGTCACCTGTTGAATTAGTGAAGATGACATTACCTTCGGCATTAGATGGCACATTTATTGTGTTAAATTGAACATTTACTTCTTGTGGAGAAGGTTTAGGGTCTGTGGGTGGTTGCGTATTTGATAAATGGGCTAAGAAGGTTCTGGTAAAGTCATAAGGCTTTTGATCAATACCTGAATAATCGGCATTAGCATGCTCGCCTAAGTCACCTTCTTTATTTTGGTTGCGATCAATATCAATAGACCAAAATGAAATGCCCGCAAAGCCATTGTTGGTAACGTATTTTGCCAAGTTTTCAGCATCAGCTAGGTCAAATACGCTGGCATCATAATCGATACCAATCTTAGGAGTTAAACGAATCATTTGTTTAATTTCTTCATTTGTTTTTTGCGGATAGATCGTTTTTAGTTGAGTGACGCCTTTTTGACTAGCGGCAATAACACTTTGTGAGATAGGGGTATTTGGTAATTTTTGTGAGTACCATGCCATTGTCATCATATTCCATTCAAAAACGTCCAAGCCCTTATCTTTAGCACTTTGAATAATAGCTAGCGCATTTGCGGGGAATCCATCAATATTAGCAGGTAGGGTAAATGAAATATGTAACTCAGGATTTGCTTGTTTGATGGCGGTTAATGCATTTAGTCGTTTTTCATTGGCTTTGACATCACCTAAATGAGCCCCTTCAATATCAAAGTCAATAACGAAAGGTTTATACATATCAATGGTTTGTTGATATGCATCAATAAGCTCCGTTAAGCTGCAAACATTGGCAATCGTGTTGCCATTCTCTCCGCCAAATGAAATGCCTAAGCGTCCTCTGTTTTGTTGCAAATATTGAGCTCCTGCGACATAAAGGTTATTGCTTAGTGCCAGTGATGATAATCCACCCCAGCTTGGAGCACAGCTAGATTTAGCGGCATCTTGTGTAATGAAAGCAAACATATAATCATAATGTTGAGTATTATCTGCAATTTCCCAAATATTTGAGGTTGCAGGGTTTGATGACCAAACCATATTAAACGTAATATCCTTAAATGGCATTAAAGCAATATGTTCTGAGCTTGCAGGTATTGGTTCTGGGTTGGGTTCTGGTGTTGGCTCAGGTGTTGTTTTTGCGGTGATTGAGAATGATTTACCATAATTGGAAACAAGATTATGATAGGCGTTATTAATTTTGAAGTTTCTACTGATATAGTTGCTAGCATCTTTAGTTGTTTGCATCTGGATATAACAGCTTGCACCAGATGCTAGCATGCCATGGTGACAAGGTGTTTTTTGTGCCACATCAGTTAGTTGTATTTGATCATTTGGCACGATTGAAAAACCAGATGCTAACCCTGAACTGTCATTTGGCAAGAGCCATGGGATATCTCCAGTATTGGTGATTTTAATTTCAGCACTTTCTCCTGCCACAATACTATCTGCCATATCAATTTGTGCTGTAGTTGTTGCAAGGCTTAGATTGGTGCTAATAACGTACAAATTACCCGCGCGATCACTCAAGCTAAATACATAGCGATTATCTTTCGCACTACTGTAATTTGTGGATTTGACGGTAAAGTTTAGTGGCTTATCTCGTGTAATAAGAAGCGGTAATTTATCCTTGGTCGGTGATAAAATATCAAGATTAAAGTAAGTAGATTCATCGTGGTAGTCGACCAAATAAAGATCGGAATGAATCATTTTATTAAGTGTTACGCTATGTATTTGTTCTGGGATAATATGATCCACATTGTCAAAGCGAATGAATTGACTGCTATCAAGTATATCAAAAAGAGGGCGTGACATATTAGCCGCTTTTATACCGATAAAATGACTTTCTTTATTGTTGTCTATAGCAGTTGCATTGTTAGTTAAGTAGTTGTCTACAGCATCAGATAGCGCAAAGTGTAAAGTCGTGGTTTCTCCTGCGGCTAATGTGTTGACTTGGACTTTGTCATTTTGTGTGAAAAGATTTTCTAACGCGTCAGGCACTGAGATGTGTAGATTGTTTAAATTTGTATCCGAGCCATTGTAAATCGTGATGTAGTAATGCTCATCTTTTTTGTAAAAAGGTGTGATCTCAATAAGATTAATATCAACTAATTTATTATCGAGTATTTCAACAAATTCTGTGATAAAGCGTTGCTGTACACGGGCTATGTTTTTGCTGTGAATCGTTATTTCGCCTTGGGCTAGACCCTGCACTTGGGGAAGGCTCTCATCTACTTCGATCAAAAATTCACACGTTTGTTGTGCGAGGATGCTTAAATTCTGACAGTGATTAGAGTGTGTGATGATGCCTTGACTAAAAGTGATTGTTTCGATATCGATTGCTGAAGTAAAGCTTTGATTGTTAAGGGAGACTTTAGCAATCGCTTTTTGTCCTTTAGCAATCACCTCGGGCATATCTAAAACGGTAATATTAAGTGGGTTTTCACTAACGTTAATATCGAGTGTTTTGGCTTGTGCTAAGTTGGTGTTTGCTGTATTGAGTGTAAGTGTTGAATCAGATGCTTTGGCATTTGCTTTGACGATAAGTTCAATTTGACAGGACTGTCCTTTCATCACAACAGGGTTATTCAAGCAACTGCTATTAAGTGCGTCAATATTTATATCATCGGTGTTAGATAAAATGTAGTCACTAACATTGTTTGATGGCGTCCAATTAAAGTCAGCCATATTTGTAAGCTTAATCTTATAAGTTTGCTCACTATCTTTATTGGCAAACAATAGTGGCATGCTAACGACGATAGCCTGTGGATTAATATGGCTATCAACATCAATTATTGCTGTTGTGATTTGATTGAAGGCTATATCTGAAATAAGGTCGATATATTCGACGACTATTTGCCCCTGCCCTAAGGCGTGTGGCATGATTTCCAGAGGAATTTTAAGGCTTTGAAAGCTTGCGGCAGCTAACTGTTTTTTTAATAGATTAACACCTGTCAGTGATGCGCCTTTTGCAAAGTAAATATTTTTAATACTTAAGGCATGTGGTGTGTTGTTTTTAAAGGTTATGGATTGCATTCCAACGTCTGTCAGTGTTGTGCTTTCTAAAGTTGCAGGGGTGATATAAACACTAAGACTAGGGTAAATAGTGTTATTCGATTCAACGGTGAATTTAACCAGTTGAGTTGTCTTATTATTACGCAACTGTGCCTCCATCATTGACAGTGCTTTTAGACTTGTGTTGTCGGATTTAAAGTAAATTTTAAAAGTATAACTCTCACCTTTGGCAAGTGTGGCAAGATTTAGGGTGTTGTCCTGTTTATCATCAACGTATTGCGTAAGTTCTCCAAGATCAACTGCAAGATCGTTCAAAGTCTCTTTTGTGCTATTGATCACTGTAATACTAAGTTGGCTACCAATTAAATCACCAGAAACAGTGGGGTTAGGCACTGGAACAGGCGCTGGATTCTCAATGCTTATCTGGTTCTTTTGAGAAAAAACATTCCCTGTTTGGTCATGGATTACGATCTGCATATCATCAGATTGGGCATATGGATTGATTAGTTTCAGATCTAAAAGCTGTTGCTCATGCGGCTTAATGGTTAGTGGTAAGCTATTGTTAAGTTGTAGCCCTAGTGCATTGTTTTGTGTGAGTGAAACACCTGTTGAATCGTTAATTTGAGTCAATGTCAGCAGTTGATCAGAAATGTTTTCAATGGCAAAACTTAACTCACTTTGCGTGATACTAAAGGTTTTATCTGGTATATATAAATTAAATGGAAGTGTAGCGAGTGTAACCTTTGGATATGCTTTTTTGATGTTAGCTCCTTTGACAGTGATCGCGTATTGTGAAGTATTATCTTCAAGTATCTTTTTGTGCTCAGCACTTAGCTTTTGATCATAGTCTCCATGGACTAAGAATTTAAAATCAACGCGCTCACCCGGCGCAATTGGCGCATTATATTCAAGGTGATCATTATCTACTGGTGTTATTACTGAGCTTAGCCAATCAGGTAAGCTTAAACGAATATTTTGAATAGGTTGAGTATCGGTGTTTTTAAAGCTCAGCGTACTAATAGTATTCGGACGTAGCGTCAAATTTTCCTTAAAAGTAATATGTTGCAATAAAGGTGAGTCGTCAGTAACAAACTGACTGTGAAGGCGAATATGAATATCTTCGCTATTTGTCTTGATACGGATTAGTTCATCCAGCGTCTGGCTAATATGTGCTTTAATGCGAAAAGAAATACGGCAGCGTTCGTTATTATTTAGCCTTTTAATGGTTGAAGATGTCGGAAAGCAACTATTGGTTTTATCATTATCAGTCAGTTGAATATCAATGCCATGGAGTTGCGGAATACTAATGCCCTGAAGTTCCAATGGTGTTGTATTTACTGCTGTAGCCATTTGACCAAAGTAGACATTTTTGTGGGAATCTATCTCAAATGATGTAATGACGTCTTCGTTCAAAGCAATTGCATTTGGTAAGTTTGCGATGACACTTACACTAGGTTCAAACTGTGTTGATTCTGGATTGGTTTGATTTTCGTTACTGTCATTGTCACCGCCACCGCTACAACCAAATAAACTCAATCCCAACAGACATACTACATATGGTAAAGTATTGCTGCTCATTGCTATCTCCTTACATAATAATAGATAAAACTTTATTTGATTATTTTTTGCTCTTTGTTCTTTAATGTGAATAAATCTTTACGCACAGCTATGTGCGTTTTTGTTTGTTTTTAAATCATTTGATGTTTGGTTAAATTTGAACCACCGAAAAGGTAGCAAATTTAATATAAAAACTAATAAGAGGAAATAAACAATGAAAAAACTACTTTCTACAATCATGATGACAGCGGCGGCAACAGGTGTTGCTTTAGCAAGTGTTCACAATGGTAGTGAGGTTTATCAACAAGTCAGTGACTACTCAAGCATTACGATGGGATCACCTGCAGTGACAGATCTTAAACATTTAAGTGAGGATATTAAGCACTTAAGAATGATCTCAGCACTTGATGAGCTGAATTCGATTGTACAAAGTGCTCAAACTGGATTCTCGCCTTATAAAGCAAGCTATAACAAGGTGAAATTTAGCATTGAGCATATCAATAACAGTATTCAAGGGCTAACTGCGGCATTACAAACTCAAAACTTTGTTGAAGTCCCTGTATTAACGCAAGCCATCAAGAGTGATTTTAATACGATTTGGAATGAGCGCAGCAGCATGTGGCAAAATGGCAACTACATCAATGATATGAGTAACTACTTTATTGTTGAAGGAATTGCAGCAATCAACAAACAGCAAGATAAAGAAGCGGCTATTAAAAGCTGGGCAATGTTAAATCAGTTAGCTTATGACTACCCACAACAATTATTTATGATGATTAATAAAGTAATTGATGGGACGAAAAGTATTATCAATATAACGGATGATCAGTTAAAGAGTGTTATTGGTTCTTTACAGGCGAATCCAAAATTTCAGCAACTAGCATTAGTGAGTGCAAAATCTCGTGAGATTGCCAAGCAAGTGTCACAGATTAATGAGCAAATCCAAAATGCTAAATTATTTAATAAGCATATTTTTAATGACAAAATGCGTGAGGTAATGGCGCAAGTTGATCAAACAGTGCAATCGGCATCTGATCGTGTGCAAGTGATTGATTTTATGGTATCAGGGGATGTGACAAACTATCAAATAGTGGTCGATAGTGCCGAAAAAGGCAATGAAGTTGCAAAGCTTACGATGTTAGCATCTGAAGCGCTTTCTGAGAAAACAGGACAATCAGCAACGCAAAGCTATCACGAGATTCTTTATGTCTTAGCAAGTTTAACCAAAACGGTTATCAATCAGTAAATAACTGAAGTTACGTATTTAGAAAAGCTATGATTTTATAAACACCCCGTCAGCCTACGGCTGCCACCCCTCTTGCAAAGAGGGGAATTGGGCAACGATAATTTTAATTCCCCTCTTTGCAAGAGGGGTGCCGAGCTTGCGAGGCGGGGTGTTGAAATAGCAAAAGTGCGCAACCCCAGTAAATTAAGTCACTTGATCGGTATGTTTTGCCACGATTTACTTATTTTTTACATTTGGAGAACACTTTTTATTCATGTCGATTCTTAGAATATCTCGTAGCAATTTCTATCCCTACAACAATCCAAAAGGAGCAATAATGAAACTTAGTAAAAAACTCATCGCATCGGCGATTTTAACTTCATTGTCAACAATTACTATGGCTAACTGCGTGCTAGATTCGTCTAGTTCTGGTTGGACAGGAAGTGTCACATTTCACTGTGATGAACCAACAGATTTATACAATAACCCAATCAGCTTTGATGTTGATCATGCTGTTAAGGTTAGCTCTATTTGGGGAATCGATGGTAAAACCCAATTGACGCAAGATGACAGTACTGTGTCTGTGAGTGTGAAAAAATGGTGGCCAGATGAGCCATATACATTACCTGCAAACCAGTCGGTGACAATGCAATTCTCACCATCAAGTAATGAATTTAATATAAGCAATTTCCATGTTGGTCCTGTGGCGCCAGTATCTCAGGCACACATTTCAGTTGAGCTGACAGAAAAACCAGACTTTATCCAAGAAGGACACCTAGCTGATGTTATTATTTATAAAGATGGCAATAAACTCACAGAGATTAATAATCAGCCATGGAATACTAAGCTTGATGTCAAAGTACCATTAAATAGCGATCAAGATACAGCAAAAATAACCATTAGCGTACCATCTTTAGATGAAGCGACAGGATCAGCGGATCCAGCAAGCTTTGTACTTAGCAACGGACAAACACAATCAGTTCAAATCAAGTATAAACAGCTGCCTGTGGAAACTGGAACATTAAAAGTCACATCAACTGTACAAGGATCAACGCCTGAAACACATCCACATTATGTCATTACAACCATGGATAATGTAGTTGTTAAGGAAGGAGATTTAGACTGGAAGGCAAACTTCATTGATGGACTTAGATCATCTGCAGAAGGTGTGCATTATAAACTTAATGTTGCTTCATTTATCGAGGGTGATTACGAGTATAAACCGGAAGGCAAAGAGCAACTAACTCGCGATATTACGATCCAAACAGATAAAACGACGCCTGCTAAGATCACTTATCAGTTGGAGAAAATCTTACCAGAGAAAGTTAGTATTACAGTATCTGGATTGCCAAAGGGTTCTAAGGCTGAGCTGAATTTAAAGGATGAAAAAGGTGCGTCAATTGCACCAATTACATTGGATCACAATGGCAGCTACCCTGTGCAAAATATTCCGCGAAACAACCTTAATTGGCATGCTGATGCAACGAATATTATGACAGAAAAAAATCGATATTTATCAAGTGTTTCACCAAGTAACTTTATAGCAAATAAAGATGGAATTAACTTAGATGTCAGTTATAAGAAAGAAAGTTCACACTATATGGTTGGTTATTTAAATCAGTATTATGGTCCTTGGAATCAAAAAGTAACGATCTCAGATGCAGCACAGGCTGGGTATAACGTTATCGTTATTGCTTTTGCTAGTGGATTATCTGATGCCACGCCTGTAACCACAGGTGCAAGACCAAATATTCAGTTTTATGGAGATATGTTTTTAGCCTATACCTCTTATAACACGTTTGATCAAACGAGTTTGCAGAAAATGCTGGATGATATTCAATTAGCAAAAGACAAATATGGATTAAAGAAAATACTGGTTTCTGTTGGTGGAGAAACGGGTGGCATAAGCCTTGATAATAAAAATCTTGACAACATGGCCGAAAATATCAGGTATTTCTTAAACTACTATCATCTAGATGGTATTGACTTTGATTTGGAGGGAGCGGTAAACCCTACGTTGCTTAAAGAACTTATTGCTAAGATAAAGCAAAAGCCATTAGCAAATGGACAAATCGCTACAGTAACTGCAGCGCCTCAGCTTAATCAAACGAATAAAGAAGATATGTATAGTGTATCCTTAGTAACAACAGCTATGAACCAAGACTATAAGGAAGCGGTGGAGTCAGGGGCGTTTGATATGTTGTTTCTACAAGATTATAACACGGGCAAAGAAAGTAATCGTATAGAGTATAAGAGTGATTATTGCAACGGTGAAGATGATGATGGGCGCTTATATTGCTCAGAAGAAATGCCTGGCTATATCGATGCGAGCTTTTATTATTTAACACAGCAAACAACATCAAAGCAGCAGCTACTTAATATTCCTGCGCAGACTTTGCTTGTTATGGGTGAACCAGCATTACAAGCTGCGGGAGGACTAGCTACTGTATTTAGTCAGTGGCAGCCTGCTCCGGGTCAAACTGTTTATAGTGAAATGGCAGATATTTATGGATCGCTTTCAAGTCAACCGCAATACGGAGGTGCAATGGTTTGGTCAATTAATCATGATTTCAATAATGATTGTCAATTTGCTAAATCTATAGCGCCTTCAGTTACCGGTGTTAGCTCAAGTTACTGTCAAGCCAGTGGTGTTTAAGTAGGTAATTTTAGTCATGATAAAAAGCGTATTATGCCTCTTGTCTATAGCTAATCCGATGTTGTTGATGGCACAAACCTTGGCAGTGTTTCAATGTCCTACAGAGGCGCAAGTTGCAAGCTATCTTCAGGATGATAGAGCGCCACTGGCAAGTCATGCCCGAATTATTGCAAAAGATAGGTTCAAAAATATTGAGATACTTTGGGTTAAACAATATGAATGTCAATGCAGTCGCATGTATCAACAACAGCAGAATCTGACGGGTTTAGTGCGCTTTAACTATGCTGAGCTTAGCTCTGGTTGGATGGGTGCGCGCATGTACAATAAACACTATCCAGAGCGCCCATCAGATAGCGGCTTATCTTGTCATTATCAAGTCTCAGGAAGTGATTTGGTGATGATTGTTAGTCAAATAGGATTCCCACAAGAGAATTTTCATGACAACTTTAAGTCGTTAGATGATTTGGATTTCAGCTACTTTATGCCGGATTCGACCCATACTCAGCATTCTTTCTGGCAAAAAAATAGTTATCAACAGAAGTATTTATGTGACCGCGAAGGCTTTCAGCAGCAAGGATGTATGTTGATGCTTAAAACAACCGCAAGTCATGATGATTGGTTATTTCAGGTGTCGAGCATGTAAGTAAAGTGCGATGATTCATTGCCCAATTTACATTTTTCTTACGTTTTGATGGCAGTCGCTTTACAAAGACTTTTTTACAATACCTTTCATGACAGCACAGGCAGTCATATTAAAACAAACGCTGATATTGTGAGTTCACAGCATAAAAAATAACTTTCATATTTAACCAAACAAAAAAGAGGAACAAGATATGAAAACTTTAAATAAATTAGTAGTAACAACGACATTACTTGCTTCTGGGCTGTGTGCATTAGCTCATGCCGGAACAATAGATTCTAGTAAAGCAATAGGTGGTTTCAGTATTAGTTTTGAAGGCGCTGGTGTGGCACCTAAAGATCTGCCTCAGCTTGTTATTTTGCCAACGGATCAGCCGGCGCCAGCAACAGATTATTGGCAATTAGTTAAGAAAGATGCCTATCACGGTTCCATTACGGGTAACACAAAAAGTGCCTCGCAAGTAAAGTTCTCTACATATGCGCACGACTATCAAGGTGACAATGTTTATATTGGTTTCCCAGACGGGCATGGTGGATACAGAATATGTCAGAATAGCAGCTATCAAAATGCACCCATTCAATTGAAAAAATCGGGTAATGTTAAAGTCATCGTAACTAATACACAGGCGGCTTATCCTACCTATGTTTGTAATGTGCAAATATAAAAGTTACTTAGATTAAAGGAGTAGGGTGCTATGCGATTATTTAGTCTTATATTAATATGCTTATGTCAGGGTGCGTGGGCGATGGATAACTTTCCATTCCCATCAAGTAAGTATGATATTAACATCACTGTAGTGACAGATGAGCAACAGCCATCAGAAAGTCTACCTAATATTGCAATATTTCCAAATCAAATTATCAAGCCTGATAGCGATAGTTGGACAGCTATGCGTAAAGATAGTTTCAGTGCTATTGTTGATAAGAATGCTAAAAGCTTTACTAGACAGATGCCTTTTGGGCAATATGCACATGATTATGAAGGAGATTATGTGTATGTTGGAGTGAGTAATGGCTATAGCTATTATCTTTGTCAAGGTATCAATTCATCTGCTCCATTAGCTTTGCAATTGCAGAATAAAAAGCATTATGTCGTTAAGCTGACAAATGTAAGTAAACGTCAACCTTATGATAACTATTATAAGTGCTCTGTTGTTAGTGAATAGTTAGGTGAGAAGTGCTAAAAGCACATTAGCAAGTAATGTATTATAGATAACAACCAGATAAAAAATAAAGCTTGTAAAGATCAGGATATCACGCTTGCCAATATGTCTGGACAAATCAATTGTCAGCATCAAGTAAGCCACAACGGATGCGATAAAAAAATATTCATAGTAAGCACTGATTAGTAGTGTTATAAGCAGTATCAAATGGGGCTTAATCGAAAGTTTGCGATAAACCACCAAATACATAATTACGCAGCCAATTAGATAACTTATGGCTTGTACCCATTCTAGTGGTGATAAGGTTGTGACACATACTGAAAGCAAGGTAATAATGATTAGGATTGCTGTATGGCTTAGAAAAGTGACTGATGCCTTACGATCGGCTAAAAGCAAATAAGCCATCACAGTGATTGGTCGACACTTTTTATGTTGCCACTTGCTAGAAAGTAGGTTGGCTATGAGAACAAGAATTAAGGCAGGAACAGCTATATATAAGATAAAAATATACATATCGATATATAAAAATAAGAAATCACAGACAACGAAATAAACAACAAAAAATAGCGCATAAGCTGTGCGCTGAAGTGTATTAATCATCGCAAGTGGCAAAGCAAAAACCAATCCTCCATTAAATAGCATGGCAAGATATAAAACACTATGATGTGGGTAGTGATCATAAACAACAGCGTAAAATAGCATTGAAATAAGACCTGCAAAAAGCATAATGTTTTGCATCATTTGGGTATTTTGGCGCATAAACCCATAAGTGCTAGGCAGAAGAATGATCCACGGCAGCGCAAATAAAATGCCTTCAGTGCGATTAAAAAAATCATCTAGTTGTAAGGTGATCGCATATTTATCATCAATAAGGCTCAGGTTGATAAAATAAACGGCAATTAAAAGTAGGTAGATTAAGAAATAACGGTGAAAAAATTGTCTATCCTTCATCCTAATATCCTAGTGATTTAGCGCAAAACCAATTGAATGAACGGTTTCAATCATCTCTTTGCCAAGAATTTTTCTTAGTTGCGAAATATGTACGTCGATACGTCGATCAAAACTATCAAAAGGTTCGTCATAACATTTCTTATGAATAAGCTTCTTCTCAACAACACCACTGTGTTGCAAGAGCATTAATAGTATTTGCGTTTTGACCTTTTTAATATAAACCTTTTCACCGCTTTTATGTTCAAGTAAATATTGCTGAGGATAAAAACACCAGTCTTCTAAGTCATATGCACTTGATGCTTCGGGTGCTTGATCTACCTTGTGCATCTGATTGTAACGGCGAATATTTGCACTAATGCGCGCTTCAAGTTCCTCTAGTGAAAAGGGCTTTGTGACATAATCATCTGCGCCAATGTTTAATGAGTAAGACTTTTGCGTGGTATCGCTAATCGCTGAAACCATAATAATTGGCATATCATAGACTTGGCGTATTTTTTGGCAAAGTTGAATGCCATTGTCGCTACCCAGATTAATATCAAGTAACAGACAATCAAAGGGCGTTTCCTCAACGGCAGCTAATGCGTCAATGGAGCCTGATTTTATGACGACTTCATAATTCATCCGCTCAAGATAGCGTGCAATCATTTGCGCCAGTGAGTCGTCGTCTTCAACAATTAAAATACGTTCCATCTGTGATTAATCCATGTTATTGCAATGTTCTAAGTTATAGTGGAGTTTGGAAGATATTTCAAATGGGTTTAAGCTCAAAATAAAAGCTTTTGCCATGATGAGTTTTTGCAAATTGAAGTTCACTTTGATGCTCAGCCAATATTTTGGCTACTGAATAGAGTCCGATACCATGACCATTTTTTGAATGATGCCAAAAAAGCTGCTTCATCGCATTTAAATCTAGATTTTGCTGTATGACGCCATCATCTGCTATGGTAATACGAACGTGTTGCTCAGTGATCTCAACCGATAAGTGAATATTGGTATTAGCATACTCAATGGCATTGTTTAGCAGGTTATATAGCACGCGCTTTAGCTTAAAAGGCTTGATCATGACATAGATTTTTTGATTGATATTAAGTGCTAAGTTTAGAGTAAGCTCTTTGTTATCTTGTATAAGCATGCGCTTATAATCTATAAATAATTGTTCGATAAAGCATCTTATTTCAATCGGTTCTTTTTGCTCAGTGAGTAGTTGATTTTCTTTAAGCTTTGCTAAGGAATGTCCTGTGATCACTTTTATCTCGTTGATATCTTCTTTGACAGCGTTATAAGCAGCGTTGTAATCAAGCTCAAGTTTAAATGATAGTCGTGTGTAAGGTGTTCGTAAGTCATGCAGCATCGTTAGCATATCACTTTTTTGACGCCTTAATACATCCTTGACCAATTGGTTTAACTTAAGATGCTGTTTGAAGAAATAGCCTTGTTTGAGCGTTGTCTCATAATCGCTATAACCTAAAATCACCTTACGTGTTTCACGGATAAATCGTGTGATTTTGAAGTAAATATAGTAAGCAATCACAAAGATAAGAAATAAGCTTAAAATCGCCAAGGTAATACTTGCGTAGATGTAATAGTACTCGGCAAGATCAAGTGCAGCTGTTTTGTCTTTTTGCTCTGCTAGGTGCTGGCTAAGGCGAAACAACATGATAATTGTGAGAAATGATACAAGATACTCAGGCTTTATTACTTTCTTAAGTAGTTTATGGTATTGCGTATTGGTTGTTTGCATGATATTTATCACCTAAATCAGTCGCTACGATATTTGATATAGATTCAAATATAGCTGAATTTATATATTTGTGGGGCATCTGATGGATGTGTTATGACAAAATGACTTTTGATATTTTTAAAACTTGTTCAAGGTGAGCTTTGGGGCATGATTCTATCTTCTCTGCATTTCGTGAGTTGAAGTCCATTGATCGTATTTGAAAGGTTATTACACTACCTTTGGTTTTGCACTTATTAGGGAGTATAACTTCAAATTTATTTTCACGTTGAGTACTTGTTATTGGGGCAACAAAGGCAAACCCAGTATGTTCATTGAAAACGGCTTTTGTAAGCACTAGAGCTGGTCTACGCTTTATTATTTCGCGCCCAGCGCTTGGATCAAAGTCAAGCCAGATAATGTCGCCTTGATTTGGAATATATTTTTTCAAAGCTCTTTTCCTTTAGGTTTGTCGTGCATCCACTCGCTATCTTCATCTAAAAGTTTAAAACTTGATTTTGGACTATCAGCAAGCATTTGTTCTAAGCTTAATTCTTCTATTCTTGGCGTTAAAATTATTTTACTATCTTCAATATGAATATCTAACTTATCTCCGGTATGAAGGTTGAGTATTTGAAGTATCTTTTTGGGAATGCTTACGATATTAGCCCCGCCTGATTGTCTGAGTGATAGTGATGACATTTATATGCTCCTAGTTTTTGCGTTATATAAAAGTATAACATGAGAAGATGAAAAATGTAGTCATTAATCTTCTTTATTAAGCATGGATGATTATTGTCATGGAGCTTGCATCACGCTGTACAAAAGCAGCTAATTGGGCTAATATGAGCGCCGAAATAAGCCTCAATAGACAGAAAAAACAGTAAAGAAGGAGCTATCCTCATGACGGATTTAAAACGTTCAACAAAGGTTTTGATTGACGCTAAAGGTCAACAATATACCGCCTATAGTTTGCAAAAGTTAGCGGCTGAAACCGGCAAAGATATTACGCGTTTGCCGTATTCTATTCGTGTATTGGTTGAGAACCAATTGCGTAATATTGATGACTACAAAGTCAAAGTGTCTGATGTTGAGAACGTGCTTAACTGGGATGCTAAAGCTCAGGTGCGCCCTGAGATTCCACATATGCCAGCGCGTGTGGTAATGCAAGATTTTACAGGAGTCCCCGCGGTTGTTGATTTGGCTGCTATGCGCCAAGCAATTAAAGATGCAGGAGGCGATCCACAAAAAATTAATCCATTAGTTGATACAGCAATGGTTATTGATCATTCGGTACAAGTAGATTATTACGGCACGAAAGATGCGCTTGAGAAAAACGTCGCTAAAGAATTTGAGCGCAATGGCGAGCGTTATTCACTATTGAAATGGGGACAAAAAGCATTTGATGATTTCGTTGTTGTGCCACCGGGTATGGGAATTATTCATCAGGTGAACTTAGAGTACTTAGCAAAAGGCATTTTGGTTAAAGATCAAAATGGCGAGAAAGTCGCCTATCCTGATACACTTGTCGGTACAGATTCACATACAACCATGATTAATGGCGTTGGTGTAATGGGCTGGGGTGTTGGCGGTATTGAAGCTGAAGCGGTTATGCTTGGTCAGCCATATTATATGGTGTTACCTGATGTTGTTGGTGTCAAACTAACAGGTGAATTGCGTGAGGGCGTTACAGCCACTGATTTGGTATTAACAATTACTGAACTGCTTCGTAAGCATGGGGTGGTTGGTAAGTTTGTTGAATACTTTGGTGAGGGTTTAAATCACTTATCCCTTCCAGATCGTGCAACCATTGCCAACATGGCGCCAGAGTATGGTGCAACTATGGGCTTCTTCCCAGTAGATGATGTAACTTTAGCTTTCTTTAAAAACAGTAATCGTGATGAGTATGTTGATCTAGCGAAGAAAGTTTATGAGGAGCAATATTTATTCCGTCATAACCCAGCAGAAGAGCCCGAGTACACAGCAGTAATTGAGCTTGATATGTCAACAGTAGATTCGACATTAGCAGGTCCTAAGCGTCCACAAGACCGTGTGCCTATGCATGATTTAAAAGCAAGCTTCAAAAAATGTTTAACACATGAAGCAGGTTTGCATGGCTTCGGACTGACAGAAGAGCAAACCAAAACTGCAGTTAAAATTGAAGGTATGGACTGTGAATTAAAGCATGGAGATGTCGCAATTGCTGCAATTACTTCATGTACAAACACATCTAACCCATCCGTTTTATTAGGTGCTGGCTTATTAGCGAAAAAGGCAGTTGAAAAAGGTTTAACCGTTAAGCCATATGTTAAAACATCATTAGCCCCTGGCTCGCAAGTTGTGACGCAATACCTTGAGAAATCAGGTTTATTAAAGTATTTAGAACAACTGAAGTTTGATGTTGTTGGATATGGTTGTACCACATGTATTGGTAATTCAGGTCCATTGGATCAACCAATTATTGATGCGATCAACAAAGGTGATTTAGTCGTTGCATCGGTTGGCTCAGGAAATCGCAACTTTGAAGGGCGTATTAACCCTGATGTGAAAGCAAATTACCTAGCATCTCCTATCCATGTCGTGGCGTATGCAATTGCTGGAACGGTTGATTTTGATCCAGAGAATGACCCAATTGGTAAAGACCAGCATGGGCAAGATGTCTATTTGAAAGACATATGGCCAAGTTGTCATGATATTGCTGAATTACAATCTCGAGTGATTAATGCTGAGATGTTTGAGAAATCCTATGCAACTGTTTTAGATGGTACAAAAGACTGGCAGAAACTATCAGCGCCTACGGGTGAGCTATATCAGTTTGATGAGAAATCAACGTATATTCAATGTCCTAATTTCTTTGAGAACTTTGCAGATTCTGGCAAAGACTCTTTAGATATCGTTGGCGCACGTACATTATTGATGCTAGGTGACTCAGTAACAACAGATCATATCTCTCCTGCGGGCTCTATCCCAGAGGAGTATCCGGCAGGACAATATTTGAAAGCGCATGGCGTTGAGAAAAAAGACTTTAACTCGTATGGTTCACGTCGTGGTAATCATGAAGTGATGATGCGTGGTACCTTTGCTAATATCCGTATTCGCAATTTATTAGCCCCTGGCACAGAGGGAGGTGTCACCAAATATCATCCAGATGGTTCAATTGAATATGTGTTTGATGCGGCGATGAAGTATAAAGCATCAAATACACCATTAGTTGTATTGGCAGGCAAAGAATATGGCACGGGTTCATCACGTGACTGGGCAGCTAAAGGGACTTTCCTATTAGGTGTTAAAGCCGTGATTGCTGAGAGTTATGAGCGTATTCACCGCTCGAACTTGGTTGGTATGGGTGTGTTACCTTTGCAGTATGTTGATGGTCAGAATGCTAAATCTCTTGGCTTAGATGGCACAGAAACATTCAATATCAAAGGATTGGATAATGTGAGACCACGTGAGAATGTTATCGTTGAAGCAGTGCATACCAATGGACACAAAACCATCTTTGAAGCGTTGGCACGTCTAGATGCTGATGTCGATGTTGATTATTTGAAAAATGGTGGCATTTTGCAAACCGTTTTGAAAAATATGATGTCATAAACTGTTTAGAAAAAGGCGATTCGTTAGAGGGGGGTTTATAAGAGGGCAATTCGTTTTGGGCAATTCGTGTTGGACAATTCGTGAATTGTCCCTACATGTCGATATGCCAATTGTTCGTATATTTGTTATCACAAACATTTGATATAAAACCGATATGGGCAATGCATGAATCGCCAATACATGGGTTGGCCTGTATGTGTTATTGTAACCCTTTAATATAATGGATGATCGTAGGGGCGATTCATGAATCACCCAACATGAATCACCCAACACAAATTACCCAAAACAAATTACCTAACACAAATTACCTAACACAAATTATCCTCCATACAAATATCGTTCATATAAGGATTTGCAGCAGACAACAGTTGTCAAAATACCACCTGTCATGTACATTATCCCAGATTTTTAAATAGTATACCGTTTGATAATTATTTTACGTTCGGTGTGATAATATACCTCAACAGGAGAGAAATAATGAATAAGTTATTAGTAGCACTATCATCGCTATTGTTGTTAAGCTCAAACGCTTTTGCTGAAGGTGCAGCAGCTGGAGGCTCAGCAATGAGCTCAATTCTAATGTTGGTGGCATTTTTCGCCATTTTTTATTTCTTACTTATTCGTCCACAAATGAAGCGTAATAAAGAACAACGCAAGATGATCTCAGAGTTGGCTAAAGGTGATGAAGTCATGACAAATGGCGGCATTATCGGCAAGATCGCTAAGATTGGTGAGAACTATACTGAAATTGAAATTGCTGAAAACGTTATTATTAAAGTACAAAAAAGTGCGGTTTCTGGTGTTTTACCAAAAGGTGCTGTTAAAACCAATTAATTTTGACTACATTGCTATATGCCCATTGTAAATGATATTGCAATGAGTATATGACTAACTCAAACTAAGGTATTAGGATTATGCTTCATCCCAGACAAAAAGCTGCGGTTAATAAGTATCCTTTGTGGAAATATATTACTATTCTAGTAATTGCGATTTTGTCGATTATCTATGCGTTGCCCAATTTATTTGGTGAAACGCCGTCATTACAAATCTCTCCCAAAGATGGTACGGTGAACTCAGCCCTTGTAACGCAAATTAAAGACACATTAAATGAGCAAAAGATCGCGTATAAATCATTGCATCAAGAATCAAATACAGTGATTCAAGTGAGATTCTCAGATGCACAGGATCAAATTGCAGCACGTACAGCTTTGCAAAAAACCATTGGCAGTAACTATATTATTGCACTCAATATGGCAGGAAACACGCCTAATTGGTTATTAGCACTAGGTGCTGAGCCAATGAATCTAGGTTTGGATTTGCGAGGTGGGATGTATTTGGTGCTTGAAGCTGATACACAGTCTGCGATTAATGCACGCTTGGATAATACCTTAGAGAGTTTAGCAGAAGGCATTAAGAAATTGGGTGTGACACCTGAGTCACAACTAAAAGCATCGCAAAAACCTGAAATCACAAAAGCATTGCCAGTGCCTGCGACTTATAGCAGTATTGGTTATGTTGCGTTAACTTTTGCCAATAAGGCAGATCTAGACAAAGCAATTGCTTTTATTAAAACAGACTATAGTAAGACGCAAAACAATCAGTTAGTTTATAGTGCGTTGAAAGACAAAACATTGTTGGTGACTTTCAATGCGCAATTATTAACACAAATCAAGCAAGAAGCGATTTCGCAAGTAGTGACAGTAATGCGTAATCGTATTAACGCATTAGGTGTTGCCGAAGCTTCTGTTGCTGCCTCTGGTGATTCACGTGTGATTATTGAGCTGCCTGGTCTGCAAGATGCAGCGCGTGCTAAACAAATCTTAGGTGGCACATCAACCGCAAGCTTTTATATCGTGACACCTGTCACCGATCGTTTGAAAGTTGAAGAGCAGGGTATTAAAGTGTACCCATTAACTACCAATGGTCAGACATATTACTATCAATTAAATGGTAATTCAGTTGTCAGTGGTAGTGCGATTGTTAATGCCTCTCCTGGCGTGGATCATCAAAGTGGTCAACCAATCGTTGCCGTACAGTTAAGCTCGGACGCTGCAGGGCATTTCAGAGAAGTCACAGGCAAGCATGTCGGTGATCTAATGGGTGTAATGTTGGTTAACACGACCTATAAAAAAGAAATGGTTGACGGTAAAGAAGTCAATAAGATTGAAAAGACTGAAAAACTCGTTAACGCGGCGACGATTCAAACCGTATTAGGGGCTAATTTCCAAATCACGGGTCTTGATCAACGTGAAGCCAATAACTTAGCGTTAATGATTCGTTCAGGTGCATTGCAAGTGCCTGTACATATCGCACAAGAGCAACAAATTGGTCCAACGCTTGGTAAGCAAAATATCGAGCAAGGGATGTTATCTATTGTTGTCGCATTAATCCTTGTTGTATTGTTCATGGCAATTTATTATCACTTGTTTGGTATGATTGCCAACGTTGCACTCATCCTAAACTTAGTATTAATTGTTGCAATCATGTCAATTATTCCGGGTGCTACACTGACATTGCCAGGTATTGCCGGTATTGTGTTGAACTTAGGGATGTCAATTGATGGAAATGTCTTGGTGTTTGAGCGGATACGTGAAGAGCTGAGAAATGGTATGCCAGTGCAAAGTGCGATCTCGGCAGGTTATGAGCGTGCCTTTGGTACGATTGTTGACTCAAACGTCACAACTTTGATTGTGGCAATTATCCTCTTTGCGATCGGTACGGGTGCCGTTAAAGGCTTTGCGGTGACATTGATTATCGGTATTTTAACATCAATGTTTACAGCAGTAACTGTCTCGCGGGCGATGACGAACCTTGTGTATGGCTCACGTCGCAATCTTAAAAAATTATCAATCGGAATATAGGGGTGTCGCATGGAGTTTTTTAAACGTAAAACCAATATCGACTTTATGGGAATCCGTAAATGGACCGCGATTGTTTCGATCCTATTGATTGGTTTATCTATTGTATTTTTAGTTATTCGCGGCTTAAATATGGGCTTGGATTTCACCGGTGGTTATCAGATCCAAGTTAATTATGATAAAGCGCCATCAACCCAAGAGGTGGCAAAAGTATTGGCAGATGATGGCTTCCCTACTGCGCAAGTAACGACTTTTGGCTCAAGTGATAGCTTGATGATTAAGCTGCCGATTCAAAAAAATGAAAACAATCAGGCAGTGATTAATCAAGATGGGCAGTCAGCGCAACAACTGCTTAAAGTGAAAATTGAGAAAAGCTTAGGCTCTCAAGCACAAGTCACCAGTTTAAATTATATTGGTCCACAAGTGGGTAAAGAGCTTGCAACCAATGGCTTATTGGCGTTATTAGTAGCGATGATCTGTATCGTTGGCTATATTGCTTTTCGTTTTGAGATGAAGTTTGCAATAAGTGCAGGTATTGCGCTTATTCATGACCCGATTATTATTCTAGGTGTTTTTGCGGCATTCCAGTTAGAGTTTACCTTAACAACATTAGCTGCAGTGCTCGCGGTGATCGGTTATTCATTAAATGATACGGTAGTGATTTATGACCGTGTGCGTGAAAACTTCCGTAAGATGCGTAAGGCATCAGTGATTGAGGTGGTTAACCGCTCAGTCAATGATACCTTATCACGTACGATTATGACCTCAGGGTTAACTTTATTGGTCGTAGTTGTGCTGTATTTCTTCGGTGGTCCGTCATTGCATGAGTTCTCATTAGCCCTTATCTTAGGTGTGATTGTGGGTACCTATTCATCGATTTATGTTGCTGGTGTATTAGCGGTATTGTTTGGCTTAAAGCGCGAATCGCTATTGCCGCCACAACGTTTGGATGATGATCGCCCTTAGTTTCAGTCAAGGTACGACTCTGGAATAGTCTTTTTAAAATTTACTCAAATATTATTCTTTAATTTCGACTATAACTAAATATTCACTCATAAGTGCTCACCGTAGCCTGAGCGTAGGTCGAAGCAGCTTTGAGGGTTATTCAGTTTGTGATGATTTTGCATTTGATTTCTTGCGCGTGCGCTTAGCGCTACTGGATTTTTTCTTTTTGCTTTTTGACGGTTTGCTATCAACTAATTTTGTGGGTTCAACGGTACTGTTACGCGTAGGCTTTTTGCGTGTGCGCTTTTGTGTTGATGATGATTTTAGGCTTGAGGGTTTAATACGCGCGCGACGGCGTTTTGGTGTGCTGCCAGCTGCAAGCTCTTGGTGACTGCGACCTTTACCATTAACCGTTAATTCAAAATCAATCTGCATTTCATCTAAATTAACACGCACAAGTTGTACTTGAACCTTTTGTCCAATGCCAAAGGTTTTCTTTGTATGCTGACCGATTAAGCGATGCTGCACCTCGTCAAATACATAATAATCACCATGCATTGACGAGATATGCACTAACCCTTCAATATAGTTTTCAATGAGCTCAACATACATACCAAAGCCAGTAACATGAACGATTTTAGCATCAAATAGCTCACCAATACGATTGTGTAAGAAGTGACATTTGAGCCATTTTTCAACATCACTGGAGGCTGAGTCAGCATTGCGTTCTTGACTAGAGGCATGAGCACAAAGCTCATCTAATTGACTGCGCGTGTAGTGATACGCGCCAAGGTTTTTCTCACCAATAATCGATTTGATTGCGCGATGCGTTAATAGATCAGGATAGCGACGAATCGGTGAAGTGAAGTGACTGTAAGCCGGATAGGCTAAGCCAAAATGCCCATTATTATCCGGTGTGTAAAATGCCTGATTCATGCTTTTTAGTGTCATCAGTTGAATATTGGCAAAGTCATCGCGATCTTTGACAGAGCTTAGCATCTGACTGTAATCAGCAGGAGTGGCGCCTGACTTACTCGGTTTAAAGGCAATGCCAAGTGAATGTAGATAAGCCTTTAAGTCATCAATTTTGCCACTAGGTGGTGCGCCATGCACGCGAAAAGGGGCATGTGCTTTGTTTCTCTCAATAAAGCGTGCGGTGGCGACATTTGCTAACAGCATGCATTCTTCAATGAGTTTATGCGCATCATTACGTTGGCGTGGAATAATCGCTGAAATATGTTGATGCTCATTTAAAATAATTTGTGATTCAACGGTATCAAAATCAATTGCTCCGCGTTGTTTGCGTGCAGCTGCTAAGAGTTTATAAAGATCATATAAATCAAATAAGTGCGGAATAACCTCGGGTTGATCGTAATAGATGCTGTTGTCTTTATTGTTTAAAAGCTTGGATACTTCGGTATAGGTTAAGCGCGCTTTGGAGTTAATAACGCCTGAGTAAAACTTATAGCGTGAAAGTTTGGCATTGGGACTGATATTCATCTCGCAGATTAATGCTAAGCGATCTACTTTGGGCTTTAATGAACATAATTCATTGGAGAGCTGCTCAGGCAGCATTGGGATGACATAACCTGGGAAATACACAGAAGTTGACCTGGCTTGAGCCTCTTTATCAAGACTTGAGTCTGGGCGAACATAATACGAAACATCCGCAATCGCAACATAAAGTTTCCAACCACCCGTTGAGCTTTTGCGTGCGTAAACAGCATCATCAAAATCTTTGGCGTCTTCACCATCAATCGTGACAAACGGTAAATCACGTAGATCTGTGCGTGGCGATATTTCAGTATCGAGCACTTCATTGGGGAGTTTGCGCACTAGACGCGCGGTTTTGTTGCTCCAGTCCTCGATTAGATTATGCTTTTTGCTGGCAACTGAAATTGCCGTGAGAATCGGTGATTGCTCTTCAATAATTTCAACAAATTGCGCGACTGCTGAGCAAACCGTTGAGGGGAAGATAACGAGTTTTGCTTTGATTAGTGTGTCAGGCTCAAGCTCTTCTGACGGGGGTAAAAGTGCGATATATTTCGGCATAGTTTTGCTAATTGGTTGGATGAAATGGCTATCCAACTGTTGGCTATAGCGCCCAGTAATTTCGATGGTATTGCGCTCAATAATACTATCAATACGCGCTTCTAATCTATCTTTGCGATTAAGTCCCAAGATCATCGCACAGACTTTGTCACCGTTAAAGATTAAACGTGCTTGATGTTGTGGTAAAAATGCGCTGTGCATTCTATCTTCGGTAGTAATAATCGCATTGCCATCATTTTCAATGCGTACATAGCCGGTAATGATGCGACGTTTTTGTTTTAATGGTCTAAAATATTGACCATCTTGTTCAATCTGTTCATCGCGTACCATCGCACCCAAGCGATTCGCAAGGGCATCCAGTTGTCTGCTACGCTTTAGCCCCAAATTATCAGCAATCTTCTCAAAAACAGTCGGCTGTTTGAGGTCTTTTAAGTAGGTTAAAATGACCTCTCTACTTGGAATAGGGTCATCATATTTTTGTGCTTCTAAATCCTTATTCGGATCGTTATCAATCGTGTATTTCTTGCTCATTCTCGATGATGCCTTGTAAAAAAAGTTGTTTTTTCACAAGCTCGCCATCATTAAAGTGACCAAGTGCGACAAATCGATCTTGATCATAAATACGGGCGCGGCCAGTGAAATTGTTGGTTAGTTGCATCTTTCCTTTCAGATAAAATAAGTCCACTTTGTCATTAGGTATAGTAAAAATAGGTGTATCTGTAAATGCATATTCTGGATTAAGTAGCTTTTCATGGCATGAATCCAGTGTGAGTGTCTGCAGCGTCTCAAGCGATGATGTATCATTCATCGTCAATAGCCCGCATGCGGTTCGTGTTAATTTGATTAAATGTCCAGCGCAATTTAGCGCTTTGGCAATATCCATGCCAAGTGTGCGAATATAGGTGCCCTTGGAGCAGCGCACATCGATATCAATGGTGTGCTTTTCAGGATTGTAGTCAATCAATTCAAGTGCATATATGTTGATATTACGCGCTTTGCGCTCAATCTCGATACCTTGACGTGCCAACTCATACAAGGGCTTTCCTTGAAGCTTTAGCGCTGAATACATCGGTGGGACCTGACTTATCTCACCACGGAATTTATCCAATGCATTATGGATATTCTGAAGGGTGATTTCAGGGACTTGGTGCTGTTCAATAACATTACCTTCAGCGTCACCACTATCAGTGCTGATACCTAACTGAATCGTTGCTTGATAAGCCTTATCAGCATCTAAAAGATATTGTGATATACGTGTTGCTTGACCAAAGCAAATGGGTAACACGCCAGTTGCCATCGGGTCAAGGCTGCCCGTGTGACCTGCTTTTTGTGCGTTAAAAAGGCGCTTAACACGTTGTAGTGCTTGATTCGAGGATAGACCTTGTGGTTTATCAATCACGATAATGCCATTTAAGGCAATCCCTTTACGTTTACGTGCCATAGTTATTGATCTTGCTTATTTTGCTTGTTTTGCTGATCTTGTGCTTTAATCGCTTTTAAGGCTTCTTTGGCAGCGTTATGCTCTGCTTGTTTGCGTGATTTGCCTTTGGCGCGATAGCTGTGCTCAAGTGATCCTAGCGAAACCTCAACTGTAAAAGTTTGATCGTGATCCAAGCCTTCAGTGGCAATGATTGAGTAAATTGGATGTGTCTGAATCTCGGCTTGTAAATACTCTTGTAAGCGTGACTTGGGATCCTTGGTATGCTCTTCAACATTAAGTGTTGCTAAGACATCTTTAAACCAATGCAAAATACGTTCTTTAACAACAAGCATATCACTGTCGAGATAAATTGCGCCAATCAGTGCCTCAAAAGCGTCTTCTAACAAGCGCGCGCGTTTATGTCCGCCGGATTTAAGCTCGCCAACCCCAAAGGACATATATTCACCCAAGTCAAAATGCTTTGCCATATCGGTCAGTGTTTTACCACGCACAAGATACATGCGTAAGAGAGATAAACTACCCTCATCTTCATGTGGGAATTTCTGATAAAGCGCTTCGGCGATTACAAACCCAAGAATGGAATCGCCCAAGAACTCTAAACGTTCATTATGTTGTTTTTGTTTACTGCGATGAGTGAGCGCTTGAGTGATAAGCGCTTCATTATTGAAGTGGTAGCCAATGCTACGATATAAAGGGGTGTAATCAATGGTCATTATTTATAATACTCGTCCTATTTCGCTCCAACGTACAGAGCTGTTTAAACTATTCCAACTAAACCAGACAAAGCTTGCTTTACCAACAAGGTCTTTGTCAGGAACAAAGCCCCAATAGCGGCTATCTTCACTATTATCGCGATTGTCACCCATTACGAAATACATGCCTTTAGGCACAACAAGGTTGGTGAAGTTGGCTGATGGGGCGTTTGCCATATCATCAATTTGATGCGCAACTTTACCTAGATGCTCGGTGCAAATTGTGTTTGGACCATTGCCGTTATAGCTATTAACTTGGTTATCTAGGCAGTTGGTGTACTCAATGGCTTTGCCATTAACCGTAAGCTTTTTATCTTTATAAGAAATAACATCACCGGGCACGCCAATAACGCGCTTAATAAAATCAACCCCTGGATTGACAGGGAAGTGAAATACTGCGATATCACCGCGCTCAGGTTTGCCTGTTTCAATCCAGACATTGTTAGTAAGTGGGTTTCTGATGCCATAAGCCGTTTTATTCACCAAGATGAAGTTGCCTACAGGTAACGTTGGTGTCATTGAAGCTGATGGGATTAGAAAATTACCGATTAAAAAACCACGTAAGATAAAAACGATCAAGAACACACTAAACAGTGAGCGTGCATAATCAGCCAATAGAGGCGCTTTTAGCGCTTTGTTTTTTTGAATGAACTTGCGACGCTCTTTTTTCTTCATGCCTTTGAGCTCATCCATAACTGGTGCCAAACGTTTTGGTTCAAACTTAAATTTGTCAATGGCAGCAATAATGCCTGAGGCAATTGTCAGTACCAGTAGCCAAAAGCTAAAATCAATATTCATAGGTTTTTATTTCCTTTGTGCAATATACCGGCATTATTATACGGGTTAGCCCAAAAATCGCTATGCTTTTATTGCTAAACTCGTTTCTATCGCTGATTGGAAGTTTTAGAATGTGTAATCAAAATAATTATAGATTGATCAGGAATCACTTTTTATGTTTGTTGCCTTAAAAAAACCACAAAACCTAGTACAAGAAAATCTTTTTAGTTGCGATATTCCACTGCGGTTTTTAGATATGAATGCAGGACAGCATTTAAGTAATCATATTATTTTGGATTATTTCAATGAGGCGATTTCGATGTTTCTCGGTAAACATGATATGACATTTAGTGATGTCGATGGGTTGCATTTGGTCTTTGCAGCGGCAAATTTAAAATTCAAAAAGCCAGTGTTTTATCCAAATAGAATGAAGGTCATGCTACATGTTTTGTCTTTATCTAAATTGAAGCTCTGTTTTTATAATGAGCTTTATAATGAAGCAGGTGATCTATGCGCGCTTGGCGCTATCGAATGTGCTTTTGTCGCAGGAGATGGTGGCAGACCAGATCCTGTGCCTGAGAAATTGATTCAATGTATTATGAGATAGATATATCAAATAATGCGTAATATTGTGCAAACTATCAGCCAGTTGACTGCGATATATTTGAAGCTGTGCGCGCTCACGATTGACTAATTGCTGCTCTTTTAGTTTTTGTAGTCTTTGCGCAAAAAGTTTGGCTTTTCTAGCTACCCCATAAATGAAGTGACTTTGCTTGTCATATGTGCAAGGGATATGATTTTAGTAACATTATGGTTTGTGTCTGAAAATTAATAAAAATATTTTTCTATAGAGCTTGACAGTAAACATAAAGCTCACTAGAATGCGCTGAAGTTTTCGGCAGTATGTTGAAAATCAGTGAAAGTTTCCTAGTGTCCCCATCGTCTAGAGGCCTAGGACACCGCCCTTTCACGGCGGTAACAGGGGTTCGAATCCCCTTGGGGACGCCATAATTTAAAAGGTCGCGTAAGCGGCCTTTTTTATTTGTTTGGGTTTTAGAGTTGTGTGCGGAAAATTGAATTAAGCGTATCTTGGCCACAAGCAATCGGTAAAAAGGACTTATGATCGATTTCATTGAGTTTAATGGTTAAATCAATCATAACGAGATGTTGCATTTTTTGGAAATACGGATTGTTGTTAATTATTTTTTGAATGCTTTCAATAATATACTGATTGAATCGTGGGACGCTAATGACCACCTTAAGGAATGCTTTGGTTGTGCTTTTAAGTCCTTGTAGATAACAGGCATTCAAGTAACTGGTTTGATTGATATAATAGGGTTTCAATGTGTTCAGATATTGCTTAGATTGCACGCTGAAGCTTACACAATACTCTGATAACTCATATTGTAAACTAGTGACAAGTGTAGCGACTGACAAGCTATTGGTATCATGCTCGTAATAAAGCACTTGACCGTTTTGATAGCTACTGTCATAAATCTGATTAAACTCAGGATATAGACCATAAAAATAATTGTGAAGGAGTAAAGACGTCCCTTGATTAAGGGTGTTGATAATTTGTATTTGATCATTTTTATCCGCGAGACTGTAGTAATGTTGAAGACCCGCAAAAATAGTGAGTTTAGAGAGATTAATCATTACAAAGATATCATGATCACTGGCATAAACATCTTCAATTAGGTGATTGCTCGGTGTGATCGAGAAATTTGCCACAAAACAGACATGTTGTGCGCTAATATTATAGTAGTGGATTAACTCGAGTAGCTCGGCAATATTAACGAAGCGTTTGAGCCGGTGATAGCGATCAATAAATGCCTTAATCATAATCGAGCATTAACGGTAGTAGATAAAAAATTGATAGGTTTCATTTTTAGTATTGGCTTGAAAAATGAGGTTTTTTTCGCTTAGGATATAATCCCATTCTTGCCCTGGTGATAGGCGATAGGTTTTATATAGCAATGGATTATTTAACTGATGTATTCCGCTATCTGGCATGTATTCTAGTTGCACACCTGATAGCGACATTTGATTGATATGTTTATTGCGTGAAATCGCTGAGAGTTTAATGAATTTTGGATTAAGATCAATGCTTTCAATGCTTGGCTTCTTAACGACCAAAAAGAACTGCTTTGCGCCAAGGAAGTCACTTGCTAAGTGCGAGGCTGTGAAATACTCTCCCTCAAGTTTTAGCTCAATAAATTGCTGCTTAATAGGTTTGTTTAAGAATGCCTCAAGTGTGTTAAATAAACTTTGAAAGCATTTATGTGGAGCATAAAACTCAAAAGGCATGTGTAGGGTGTTTTTCTGGAAGACGTGATGCTCATCAGGTAGTAAAAAACACAGCTCTTTTAAAAGGGTATATAACTCAAAGGGGTGGTAATGAATGGCACGTTGCGTAATAGATTGTAGTTTATCCTCAAGTTTAAACAGCATTAAGCTTAATAATGGATATAAATGGGATTTGTGCTGATAATGTTGGATAAGGTGTTTAAGAGAAATAAGAATCTTCTCTAGTCGATGTAAAATTGGTAGGAAAGTTGTGCTATTGCAACTTAAAAGTGGCGGTGTGAACTCAGAAAGCTGCCAACCCTCACTGCTAAGGTGCAGTTCGCAAATTTTGATACTATGCATGGCACTTGGGTCACATGTAAAAGATAAGTGAAAACAAGGGCGCAAAGTTGGGATATCAGCGATATGCGTTTGATGTGTAACATTCACAAAAATAGATGCTTTGGTATCATCATGATCCGTTAGCGGAAGATGTAAGGCGTTATGTTGTGACGAAAGTTCAAAAAATAAACGGGCTTGCGTGTAGAGTGCGAGCTCATCAATCTTAAGCTCGCCCACGCTAAGAAGCTTGGTATCAAGTTTTAAGCTAAGTATGCCATACTGCATTTGATAGGGTAATTGTAGCGCTTGCGCGACATATTGATGCCCCAGCATATCTTGCGTGATGAAATATTTAGCACTTAATAATGCACCATCTTGCCAATGAACTTTTGCTGCCATATTTTACCTTTTTAATTGTTTTTAGGCGGTATATTAACCAGCTGTAGAAGCCGCCTCATCAATACTCAATAAGCCGTATTGACCTTTTTCAGTACTTTCTCCATGCACAACATCTAATGCTGCCTTAGAAAAATTAGCTTTATCAACCATAACCCCGGAAATCGTTACGATGTAGTAGTCAGCGGCTGCAGTTGAACCACCGAGGAAACCATATTGTTGGAAATCGATATTAAATGCCGAATTTTCAACAGGGACTAATACAAGCTCAGAAAGATCAGTAATTACATCCCATTTGTCATCATTTTTGTACTCTTGAGAGGCATTGGTTTTACCAAACTTGATTGAAGTATCTTTTGCTTCAGACTTTTTAACAGAGGAAATAAGTCCTTCTAGTGTGGTTTTCATTTTTGGACTAATTGGTAAGCCAATCGTCACCTCAAGGCTTGCTTTCATTTGTGGACCTGATAAATGAAACTCAATCAGATTACAAGCAGCCGTTGGGCTTGTGACATCATTTAAGTTTTGACCGCCATCGATGGCAAATAAAAACTTGCCCATGTCTTGTCCTAAGATGGTTAATGAGTCAAACCAAATGCGTGGTTTAGAATGACTTCCTGCAAAGTCAGATTCACCAAGTTTAACACTTAGTGGTTTGGCATCTAAGACAACGGATCTTGGTACTTTAGGTTCGATACTTGCCATTTTAAAACTCCTTGTTTATTAGTGGTTAGTGGTTGGGAAATGGATATGTAGTAAACGATGTTTAATAATGTAATTATTCACCTTCGCCTTCAGCTTCTGCTGTAGCAAAAAGACCTGGATCAAGACGTGTATCAATCTTTAAGGTTGTATCCATGCCTTCAAATTGAATATGTGGTAATACCGTGATATTACACTTATACCAGCCTGCCTTGCCTGGGATCTGAGTTACTTGAATATCAGCGGCTCTAAATGGATATTTTGCCATCTCAAGTGCAGTTGGTTGGAAAACTGTTGTGACATAGCGACCAAGCCATTTTGATAATTGCTCTTGGATGATCTCAGTACTGGTGACACTACCAATTTTGTCGCGAATAACACATTTAATATAATGTGCAATGCGTGAAATACATAAAGTATAGGAAAGGTTAGCCACGAGTTGTGAGTTCATTGAGTCAAAGTCATCGACAAATTCTTCAACACGTTTGATTGAATTAACACTAAAGAAGCAGGCATTTGCTGTGCCTTTCTCCTCAATAATAGGGATAACACCAATGTTTGCTAATGACAACTCCATATAATCAGGTAATGAAATGTTTAAAGCGGAACGTTGTTCATCAAATCCACGAATGTTATAAACCGGTGCAATGAGCTCTTTGATGTAGCCACCGTTTTCAGGACCTCGAATATATTGGAACCAACCGCTTTCAGCGAAAGAGCGCATGACATTTTTGGCGAACAATAATGATGAACTACCCCAAAGATAGGTATCATTTGATTCGTAATTATTAACCTGCTCAACAAAGTTATTCATGCGGCTATCAGCAACGGGACTGTTTACTGGATGATATGGTTGACGTAAGATGAAATCACCCAGACATAAGCCAACGTAAGCTGCCTGATCTGTTTTGCGAAAGGCATTCCAGTCGCGATAGCGTGGATGCTCAAGCAAGGTTTCAAAGCTTTTGATCTGTTTGAGCTCAGCAATGTCGTCAACCCCAAAAAATTGTGGGTTAATCGCAGAAATAAACGGCGCGTGTGCACTCTCAGCAACCATCCCCATCCCTGTTAACCAAGTGATATCATCCATGCTGTTTTTGAAATCATATAGCCCCATTAATAAACCATATGGTTCACCACCGTATTGGTCATATTCAGAAACATAGACTTTCTTAAATAGTTCACTGCTTGAGATATCATACAGATTGCGTTCAAAGTCGTATTGCAGCTCTTCCTTAGTAACATCAAGTATTGCAACATCGATGTTATCATAATCATGCTGCATGACTTCTTTAAGTTGTAACCATTGATTCTCTATATAACGAAACTCAGGGTGCAATAAGATGCTATTGACTTGCTCTTCGATGATCTGATTGATGCGCTCAATCGCACGCTGAACATAGATTTTATTGTAATTGACGATATCATCGTTATTTGCCAAGACCAGTGCAAGTGCTGCAATATTTCTCGAGTAATAATCATCCGCAATATTGGCAACGGCATTGATGTCTTCTTTAATGTTGGCATTTATTTTTTCAATACTGGTACTTTGCTCTTCTTGTGAGCCGCCAAACATTGAAAAAATACTTGCCAAGGCATTTTGTTCTATAGTGCTTGTTTCAGACATTTTATGTTCTCCTTAACCATTTTGCTGTGGATTTTCTTCACCAGAGACAACTTCACCTTCAATCGCACCATCATCAGTTTTGGCAAGGTTATAGTGATCTAGATTAGGAATCTCTTTTTTCAAGGATTCAAGCGTTTGCTTATCTGAAAAAATACCGTCAATGGTTTTTTTCAATGTGCGATTGTTATCAATGTCTTTTTCAAAGGAAGACAACATTTCTTTTAATTGAAGAAGTGCATTCAATTCAGGTACTTTTTTGGCAATACGATCAGGCTGAAAATCTGCCATTGATGTGAATTTGTAATTGATATCAATCATTGGTGATTTCGCAGGGTTGATGCTATTGGGAACACGCATATTTGCAGTGATTTCCATATCTTTGAGTGTGGCGTCAAGTCCATTTTTAATCACGCGAACATCACGATCTTCAAATGGGAGTTTGGCATCTTTTGATTTGCCTTTGGATAAATCGCCCATCACGAGAACGCGGTATGGGAGTTCTTTTTTCTTTGCCTCGCCTTTAACACGCGTGTCGTATTGAATCATCAATCTTGATTTTGGGAGTTTTTTATTTACAGCCATGTTATCCGTTCCTTTTTAATACGATTATGGTTGATTATATGCTGAGAATATTTCCTATCAGCACTCGGATTTTTACTAGAAATTCAATTTTCTGGTTAGTTATTTGACCGGATCAATGTAACCTGTTGATTTATGATTAGTCAATAGCTAGAGGCAAAAAATGCAAATTTATTTTTTGAGCGATTTTATAGGCTTTTTTGAAAAAATAGCATTCACCTATTGATTTATATGAATTCTATGCATAGATGAATGATGATTTTAATCAATCAGACAAATTTTGTTTTCTTTATTTTCAAAAAATGCTTTAAATTGACTTGACCTGATTGTTTGTTTATCGATAGATTATTTATTAGGAAATGGCAAAGAATATACCCACCGTAAATCATTTTGCGATAGATATATTAGCCTGAGTTTTGGAGTAACTAACCTACAGGGATAATGGATGATGTTTGGAATGCCTTTTTCAGTTGCAAGTTTTTCACCGGTTGCCAAACTGGGCTATCAAGCCTTGCAGGAAGCATATAAAAGCTATGCATCAATCGAAGATGTTAATGATAATACCAAGATTGAGGATGTTTCACTTATTGTCGTTGATCCGCAGATTGTGCAGCAATATGTTAATTTCTTTGATGATAAAATTGATGAGATTCGCGAAGGATTAAAGGGAAGTGTTAATAAGATCGAAAGCCATGATCTGCAATGTCGCATGCAGTTTGGTAGTGAAAACTCAAAAGAGGCGCATAAATTCTTAGCTGAAAGCTGGGGTTTACGTGAAACATCCAAAAAAATATGGGGCTATCTATCGGGTAAACGCGTGTTTTTAACCGATGGTATTGCGCCATATAAACTAGCGGTGGCTTCTAAAAGTGGGCGCATTGATAACGGTTCAAACTTTTTTGAACTGGATGATGTAAAACGTGATCTTATTATGGTTTTTGCTGATTTGGTTACTTTTTTGCAAGTGCACACGGCAAGTTCATTAGATCCAAAGAAACTCTCTGATGCACAAACCGATGCTGATATCTCGACGATGGTCAATAAAAGTGGCACGGTTTATACCTTTGTATCCTTGGATATTGTCTTGTTATTTATCATTACCAATCATCTTTATAGTATTCTCAATATGACGCATTACCTTTATCAAAATGGTAATTTAGTCTATCCAACTTTATACGCGCATATCGATCATTTAAATGAATATATTACATCAATCGCTATTCCGCTTTTAGAGCAAAAGCAAGAGCAAAATTTACAAGAGCGCTCTGAGTCCTTTCGTAATGCCACTTCACATTTGGTTAGTGTGCTTAAGGAAAGTCAAAATATCCATATGCAGAAGATGTCAACCATGCTCAGTCGCATAGGGGATAAACAGGTTAATGAAGTCTCCTATATGAATGCCGCACCAACCGCAGGAATTGCCAGTTTCTTGGCAAAGAAATCCTACAGCAATATCGCTTCAAGCATGGGTAATGTCAAAGCATTTGTGACCGATGTTGCCGAGCAAAAAGGGCATTATGATCAGATGCAAAAAGTGATTGCGCAAAATAAGGCAGCCATAGAAGCATCCAAGCAAATGATAAAAGAGAAGCCTAATGACAAAACCTTGAAAGTTTTTGGCGGTAATTTTGGTCATACGATGTTAGGTGGCGCTGACTTAGGTGGCAAGTTTAAAAAAGCCATTCCACCCTTTGAAGTGGCACGCTTGTCACAGTCATATTTCCAAAGTGTCTTGTACAAAGTGGAAACTTCAGCGCCAACTGCCATGCTTAAACATATCCATGAATCGATGCCGTTGATGAATTATTATTTTGATTTAGTGCGCCCCATTTTACGTTTGATGTTTAGCTATAATGATATTTCACTTAATAGCAGTATGTTAAATACCTTTATTGGTAGCTTATATCTTAAGATGTTTACCTATTATGATGCTTTTTTTACCGAGGTTAAGGACAAAGCCGCTGTTGATGAAAAACTCAATGGTTTAATGGGTAAAGACTATGTTAATACTGCAGTGAGTATTACTTTGGAAAAAGTAGCAGAATCAGAGCCTGTAAAACATAAAATTGTTGCTATTAGTTATTCAGATATAAGTCTTACAACAGAAAAAGAGATTGCTCAATTATTATTTGGCAGCACTCAGCAAAAAATGCCTGAGATGGCATATCTTGAATGTATTGAAATAGAGAGTTTAGAATTAAGGTTAGATGTATTATTTAGCAAGATGAAGGATCCAGAACAAATCCCAATTGTTCAAGCGTGGGTCGATAAGGTATTGATGATCAAAGCGATTGCTGCTAAGCAGGGCGCACCTTTAATGCAGGCGGCAATTGAGGTTTCTGAAGACGCCGATGCTAAAGGCTTTGGTGATGATGTGGCTGCTATTTTAAAGAGAGAAAAGCGTGAAGAAGTGTATAAGCATTTTGCTGAAAATGCGGATGATTTAGAAAAAGTCATTGCCAGCTGCTTTCCACTTGAAATGCCTATGTTACAATTTTTGTTTAGAAAACGCAGTGCAGTCAGTCAGTCATCACTAGCCATCAGTGGTGTCACACCTTTTTATTTATTGCTTGATTATAGCTATAGCATGGTTGTGCATTCTTTTGTTGTACACTACGCGCGTGAATCAATGGATAAGGCAAATCAGGCGATTAAAAAGCATCTTTATGTAAAGGATGAGGAAAAGGCAAAAGATACAAACATTGAAAAACGTTTAGAAAAATTAATTCAAGAGTACTTAAAGCGTTATCAAAAATGCTTTTCACAAAAAGAGCTTGATGAAATATTGGAAGGTGATCCTGTTAATCAGGTCATAAAGGCCATTGCCGCTTCAGCAAAAGATGCGTTACTGCCAACCATGGCATTGATACTCGCAACAATGATGTCATTATTTGAGCGTTTGGTTTTACTTGATATCGGTAAACGCTCAGCAAGTAGTATGATTAAACAATATGGCAGCATGATTTTTCATAACGAAGCATTTAGAGGCAGTTTGAAAAAGCTTTATGAAGATGAGCGAAGTATCGCGCAAGTATTAGAAGCCATTACTTATCAGCTGTTACCTGAGCTTGAGCAGTATGCTGATACAGTCAATAGTCATTATTGGTTAAGTGGGCTAAAGAAAGTCTATAACAGTGTACGCCCGCAAATGATGACTTTATCGGATTCACTGTATAAACATGGGCAGATGGCAGTTGATTATTTGGATAAAGCCAGTGTTTACCTCAAAGATGGGCAAAAAGTTGATATTAAGCAAAAAGCCTATTTAACTTTGCTTAGCAATATCCATGAATTCTTAAAGCAGCAAGTGCAAACAGTGCCCTATAACGCCAAAGGCGAAAAGTTTGAATATGATACATTTGTACAATCAGCGATTATAAAAAGAGATCAAATCACAGAGGATGTTGATAAACAAAAGCGTGCTTTACTTGATAAGGTATCGGAATATTCAAAATCCAAAGCGTACCCATTAGAAACGAAAATGTTTTTTTACAGTATGTTAAGAGGTGGTGGGTGGAGCTTGTTTAGCACGCATCCCATCCCGTCAGATGAGTTTTTGTTGTCGAGTGTTGATAGTGCGCAGTTGATGTACTCATTTTTAGATGATACACATCAAACTTTACTCTCTAAACAAGAGCAATCATTTCCTGTACCAAGTGAAATGTTTTTAGATTTAAATCAACAATTTATAAAAAAATATCAGTCAGATAGTACATTGGATTGGTGTCTATTAGAGGCCTCTCATCATGCGCGTAAAGGGAGTTATGAGGTGCAAGATTTTGATAAAGTCATTATATGGCTGCATTTTTTGCCGGAAGACCAAAACCCTTTAAGAGAGTCACTGCAAACTCAGATTGCGCAAGTCAGTCAATTATTCAATAGTTTTAAGAGTTATCAAGTCCTTGATAAAAAAGCGATTGTCGCTGCACTTTTATATGCCTCATTAGAGAACGGGTTTTACTATAAATCTCACCCACTTTCTTTAAGTTTGACAGCGATAGATGATAAGGGGCAATATTATGATGATATTCTTAATCATTTTATTCAGCATTTTCGTTATGACGATGCAGAAATGCCAGGCGCTATGTATTTCTTAATATATATTCTATATTTGCTTTGTCAGAATAAAGTTTCTGCAAGTGACTTTGTCGATAGTATGAAAAAAGCCATTTCATCTCACCAACATAAATTATCTGATCATGAGCAAAAAAGCTTGTTAGCGATTGCAGAAGATAGTGCATTTGATCTTGAGCTTATCTCTCAGCAGATTGAATTAATGGTTGCTAATATTCAAAATAGCGTCCATCAAGCATTTATCAAACTAAAAAATAAGCTAGAAGATCCTGAGCTGCAGCAAAGAATGCAACAGCAGATTCAAAAAGTATCAGCAAAAAGTGTAAGACGACTAAAAGACCAACTGTACAACAGTCAAATATATACTCGGTCTCTACAGGTGTTTAAAATTTTAGAGAAAGAAAAAGTTACAACTCAGGATAGCAAGAGTGGTGAGATGGGTAGTATGCGACATGCGAGCTTTTTCAAATTTGTGAATAATGAAAAAAAAGATCAGTCACCCTCTAAATTTGTAACTAAAGGAAATTTTCAATGGAATACAATGCGATTTGGTGAGGAGAAATATGTTCCTGTTCAGCGAATAAAAGTCAGCGATATTATGGGGAGTAACCTTACAAACCCTCAAATAAAGGCGTGGGATGCAAGGCTCTATATAGCGCTAAGTATGTTAAGTATGCCTGCGGTTTATGTTTTGATTAAGCAAGAAGCAGATAGACTTCTAGATTTAATTAGTCTGAGTGAAATGGCTCTGCCGAAAAAGACCTTACCTGAGCATACCAGCGCCATTACGTTAGCGATTGCTATGGTAATGATGGCCTATGTGGCCAAATCATCCTATGTGTTTGATGCGAAGTCCGATATTAATGCTTCAACGTTGAGCGAGAGGCTTTGTGATATTAAAGATTATCGATTTAAAGAGTTTTGCATGCTATATACTGAGTACGATGATTTATATATCAAGTCATATCAAGAATATGTCACTTCAGAGGATGTGGATATTTTTGATGATTCAAAAAGTTCTAGAGCAACTAAAGTTAATCATTTAGAAGCAATGCGTAGATTGATTGATCAAGATTCATTTGAGCGTTTTGCTCAAAGTAAAGGGGCTGATGTTTTTATGTTGCGTCGATCTAAAACAATGATGGAAAGTGGTTTGCAGAGCTTATTAACAGGGAAAGCAGTTATGACAGTTAGCGATCAATGGAGGGAAGAGTGGAAGAATGTTGATCTATACGACGAACAAGCATTAATCCGTTTATATGATGACTCCGATTGGATGTCAAAAGCAGATCCAAAACTACGCATTAAGAAACTACAAGCGTATGTCGCAGATTTTGAAAAAGCATTAAAGCAGTAGACCAATAGCAGAAAAAAATAGATAAAAAGGAGTTTGAGCATGGGCTTAATTAGCGGCGCAGTACAATTAGCGACATTAGCCTCAAATGCAGGCAAGGTGATCGATGGCTACAATGAGGTGCAGAAGCGTTTAAGTGCCAGTGAGGATATTGAAACTCAATTGGCTGTTGCTGATTATGATACGGTGGTGATTGTTGCAAAACCCGCGCAAGCGCAAGCTTATCGTGATTTCTTTAATGATAAAAAACTATCACTTAAGAATATGGTCAGCTCTGGCTATAACGAGCGCGCTTTCGATGTCGCCGTTAAAATGGGCGCGCAAGTTAGTAAAGAGCAGTTTGACAAAGTACAGGAAAAAACTTCCTTTTGGCAAAAGACAAAGATCCGTTTTGCGGATTGGTTCCAAGGCAAAAATGCTTATATTACCGATTGCTTAAATCCACGGATGTTAAAAAATGTGCTGACATTTAATTATGAAAATCTAGAAAGTGATAACTTAAAGCTGATTGCTAAAGTGTTAGAGTCCCTCTATCACGAATATGTTTCTTATTATGAATGGTTGGCAATGAATGAGGATGCCAAAAAAGTCACACAAGAAGATGATGAGAAACTGTATGCCGGATGCTACTACTCCGAGCAGAAAAAGCTGTGGATCATCCATGATGAGAACTTATGGAAAACAGCGGTAATTGTGACGCACCTGGTCAAGATCTTAACTTGTCCAAATGTACAATGTCATAATGACAAAACACTTGTTTCAGGCAGTTTTGGTATTGCTAGCATTGTGCCTATTGCGCTTTATCATATGCATTTCTTAAATGAGTTTTTACAAAAAGAGTATCGACGTCCTGAGCATGATCAAGAGATTAAAGATAAACGTCAAAAGCTTGCAAATGATGCCAAAGCAGTTGTTGAGAAGCTTTCAAAGACGACCTCTAAAGGCACCTTGGTCAAAAAAATGGCGGATTACGCCAGTGGTAATCAGCCCTCGGCAATTACTGATACCGAGGTGGCAAACTTACTAAATATTAAGGCACTACAACTTATCAGTGACAGCTTGAAAAAATCGCAGGAATCTTCAAAAAGCGGGGTTTTGGGTAGCTTTAAAGAAAGTGAAGCAGTGGTTGACTTTCAAACACAGTTTGATGAAGTATCTAAAGATTTGGTTCAGGCACAGAAAGCACATGCTGAATCGGTCAAAGCGATTCACGATTTACAGAAATCAGCACAACAATGTGATGTGTTTGTTGATAGTGCATCACTGGGTAATTTATTTGGTATTTTAAAGAACAAGCGCCAGACGGTGATATCAAGCTATTTTAAGTTGCATGATTTTCAAGGGCATTTACGTGTTTTCCAAGACTATATTGTTGCGGTTGAAAGCTTTGCACAAAAGAGCTTGCCCGGTGATCAAGTATCATTAATGCTTGCTGATAAATCACTTGAATATCTTGTCAAAAATCTGCCATTTCAATTATCAACGATTATTTTCCCAAGCTATCCTGTGATTGATAATGGCATTTTTATTACCACTTGCAAAGAAAAATACTTTCAACAAATGACCTCATCAAGCTTTGAGTTTTTAATGGTTGAAGAGGATAAGTTAACAACTGCGGATGTGGATAAACTAAACCCAGTTGTGACTAAGTTGAAAGAAGTTAAAGTTACTTATAATGTTACTGGGAAAGTGCTAACACTATCACATCAAAGCAAGGAGATAGCGCAGGTTAAGAAACTAGAAGTTGAATGTAAGGATGTAGCAAAAAAAGACTTCCAAGGACAAAAAACTGTTGAGGAGTTGCTAACATGCTTTGCGCCTGAAAGTAAAGAACCACTTGCACAATTTATCCAAGCACGACATGAAGCTCTGGAAGGATTAAAAGGCTTTTTAAAAGAAATTGAAGCGGCATTTTTAACGAAAGAAAAAGTCATTAGTGTTGATGCGAGCCAGAACTATCGTGAGGCATGCTATGGACAGATGACGGCATTTATTAATGAGTTTGTATTTGGCATTAATCAGTCACATATCAAGCAAGTGTCTGAATTAACGATGCAGATGTTTTCAGCCTCTTATCCGGAACAAATGCCGTTTTTACAACACATGTTTAGAACGCGCATGGGTTTACTCAATGAATTTGCTAAGTTTAGTAGCTATGACATGGTGGTGCATTGGCAATTAGCACACAGTATGCTGTATTTCTCAACCCAAGAGTTATATGGTAAAGGGGCGATTGAACGCGGTGAAATTGCACAAGAAGATCTTAAAGCAAAACTATTTGATTATTTTCAAGGTAAGACACCCAATGTTGGTGAGGCGGATTTGTTTTTGGATCAAAAAACTGCATTGATTGAACAGATTGCCAGTTTAAGAGCAAGTGAGACAGATTTTCGCTTTTTGATTTCGCTATGTGTTGCGGCTTTAATGGTTGAATATGACCACTTGGTTCAGCTTTACTTAGTGCAACAAGCATTAAGGCAGCTTGTTGGGTTATATGGTGAGGAGTTTATTAGAACGGAGAGTTTTCAGCAGATTATTGATAATTTCACTAAAGTATTGTCTGAAGTTTATAAGAAGTTTGAGGATAGTTCACGTGCATTAACCAAAAGTATCGATGCGTGGAAAGAGGCTTTGCAAAAAGACGCAACGCGTGTCAAGGTGCATGGTAATAGCTACCAAGCAGCTCGTAAAATTAGCAAATTAAGAGAGCGCTTAGATGTTTATAAGGAGTTGGTGACCAAAACCAATGAGCAGGTGAAAGCTATCGAAGGTGCGCAGGAATGGGCAAAAGCCCAAGGCTATACTGGTTTCTGTCAAGCCTTTATTAATGATAGTAAGGCTCAAATCTATGCGCCACAATTAGAAAAAAATCTAGATCAATTTTATGATGCGAATGTAATCAAAGCTGCCAGTACTTTGAAGGATAAGCGCTACAAAGATTTCCAAGATTCAATGCATGCCTATTTAGAGCAAGGTGTCAAAATCTTAAAGGATTTGCGTCTTGATAATCAACAGCCAAAGCTTGTCAGTATGGTGATTGAGGATCAACTAACGGAAATTGCACTAGGACAGAAACTAGGCAGCAGACCTTATAACTTCACTGGTATGGTGCAAGATGTTGCTGCAGCTCAAGATATTCCAAGCCAGATCATGAGTGGATTTAGCTCTGAGAGTAAAGCATATATTTATATGCAACTGGTGTTATCGAGCAGTAGTTCGACCTTGAAAAATAACGTGAATATACGTCAGTTAGTATCTTTTGTTATTAATACTGAAGACATGGTAAATCTCTATGGTTTATTTAGTCAACTCAATGAGCTAATGCTGAAGATGTATGCCCATGGTATTGATAATGAGCCGATTTATCAGGGTGATAGCAAAGATAAAGTATTATCAGAGCGCATGCAATTAGCATTAGGGCAGGGCACAGCGCAAAGCCGCTATGCCCAGTTGTGTAATACTGAATCAAATATTTCTTTGAGTGAATTTATCGCTAAGTATTTAGACCTTATCTCTGTGAGTGAATTTAAAAACCAAGAGAAAGAAAGGTTATTAAATGATGACAGTGTTAGCTTTTACACGGTTGCGGCTGAAATTATGCATGCTTTATTGCAAGCCTATGTCAAAGTTGCGATCAATATTGAATATGCAACACGCAGCAGAAACTTCAGTGGCAGTGAGCAAAACCAACTAAGCGTCTGGGCAGATGATGTGATGACTAAATTACAGATCAAGCGTTTTGATGATAATGGTGATGTGCGTTATCAAGGGTTCTCGCCGGTGTATAAAGTGGATAATCTAAAAGTCAGCTTATTATTAAAAGCAATGCTATTAAATACCAGTGAGCGCCAAAAGGAAGCGGTTGGCAGTCTAAGCACACAGCGCACAACAATACAATTAACCGTACAAGAGCAGCTAAAAAACACACAAGCACAATTCTTAGCACATATTTATAATTTAACAGGTTCATCGGCAGGCAGAAAAGATCGTCAGTATAATGCGCTTATCACGAGAAAAACCACACGCAGTGGTCAGCGTAAAACGCCGATTTATATGAATATTCTTACCTGTATGGAGTCCAATGCAAGCTTGCGCGCACTATCAAACTACACATTTAAATCAAGTCATCATGTGCTTGATAAGCAGACGTTTACTCAAGATAGTATTGTTGAAATTGAAAAGTATAGATTGCTTAAAGGTGTGATGATTGATCCGAAATCGCAGAGAGAAATCGCCTTTCAAAGCTTTGGTGGTTTTGATCAAGATGTCATGGAGTATTTGTCACAGCCTGAATCAAGTATTGATGAGCCTGCCTATGCCAATAAGAAAAATACATGGCTTGCAGTCAGAGGTGTCTTTGATGGTGGAAAAAAACAGGCATTACTTGCGCAAGCATATTTGATTCTTGATGAACCTGCTAAGTTACAAAGTTTAATTGATGCTTATCAGACAAGTGGTCAATTTGATTTGGTGTTGCTAGATGGCTCTGCAGTGACTTCCGTTGCTGATGCGGGCAAGAAAGATCCTAATAGCCATGAGTTTTATCCCAAACGTCAATTTAAACAAAAAGAAAATGCGTAGGGGGACATATGAGTGTGGCAATTATAGATAAAAATCAATTGCTTGATGATAGTGCTCCTGAAGCAAAGCAAGAGTCAGAAACTATATCTGTAACAAAAGACATTAATGTGCAGTTGGCAGATATCTTAGCCGAAGTTTTGCCGAATCTAAGCTTAAGTTCAGAGCGTTTTGCCTATATCTCACACGCGTTACTGGATGTATTAACCATTGCCGTGATTGATGAGTTAAATGATCAGAGTATTGATAAATTAAAGCTATTGCATCAAAAGATTCTAGGCTTAATCAAAGCCAAACAAAAGCCTGGGTTTCGCCAAAGTATTGCTTATGCTCGTGTGCTTGATTTATTATCTGCTGGTGTCTTATCACGCTATGTGATACGCCCCTTTAAGGTGTATTTTGAAAAATTGACTTTTATCAATCTATTGGATGAGATTCTAGAGACAAATTTTCAAAATACATCGAACATGCTTGAGAATGCACGCTTAATGTTGGATGAACTTGAGACTTTATTGGTTGAAGAAGTGCTACTGCAACTTGATGGCGTCGATATCTTTAAATTTAAGCAGGTGGTGAATAAGCTATCACGCTTTTTCGCACTTAGCATTGTCAGCAAGAACGAGTCACGCAAGTTGTTCGCACTACTACAATCCAAGATTCGCCCAGTGATTGGATATGATCCATTTATCGTTGAACAGGTTATCACGATTGAGCTTAATCCATTAGATGAAAACCTAGCAACAAAGCCATTAACATTAGTCAGTAACAAGTATCAAAATCAAACGGAAAAGTCACAGTTTAAGGGTTTGATGTTAGCTAATTATCATATTACCGAGCTTGATCTTGAGCTTAAACGTTACGGCTTTGATGGTATGCTTAAATTTCAAACTTCATATGATGATGGCGTGCATCCAGATTATGCATTTTTGTATCAGAATGTTCCGTTATCAATGGCGATTACATTAGAAAACACCTATGTTTTTGATGATCCGGATAAGAAAAACACCAAGTATCAGACTAAGCTGCAATTACAAGCAATTGCTTCCATGACAAACGATGAACATTTACGTTTTGTCGATCCTTTGGTTGAACAAAATATTGATAAGCAAACGAGTGAAATCGCCTCGATGCTACCGTTTTTCACCTTGAAATTTAGCGATCCCCTAAAGGCATTCTGGTCACAACATCAGCCTATTTATGTTGATTTTGATAAATCATATATCGATGTGTTTAATGACAATAACTTCTTCCAAAGTTGGGTGCAGATTGATGCAGCCAAATGCAAAAAGCTTGCAGTCAAACAAAAACAAATGATGGTATCTGCTTACGCACGTAGTTTTTATGATTATTTCATTGAAGCTTTGGATCATTACAGTGTTTATTTGGTGTATGACTACAGCAAACTCACAAAGGGCAAAAGCAGCTATGTTTTATATGATGCGCTAAGCAGTGACTGGCAAAAAAAACCAGAAGGTAAAGGCACATTAACCTCAAAAGATTTATTTCAAATTGATCATGCACACTGCCAAGTGCAGCCACTATGGTCAAAAACACAGAACATGATGAATCTAGCAGATATGAATATAGATAGAAAACCCTTGGCAAAAATTTATAATGAAAAACAGCCATTAATCAAAGGTTTTGCACTTGATCGCGTTCAATTCGTTGAGGATGTGAAGATTTACACCAACACCGAGCAAAAGATTACAAGCGATTTGCAAAGCACGTTGTCTTGTGTGGCAAAGTTTCAGGTGAGTTTGCGTGAGCTTATGCCTTTTTTCCCGATAACACCAAGTTATGACTTGATTGCTTTGGATAAAACACAATGGCAAAACACCTTTGTTGGGCAAAGCACAGCAGTGATCTTGAGTTCTCAACACTTTCAGTTTGTGCAGAATAGGGCAACGATCGAGTTTGTGAAGCGTAAATTAACCGAGCAAAATTATGAATCAGAAACGGACAAGGATCGCTATGAAAAGATCACGATGATTGGTGCACCTGCTGGCATCACTCACTTTGTACAGCTTCAAAGTCAATGGTTAGATCAAAGTGCTAAGGCAAATGATTTACCTCAATATCAATCGTTTGTAACATTTCAAACACAAGCGGTGGTAACAATTGGTAAAGATGTTGATGATAGTGTCAAATATGCTTATAAGCTTTATAAAGGTCAATCTGAAACTGAAAGCTCGTTTGCTGACGATCAAGGCACTAAACTCACCGATTATGTCTATGCCAAGCAAAGTGAGAACTTATTAAGCTATGCGTGTAATTTGCCAAAATCTCTTTATAAAGATCCGAGTAAACCTGCACCACTGTATGTGCCAGTAGCAGGCTTTGGCGTCACAGCAAATACATTTAATTTATTACGAAATGGTGATGTTGTGTTATTGCAGTTTAGCTCGGCAGAAACCGTGGCAATTAAATCCGTTAAGCTAAACACGGCAACAATTGAAGATAAAGCCTCACAAAAAATAGCGCAGCAAACACTCTATGGTGCACAACAAGAGTGTGCACTTAGTTATACCCAAGATGCGAATGATCAACAATTTAACCTAAAACAATCAACAAAAAATGGCGAGGGGATTAACGCATTAGCGTTTAGTGATAAACAGGGGATTATATTAAGCTTTAGTGATGAAAAGGAGTCAAAATGAGTCTATTAACCAGTAAATATGCCGTTATGCTTTTTGGCGCGATGGGCGTGGCTGCTTTTTTGGTCTTTATTGTTTGGTTGATCAAGACCTTAAAGACTGAAAAAAGCAAGGCAACGTCAATGTTTAGTCGCTTGAAAAAAGCAGCACCGAAAGCCAAGAAAAACAAAAACCCATATGCAGATGCTCAGCTAAATATTCAAAAGCAGGCAAAGCATTCATTTTGGCCATCCTTTTTATGTGTTTATGAAGGCAATATGGATCATGCCTTGACTTATATTGGTGGTTTGATGGACTTAGATGCCTTTGAGATTACTATTATTGATGCGAATCAATCGATCATCGTTGGGCATGGCAAGATGATTCTCGTGATTACCTTAGAAAGTACCAAGCAATTAAATGTTTCGTTGTTTAATGGTTTTTTGAATAAGCTTTATCATCGTGGTGCGATTCAATTACCTGTCGTTCTGCTAAAGGCGACAAGTAATGACTTTATATCTAGTCAGTTTGCGATGTTTCAGAAATTTATGGCACAAATGCCATTATTCTCACATGGGAATTATCAGATACATTTATCGGTTGCTGATTTTGCGATGGATGAAGAAATAGAAGCATTGTTTGATTTGTTGAAACATGACACTAAGATAAGCTTTGAAGCGCCAAGCTCTGCTGAGGAGATTAAAACAACCTTGGATGACGAGTTTGCTGTTATCCGTCATCGAATTTCAGTGAAGTTGAGTGATTTAAATAATCATACGACTGAAGTACAGCGTGCGTTAACGGCAGCTTATCAAATTGAGCGTGCGACTTTGCCAGCCATACAATTAGTCTCTGAGTTAACGCAAGGCGCTTATGGCCAAGTGCCTGCCAAAGCAATCCACCTTGATTTTGGTATACATGCTAAAAACTATCACAGTACGTTTTTTGATTTTGGCTCCAAAGCGTATAAAAATGCATTAAAACCAAGGCATGTATTAGTACCTGCGGCAGTATTTGTTTCGGCATTCTTTAGTACGGTGTTTGCCTATAATGCCTATCAACAATATGAGTTTAGTGAGTTTATTCAATTAAAGCGTCCTTTTGCACCACTAGAGACGATGGAAACAGAAGCAGCTGCTAAAATCTATGAGCAATGGGTAAGTTATTACCGCAGTCAATTATTATTGCCTTTTTTGTATAATGCGCATGGTAATAAAACACTAAACCGCTTATATGCTAATTATTTATATGAAAACGTGCTGTTACCCAAAATCTATCAAACAGAGGACTATCTGCATAAGGCAATTTATCTATCACTTATTGCCAGCACCAATTCAAGCAAGGTAGTCGATGTGCTACAGGATAATTTGTCTCTTATTTCTTTGATTACTGGGTTATCTTCTCAGCAATTAGGTATTGTTTATCGTTATGGCAGTAACAATAGAAAACTGGTCTCACACATTCCAAATAATCTATATAACGCAGAATCGGATGATTCTAAAATTATCAACTCTGCAGGTACTATTGCTTCAGGTAAGATGTTGAGCGCTTTTTTTGATGGTGATTACTTTCATGCAACGAATGATCAGTTAAAAGAGTATATCAGTCGTAATGTGATTACTCATCAAGAGGTGTGTTTATTACAGCAAGTTGTGCCGGATATGTTAACTAATGATGTGCTTAATAATAATTCAGGCGTGAGCAAATTCTTGGCTAAGTTAGGTAGCGCTTTGCCGCAGGATCAGTCTTATTGTAGTGGTAGCACGGCATTGATTGATCTGCAAAATCTTATTCCAGCTACGCAAAATAATATCACAAGCTTTGCAGATATTGTTGAGCAAATGTTTCACTATAACGATAAAGTCAATGCCTTCTTTAGCAAGCGTTCAGTTGATCAATCAAAAGAGCAGGTGTGGAAGCGTATTTTATTGAGTGCTGAGCTTAACTCTATTTTGGTCAGTGTGCTTAATCGCAATCAAAATACAATCAGTTTGCTCGATGACAATGATTACTATAAATACACTTTTAAAACGGTCTTCTCGCGTAACGTAACCGCCGTGTCATTAGTCTATTCAAAAAACACGTTGATCAACTCAGTATTACCGCTATTAAAGCGCTATGAGAGTTTGGTGAAATTACTGCAGCAATATAATATCAACTATGGCGCCTTTGATCGTTTGGAAAAGGGGGCATTAACACATTATTCCAGTCAATATGTGCAGATGTTAAATCAAGTGTTACAAAACGCGCTACCAACTAAAGTATCCATTGATAACCTGCAAATGTTTTTGATTGATATTACTTCGGATAATACGCCATTTAGCAATATGCTTGATTATATCAAGACCAATACAAGCTTTGGAAAAGATGAAACGCTGCCAGCTGAGCTGCAAATTATCCCAAATAATTTTGCACGATTAAATGAGTTTGTAGCGTCCCCAAAATATCAAGATTATAAGCAAGTATTGTCATCCATTAGTAATAATCTCTATCAACGTAATCGTGAAAATTACACCCGTTTATATGAAGAGATCAATTCAACCAAAGAAGATTCATTATTAGCTAAGCTCAATGGTTTAATTGACGCCTTAGGTGTGCCAAATAATGAGGCATATCAATTGCTTAAAGTGCCTGAGCGCATTATTCGCTTGAGTGTGGCACAGTATCTTATTACTGATTTAAAGCAGCAATGGGATCTTGATATTGTGCCAAAAATTGCACTTGTAAAAAGTAAATTCCCATTGGATTTAGGCTCCAGTAGTATTATTAGCTCAGATGCATTAAATGACATGTTTGGACCTAAAGGTACTGTTTATAATGAGATGTATTCGCTACTTAAAGGCTTTATTCATTTAGATGCGATTAGTGGCATTTGGCAAGTTGATAATAATTTAACTCAAGAGCAGCAAAAAACGCTTGTGAGCTATGTCGATTCATTTAATTATTTCTATCGTTTGCAAAGTGACTTATGGACAACAGATGGCAAACCGCGAGCGATGGATATGTTTGTAGCAGCAACACCTTTTAAACAGGTTTCCTTAGATGGCATTAGCAAAATGGTACTGTCATTTATGCAAATTGGCAGCAAGGATCGTGTATTGGGCTTAGATACCTATGATCAAAGTAACCATCCGGTTGTTTATGATTGGCAACTGCAACCAACCGTATCCATTGGCTGGTTAAGTAACAGCAATGTAACTTATCAAAAAACCTATCAGGGTGAGTGGGCAGTCTTTAAGATGTTGGCGGATGCTCATTGCAATAGTGATTGGTTGTGCAGCTGGAAGATCAGTAGTGACAATAGCAAAGTAGCGCCATTTGTCGTGAGCTTTCAGCTAAAGTCAGACATTTTGAAACTGGTTAAGTATCAACAAGACAATAATGCGGATAATTTTCAGGCGTAGATAACTTGGGTATATGTAGGGGCGTATTGCATACGCCCACAGAAGCATGAGCATATTAAAGAGCTAGAGGCTAAAATCGCCACAAAGGAGTAAAACAATGGCAAAAATGATGAAATATATAACAATAGTGGCAGTGTTTTTAATGTTAAGTGGCTGCTCGTTAATCCCTTGGTATCATTCGACAACAATGACGGTTAAGGTTGACATGTCAAAAGATGCCAATGATAAACAGCCAATCACAATGTTGATTAGTCAACCGGCAGATCAAAAGAATTTTGTTACCGCAGATTACGCAACCATTAGCCAAAGCGCACTTGATCAAGGCGTTAGCCGCTATGTATTTATGCCAGATCAAGGGGCACAGAAGATCTCTTTAGATGTGAGTGATACGCCTGTTGCTATTTATTTTATCTTAAAGCATCAACCGGTATCTGGTTGGAAATATTATACTGAGAAACCTCAAGGTGAAAGTGTGAGTTTCACCATTAATCAATTTAGTGTTAAAAAGGACTTATAATGGCAAAGCACGCAATCGCAATGAACAGCGACGGGATTTCGGTTGCTGTCAAAGGTAAAGAAGAAAAAGAAGTCTGCAATATTCAATATAAAAGTGCGGGTGATGCGGTATTGCAAATTGGCAATGAATACAATTTAAAAGCTGAAAAAACAATTGCATTTGTCGTTGGTGATATCACGGTTAAAGTGACTACAGATGAAGTGTTGATTCAAAAAAGTAGCACGAGCATTTCACTTAAAGACAAGGATATTAAGCTTGCAGTGGGTAGTAGTGTGATTGAAGTCAAAGACGGTGAGATTACGCTTAACGCGGATAAAGTCAGTATTACGGGTTCCAGTTCACTTAGTTTAAAATCAACAAGTAGTGCAAGCTTGCAAGGTGGTAGTGTTGCTGTTAAGGCTACTCAAGCGGCTTCTGTACAAGGTATGACAGTAGATATTAAAGGCACGACAAGTACAACGGTAAAAGGTTTAACCACCTCGGTGGGTTAAGGATTGGCTATGGCAAATGAGTTGACATATTTCCAAAAGTTTATCGAAAATTTACCGCTCTACAATGAAAGTGAAACACAAGGCTTGACACAAAAAAGTAGTGTTTTGCAGCGTAACTTAAGTGCATTGAAACAGTATGCGAGTCCTGATTATAAAGCCAGTGGTCTTGAGAATGTTAATCTTGATCAAACACAGAAATTAATTGCGGATTTGACCTTAAGATCAACTCAAGCACCAGATGCTTCAAGTATACAAAGTTTAAAAGCGGCAAATGATGCATTAACCGATGCAAGATCCGCTGGTGATATGTCAAAAGTTGCTCAAATATCCGAAAGTTTAAGTCTGCAAGTAAGTAATTTTCAGCAAAGTGAAAAGAAAGCGCTATTAACGAGGCAATCACAGCGAATTAATGTTGATCCGCAAACCATGACACCGAGTAGTGAATATATCAATGCCTTGAGTGACCAACTAAAGAAAAGCCAAACACAAGCGCCTGCAATAGGCGCTACTAATGTAGCAAACGATAGCAATCAAAAGACAAGCCTAGTACAGATTCATAAAAATATTCTCGGCTTAAATTCAGAAAGTAGTGTTGAAGATATCAATAGCCAGACACAGGCGTATGCCCAGTATCAAGAGAATCTATCAAAAGAGTTAAGTGATTTGAGTAATGGGAATAAAGGAAATAATGGAAATAAGGGCAAAGATGCAGTAAATGAGATTGCAAAAAAGCAAACCTTAGCTGATTTTATGAGCTATCCCAATGCCCCTTTCGATGCTAAGACTGCAAATACAGCTGTTTTACCCATGAGTGATCAATTAATGATGAAAAACACAGATTTCTTGCAGCAAACAGGGCAAATACAATTGCCTGAGCATGATGCTAAAATGGTTAAATCAATCGTCAGTTATCATGAAAAAGTTACCAAAGCACAAAGCGTTCAGCTAGGAGATCCAAATACGGTATCAGAACATGTGCAAGCGCTAGCAGGTAATACGCAAGATCCACAAAAGCAACAAGCATTGAATAAGCTTAATGGGCAAGTGCAAAGTTGGTCGATGTTTGTGGTACCTGCTGGTTTACCGCTTGTAGCTGAAAATGTCAGTAAAAAGGCGCGGATGTTAGGCGATACGCAATCAACAGCATCCAAGCAAAGTCAGTCAGCAGAAAATCGCAAGATGGAGGTTGTTGCTGGTGAGGGTGTAGTGATGGTGTTAAATGATGATAGTACATTGTATCTTATTGGCAGTGATCTACAAATTGCTAAGCAGGCGCGTTTCGAGCAAGCATTTGCAAGTATGCCATCGCAGCAAGTGACACGATTGCAAAGTGATTATTTGACGAGTGTTGCTAAAGTGGCGCCAAGTTTACTCATTGCTCAATCACAGGTAAGCACATCACCATTATCAGAATTAACCAATGCGAATGCTGCGGTTATGACAGAATTCTCGGGATTAAAAACAAGTGCGTTGGCATGGCAAGGAGATTCGAGTAGCGATGAGCTTTTAGCAAATTATCAAACACATTTACAAAGCACAACAGCGGCGTTAGATCATTTTAAGCAGCAAGTTCCAAATGCTTTGGCATTTCAATCACAACTTGCCGCAAATGCTAATGCACTACATGACTCACTTTGTCCATGTGTGCCTGATATGAGTTTCGATGCACAAGAGATGCTGCCAAAAATGACTGAGCTACAAAGCGCATTAGATCATTTGCCTAGACTACCTCAATTACCCGAAGGTGGAAGCTTTGATAGTAGTGCTATTGTTGGACCTTATACGGCAAGTTTAAATGCAATGTTGGCTGAACAAGGTAATGTGTCATTGGCATTGCAGGCAAGTATCAATGCGGAAATTATGAAGCTTAAAAATCTATCACAAAATCTACCTAAAACACCGACGGCGAATATGCAAATGGCAAGCTGTTTGTGTGATGAAGTATTGGATGCTTTTAGCCAATTAAAATCACTTATTGCTAAGATCAGTTTACCTAATGTCAATACACCAAGCTTGGCATCATTGCCTGATTTGGCAAGCTTTTTGCAAGATATTGATCTTAATACTATGTCATTGCCTGATGTGTTAAGTTTGCTTAAGCAAATTCAAATGGAGCTTGATGCATTATGTCAAAGTTTAGCAAATGCGATGAGTTTCTCGATGCCGCCCTTGATGGGAGTGCCAAACTTACCTCCGCTGTCGGTTGATCTATTATCTCCTTTACAAGACTTGCAAAATTGCTTGTCAATGTTGCTCAATAAGGAGGTACCATTACCTAGCGGTGTCTCTATGGCGAGTGTGGCTAATCTTAATGACATCTTAGAGCCAGTACTTAATTATCAGCATCAACTTATGGCATTGGATCAACAAAATTTTATCAATGCCATGGGGAGCCCATCGCTACCTAACATGCAAGCCTTGTTAAGTGGTGCGACACCTAGTATGTCAACATCTGGTATCCCGAGTGTCAACGACCTAATTCCTGAAACACCCGTGCTGTTGAATCAGCTACAAAGTTGTGAGAATTTAGCACATATTGAAGATGAAATTAATGAGATTAATAATGCCTTAGCTCTAGCCGCAGGCGAGATTGGCTCACATGCGCAAAAGTCAAAAAATGCAGCCAAAGCGTTAGATGAAATGCAGGCAAAAACGATACAGATGCAAAATGTAATCGCAGTTCAGCAGCGTAACATTCAAAGCGTGCAAACAGCGCAACAGGTTGTCAAGCAAGCTGAATTTGAGGTTGCTTTAGCAAATTTAAATAATTCGATAAGTAATACAGCCGTATTAAGTGGTCAAACAGCGAGTGCATTAAGTGCCAGTAGCGGCTCACCACAGGCAACAATGGTCACTTGTACAAGCTCGCAAATGTTATGCACTTTTGGTTTGGGTCCTGGGATGTATAGTACGTTACGTGCAACCGTGCTGATTAATAACAAGCCGGCAGCTAATATCACCGATGCGGCACCTATGGTAAATATTTTGCCGATGCCAAGTTGCACAGCAGTGACGAATCCGGCATGGAATCCATTAAAACCTATTTCGCCGTGCATTCCAGCAGGACAGTTTATCCCAACGAATATTATGACGATGGTGCAAGGCTCTCCCATTAACACGATGAATAATAAAGCGATGTGTACGACGGCAGTTGGCGGAGTTATTAGCTTTATTAATCCATCACAAATGACAACGATGACAGGATGAAAGGTATGAATTTTTTCGATGAAAAAACGGCTTTTGTTAGCAAAAACTATGATTTATCCGATGATCATTATCAGGTGTTGACCCATTTGTTTGAGGCATTGGGCAAGGATATTCAAAGCAACTTGGTGGCACAACTTAGAAGTGAGCGAGATTATCGTTTATCGCGTTATAATCAAAATCTCTTAATGCAGTTGCCTAAGCATATGCTCATTGCTGTTAAGTCAAAGATTAAAAAAGCCTGCTTAAGCCTTGAGCCAAAAGAGCGTTTTGATGTTTATGATATTCAAGCAAAAAAACAGTTTCATTATAGTAATTTAAGCGAAGTTAATTTGACGTGTTTTAAAGTTGATCATGTCGATTTAACAACGACCTCAACGCAAGTTTCATTACAGACTGATGCCCCAACAGAGCTTAATCACAATGTCTTTGATTTGTGGGTCAATCCTTTGTTGTGGAAGCAAGGCGAGTTTAAACTGTGTCAATTAAAAGAAATGTTGCTTAAAGAAAATAAAATTAAGGTGTGTGTCATCTATGATGATGGTACGCAAAAGGAAGTGTTAGCGACGGTTTACAATAGTGATGCATATACCTTGGGTTTAAATGATAAAACGCGTCTAGATTTATTGTCACCTGAGTTTTCTTTAAAATTAAGCATTGAGCTGTCGCAGATTCCGGTGACTGAGACGACTGCCAAAGTCAAAGAAATGATGTTGATGTTTCCCGTGGGGATATATGATAGAGCAGACTTTTTTGAGCTCATTAGCCAGAAGGATCGATTGTTTATTACTAATGTTATCCCACTATTTAATCTCTTTGAAGCCTATTCAACGTCACAAAAAATTGATGAGCGTTACGATAAAATCCCTTTGCTCCATCCAGAGGATCCTGAGGCTCGCGCTTGTTATGTTCATCAAGTATGGGTTAATAACCAGCCGTATAAAGATTACTACAATCATACGGTCAGTGAATATGTCTTTCATAAGCATGTCGGTAAACTTAGTTACTCTCCTAAAGATATCAATGAGGCGCTAGATATTGAGAAAAGGATTTTTGCCAAAGTAGAATGGACCCAAAAAGCCGAACACGGTAGTTTGATCAAGGTAAGCACCAATAGTTTTAACACTCAAAGTGCGCACTTTGAGTTGATTGCTTTAAAGTCCGAGCTAAGACTAAATAGCTTTCGTCATATTGATCGTGTGGTGCAGGTTTTTAGAGCTTTTTCTGATCTAGATATTCGTAATAATGATGGGTTTTTATTGGCATTAAAATTCCTCTATGGTGAGGAAAATGCAGAAAGATATCAGTTTTTTAAATCAGTAATTAAATCAGTTAATTATGATCATGTGAGCAATGTACTTGTTATTGAGGCAGCTTATCCGCATTATTATGCTTATGTGCGATATGTGGCTAATGTTGTGACGCGATTTTTCTATATCAACTCACCTCAAGTAGTCGAAGTGAAAGTGCTTGTAAAATAAAATAAAACAAGGGTTCTATAGCACCTTGATCTGCCCCGTCAATTTGGCGCACGGTTTAACATTATTTGAGAGCTTCTCTGTGTCTCTAACTGTGGTTTACAATATGGGCGGTATAGTTATAAATTCTGCGCCTTGTGCTGTAAATAGTGATCAATAAGGACAAGTGCTAACATCGCCTCGGCGATTGGTACACCGCGAATGCCGACACATGGGTCGTGACGGCCCTTGGTAATGACTTCACATTGATTACCATGAATATCGATTGAGCGACCAGGTACTAAAATGCTTGAAGTGGCTTTAAAGGCAATGCTTACCAAGATATCTTGTCCTGAGGAAATCCCACCTAAAATACCGCCGGCGTGATTGCTTAAAAAGCCTTTATCTTTAATGTATTCATCGCGATGCTCACTACCTTTTTGGCTAACAACATCAAAACCATCACCAATAGCTACCGCTTTAACGGCATTAATACTCATCAATGCTTTAGCAATATCAGCATCTAAGCGATCAAATACCGGTTCACCCAATCCAACAGGGATATTACGTGCAACAACGTTGACCTTGGCACCAATAGAATCCCCTTGCTTGCGAATGGACTGCATCAACTCCTCAAGCTGAGGGATCTTTTGAGGATCCGCACAGAAAAAAGGATTTTGCGCAATAAAACTTTGATCTTTAAGCTCAAGCTCAATATCACCAATTTGTGAAACATAGCCAAATATTTCGCTATTAAAGCGCTCTTTTAATATCTTTTTGGCAATCGCACCTGCTGCAACACGCATTGCTGTTTCTCTTGCTGATGAGCGTCCACCACCACGATAGTCACGAATGCCATATTTATGAAAATAGGTAAAATCAGCATGTCCTGGGCGAAACTGATCTTTGATCTCGCCATAGTCTTTGGATTTCTGGTCGGTGTTTTCAATGATTAAACCAATCGGCGCTCCTGTTGTTTTGCCTTCAAATACACCAGATAAAATCTTGACCTGATCGGGTTCGCGTCGCTGTGTGGTGAACTTTGATTGTCCTGGTTTACGTCGATCTAAATCTACTTGCAAATCGTTTTCACTTAATGGCAATCCTGGCGGGCAGCCATCGACAATCGCACCTAGTGCCAAACCATGACTCTCACCAAAAGTAGTGACTTTAAAAAGCGTTCCTAATGTATTACCTGGCATCTTGATAGCCCTCGGTAAATATTGATCGATAAGTTTTGAGCTCATCATAGGTCAATAAGAACACACCGTCACCTCCATCTTCAAAGTTAAGCCATGTGAAAGGCACGCTTTGAAAGGCTTCTTGTAACGCATACTGGCTATTGCCGACTTCAACGATCAATACGCCACCTTCATTCAGATAATCAAGTGCGTTAACTAAGATTTTACGTGTAATATCTAAACCATCATCACCAGAGCCTAATGCTAATGCTGGTTCTTTTAAGTACTCTTGTGGCATAGATGCCAAATCATTCATATCAACATACGGCGGATTAGAGATAATCAAATCAAACTTCTGGTCTGTTAGATTTGCAAACAAATCCGATTGCACTGCAGTAACACGCTGTTCCATATCATGCTGTTTGATATTACGCTTAGCCACTTCTAGTGCATCTTCTGAGATATCGCTTAATATCACTTGCGCATCAGGAAATACATGTGCTGTTGCAATACCAATACAACCACTTCCAGTACATAGATCCAATACGCGCTCGACATTATGATGATTAACCCATGGCTCAAACTCATTGCGAATCAGCTCACCAAGCGGTGAACGCGGTACGATAACGCGTTGATCAACATAGAACTTCATCCCCGCAAACCATGCCGTTTTTGTAAGATACGGCAATGGCACACGATCAACCACGCGTCTATACACCCATTTAATCACTTTTTGACGTTCTACATGCGTCAAGCGCGCATCCAAAATACGATTATCAATATCCAGTGGCAAATAAAGCGCTTGTAGCACTAAGTGTACTGCTTCATCCCATGCCGAATCCGTACCATGCCCATAAAAAAGCTCTGCCTCTAGAAAACGAGAAGTCGCCCAACGCAGATAATCACGGATTGTATGTAAGTCCTGTGCCAATGCATCAACATTGACATCTCCACCAAATATATCACTCATCTTTTACCCTTACTTATGCTTTATGTGCCTTACGCTCTTTTCCAGATTGTGCCCGTTGCTGAGTCTTCAAGCAATACGCCTTGCTCTGTTAGCGTTTGGCGAATCTGGTCTGCTTTGGCGTAGTCTTTATTCTTTTTCGCATTAATACGCTCAGCAATCATAGTCTCAATCACCTCATCACTTAAATCATCAGCAACACTATACTTAAAATAGCTCTCTGGCGAGTGCTTAAGGATGCCTAATACATTAGCAAGCTCCAATAACAACTGAGCAAAGCCAACTGCTTTTTGTTGGTCACTTGTGCGATATTTATTGATCTCTTTGGCAATGGCAAATAACACTGGCAATGCTTCTGGTGTGTTAAAGTCATTATTCATCGCTTGTTTAAAGTCATTAATATATTGCTTTGCTTCTGCTATTTCTGCTGTCTTTTCAGTAATATCAATGCCACGTAGTGCCGTGTATAAGCGTTCAATTGCTGCTTTTGCCTGATCTAAATTTTCCTTAGAGTAGTTGATTTCACTGCGATATTGTCCTGAAATCAAAAAGAAGCGAACCACTTCAGGGTGATACTCAGATAATACCTCTTTGATGGTGAAGAAGTTATTCAATGATTTAGACATCTTCTCATCATCAACCTGCACCATGCCAGAGTGCAACCAGTAATTAGCAAAGCTGCAACCATTAGCCGCTTCCGATTGCGCGATCTCATTCTCGTGATGCGGGAAACGTAAATCTGAACCTCCTGCATGAATATCAAAATTATCCCCCAAGAGGTTTTTAGACATTGCTGAGCACTCAATATGCCAACCAGGGCGACCTTGTCCCCATGGTGAATCCCAACTTGGCTCACCGGCTTTGGCAGCTTTCCACAATACAAAGTCTAGGGGATTTTCTTTTTGTTCATTACTTTCAATCCGCGCACCAACACGCAAGTGCTCCAAACTTTGCTTACTTAATTTGCCATAGTCATTAAATGCTTCAACGCGATAATAAACATCGCCATTGCCCGGTGCATAAGCAAAGCCTTTAGCAATCAGATTTTCGATCATCTGGCACATTTCAGGAATCGTTTGCGTAGCTCGCGGGTCAAAATCAGGTCTTAGGATATTTAAACGATCCAAATCGTCATACATGCTTTTGATCGTACGCTCAACGAGTTCATCAGTTGATTCACCGTTTTCATTGGCACGCTTAATAATCTTATCGTCAATGTCGGTGATATTGCGCACATAAGTTACATCGTAATTACAAAAGCGAAAATAACGCACGATAACATCAAAGGCGATCTGGGTGCGCGCATGTCCAATATGACAATCATCATAAACCGTCATACCACAGACATACATTTTTAATTTTTGTGGGCTAATCGGCTGAAACAGTTCTTTCTTTCCAGATAATGAATTGTATAAATAGATATTCATGAATCTTGCATTGGCATGGTTATAATAAGCTTATGTTACCATCGCCTTAGCAAGGTTGAAATACACAATTCACAATTGTGTCATTTTATGCTTTAAGCTCTGGCGTCGGTTGACCAATATCATTATAAAATTCCTGTACAAAATCCTCAAAACGATCTTCATCTAGCGCATTACGGATATTCTTCATCAAGCGTTGATAATAAGTGATATTGTGAATTGTATTTAAACGTGCACCCAAGCTTTCCTTGGTTTTATCCAAATGATGTAAATAACTTCTTGAGAAATTCTTACAAGTGTAGCAATCACAGCTCTCATCTAATGGTGAGGTATCTGTTTTATATTGACTGTTACGAATACGGATAACACCGCTTTTGACAAACAAATGACCATTGCGGGCATTTCTTGATGGCATCACGCAATCAAACATATCTACACCTCGGCGCACACCCTCAACCAGATCTTGCGGCTTACCAACACCCATTAAATAGCGTGGTTTATCTTCAGGCATTTGATGTGCTGTATGATCTAAGATACGGATCATATCAGGCTTGGGCTCACCAACAGACAAACCACCAATTGCGTAACCATCAAAGCCTATATCCGTTAATGCTTTTAAGGATTGATCACGTAAATGCTCATACATCCCACCTTGGATAATCCCAAATAAAGCCGATGGATTATCGCCATGCGCGATTTTGCTTCTTAATGCCCAGCGCATCGATAACTCCATCGATGCCTTTGTTTCAAGCTCTGTTGCCGGATACGGTGTACACTCATCAAAACACATTACGATATCAGATCCTAGATCACGCTGGATCTGCATTGAGATTTCAGGGTCTAAAAATACTTTAGATCCATCAAGTGGCGAGCGAAAGGTAACCCCTTTTTCGGTAAGCTTTCTCAATGCACCCAGACTAAACACCTGAAAGCCACCAGAATCCGTTAATATCGGTCCTTGCCACTGCATAAAATCATGTAAATCACCATGCATTTTAACAATCTCAGTGCCTGGACGCAGCCATAAGTGAAAAGTATTGCCAAGTAAGATTTCAGCGCCCGTGGCTTTGACATCTTCAGGTGACAAAGATTTGACTGCACCATAAGTGCCTACTGGCATAAACGCAGGTGTTTGCACCTGACCACGCTCAAATTGTAAAGTGCCGCGACGCGCTTTGGCACTTTTCTTTAATAAAGTAAATTTCATGTTATGCGACCACTATCGACAATAAAGGGCTCATGATATACCCTCAGATAAAAAGGGGAAATGTTATTTTAATGATTATTCTAAAATAGCGATCATATCTTCAATGGGGCGCGCAATCGCCGCTTTGTCTCTCGTCTCCAATATTGGGCGCTGCATTAATTTAGGTGTTTTTACTAAAATCTCTGCAATTTCACTATCTGATAGTTCTTCAACATCATTGATATTTAAAGATTTAAAATCATCATCACTGCTGCGAATAAGCATGTGCTTGGCAGCGGTCAACTTCTCTAAAAGTCGCAATATATCTGTTTGAGATAGCGGTGTATTGAGATATTCAATCACTTCAACTTCATAATTGTTTTGCGTTAAAAACGCTAATGCTGCACGCGATTTACTACAGCGGGGGTTGTGGTATAGCTTATACATATCAATTATCCAAATGAATTTTCTAATATTGTTAATACTAGTTTTATTTGGCATTGCAAACAACAATTTTTAGGTTTTTTGAAGCAATACGCATACGTTAAATTGAATTATTATCTAGGTATTGTATAAACACTTTCGCGATAAAGCCCCAAGATACTCTTATATTAGCCTAATACATTCAAACTCTAGTGTTCCGCATTCTCAAGATCACGTTAACTTCATTAACACAATCTGCATGACAATTTCATTTTTTTTGTGTATTTTGCGGCAATGATATTTTCATATACTGAAATGAGGGAACTTAAACATGCTTAAAAAAGCCACATTAATTACATCTTGCATTGTCTTTGCGTCATTCGCGCAAACAACAGCTGCCAACACACATAGCCCATTAAATCCTGGCGTTACAATGAGTGAGCTCAGTCAGCGCATGCCAGTACATTGGGTATCTGTTGAGCAAATTAAACAAAGTTTAGCCAATACCAAACCCATTAATGTCGGCTTCGATGTTGATGATACTCTGCTATTCTCAAGTCCTGGCTTCTTTCGCGGCAAGCAAGCGTTCTCACCAAAGAGCAATGAGTATCTCAAGAATCCTAAATTTTGGCAGAAAATGAATAATGACTGGGATTATTTTTCGATTCCCAAGCAGTCAGGATATGCACTTATCCAAATGCATCTTAAGCGAGGAGATCATATTTACTTTATTACGGGAAGACCTAAAACAAAAACAGAAAAATTAACAAGCATTCTGCAGCATGATTTTGATATTCCCAAAGATAAAATGAATCCAGTTATTTTTAGTGGTCCTAAGCATGGCGCGAAAACGCCTTATATTAAAGAACATAAAATTACGCTTTATTATGGCGATTCTGATGGGGATATTAGCGATGCCCGCGCTGCAGGTGCCAAAGCAATCCGTATCCTGCGACCTTTAAACTCAACGCATAAACCGATGCCACACAATGGTAAATTTGGCGAAGAAGTACTTATCAACTCTCAATATTAAACTTAATTTGAACTTATTTGCATATTACGCTTGATTTTAAACTTTTTTAGAACATAATAAGCGATATACCACTCGTGAATCATTTTGCGTTGTTTAATGTCAAAGAAGTTTTTGAAAATTTTGAGTCATTGGATTGCAGGTAATAGCAAGGACTATTAGCAATATCAAATGGCTCAAAAGAACAATAAATTCAATGGCAGAAAGACTGTAAAATGGTTTGCGGGTGGTATAGATCAACGGCAAGGAGACAGGTTCATGTTAAATAACAAAGAGCAGCAAGTTTTAAACATTATCCAGAGTTTTCAGGTTGAAAATGGCTACTCACCTACTTTTAGTGACATTGCGGAAGCTTTGAATCTCAAATCAAAAGCCACAATTTCTTACTATATTAAAGCGCTCAAAGAAAAGGGGTATATTCATATCCCTAAAGGTAAGCGCAAGCATATTGAAATCATTGATCAAGCAGATAATGGGCAGCATAATCTTCTTCATTTACCATTGGTTGGCACGATTGCCGCAGGTTTACCGTTAGAAGCTTATGAAGTGATCGAAACCATTGATTTATCTGAACTTCTGAATATGCCTGATCGCTATTTGTTAAAAATATCCGGCAACTCAATGCAAGAAAGTGGCATTTTAGATGGTGATCTAGTGTTGATTCAAAAACAACATATTGCCCGTAACGGTCAGATTGTCGTGGCATTAATCGATGAAAAGGAAGCAACATTAAAAGAATTTAAAATGCAGGATAATAAAACTGTAACACTTATTCCCCACAATGAAGACCTCCCCCCGATGATCTATCCTGCGCATCGCGTGAGCATTCAAGGTGTTTACTTGGGAATGCGCTTGGATAGGTCATTTTTGCTATAGAAAAAGAGAAGGAGAAAATCATGCTGAAATTTAACGGTCAAATCAGTTATACTTTGCAGCTAAGTAAATATGAACAGAAACATTATGAGCAACGCCGCCAAGCGCTTAAGCAGCGTCTTTATCAAAGCGTATAATGTCAATTCGTTAAATTAATTTTAAATAACTGAAGTTATGTATTTTATAAACACCCCGTCAGCCTGCGGCTGCCACCCCTCTTGCAAAGAGGGGAATTAGGCAATGGTGATTTTATATTCCCCTCTTTGCAAGAGGGGTGCCGAGTTTGCGAGGCGGGGTGTTGAAATAGAAAAAGTGCATGATCTTATGTAAATAAAAACCAAACCAGGAGGGTTTATGAAACATTCATCTTCATTTGAAAATAATTTGCGCCATACCGAGCTTAAGCTTGAGGTTGAAGAAATGCTAAGTGCCGGTGTGCCTTTATCGGTGATTGCCAAAACGCTAAAACTAAAAATTAGCGATATTTTAGACTTGCAATAAATTCAGATTGTATATGAGCTTAACTGTACTGACGACGATAAAAGAGCCTCTTAGCCTAAGTGACTTTTTAACACAAATTAAACAAACCATTGATGAACACTTTAAAGGTAATCGTGGTTATTGGGTGCGTGGCGAAATCTCACAATGGCAAAAAAACGCAGGGCATTTTTATGGTGAGCTTGTTGAGTTTGATGATAATACCCAACAAATGATTGCCAAAGTACGCATCAATATGTGGGCAAGCATGGCGATTAAGATTAATACTAAATTCCAACGCAGTACAGGTGAATCGTTAAAATCAGGACTAAAAGTATTGCTTTTAATCGAGCCGAGCTTTCATCAAACCTTTGGCTTAAGCCTTAATATTCTTGATATTGACCCAAGCTTCACCTTGGGTGATCGTCAAGCGCGCAAACAAGCTATTTTAACTCGATTGGAGCAAGAAGGATTACACCATAGAAATCTTAAGCTTGAGACACCTAATGATTTCACACACGTTGCCGTCATATCAAGTAAACACGCGGCAGGGCTTCAAGATTTTTTTACTGAAGCAAAGCTCTTACAGAAACATCACCTATGCCAATTTGATGTTTATCATGCCAGTATGCAAGGCAAAACTTGTGCAACTGAAATTACCACACAATTGCGCACGATTTACAAATCCATAAAAGCACATCAGAAAAACTATGACTGCATTGTCATTATACGTGGTGGAGGTGCTGAATCTGATCTTGATGGCTTTAATTACTTTGAGCCAGCCAATGCAATTTGTCATATGCCGATTGCTGTTTTTACCGGTATTGGGCATAAGCGTGATCAAACGATACTTGATCAACTTGCCAATAAAAGTTTTGATACCCCATCTAAGGTCATTCAATTTATTAAAGAAAATATCAGTACCAAAGCGCAAAATGCACAAAAGCATTTTGACTTTACTATTAGCCAAGCACGTCATTTAGTGCAACACCATCATAAAGATGTTGAGTCTAAACAAACTTCAGCGCAGCACCTTATAAAAACAACGTTAAATCATCATAAAACGATTTATACGCATTATTTCCAATTAATTATAAGCTTCTCAAAAGAAGCCTTAAGTTATCAAAAACAACTGCATGAGCGCCACTACCATGAATTAATGCAGTTAACACATCGTTATACACATATCGCGCAAACTAATATTGAATATATTGCAACACATGTACACACGTTAGCAAAAGCGATGTTACAACAGCACGCATTTCAAATTGCCCACTGGCATTCAAGCACATTGACGCAAGCCAGAGTTGTCTTAGAATACGCCAACAACACTGCTCAAGCGCAGTATAAGTTAATCTTAAGCGCTTCAATTGAACCAACACTTAAGCGTGGCTTTAGCCTAACGAGTTATGAAGGGAAATATATTACCTCTGCCCAAAGTGCCAAAAGCTGTGATAAACTCACCCTTCATTACCATGATGGTCAAATAGCTGCAGAGATTACAAATGACAAATAAAACCAAAACTTATGCCGAGAACTATGCCATTTTAGAAGAGATAAACTACCAACTTCAGCAAGGGCAAAATAACCCCAACATGATCGATGAGCTTGCCCCCATGTTGGAAAAAGCATCCAAAAGCTATCTTATTTGCAAAGAGCGTATTGCCGCTGCGGAGAAGTTTATCGCTGAATTTGAGAATAAAAATAATCTCTAAAGCACCACTTCGACACTTCATTTCCAGCAGCATCGTGCTACCATGCCATTTATTAATAGATACCTTTTAATGAGTCTTTTTGTGTTACTACGGCAGCTAAACTGTTTGTTATTCTTGTTAGTGTTTAACCTATTTGGTTTTGCTAATGCTAATAATTTCTTAACGGATAATAGTTTTAGCAATATTGATCTCTTTAGCTCACCTGAACAATCCTTTAATCAGCTGAGCGTGATAGAAACTCAAAACAAAGGTGAAATCACCTTATGCTGGCGTATTCCCAAAGGACAATACCTTTATAAAAAAAAGATCAGCATACAGCTACAACATGCTGATCAAGCAAAGCTTGGTGAGATTTACTTTCCTTCAGCAACCACACATCCTGTATTTAAAGATGAACAAGTTTATACAAATCAATTATCATTACGAATTCCACTTTCAGGTGAAATAACATCTCACAGCAAGCTCGAGGTTAAATACCAAAGTTGTGATAAAAACTTATGTCATTTGCCCCAAGTCAAAGAAATTAAAATTGATCCAAACGTATTACCCTATGAACAAAATGACTTTAACTGGTTAGGTATTTTAGCACTTCTTGGTGTTGGCTTATTACTTGCCTTCACACCTTGCGTTTTACCTATGTTACCAATTATCAGCGCCATTGTTGTCGGTAAAAATCACAGTAAATTTTACAGCTTTCTATTAGCGCTTTCCTATGTGCTTGGAATGTCGGTGATGTATGCCATTTTGGGAATTATTATTAGCAGCATTGGACTATCTTTCCAGATTTTCTTTCAGCAAAGCTGGGTCATCATTCTACTTGCCGCATTATTTGCTATATTAGCGCTATCCATGTTTGGTGCTTTTCAAATTCAACTGCCTCAAGCGCTTAGTGCGCGCCTTGGACAATCACAACACAATATTAAAACCGGCGGCATATTCGCAAGCTTTCTCATGGGTGCAATTGCAAGCTTGGTATTATCACCTTGCACATCAGCCCCTTTAATTGGAGTATTAACGACCATTGTGCAAACAGGTGATATTCTTTATGGAGGGGTAGCACTTTTTGCGCTAGGTTTTGGTATGGGTGTGCCTCTGATGCTTATTGCGCTTGGACTTAAGCGCTTTGTACCGAAATCAGGCGCATGGATGCAGGAAATCAAAGTCATTTTTGGCTTTGCGATGTTAGCAATGGCAATTTTCCTTTTAAGTCGCATTACGCTATTAGAAGCTATTATTTTTAGCCTATATGTTCTATTGATTAGTGTTTACGTAATCTATCTTGTTTATGCATCTGTTATATCCGCATCTATCCAACAAAAAACCAAACATTTTATTGCGGCTGTTATCCTGTTTTTGGTGCTATTAATCATAGTTGCTAATCACACTTTACACACCGTAAACAAGACAAGCACGACCTCTACACAAAACGATTTCACTACAGTATCTAATAGCCAAGAGCTCGAGCAACAAGTCACTTTAGCATTAAAAACGCATCAATATGTTCTAATCGACTACTTTGCACATTGGTGTGAGAATTGCTTAAAGCTTAAAGCCATTTTGCTATCGCCTACCATGCAAGACTACTTTAAGAAAAATAATATCAAGGTTATTAAGGTGGATGTTTCAGACTATAACGCCAATAGCACGGAGCTGCTTAAAACGGCGAACGTATTAGGTTTACCAACACTTATTTTGCGCAATCAACAAAATAGTGAAATTAAGCGCATTGCTGGGGTAGTTGATATTAATGCATTGAAGCAGCAATTGAATGTAGCGCTTTCAAAAGAGCATGCGGCTATAAATATCAAATTTCCTTAAAATACCGTAGAACTACGCTATTTTTTTGAGATTTCATTTGTATAATGACGCTTGTTCCTGGTGAGCGCATTTTGATCATATTGGTCGAATAAGGATGATCTCCTTAGTTAGAATAATCATAAAAGTATAATGGGGTTATGTATGAGCAAATTTCTTTCAAAAGAGAAGATTAAGGCAATAAGTTTAACAAGTTTATTAACTGTTATGGGTGCTTTTTTGAGCGCCTGTGGTGGTGGGGCGGGTAGTGATGATTCATCGCGTGCTGCGACAAAACAAGTGATAACCAGTGTCTCTGCTTTTAGTATCTATGGTATTAAAGCGCAACAAGAATCGTTGCTTGAAATTAACCTTGCTTATTCATTTGATAGCATCAACAATGCCGAGCCTGATTACCCTGAGGTAAGTACTATTGTTAATAAATTGAATGAGCAACTTCAGCCATATGATTTAGTGGTGACTAATAAATCATGCGGATCAACTTTGTCCGTGAATACTACAACCTGTTTATTAAGTGTGAAGGATGTGCGTAAAGACATGGAGCATAATAGGAAATTTAGCTTATCCTATGGTGAAAATTGTATAGATGCTCGATGTGCACAACCTGTGGTATCCTATAATTCTATTCTTGAGAGTGCTTCAAGCGTGTACGAAAACTCTGATACAAAACGCCAATTAACCTTTGCAGATCAAACTTTGTATTTAAAAAATAACAATCAAGATGTGCCATATCTTGCTAAATCATATTATATCAAATTGCAAAGTGGAAATGACTTTAGGATTGAAGAAGTGTTTAGACCAAAGCAAACAGATGCTCAGCTAGTAATCGAAAAAATGAATGACGGAAAACTATATAAAGTAAGCTATGCAAAGCCTTTTTCAGGCCTTAATGAGGGTGTCGTTGATATTTTAGATGTTGCTTCAAGCGACACGGTGCAGTATTGCCTAGATCAAGCGTGCAAAAGCCCTGTGTTTTTATGATAAAACCTGAGTTGAAACTACTCATGCTCAACTCAAGTTACCTGCTTTAAGGGTCTACTTTAATTAAATCTTTAATTCAATTATTATTCACTTACTGTAGGGTAGGATATATACTGCTCATCAATAATTTTTTGGGTGTTCAAATGTTAGGGTGATTATGATGCAAAGTAGAGCGCATGGTGGTATTATATTTCTTTTTGTTATTGCGCTGGCGGATGCTATTAGTTTTTCAGTATGGCAAAGTGTCATTGCGAGTATACACCCAGTTTATGTTACCCTCACGTCAACTACTTTAGATGCATTGGCAGTTAATATGTACCAAGGCGTATTGTTTTCGGCTGCATTTATATTGTGCTTTTGGATCGGTTATTTAAGTGATCGAAGTCATTGTGTTAGGTTACTAAGATATTGTTTACTCGTCTTGATGTTGGGCTATATCTTGCTTTTATGTGAGGTCAAGTTTGGCTTTAAAGAAATAACACTCGTAGATGGTGTGATTTTTTGTTTTATTGCAATCTTTACGAGTGCACATTATTGTATCCTAACACTCTGTGTGTATATTGCTATCAACAACATAGACTGTCAAAATACGCGCCTAGATCAGGGCTATCTAATAGCTATAATATTTATATCGACTTATTCTGTTTACAGAATTTTTTCATCGCTATTACTGCATTTTCGATCAATGTTTAGCTTGAGTACTTTGGTTTTTGCTGCAGTTATTTTAATATTCATCGCTTATTTTATATGCTTTTTATTGAGATGTAATATACAAAGCAATATTTCTAAAGCAAAGAAAAGCAAGATGTTGGCAAGCTTTCTCCTTGCAAACTTAAGCTTATTTAAGAACAGAAATTTTGTGTACATTATCATTTCAGCGGTATTGTTTTATCAGGTGGTGGGCATATCAACAGGATTGATGATTGATTTTTATACTTCAATGCCTTATCCGTTATCGGTGATACTATTGATACAAATAGCAATTAATGTATTAATGTTCTTGAGTGCATTTACAATATACCCAGTGATAATAAAGATCTTTTCACCACAGAAAGTTAATTATGTCGCATTTTGTATAACCGTGTCTTTTTGTATTTTATTCAAAGTCTTGAGTATCATAGGTGCGGAATTAGCAGCAATCATCGTGTATCCGGTGATATTATGGTTTGGCATGCTGGCTTTAACTACTTATCTGCCATTATTATATCAACACGAGAAGCGCAAAATGGGGATGAGCTTTGGTGTTTACTACGCGATAACATTAGTCACTTGGCCATTAGTGTACACCTATTATAATCTGGGAATTGGCTTGCTTTTATGTGTGTTAGTATTGCTTGCTGTTCTCAATATTCTCGCCATAAGATCATTGAGTTAAAAATTCTATGGGTAATATTAACCATCTTAAAAAAATGATCCCTTTGCCCATGGCTGTTGCCATTATTATCCTGATCCTTTTGATTGTTGGTATAAATAGTTTTTTTGCTGCACAAACGCTCATTGGGTTGCGTCAAGACAATAAAAGGCTCAATAACCTCAGTGACGATAGCTTAGTTAAGGTAATGGATGTCGTATTGGGTGATTGGGGGCGATCAGCTCGGAAAGGTGGGGCAGTAAATTTACAAATACAGAAAATGCAATTAGCATTAGATGGTACCGTATTTCAGGTGACAAGAGAAGTTTCAGCTCAGCCGCAATGTAATATAAAGTTAAATAGAGAACAATTAACACATGATATCATTCATCAATTTGTTCTACATGATAATAATAACTGCTTATCTGTTTACTCAAATGATGGAAATGGCTGGCTTAATATTTATATTGATATAGAGTCGCGACCAATTAAAATGAGTATGCTTGCTATTCTGTTGCAGTTACTTTATTGCTTACTGGCCTTGTTGGTTATTTTTGTTTTTCTTAGGGCGATTGGGATAGGTGGTATTATCATTAGATTAAGACAAAGCTCGCTTATAATGCCAGATAGCTCTCCCAAAAAACTCAACCTATTTAAAGCAAATACAGTGAAGAATCTGATAGAGGCAAATTATCAAGCGATCAATGAAATCGTGAAACTTAAGTTAAACATGGCTGCAGTAAGTCATGATCTCAAATCACCTGTATCAAAATTGTTATTTAGAGTTAGAAATAACTATATAGACAACCTGCAAAGTATTTGTGAAAAAACAATGATCGAAATGAATACGATGCTTAACGATATACTCATAAGCTCAAAACCGCTAGATAGGAAAAAATGCGTGAGTATGGATATTAAGTCGTTCCTTAAGGAAATAGTGGCTGAATATCAAGAAAATGCTATGCTTATACCAGTCAATTATTCTCAAAAAATTAATGTTTTAGTTGATCGAGCGTTGTTTAAACGCGCAATAGACAATTTGATCAATAATGCGATTAAGTATGGAAATTATGCACAGATTAGTTATGTCATTGAGAGTAAATATGTCAATATTTATATTCAGGATCAAGGCTATGGTGTCGATAAAAGCGTTTTATCTGGCTTAAAGAAGCCATTTAGTCAAGGGGATAGTGCCTTGCCTGGGCATGGTCTTGGATTGTATATCGCTAATGAAATCATTCAAAAGCACCAAGGGGAGTTGACATTTGCCAATAATACAAATAGTACAGGATTAACGGTGACCATTAAGCTAAAAATAATAGAAGGTGCTTGATCATATCCGCATTCACCGTGGGACTATCAACGCCAAATAGTCAGGGACGCTACAATTCGTCACGTATTGTGTTTACTAAAATACCTCATTTCTGAACCATGCCTATATATTGAGCTTCTTTTGAACCACGCCTAAATATTAACTCAAAGTCACGATCATCTCCCAAGTCTTTTTGCTTGAAAAAATACTTTTGAGCCTCATTAACATTTTCTTTTAACGCTTGTTTCATAGAATGATAAGCTTTCAATTCATACTCATAACTTGCTTTCGTATTCCCGTGCTTAATAGCATCTATTTTATCCACCACATTGACTTTAAAATCATCAGTCGCCTGCTCAAGTACATGTAATGGATCTTTTTCAATTAAAAGTTGATTAATAGCCTTTTCTGCTGAGTTCACTTGGTAGTAATTAATCAAGAAAAATGGCACTTTGTATTCAATATTATTTACTATAGCTTTACAAGGCGCATAAGTTTTCTTAGGTGCGTTTTCTTGATCAATTTCACACATATCATGAAAGTTTCTTAAAACCTGCGCTATAGATTTATTTTTTACGTTATCAGTCCAGTTTGTTAGCCACTTTTCTAATTTTTTATCTTTTTTAGAAAACTCTTTTAGTGTTCTATACCCTATGTGATCAATATATTGCTTTTGAGTTTCCATTGGCAAAAGTGCTAAAGCGCGTGAAGAAATAAAATCAGACTTTATCATTAGTTTATCAAAATTACCTATTCCTAGCTTATCAATGTATAGCGCTCTATTCTCCTCTGAAAGTTCTTCAAGTATTTTTGTAAAGTTAAAATCGATTAGCGCGGCACGTCTTCTTTCTCCATGATTCTTAATATACTCCTTTGAGCTATTATTACTACTGTACTCCAGATGATTCTTCTGATCTTTTGACATGTTAATAACTTCGATTGTCAAATCAACTAATTGATTAATGCCTTCATCAATATACTTCTTTTGAGTATCTGCTGTGACAGTAAGTTGATTGGCTATCTTTTGAAATTGTTTAGCTTTCCAAGAAAATGATAATATAATACTCCCCATATTTTGGACCACAGTTAGAGACACAAAAAGCGTCTCAAAAATGTTAAACTGTGTGCCAAGTTAGGAGGTAAAAATGCCAGTATAATACTCCCCATATTTTGGACCACAGTTAGAGACACAAAAAGCGCCTCAAAAATGTTAAACTGTGTGCCAAGTTAGGAGGTAAAAATGCCAGCTAAGAAGAATAAAAGCTATACAGCAGAATTTAAAGCCAAGGTTGCTTTGGACGCGATAAAAGGCGATTTAACGATTAATGAGATTTCCTCAAAGTATGGTGTGCATTCAACGCAGAT
>NZ_JACYVZ010000069.1 GCF_014857925.1 Cysteiniphilum marinum | reverse complement strand
ATAGCCATGATCTTCGCATTTCCTACCACAGTTACGGCACACGATATCATCTTTAGTGCTTTTTACTTCAATAATTAGCTCACGTCTATCTCGCAGGGAGATATTAAGTATTTCTATATCTGATAAACCAAGCAATTCAACAGGTAATACCATATCCAATTTCGTGAGCATTTTAAGTTCTTTCGGTTTAAGTTAATATCACAAAATTATAACAGATTTAACCCGTCCAACGGAAATAAGGATTGAGCCCCGAATAAGGGATATTTAGTCAATTATGAAGCTAGGAAAATAGCAGGTAAACCTTTTACTAGCAGTGTCATTGAAAGCGCAATTGAAACCGTTGTTAATGCTAGGTTCAAGAAAAAACAAAAAGCACAATGGAATCGAGAATCAGCACATAGAGTCCTGCAAATAAGAACCTCTGTGGCAAGTAATCAATGGGCAAAAGACTGGGAGCAGGCTAAGACTAAACTTTATAAGAAAGTAGCTTAGAATTGCGATAAATCTGTTGTTAGGAATGCTCTCGTGAAAAATTACAAGGCTATGTGTTCGAAGATGGAGTCCACCCTACGAGTGAAGTGCATAAGATAATAGCTAACTATATTTACAAAGCTATTGAGAAATTAGAACAGTAGTTTACTAACTTTGCCGATTTGTCCAGAATCTACAGTGTAACCCAATATTCACAAGCCAAATGGCTGAGTCCAATGTTGAGAGTTTGATTAATCAACGTTGTAAAGGGCAGCAACACATGAAATGGTCAAGGGATGGGCTGCACAATATACTTACATTAAGGGCAGCTATGAATACTTATACTTGGCCTAAGGTTTGGGAGAAACATGTTCTTTTTGGGTTGAAAAAGGCAGCATAAGACATAATATAAATACACTTCACTTACCTTTCGCGAACAGGCAAAACATAGTAAGCGTCCGTCTGAGAGTAGTTGTACACGAGACCGGTACCCATATTAACGCCCCACGTCTTACCGCCTCGCAAGGAATAACTCGTGCTAGACCAATAATTATCTTTGCTAATATTACTAAAATTCTTAGAATTTAACCAGTTTGCAGGTGAAGTTGTAGCCGAGTAATTTATAAGGCTTCTGAGCTCATTAATAGTCGGTAAACGCCAATCGTTATACCCACATAAGATTAAATTACTAGCATATGTCTTTGCACCCGCCCATACTAAACCTGATGCGCTACCATTTTTAGCCCACATGAGTCCCGTTAATTTGTCATAGTTTGCATCTTCACATTCAGAGTTATCAGCATTCTTGGCTGGCTCAAATCTTGGGGTAGGCCACTGACCTGGGCCTGTATCTGTAGGATTTGTATTTTGAATTACTGCATTTGCAGCAAAGGTATAGTTTGAGTAACCCAAAATTACTACTAGACCCAGCAGCATGGATATTTTGTTGTTTTTTCCAATATTTCTCATTTTTTTCTCCTAATTTACGTTGGTTGTATTTGTGTGGATCTCATATTTTTTATATAAATTAAAGGCATCCTTGCCTTAATGTGACTATAGCAAACTGACAATTCTTTTATAATGACAAAGTCAATAGCATAAATTAACAGTTGCTGTATATTCTTATGCAACAAGGATTGACAAAATCTAGCGGTAATTCCCCTAGAGTTTATCATCTCAAGACGCAGTATATTCCCCATTTGAATGCTAAGTTTGTCATAAAAATGATAAAACTTGCCTACCTGAAATAATAGCAATGTATTTTGAAAACATTTTTTAAAATAAAAGTACTGATGATAAATACTTTTAAAATCTTTTTTGTACTTAAACAATGCTTTTAGTTTGGTAAAATACGTGTCTTCTAAAATTGCTTTATCAAAGTAATGGTAAAGATAACTATAATTATTAAAAATAGATTGTTTTAAACGATACGTATCCGCATGCTTAAACATCCCAAGATAAGACGATATAACAGAATGAAGTTTAGTTAATAAAAAAATCGGATATAGGTAAGCACTGACAGCTTTGTCACATAATCGAATATCTGACCTTACCAACCGAAGATTTTTTAGCATTTTAATAACATCAGCACCCTTCCTTTCAAGTCGTTTTTTGTAATACAACAATCTATGTTCAAAATGATGCACTGTACGCTTACGTATAAGCTTATAATTAAAATGCACAATATAACCCAAACAATCAATGCCATTACTTATCGGAGCAATATTGCCATAGCGAGCATTGGTCTCAAGTTTTAATTTCTCATATAAGAAACAGGTAATATGATGCTTTATTTCATATAATCTCGTTTCACTTGACTCAAGTATAATAAAATCATCACAATATCGTATATAGGATCTGCATTTCAGTACATGTTTTACATAATGATCTAGCTCATTTAAATACACATTGGCAAAAAATTGGCTCGTTAAGTTGCCAATAGGCAATCCAACATCTGATTTATTTGTTTTAGCTAAACTTTTATGCTCAGGCATTCTTTTATAGCGCCTAATGTTTCTCTCAGTCTCTACAATATGATACTGGTTAGCGTATAAAACAATTTTGATTAAATTATACAACAATGCTGTATCCTGATAACTGAGCTCCCAAGAGCTATTTTTTAATGCTTTATGCAGTTTATTCCTTAATAAGGTTAATAAAATACACTTATCAATATTTAAAAAAAACTGCTTAATATCCATATGCAAATAATAAGCATTTACCCCTTTATGTTCAGAAGTTAGCCTTCTCATAAAATATTGCACACGATTAACTGCAGCATGCACTCCCTTATTTTGGCGACAAGCATAACTGTCATAAATAAAAATAGGCTCATATATCTTTTCTAGATAATGGACAATCAAGTGATGAATGATTCTATCTCTAAAATCAGCTGCTATAATCTCTCTGTATTTTGGCTGCGCCACGATAAATAGCTTGGCCGCCTTCGGCTGATAATATTGGTTAACCAAAGCTATATGAAGATCTACCAACAAAGACTCAAAATCACTTTCAAAAGCCAATGCACTTAACTTGCCGCGTTTGCGACAACGACATTTAAGGTACATCTTGTATAAATGATTTATGTCAAATAGTTTACTCATAATAATATCCTAAAAACAATGAACACAGATTGTTTAACCAACACTGACATGCTCCGCGAACAGGCAACACATAGTTGTTGTTCGTCTGATTGTTGTTGTTCACGTTACCGTTATTCATATTAACGTTCCACGCGTTACCGCCTGACAAGGAATAACAACAAGTTAAGCCACACATTTATCTGCTTTTGACCACCTTTTAATAGGTAGGTCATCGCTTTTTTATACCCATCATAAACATGGGCAGTGAGGCTGCACCATATACTTAACACACTCAAAACACTTTAGTGTTTTAATTCTGGTTATTGGCGTTGATATATTTTATCCAGCCTTCAGTTTGGCGAGATAAGTTAACAATCTGTGTCATACCTTCAATAAAACTTTGACTATTGTTAAAAGCTTTAACTTCTTTGCACAGTCTCATCATTATCTTAAGTTGTTCAAATAAATCTCTTAGTTGAAACAAAGTAGTTAAGCGTTCAGCTTGATTATTAGCTTGAATAACTAGAAAGACTGATTGATGAGCTAAATCTCTTAGATCCGAGCCCAAGCTATATTTATAATAGCGGCTAAAGTTCCGCACTATGGTTTCAATATATACGGCAAACGCCATTGTTTGACGATATATCGGTAAATGCTCATACTGTGCCATATATCAACCTATTTAGCCTTAAAATAATCAAATCACCCAATAATCAATTCGGTCCGCGAACAGGCAACACATAGTTGTAGTACGACTGAGAGCCGTTGTCCACGCTACCGTAAGACATACCAACGTACCACGCGAAACCGCCTGACAAGGAATAAATCGTGCCAGACCAATAATAACTGCTTTTAATATTACTAAAACCATTATCATTTAACCATTTTGCAGGTGAACTTGTATCTTGGTGATTTACAAGGCTTGCTAGCTCATTAACAGTCGGTAAACGCCAATCGTTATACCCACATAAGCTTAAATCAGCAGCATATGTCTTTGCATCCGCCCACTGCATTGAAACTGATGCACTACCATTTTTAGCCCACATGAGTCCCGTTAATTTGTCATAGTTTGCATCGTTACATTTAGAGTTATCAGCATTATTGGCTAGTTCAAATCTTTGATCTGGCCAGCTGAAACCATAACCTGTTTGAGCGGGTCCAATATGTAATGGTTTTGTTTTTAATGTATTATCTTCAGTAATCGTATAAGTGGCTGTTGACTCTTCACTTTTTACTCCCGCACTATCTGTTACGGTTAATGTTAAATAGTATGTGTCATCATTA
>NZ_JACYVZ010000068.1 GCF_014857925.1 Cysteiniphilum marinum | reverse complement strand
ACCTGTGCTTACATCATAATGCTGCGCTATTATTTTGATACCCGTTGCCATTATAAAAAATCCAATTCTATATTTTGAAAATAGGATAACATAGTCGTTTCATTAAATCTAGATGTGTGTTGCTTTCAATCCCTTATAACAACTGCTTATTCCACATAATTTGCTAGATGTCACCTGTTTTTTTAATGAGGTGACCCTGGGGAAAAGAGCCGGTCAGTTTGCAAAAAAGTATTTTAGTGATATAATCGTCGCCATGATTTGTAGTTAATTAAATTCTAGCTAGACTTAGAACAATAATTTTACAGTTGTTAAAATTTTTTTATGGCAGTAAGAGGAGGTGTAAAGTTTTGAGTATAATTTTAAAAACGTTTTTTTTATACCTTAGTTCATTGCTTGTTTTTATGCTAAGTACTTTCACAGTCGGGAATAGTAAAGAGAAATCTGATCTATTTAGGCTGCAGTTGCAACTGGAACAGATGATTAATGAAAGCTACCAATATTCAATATTTAATGATATTTCAACACATGAGCAATCATCATATAGTAATGATGTTACATATGATTTAATATCGGAAAAAGCTACTGTTCTATCGCACATAGAAATTTTATTTGCTGATTTTTTGTATCATGAAGGTCAGATCTTTCAAGGTAATGAAGAAATGCTTATAGAGGTGTTGAACGACGAAAGCTTTGGCGATGGTGGTTTTAACTTTGGATATTCAGGTTCCTTGAAATATGCGCATTATTTGTTTGTGAGTCAGCTGACTAAAAGCCAAAATAGTGCGCTATTAGAACACGAAGATGCTAATTACTTTGCTGTTGTTGTGCCTGATAGTGATTTGTTATCTTTAATTATATCGTCCTCTGTATTTTCTTATTTTTCCAGTTTCAATTTCTTCAATAAACGCGAATTTATCTATAGCAATAAAGCACTACCTTATCTACAGGAAGCTATTACTCAATTCAGTTGTATGTCATTATTAATTTTATTATACATATTCCTGCTTCCTCTATTTATACAACGCTGCAAATGGTTAAATAACCTGACAGTAATAGTCAACATGTCTAAGTATAACCACTTTATTTCCAATAAGTTTGATACACCTTCGTTCATTCGAAAAATTATTAAAGCCATTAAAAATATATCTATAGTTATTTATAGCATAAAGAAAAGTATCAATATTCAATTTTTACATTTTAAAATAAATCGAGTCATATTATGAAAAGACAGATAGCTAAAGCTAAATTATTTTATACGCTAATCGTTAGTGGTTTGTTGGTTGCTTGCGGGGGAGGCGGAAGTTATGGGGACAGTAGCTCAGGAAGTGCTACTGCCCTTCACTTAAGTGTATCAGAAAAAATGACCACTAAAATTCCTGACTATATTGCGCAGGGCAAAACTGGCATTGGTGATATTACTATTAAAGTGATAAATCCAAATAATAAACTTAAAGTAGGCTCAACAGAAGATGGGCAAGTGTTTAAAATAAAAGATATTCGTATAGAAGGTGCTCAATTAGATAAAGACCACTTAACATCTGATTTATGTATAGCTGCAGATAATTCATATAATGAGTTTCAAGGATATTGTACAATTCCTCTTTTGTTTGATGACACGCAGCAATTAGGTGAAAAAGACATTCATATCAAATTCACCTTAGAGAATGGACAATCAGTTGATTACACTAAGAAAATAACCGTTGTTGATAAGTACTCACCTAAATTACTTCAAGCACCACTTTTAAATGCACTAGAGCCGTTAGATAGCAATATTTATATGTCTAACGCAAAAAATATAAGTATTTACAATCCTCTGTCTTATGCATTGAATAATGTTAAATTTAGTCTTGGCAATAATAACACGCACAGCTTGAGGGTGATTGAAGCAGGAGAGACTATTGATATAAGTGCCAACATGTCAGATACAGTAAAAAACTCTCTAAGGTCTAATGATTATGCGAAAGGGGCATTATCTGCTTCAAACATAGGAGATGATTTAGATTTTTATTTTTTAAATGATAGCTTGAATGTTGCTCATATTGAGAATCTGTATATACAAGAACTTAATGAAAATAATATTATCAATTTGAGGGTATATCGCCCCAATATGAAGTTTGTTAGTGCTACATTGAAAGAGAGTGATGGCAATGAATTAACAAAAACAAGTGAAATGTCTTTGGATATAGATAGTTTTCCTACTACTGAAGATTATTTGCAAGTCGGTTCTGTGTATGAATTTAAAATTCATAATGTAACTCAATCAGCACATGGTCGTAAAAAACTTGAAGTTAATTTAGAATTTACTGATGAAAGTAACTTAGAAAATAGCAAAAACATCACCCTAGTAAGTCATATAGAAATAGCACCTATTCAGCTTGATATCAGTTCTGAGAATGTCATTTTAAATAATGCCTCAAAAAGCAATACGAATACAACATCAGAAGATGAAATTTATAAAATTGAAATAAAAAATAGCTCTCAATTTGATTGGAGTGTGAGTGATAGTTATCTTGAACTAAGTGGGTTAATATTAGCATCACAAAATGAGTATAAAATGTTTAATACTAATTCACCGATCTGCATCATAGGGAGTGATAATAAAAATATAACTTTTCAAGAATTAAATAGCCAGGAAACTTGCCTACTTTATCTGAAAATTGATTCATTAAGTGGTGAAACCACTAACGCATTCCCTCAGTTTACTATTAAAAAAGGGGCAAGTAATCTAGCAGCAGATCAATCTTTTGAAATAAAAGCGTCCAAAGCCATGCATGATGCCTTTGTGAGTAAACCTAAGAGATTAGATGAAAAATATTATTCATTAGATGTTTTTAGTCAGACTGAAGGTGCTAAGCTAACTTTAAATTTTGAGAATATAAAACCGGTAGTTGTTGACAATGGCAATATAAGAAGCCTGCAAAACCAGAATGTAAATCTATGTCAGCAGTTATCAAATGATGGTTCACAATACAGTACTCCATTAAATAATGAATCATGTACGATTATTTTAGAAAAAGAAGATATCTTAAAAGATTCAAAGATCAGTTATAAGATGATATCTAAAGCTGATGATGAAAATGAAACAGAAGCATCAGATACAGTCAACGTCGATAATATCCTAACCCAAGGAGATTATCACCTTCTAACATCAGAAGATGTTTATTTTATTGATAGTAAACATATCATCAAGCGCATCAACAATTCAACAAGCCAAAGCGGGTCATTGAGATCTGCAGTAACTTCAGATTTGAGCCAAGAAAATTCTGGTATTTTTGAAGTCACCGCTATTGCCAGTGACTACAAAGGTGATTTTTACATTGCATCAAATATTAAAAGTCTTATTCATAAACTTGAATCAGCTGATACAAATACTGCAGCACCTTTTATTTATTTGCCAAGTAATGATTATATAGAAGATATATTAATTAAAAATAGAGAGCTGTTTGTTCTATCTTTTAACCCTGTTAGTAATGAAAACTCATTCTATAAAATTAACTTAGATACAAAAAAATTGGATAAGGTTAAAACCTTTAATGGCTCAGTCAATAGAATGAGATTGATTGGCAATGATATCCATTTATTGGGTAGTAACTTATCCTTTGATAAAGGAGCCTCGACCAATATTTTGGTTTATCGTATTAACAGTGATGATTCTGAGTTGATTTATGGTTTTATACCTTTTTTAGATAATCTTGATGAAAGTGTTCTATTTGATGCGGCATTAATAGGTAGTAATTACTATTTGGCAACCTTAATGAAGGGAGTTAACGGTTTATATACAACTGAATATCCATTCCAAGAAAACGCCATGGCTAAAAAAATTCCTTTTAATGATAGCAATTTTTCAACACGAAATGCTTATATTAGCAGACTTGAGGATAGTCAAGATGGTGCTTTATATGGTACGTCAAGAGGGAATAACAACTACTTGCTTGCACGATTAAAAGCATCTGATGATGGGCAAGTATTAGAGGCAAGAGAAACTACTTATATTAGATCATTTGTGGGTGCTAAGGATGCTGTTTATTTTAGTTATGCTCAAAGTGAAGCTAATCCTGAAAATACTATAAATAATCACGATCAGGTAGAAAATTATTATATCAGTAGATGGTTAGATAATAACGAGAGCATTGATAGTGAAAATGCATTAAAAACAGAAACTTTAGTTAACAAACTCAGCATTCAAAACAAAGAACACGTTTCAGATAATAGTTTTTTTGTCAGCATACCGAAAAAAATTCATGTAATTGAAAATGAAGAGTTTAGTATAGCAGCCAAAGTGTATGGTGATCATCAAGATATTAGATATTCTTGGAATAGCAATTTCCCAAATAATAAATCACATGTAGACAATTCTCAAATCTTCACCAGAACGGCGCCTTATTTTAAGCCTAACGGAGATAATGAGTACCTAACATATCTTACAGCTTCTTCATCAGGAACTACGCAAACGGTAAGAACAAGTGTTTTTATTAATATAGATAATAAATTGATTCCAATTGCGGATGCAGGTGGCGACCAGTCTGTACAAGAGGGAACCGAACATACAGTAACAGGCTCAGGTAGCGCAAAAGGCGATAGAAAGATAACCAGTTATCAATGGACAGGCACTGGTGCATCCCATCTAAGTGT
>NZ_JACYVZ010000067.1 GCF_014857925.1 Cysteiniphilum marinum | reverse complement strand
TTTGATCGTCATAAATCTGAGAAATTATTTTTTGTTTTAGCGCCATGATGATACCTTAATGCAAATAAGTTTATTTTGCACTATAGCATAAAATTTATCTTATAGGTATGTTTTTAGGAATGGACTCCTCCCCTCATTAGTACGCTCAAGTATCCTTGCCCTTTCAGCTTGAGCAACACAGGTTAAAATCATTATCACCATTGTACCCATGCTACCCTCGGTGCTAATGCCATCGTCAATGAATTTGATAGACACACCTAACTCGTCAAAGTATTTAATAATGTTAACCATATCAGCAGTATCACGACCAAGGCGGTCAAGCTTAGTGATTAAAATACAATCGCCCTGCTCTACTTTGAGTTTTAATAACTCTAACCCATCACGTTCAGCGGTGCTGCCTGTTTTTTTATCAGTGAAAATTCTCTTTTCTGCAACACCCGATTTTTTGAGGGAATTGATCTGCAATTTTAAACTTTGTTGACCAGTTGATACTCTGGCATATCCAAAAAGGCGCATAATTGTAGATTTAATCGATTCTTATACACTGGTGTATATTGTATAGCAAAAAACGATTTTTTCTACACTATTTCAGGCTGATTTTCGAGTGTAGAATATATTATAAGTTTTTATACATTGGACAAAATGGGAAGATTTTTACAGAAAATAGCAATCTCAATATACCTCATCTCGCGGAATAGCAGATGCAACAGAAAAACTAACATCACCATTTGCATCTTGATCAATTCGATAATCAACTATCATTCTATTAATATTGGGGAAAAGTTTAGCTTTCCTTTCCTTATAATATTCTAGGACTTCAAAAAAATCAGGCTCTGATATACCGTGAACACTAATTGTCTTATATAAAATTTCTAGTTGTTCTAGCTCATCTTCCTTAGTTTTAGTATTGCTAAGAATTGTTGATGCATTCCAATATAGTATTGCTAATTCAATAATTTTAGCTGTATTTGTGCCATCACCATACTCTTCCTCCATTTCCGCTGCAAATTCACTGATCACCTCAGACATCTTAATTTCGGATTCAACATATTTAACGTTTCCATCTAACCGTTTTTCAATCTCATTCATTTGTGCTGATAATATGCGATCTTGCGTTTTGTTGCTTAAGTTACTGTTACTATAGCAGCAATGCTTATACTTTTTACCAGAGCTACAAGGGCATTTGTCGTTTCTACCAACTTTTACTTTTTTAATATTGTTCACCATTACTTAACCTAAAAAATATCAACCAATTATATTAAACTCACATAAGATACAATATTTTGAGAGATATTTATACTCAACACTTAGCTATTTGAATATGACATAAACCTACACCATATATAATAAGGTGCACAACCTCATAGATTGAAATTTAAACGTCACCTCATTTTTTAGTGTACGTTAGACTATAGTCTAATGTGACAGTTTGCTATGCGCTGTTCTTTTCAGTGATGCTGTTGTTATGGTGGGTCAGTATAAATGTCGTAAGACTGGAGCAAAATAAATGTCGCAGACTTCTTAAGGGTGGAGCATTATATTTGTCGTTTAGCAGTATGCAATGTTAAGTTACTCGGATCATACACATAACGTAGAATATTGACGTATAACTAAAAAACATAGCAAATTAAATAACTGTTGATATTTCTATGTGTCACAGCTATTTTGTGCTATTGTATAGATAACACTGTTTTACAGGTGCAACTATACAAGAGGTTAAAAGGTGAAATATTATACAATAAAAAACATCATGGACTTATATAGAGTAGAAAAAACAAGAAACTCAATAATATACGATGAAGATAAGAAAATTATACCTGTTGCAGATCGAATAAAGCGCGGAAGTGCTGATATTAGGGCGTGGAATGAATCACAATTACCCGAAATAGGAAAAGTTTATGGCTTTATAAAAAAACCTGAGAAAACCAAAGTAATTACTGTTTACAGTCCAAAAGGTGGAGTTTTGAAATCAACTCTATCCTTTAATATAGCACGAATATTAGCCTTAAACGGATTGAAAGTGCTTGCTGTTGGTTTAGAGGTTAGCCAAAAATCATTAACTAAGGCTATTCTTCCTCAAGTTGAAGTTAATAGCTTACAAGATATTGAAAACAACCCAGAATATGGTCTTTGGGAAGTTGCAAGAAAGGAAAAAAACATTAAAGATGTTATTAAAGTTTGCAATTTAACATCATTGCATTGTATCCCAGAAACTGCAAATTTAGGTCTACTTGATGAACATATTGAAAAAGCCACATTAAGGGAATTTTTCTTACAGCGCCTTTTAGAGCCTGTCATGGAAGATTATGATGTAATATTATTTGATAATTCATCTTACTATAGAAGTCATCTTGTAAAAAACGCCCTTGCAATGGCTACTGACGTTATATGCCCCCTTGGGTGTGAGGTTGGTGCTTTTCAATCTGTTTTAGAAGGTATTGAATTAATTAATAATTTTAAACGTGATATGTCTTTAAAGTGGGAGCATTTTAACTTTGTTCCAACCTTAAGAGATAATCGTAGGCTTTCATCTGAAATTGAAACTTATTATCGAGCCAACTTAGGGGCATCTGTAACAACCGCAACTATCCATGCTTACAAGGCAATTGCTGAGGAAAGTATTGTTGAACAACTTTCTGTTATAGAGTACAGCCCAAATTCATCACTTGCAGATGATTATTATAACTTGTTAATTGAATTGTATGGTAAGTGATAATTTCTATATAAGGCTGAATAATCATGGCGACTAAGAAACAACAAATTAGTAAACTTTTTTCTAGTGTAAGACTTGGTAATATTTCTGACCTTAAGCCTGAAGTATTAGAAAAAGAAACAAACGATAGAAAGCAAAATTCTAATATAATCAATTTAAATATACTAGATACAAACCAAGGTCAAACTGAGGACAAACTAGAGACAAACCAAGGTCAAACTGAGGACAAACTAGAGACAAACCAAGGTCAAACTGAGGACAAGCTGGAGACAAACCAAGGTCAAACTGAGGACAAACTGGAGACAAACCAAGGTCAAACTGAGGACAAACTGGAGACAAACCAAGGTCAAACTGAGGACAAACTGGAGACAAACCAAGGTCAAACTGAGGACAAACTGGAGACAAACCAAGGTCAAACTGAGGACAAACTGGAGACAAACCAAGGTCAAACTGAGAACAAACTGGAGACAAACCAAGGTCAAACTGAGGGCAAACTGGAGACAAACCAAGGTCAAACTAAGGACAAACTAGAGACAAACCAAGGTCAAACTGAGGGCAAACTGGAGACAAATCAAGGACAAACTGAGGACAAACTGGAGACAAACCAAGGTCAAACTACATATGAAAGTTCCTATAATCTGACTTATTCCTCATTATCAGGTCTTCAAAAGCGCATCGTTATGACTATCTATGATTTAAGCTATCAGGAAAAAGATAAAACAACAAAAGAACTGACAATAGATGAGCTTGCAAGTAAGGTAAATGCTGCTGTTTACAGCATTAAGAAAACAATAAATAGGCTTGTTTCGGAAACGAATGTACTTATCAGAGTAGCATATAAAAATGGTCGCGGTGGCTGGACTAAATATAAACTTTGTACATTTATCTTTAATGAATTAAAGCTATTAAGAGTTAATACTGAAAATAACAATCCTCCTATATATAATAGTAATACTACTACTAATACTATAAACAAATATAGTAACGACACCAAAGAACAAAAACCAACCAACACCCAAAACGATCAATTAATCGATCTAATCAAAAAGCAAAATGATCAATTTCAACAACAGATAGCCGAACTCCAAAAACAATTTTTGCAACAGGCTCCACAAACTCATGCTGAAACAAAAAATGTCACTGCGACAGACGAAACCAACACTCTTGAATCAGACAATGAAGATTGGGCTGATCTTGATTTTTCATCATTAACTGAATTTGGCTTTACTAAGCGTCACGTTACCCAGATTAAAAACTTTAATAAAAACTTAGACGCTGATAATCAACTGACTGTTGATAGCGTCCAAGAGTCCATTGAACATTATGGGTGGGCTTTACGTAATCGTTTAGAGGAAATGAAAGGGTACGCACCAGATAATAACCGCTTACGTGGATTGATAGGGGTACTTAAAAAGGGTGGTAACTGGACAGAAGCGAATTACAAGTCACCAGAAGATTTAGCATTTGAAGCGTCATTGATCGCAAAAAAAGAACGATTAGAGAAAATCAAAGCGCAAAAAGAAGAGGTGTTTAACCTTGAGTTTGAACTATGGCGCGAATCTTTAACTGCAACTGAAATTACGGACATTGAGGAAAAGGGCGAACTTCAAGGCAAGATGCCACCCTCAGCTTTCAAGAATAAGGGTGACAACAAGATGTACGTAGCTGCCCTGAGAACGTACTTCAAACAGAACATCTACAAGGGGTAATATATGGTAAACTGTAATTGTCGTCAACAAATTAACTTCAATAAAAATCAAAGAGGTTACTAATCATGGCAAAAATCCCACCAGAAAAAGTTTTCAATAAAACTGATCTGCATGGCTACAACACATGCTGTAAGTTTTACCCAAAAGCAAGAGTCCATTCCTAAAAACATACCTATAAGATAAATTTTATGCTATAGTGCAAAATAAACTTATTTGCATTAAGGTATCATCATGGCGCTAAAACAAAAAATAATTTCTCAGATTTATGACGATCAAA
>NZ_JACYVZ010000066.1 GCF_014857925.1 Cysteiniphilum marinum | reverse complement strand
GCGATTTAAAAGAATCGCATAAGTTACCTAAATTTTTAAACATCATGTGTACGAATAAAGCATACCAAAATGGGAAGAGTTCGTCACGCATAGTGTTTACTAAAATACCCTTTTTCTGAACCATGCCCGCATTTCTAATAATTTCAGGCAAAGCATCAATCGGATATTCATGCTTATTTGCTGATATATGAGATAATGGTATGGGTGTTTTCCAGTCCTGCATTTTACTCATAATGATCTTCAGTTATTTTCTTCAGTCGTTTCGACACTTTCGCTATTTATCTCATCAGTTACCTGTGATTGAATATCATCATAAACCAACGGCATCTGATTATCTGTGGTATTGAAGTAATCGTCAGATTGATTTAAAAGCTCAGAAAATGTTTCCGCCATCAATAAAAAATCAGCCTCTTGACGCACTATTTTATCTTCCTTGTTTAACTCATTATTAAGATCTTTTAGGCCTTCAAGAAATTTAATTGATTTCCACTGAAAACGGTCATTAATGGTTAAACTGATTTGATCACGCCATGAAATGGCAAGCTCTGATATTGCACCACCTGCCTCAATAAAGGCCAAGATATTATCTGATAGCATCGTATTGCCTTGACAGGTGATATTGGCAACGCCATCACCCTGATCGGTAACGAGTTTACATTTATCTTCGATCACTATATCACTGGGTGCGGTTCCATCTTTAAACCATACCGTTAACGTTGCTGATATATCCTCATAAAGTGGTTGAATCTTCAAAGACCCAAGCGCTTTGCGTAATAGCGCTGAGAAATCATCAATAGTTTTGTCTGAATTACTGTCAATGACAAGAAAGCCATTGGCAGAATCAATATAACCATAGGTTTGTTTTGATTTACTAAATGCCTTGGTTAGTAGCATCTGTTGTACTTCATCTTTAATCGTTGCTTTTTCGTGCTTACCTATTTTTGTATTTTGCATACGCTCAATTTCTTCGATCTTCTGTGCGGTATGCTCATTAACAACCTGAGATGGCAACACCTTCTCCTCTGTTTTAAGACAAAGCAGATGGAATGCATTGATACTGTGAAATGTATCTTCATGATCTTTGATAAAAGGATGCTCCCATCCTGATGCTGAAACCTGACCTGGTGCACATGATTTGAAAGCAAAATCACCGAGTGAATTTGCCAGTTGCTCAACGTCAATTTCTTGATTTAACTTAAATGCAGTAACATTTTTAAAAAACATATAATCCTCAACTTTAACATTAATTTCAGTATTTTAATCGCTGACTTATTATACATTATCAGCAACTTCCACAATAATTATTTGTTTTACTTTTCTTTTTGTCTTATTGTAAAAAATCAAAAAATATAAAAGGATTTGTTCCATGATAAAAGAAGTTCATATTAATGATTACGTGGCAGGAATGCCACAGACTCAACATTTTAAAACTGTTAATAAAGTATTGCCTGAGTTAAAAGAAGGTGAAATCCTGATTAAAAACAACTGGATGTCAGTTGATCCATATATGCGTGGCAGAATGGTTAATCGAAAATCATATATCCCGCCATTTAAATTGAATGAAGCGCTTGAAGGATCAGCAGTAGGTACTGTTCAGGTCTCTAAGCATAAAGATTTTCTACCAGGTGATGTTGTTATAAGTATGAAGGGGTGGCGTGAGGAATTTATTGCCGTAGATCGCGAATTAGTAAAACTGCCCAACGCATCATCGCCTGAGCATTATCTGGGTTTACTTGGCATGCCAGGCTTAACAGCATATTCAGGTCTTCTAAAAATTGGCCAGCCAAAGCCGGGGGAAACTGTTTTTGTATCGGCTGCTTCTGGTGCCGTTGGTTCACTTGTATGCCAAATAGCAAAAATCAAAGGCTGCAAAGTAATTGCCAGTGCAGGCAGTGATGAAAAAGTTAAATGGCTAAAAGAAGAAATAAACGTAGATGCAGCATTTAATTACAAAACGTATGACGGTTTGAATACTGCCTTAAAAGAAGTTGCACCTCATGGTATTGATATTTATTTTGATAATGTTGGTGGTGATCACCTTGAAGCCGCGATTAATCAGATGAATATACATGGTCGGATTATTGTCTGTGGCATGATTTCTCAGTATAATTTGGACAAGCCAGCGCCTGGTCCAGCCAATCTTATCCAGATTATTAGTAAAAGGCTCCTTGTACAGGGCTTTATTGTTTCAGATTATGACAAGATAAAACCTGAGTTCTACAAAGACATGCAGCAATGGATTAACAGTGGTGATATTAAATATAAAACACATATTTACCATGGAATTGAGAACGCATCAAAAGCGTTTATCGACCTTTTCACAGGCGAAAATATTGGCAAAATGCTAGTGAAGCTTTAATTTAAAGGGGAAAACTAATGGTAGATAAAGTAGAAATTGATTATGAAGTACCAGAAATATGGAAACATGAAGATGATCTTGGAGGAAAATGGGGGTCGATAAATCAGCCTACGGCTGGTGCAAGATATGACCATAACTTGCCAAGTGGCAATAGTCCTATGCAACTTTATTCTCTGGCAACACCCAATGGCATTAAAGTCAGTATAATGCTTGAAGAGCTGATTGCTCTGGGGTGTGACGATGCTAAATACGATGCACATATTATTAATATAGGAAAAGGTGAGCAATTCTCAAGCGGTTTTGTAGGCATCAATCCTAATTCAAAAATTCCTGCACTAGTTGATAAAACTACGTCACCTGAAACCTCTATTTTTGAATCAGGTGCAATACTTCTGTATCTGGCTGATAAATTCAAACAATTTATTCCAGAAACAAATGCGGGAAGAACATCATGCTTATCATGGCTCTTCTGGCAGGTTGGTAGCGCACCCTATCTTGGTGGTGGCTTTGGTCATTTTTATACATATGCCCCCATAAAGATCAAATACTGCATTGATCGCTTTACAATGGAAACCAAGCGTCAGCTTGATTTGTTGGATAAACATCTACAAAACAATCGCTTTATCTGTGGTGATACATATACAATCGCTGATATGTCAATATTCCCATGGTATGGTGGCGTCATACTTAACAGAGTCTATAGTGCTGCAAAATTTCTAAATGCTGACAGTTATGTGAATCTCTTAAGGTGGGCAAATGAAATATATCAACGAGAAGCTGTTCAGAAAGGAATGCTGGTTGCAAAAAACAAATAATTAACCATTTCTCTGCGCATTATTCAAATGATATTTTAAAAATCACAGATGAAACGCTTTAAACTAAAGATTATCGTCTGTAAAATTGCCGATATTCAATTATTTGAAAATTAAAGCTGATAAGAATGACTCACCATCATATTGAAAAATTCCTTAATGAACTCAAAAAGCTTTCAAAAGCTGAATCTATTCCGTGTATTGGCGGTCGATCCGATTTACCAACACAGCCAGGACTTTCAGTGAAAGATCGTCATATTTCATTGCCTGTTAACAAAGAAGATCTTGACTGGCTCAGTAAAGAAGGCTGTGAGTCACCATTTGGAAAAGGCATGGATACGATTATAGATACTGATGTACGAAGATCTATCGAGTTTGAGGCACATAATATTGAGATTTCAAACCCTCATTGGAAACCTGCTTTGGATAAATTGATTGACTCTATAGCTCATACAATGGGCATTGATTTTCAGGTTAAAGCAGAATTATTTAAACTCTTGGTTTATAGAGAAGGTGGACATTTTAAATTCCACCAAGACACCGAGAAGTCACAGGGTATGTTTGGAACGCTTATCGTTCAGCTACCTTCAAGATGTGATGGTGGATCATTGAACTGTCGATTTGCAGGTGAAAACTATCACTTTGATTTTGGTAATAAAGAAGGCGATTCTGAGTTTTCCATATACTATGCAGCCCACTATGCAGATGTTCATCATCAGGTAGAAAAGATTATGGATGGCTCTCGTTTAGTCCTCATTTATAACCTGGTTCAACCAGAAAAAGAAAGAAAACTGAGCGCTAATCATCACAGAAAACTATTAGAATCAAGTAAAGACAAGTTGATACCAATCACTAAAGCATTGAATGAACAACAGCATTCATTTCTATTGCAACACGAATATACAGAGCAGTCTTTGACTGATTTGGGTTTTCGTGCCACTAAAGGGCAAGACCGAGATCTTTTGCAAGCTCTAGTAGCAATCAATGAAAATTTACCTTTAGAAAATAAATTGAACTTCATGATTAGTCGTGTGAGCTATTCTGTCACTAGCGATGGATCTTGCGGGTATTATGATAGAGATGATATTGACTGGGAAGAAATTGAGACGAGTGAACCTGATTGCGATTTTCTGTTTGACGAGAGTGGTCATAAAATTCCAGTGAGTAATTTCATGATTGACTGGGTGCATGATCTTAATCAAAAAGAAATATGTTCAGTTTCGTTTGATGAAGTTGATGATGACTTCTGGGGGGAAGGACATGATGATATCGAAGGCTTTATGGGGAATTATGGACCTACCAAAGAAACAACTTATGCTCGATATTTACTTGTGATAATGCCTTTATATCCAGATACTTCTGATGCTGTTTCTCAGGATGTAGCGCTTCAAACTCACAATGCCCTTCTAATGGCAAAAGATCTGAAGCATCACTCAGATTGCAAGTGGCTAAAAAGCAGATTTGATCAGGCGCTTCAAAAATCTTTTGTGCAATTTGATTCACTGGTTTGTCAAAATGACAACTCCACTCATTGGGATAGATGGTCTGATCATAAATGTGATGCGATATTTACCAAATTACTTGAAACAGTTATTGAGATGAATGACAAGGATTTATGTCGAAAACTGCTTAATATGGCTAAGCCCTTTATTATTTCTAACTTATCATCGTATAAACATGAAAATATATTGAGATTATTACAGAAGAGAGCAACACATATATAGCTATTTAAGCAGCTTTTCGGTAAATTTTATTCTCCACTGCTAACCAATCCTTTTCCCAATTACTCCCTATTTTAGCAGCCCTAATCTGGATTATTTGGTGAGCACCCTCTC
>NZ_JACYVZ010000065.1 GCF_014857925.1 Cysteiniphilum marinum | reverse complement strand
ACTACATTAAGATATTTAAAAAAACTGTGAGAATGAAGAGTAAAAAGTGAAAACAAAAAAGTAAAAATTAAAAATAAAAAAACCAAGACAAGCTTGGCAGTTATTTTGAAAAAAATATTTTGAAAATCATTTTATATTTTGCCAGATTTTTTTGCGTGAGTGATTGAAAAAAGTTTTAGATTTTTTGTGATGAATTTTAAAATTTTATTTTTTAGATTTGCCTAAGAGAAAATCAGAAATAAAAAACTAAGATGAAAATAAATAAAAATATTTTACTTGATAAATTTAAAATTTTTTTACTCAAAAATGATACGTGGACTTTTTCCAAGAAAGCGACCAACTTTAATTAATGTTTCTAATGTGAAACCAGATTCGCCTTTTAAAATTCTTTGGGTTTGTGATGTGCTAGTGTCCAATCCTTTTTTAACGTCATTAAAAGTTAAGTGATTACTTTCGATATAATTATTTAACTCACTAGCAATTGATTGCTTCAATAGTAGATATTCATCGATGCGTTTATCTGCTTCTTTATTTATGCTATCTATTTGATTTTCTGTTAGCCTCTCTTGCATTATTTTGTCTATGCTTCTCATAAGTCCACCTCACCTTTTTTAATCTGTCTAGCCTGCTTGTCTGCTTTTTTAATATCTTGCTTTTGAGTGTCTTTATTACCGCCTAACAATCCAACATAAATTTTATTGTTGTGGTGCATGTAATAAAGCCGATTGCCAAAACGTCTACAACGTAACTCTTTTATTTTTTCTTTTGTTCCAGTTAATGACTTTGTAAATGGCTGCTGTAATTCATAACCTAACTTTCTAAGCATACGAATTAAAATTAGCATTTCGTTTTGCTGATCTAATGGCAAACTAAAAAGCCAGCTCTCGGCATCTTTAAGTAAAATTAATTCGTACACGTTAAACTAACCTTGTGATTATATTTTTATATCATACCCTAAAATGGGCATATTGTCAAGCTGCAACTATTTTTATATATTATTGATCACAATAATTTTTTTAACCAAAAAAAAGGAATCCTAAAATGCCAATGATCGAAAAACCAAAATCACCAACCTACACTACCCTACCAAAAAAAATAAAAGTCACTGAGGAAACCTACTTAAAAGCCATCGAATATTTAGACTGGAACAAATCCCTTGACGGTGAAACCGATTTAGATTTTTTAATTGATCAAGCCTTGCAGCTTGTTTTTGAAAGTGATAGAGAGTTTAAAAAATATCTGAAAGAAAATAAAAACACTCACCAGAAAAAAATAACTGAAACTAACAGCGAGCAACTAGCTCAAGAAGAAGCTTAAAAACTTCGCTTTATTTTTTAATACTTTTTTACGCAACCCTTTCCTTATTGCTATCATCTTCACTAACCGCCTTTAAATGCCCACCAAGCAAATAATTTAAAACTTTGGTACTTTGCCTTACCGCTTCGTTAAAATCTTCATCAGTCAAATTTGTAAGCCAACTATCAATATAGCTTGCATGATTTTGTAAATCGGTTTTGACTCCAAAGTGTGCGCTTAACATTGCACTGGATAGCTCGGCTACTAATTCCTCTTTGGCGTAGCTTAATTTACAATTTAAATCTACACTGCGGTTTAATCTTTTTTCGTGCATGGTACTGTGGGCTAACTCATGTAATAAAACCGCTTTGTAGTTTTCGTCATCGCTGAAATATTTTGATGATGGCATTTTGATAATATCTAAACTTGGCATATAGTAAGCTTGCCCTTGGTCATGTGTAATAATCTCAACATCTTGAGTATCAATAACAGATTGCAAATCATCATCAAAAACAACCGCGTTTTCTGTTTCGGCTAGCGTTGTTTGCGACAAATTAAACACGGCATAATATTTCGGGCATAGTATCCTTGTTTCGTAAGTATCGCCTTTTTTGATTTTTTCAAAATCATGTTGCGCTATTTTTTCCTTGGTATAACTCGTAAAGAAAAAAACACGGCTTGATTTTTCGCCTTTGTTTACGCTGCCGTTTAATGCTTTGATTTGCCTGAACGTCAACCATTGGTTAGATTTGAAATTATTATTTAGTTGCATCATATAAAGATTAAGAACATTCACGCCACTGTATAAATTCCCTTTGGCATTCACTGGTAACTTAGCGCAACCCTCACGATTAAGAACATCTTTCCAAGTGGCACCGCCATTTTGAATAATTGCCTTAATGCTTTGGGCTATTTCGTTTACAAAGTCGTTGTAGGTTTGTTTGGTGTTTTTATTACTCATCTTCGTCACCCTCTAGCATAAACTCAAGTTCTTCAATGCGCTGTTTACGGTAACTTTCAAATTCGTTGATTTGTTTTGCGGTGAAGTGCTTACTTTTCGCAGATATTTTTCTAAGTTCTTTGTGTTCTTCTATAAGATCAAATACTGAAGCCCAATCAGGTTCTTTTAATTTTAATGCTTTACGCATTAATGGGTTTTTGTGTGTATGGCGATAATTTCTTTTGATCTCAATTAATGCTTCCCTAACAGTATCCATTGCATGAGTGTATCTTTCGCAATTCATACTTAAATCAAAATCTTTTAAGCGTACATCAAAATCACTATCGTATTGGTCAAATTTATTTAGCATTTTTCTATCTCCTTTAATTCTTGGTTTGTCGTTGCTGACATCCTTTTTGCAACAAGCAAAGAAAAAATAAAGTCAAGGGCGCGTAGCGTGCCATTTACCCTTGACTTTATTTTTTAGCTTGTTAAAAAAGACATTAAAAACTAGGTCGTCACACGTAAGCGCAAGCGGAGTGTGACTCAGTTTAAGGCGACAGATTTTTGATTTTAGATTAGGCTAACTTTTGCAGCATAAGTATATTTTGGTTTTGCAAGACTCTAACATTGTTGCTAATCGGCTTGTAATCCTTTTGATTTTCAAAGGCATTAACAACTTGCTTGCTTTCTTCGTCTAACTCATTGTAAACCGTGTTCGCATACTCCATAGGTAAAAAGTTTTTAAGCTTGCATGCTTCAATGTTAAATCGTCTTAACAAGTCCATATCCTTAAACTCAATATGAATAGTGCCTTTCTTGAAAATTGAGATATAAAAATATTCAGTGTCAATTTTCCTGTTTTGTCCGCTATAGACTGCATACTTGCATATTTCTTTTGCTGCTTCGTACTCATTGCTTGGCTTAAAGTAAGTCATTACTTTTTCAAGATCATCTAAAAATGATTCTTCATAACTCGACATTCTATAAACGCCACGATAATCAGTATCATAGCGAAAAGGGATAATTACTTTTTTATTAACCTTGTAGCCACTGTTAGATTTCCACGCATTAAAATAGTGTATATTTGCCTTGTATTCATTCTCACGCCAACGATTATCACGCAAGGCGTTCTCTGTCATTTTATCAAACAAAGATTCGATAGCATCGTTTATATGCTGCGGAAAGGTTTGTACAATATTTAACACAAACTGCCTAATGTTACTTTCGGTAAACTCTTTGCAGTAAAAAGTCTTTATGTTGTTATTTAAACAATACACTTGACCACTGGTAAGATACTTTTCAACCTCTGGTAATTTGGTTATTTTCTCCCAATAATCACGCTTTAACTTCTTGATGAAAATGTTTTGCTGTTTCTGCATAAGTTCAGTCATTTTGTTATTTTTATATTCCTTGGGCGTAAACTGCCTATATTCACTTTCCCATACCGACAAAGACATATAGCCAGACACATTTTTATAATTGCGATAAAAAGTAAGTAAATGTTCCGTTACTTGGTCTCTGGTGCGATTATAAGCTGCGACTAAATCAGCATATTTGTTCTTGGTCGCAACCTCGTTTTGCTCATAGTCAACATTGACTATCTCGTCTGGTGCTTCGTCCTTTAAATCGCCAAAAATTTCAGTCTCAACGTCTCGTTCAATATTGATGTAAATTAAAGCAACTTCAACGCCAGTTTTGCGCTCTGCGTCAATAAAAGCATTTTCGATATATTCTATTTCAGCATTTAAATGATCAAGCTTACGCACAAGGTCTTTACGACTGTTGCTATAGGGGTTTTTGATAGTCTCGGCATTCAATAGGCAAACAATCTGACCGCAAAACATCATATCAATTGCTTTGTGTAGGTGTTTGTCTCCGTCTGAAAATGGAAAGTTAGCTAAAATTAAATCGTAGTGAATCGTACCACTGTAAGCTAAAAAATCGCTGTCAATAACTGCTATATCATCGTCTTTTAAAATTGCCTGTAGCTCTGGCTCAATTTCTATGGCGTGAATTTCGCAATTTTCTTTAAAATAATAACTGTTGCAGCCTGTTTTTCCGTAGTTTTCAAAAGCTTTGATTAAATCACCCTTGCCCGCACTGGGTTCAAGAATCATTTTTATTTTATAGTCGCTAAAATCTACTTTATCGAGCATCTTGTGCGCTAAGTTTTCAGGTGTTGGGTAAAAGTCTTTGTTAAACATGGCTTTATTTCCTTATGTTTCTAATTGGTTAAATTTTGTTATATTGCAATGATTGACTTAAAACGGCACATCGTCACTATCAATCTGTTGTGCATCTGCCGTTGCCACTGGTGGCTGTGGTTGTCCTTGGTGATTACCGTTTGATGGTCGATCTCCTTTTGCCTTGGCGTATTCATTAATGCCTGTGCTTGGCTGGGTCGTGGTTTGATTTATTGGCTGATTAGACGGTCTGACTATGTTGTTTTGCTCGTAACTCTCAAGCGGTGGCGTAGTGGCTCCCTGTCCGCTACTGCTTGCCATTAATTGAATATCATTAGCGACAATTTCAGTTGTGTAGCGATCTTGTCCGTTTTGATCAGTCCATTTGTTAGTGCGTATTCTGCCCTCGACATATAACAAACTGCCCTTTTGTGTAAACTGCTGTACTACTTCCGCTTGTCTGCCAAAAATTACAACACGGTGCCACTCAGTCACATCGATGTATTGACCTGTGTTCTTGTCCTTATAGCCGTCATTCGTTGCCAAGCTGATATTAGCTACCGCATTACCATTTGGCATATAGCGCACCTCTGGGTTGCCGCCTAGTCTGCCAATTAAAACTACTTTGTTTACTGTTCCTTTAGCCATTGTTTATTACCTCTCGTTATCTGTGTTAATTTTTATATTCGGTTGATTACTGGGTTATTTGCTCAACTCGTGTTGCTGCTCTGGTAAATTGTCCGCTTTACTGTCGCTTTCGATGTCATCTAAGAGAAAGTCCTCAGTTAATGACGCTTGGGCGTAAATCTCATCAATCGTTACGTCTATATGACTGTTTAAAATGCTCATGCTCAAAACTCCTTTTATTGCTCATTGCGGTTGTATCGACTCATAAACTTAATTGCTAAGGTGTTACTAACGTCTCTGACGGCTTTCTTATATTCACCATGGGTAAACCTTAAATCGCCTGTGATTGCATCATCTGGGTCGTCTGTAAACGAATCATTTGCCCTTATTCGCTTACGTAGTTAAAAAAGTCAAATTCGCTGTTTTTGTTGTCGATCTGGTTTATTAAGTCTTTCATTGCGCTAACTCCTATGTTAATTTTCAACTCTTCAGTTGGTTAAATGTTTAATTTTTTCTCAAAACATAGTTGGGGAAATCTTCAAAAACCCAATTATTTTTAAGTGTTAAATAAATTGTTTTTAACAGCTTTCTA
>NZ_JACYVZ010000064.1 GCF_014857925.1 Cysteiniphilum marinum | reverse complement strand
TTTACAGGGTCAATACGCCCTAAATTAACGATCCAATCTATCATCTATCTGCTCCAACCAAGTTAATATTATACACTTGATTAGAATTAAACCGGTGAGCTGTAGATTTAATCATCTCATCTCCTTTTGTTATGGATTAGACAACAGCCAGAGAACATTTGCCCAGCGGACAAAAGCCCGCTGGCTAATACAATGATCACACAATAATTAATGTGTGACATTCAATTGTTAAACATCACGACTATACCTAAGCAGGGTATAGGCATCATCAATAGCACTTTATAGTTACTCCAGTTATTTACACTGACTCTTCACTACAAAACACATAAGCTACTCAAGCAATGCAAGGTCTTCACTTATATGATTTACTACCGTTATTTTCAAAGACTTAAGTTATGATGCATGCTGTATATTCGTTAACCTCATATACAACACCTTAAATCTTCCCCTTTATACATACGATTACTTGAGTTCATCGCAGCTACAACCAAAGCTTTTCATGTATAACTGGATTGGTTTATATGGTTGTCATCGACTTGATCATAGCAAATCAAACCGATCGGAGTGAAGAGGAAAAAGCCAAAAAAATGAAAGTTTTTTAAATGTATAAGACTGGGGAAATTAAAAGCGATTTAGGAAACGGTAATGCTTATCTTCATAATCACACAATGCTTTATGATCTGTTTCTGTTCCCATGCCGATATAAGCATCAAGATATTCAAGTTGTTTGGCAAAACTATACATAAATTGGTTGCATCTTAAAGTCTTGTTACGGGGGGTTAATCGATGGTGCAGTGACTTATGATGTTGTTCCCTAATTTCACTAAATAGCTGATAAAGATAATCAAATAGCATTTTGGATAATTGAGCATTGTATGGCATGCCAATAAACATTACTGCATGCTCATGATGATACATGCCAGGTTCAAAATAAATTTCCTGAGTATTCAGCCAGACAGAAACACATTTGGCCAACAGACTGCCATAATAGTAATACTTATTCTTATCAACTTTAACCTTGTCTGTCTCAATGATTTGAGCAGATTTATTATATTGAGTGATTGAACGGTCATGCGCTATCTTTTTGACAAGTTTGTTGATGGCATGACTAATGGCTGAAATATCCGATTTGCTATCAACATCACAAAAGCTCTCGGCAATAGCAAGCTCAAGTTTTCTCATGTCACCTTTAAAGTATCGCCGCAATTGATCTTCTCGATGTGATGGCTTGTCCATGTATTCCAGAGCATCAATATTAGAGGCTTCATTTTCTAGCAATATGCCAAGCAGTGTATTGCTGTCAGTATCATTCTTTTGAGCAAGCTCGGTTAATTGAGAGATATTCTCTGCAGATAATTGTGTTTCATTAGTAGTTTCTGTTGTACCAGAGACATGTTTAGTTACAATTTTAATAGGTGGCTTTGATTCTATAGGGGGTACTGGTGCACTATCTTTTGTTTTCTGATAGTTCTTGATGAGCTGATTGATCATTTCTTCATTAGATGGATTGCCTAGCTCTCCTTTTAAAGATTGCAATGCTTTAATCGTATCCTTGTCAGTCACTTTAAAATTATAAGGTGTATGCTTTTTATGATACTCCCGTTGGTATACTGCATTACGTACACGCTTAAAATCATCTGCATCAAGATGCTCTTTAATGAAATTATTTAAAGCCTCTGTTTCATGAATTGCCATAAGATGCTCTGCAAGCTCAGAAATTGGCATCCCCGCTTTAGAATCTATCCGGTCAGCATTAATTGCATTAAGAATGCACTCATAGTAATTTATAAATTGATCATCTGTAATCATCTATGCAAAGCCATTTATAAAATGTATTAGGATATAAGATGCAATATATAATATATTTCATTGATTTTAAAGTGAGAGTTGACACTCGGTTAAAGAATTGGGCCAAAATTCCCTGTTGAGGTAACAAGTTATAAAAACAACTTGAGGGCATATATTAAATATGATTTGATAATATTTAAATTAGTAAGACGAATTTCAATTGAGCAATGGCAAAACCTAAAAAGAAAATATTAGTACATCATATTAATTATTTCTTGGACTATTTTCAACGAGCCATTTCATTGGGTAAGATTACGGCTGATGATAAAATGCTAGAAAGTTTAAAAATGCTTTCTACAGAGTCATCACAAGCAGATGTTCAATACTGGATAGATCAATATCTTACCGATGATCAATGGAAGCGTTTTATTATGGCCTATCAACAAAGGCAGCATGCACAAAGGCATGATAAAGCGATTATTAAGGTAGGCAAGGATTTACATGAGAAGCTTATGAAATGCTGTGATATTAGTAATAAATCATTAGCTAAGTTACTGGAAGATTATGTTGATAGCGATTTAAGAAGTCATGCTTACCGTGAAGAGCAGCTCAAGAAAGAAGCAGCCAAGGCGGAAAAAGAAAAACAAATCGTCCCATGTAATGACCGAAAAATAGGTAAAATCTTTAAAGAGAGCTTTAGTGGCACCTATGATTTTTATGATGCGCGTAATGATATAGAGACTTTTCATGAGGACTTGTTAAAAGAGTCCATGCTTACTACAGAATTTAACTTTGATCAAATTGTCCAAAGTAAAGCAGTGACAACGACATTTAAAGCATCCATTTTTTACGCTGATGAAATTGGTCATTATGTTGCTTCATGCTTTGGCACTGTCTTGGTCTCCTTAACAAGACGTTTCCCAAAAAGAGAGAGTATGCTGATATTTGCAGGTATGAAATATAACGTTGAAGCCAGCCATCGTGCTTTAAAAGAAATGCTGCGGACATTGAGACTGCAACGCAGTAATTATGCAGACACCTTGAGTAAGCGTATTAGGCCAAAAACAAGGCAAGATCGATTAAGTGAATTTACTTATGAGTTGAAATCAGGTCTTTATAATCCAAGGAATAAAATTGCGTTATCCCGTGAAGATTATAAGCGTGCTAAACAATATGTTCTCGATTTTTGGGAGGTCAAATAAATAGGCTAGGATAAAGATAGAGTTTTATAACCAGTTAACAATCAGTGGTAGCCCGTTGAGTTTATTCTCTCGTTCGGCAAGCTGCTCAATCGTTTGTCCAGTTTTTTTATGATAATGCTCGGCAAACTCTTTACCTGTCATTTCTTGATCAGTGGCTTTTGCAAATAGCTGTAATAGTTTTAAAATATCTTTATTATACTGGTGCTCGTCATCGCTTGTTTTGAAGTGCTTTGAGATATATTGATTAATTCGCTCGAAGTTGTCACCAGTAAGTGCAGTGGGATTAAGGTGTGAAGATAGTTGTGCTATCCAGTTATGTACAAATCCATTAACTTCACGCTGCTTGGGTGCGATATTAACTTCTTCAATGGTTGAGGCAATATATTCTTTGCGAACCTCTTTAATAAATTCAATCAACTTATTTAGAGACACGTAACAGGCGTGAGCATCTCCTTGATAACCAACAAAAGAAAAGGCGTAAGATGGCTTACTGCCTTTGTTATGAATCTTTAATGGCTTTGTACCATAAATGCTTGCAACACCGAGAACAACAGGTTTTAAATCAGTCGCTAAGCTCTTTGATATTTTAATAAAATCAGAGTGTACTATTTCATCATCGCCATTATCCACTAACCCTTCTTTTGACAAAGAAAATTCAAAAAAAGAAATAGTGCGCGCAATCATTTGAGGAGGCATACAACAATGTAAGTCTTTAAAGTAATTAACTGCGTGTTCTTCGATTTTTTGCTTATAACTTTTTTCAACTAGTTGCATAATTTACCATAATTCATTCGTTACAATTGGCTCTTTCATTTTTCAGGTTGCTAATAGATGCTAGTGGCACATCCATTACTTTAGCAATGACAGACAATGGTACACCAATTTTTGACATTGCTATAGCTTCCTGTAACTTCTGTTCATCGGTTAGACCTTGATTTGCATCCATTGCATGGCTCCTTATTTTAATTTTTAACTGGTACTATCGTATTGGCTCCCACCTCTCGACTTTTAGTTCAATATCTTTGTGATAGCCATTTTCAGATTTAAGATCCTCTATCCAATCAACAACAGCATGGTGTAAATCCATAGTTTCTTTGGCTTGTTTAAGATTACTTAATCCAACTTTAATTGAGCAGCGCTCAATATAGATATTTGCGTCATCTGGCTTCGTAAACTTACATCGAAGATGACAAAGCCACGCTGTTATTTTACCTGATTTATTTCGTGTCTTAGTTTTCTTTTTATTTGCCAAAAATAGTAACCTGACTAACGTTCAAATCTATATTATATATAAGTTTGATTGAAAATGATATTACCTAGAATTATGTGTAGTACTGTTTAATAAGCAAAACAGTGATTTCCTGTTTTGCGACCACGATCGTGGTTAAAAAATGGGAATTTAGTGTTGCGTATTATTGTCCATTTCTTTTCGTAGCTTTAGTAAAGAATCAAGATCAAGACCAGTTGCTTTTGCTATTTGCTCCACAGATAAGTTCATAGTAAACAAGTTTCTTGCAGTATCTTGTTTCCCTTTTAATTCGCCTCGTTCTACAAGTTGTTGTGCTGCTGTCATGACGAAAATTTCCTCTTCATTTAAGGTTTCTTTATACTCTTTAATCATAATGTCTGCTGATGTTTCCCATGATCGCAATGCATACATCCACCAGTCACGTCTTAATTCAATTTTAGTGCATTTTTGCAATCCATGCATTAAGTTTTTGATGACATTATCATCAACCTGTTCATCAAAGGTATGCTTTAATGCAATTTCAAGCCCAGATATCTCACCATGATCCAGCAGCTCTTCATCAGCTGATTGCCGGTAATCAATCAAGATTGGCTTTAGAAAATACTTTTGCGCTAATTCCTGGTGCTCAAAATTTTCAATAATATCAGTTGGATAAGGGTATGGTGAAGGCTTGCCGTGATATGCAAGAAAACTTACAACTAAAGGGTATTTGTCTGGTTTTTCAGTTTCAACAAAATCTTTAAGTGCTGATATATCATATAATGCATTACGCAAAGGATAATGCTTATCTGGTGTGCTTTGATGCTCACTATGGGCAATTAACAATACTTCGGCATCGTCATATGTTTCGCAACTATACACGATATCGCCGATTTCTTCTTTTAACTGCTCAAATAGCTTTGCATCTTTATCGGGGTCAATATTGTATTGCAGTATGATAAGGTTACGAATAAACGCACCACTCATTTGTCTTAATTTCAGGGTTGAAAAATTAAGCTTCTTCTTAATGTCCTCTGGCAAATAAATTTCACATGCCACTTTAAACATATTTGGATCTGAGAAAGCTTTACGAAATTGTAGGTCATGAGCACCCATAGGCTTGCCTTAGTGATTATGAAATCGATCAGTTATGATGAATATCATATTATCACGAATGAGCAGTGTAATCATAAAAAATAGATAAGGTTATAGAAGCTAATCAATATTAGGATATAAGATTGATTGTTATATTTTATTAAACATGCTGCGTATATCGTTGCAATAAGGCCTAAGCGTTTTACTATCATAATAATACCAACTGCCAGAGTCGTGAGACGTTGGTGAGTTAAAGTGAATTTGGTCTAATTGTATTATGGCGATAGTATATTACTCTGTTTCTTCAACTTTTTTCTTAAGCGCTTCTTTGCCAAAGGGAACGGTTGCTGAAGGCACAAGCATAATCATCTCTTCATGGAAGCAAAGTTTATATAAATCGGTAATCATTTGTTTATAGTCAATATCTGTAGCAATGCCTTGTTGTTTTTTATCGATATAGTTAGATGATATTTCGGCTCAATCCTTATTTCCGTTGGACGGGTTAAATCTGTTATAATTTTGTGATATTAACTTAAACCGAAAGAACTTAAAATGCTCACGAAATTGGATATGGTATTACCTGTTGAATTGCTTGGTTTAT
>NZ_JACYVZ010000063.1 GCF_014857925.1 Cysteiniphilum marinum | reverse complement strand
GAAACAAGTAGTTGCTTCAGCAAAAGATGATAACCAGCAGTGTATGAAGTTACAGTTTAAAAATGCCTGTATATCAGAAGGACTAGGAACAAATACAAACATCACTTGTTTAGCTGATGGTGCCGATAATTGCTGGACGGTTGCACACTCGATATCTACAGAGTGTCAGCAAGTTTTATGTATATTAGATTGGTTTCACATAGGAATGAAGTTCAAAAACAATCAATCAGCTGTATCGGATGACAAAAAAGATGAATATGAAGCAGTTAAATGGTGTTTATGGCATGGAAACTCAGAAAAAGCCGTCACTAAACTACAAGGACTAATTGATTCGACTGAGTGTATTAAGTCAAAAAACATGCTTAACAAGCTACAAACCTATATTACCAATAATAAAGACAAAATAGTGAATTATGATCAAAGAGACGAAAAAGGTCTTATATATGCAAGCAGTTATGCTGAAAGCACTGTTAATAATTTGATTAATGTTCGCCAGAAGAATAAACAACGTATGACTTGGACTAGAGAGGGTGCTCACCAAATAATCCAGATTAGGGCTGCTAAAATAGGGAGTAATTGGGAAAAGGATTGGTTAGCAGTGGAGAATAAAATTTACCGAAAAGCTGCTTAAATAGCTATATATGTGTTGCTATCAATATGAATGATGAGTATAAAACCGAAAATCCCAGAATTAAAAAAAATTGCAAGAAAAAAAGCATGTAAAGCTTAATTTTGGCATCATTATATTTGTATTTATTTGCACTCATATATTCTAAACTCCCTATTCCCAAACTTACAAAACTCACCTCTAAAGGTCAACGATACATCACCGATCTCGCCATTTCGTTGCTTGCCAATCACCACTTCTGCCAAGCCTTTCAAATCAGGGTCATCAGGCTTGTACACTTCCTCACGATGGACAAACATAATCACATCAGCGTCTTGTTCAATACTGCCTGAATCCCTTAAATCGCGCATCATCGGTTTTTTGTTAGCGCGATCTTCAAGACCACGGTTTAACTGAGATAATGCAATCACAGGCACTTTAAGCTCCTTAGCAAGTGCTTTTAACTGTCCTGATATGTTCGATATTTCTAAGTTACGGTTATTTTGATACGCAGGGCTTTGCATAAGTTGCAAGTAATCGATCACAATCAAACCTAGGTCTGGATTTTCACGTTTAAATTTACGTGCCTTGTGCTTAACTTCTGTCGGGGTCAATGCTGCCTTATCAACAATGGATAGCTTCATATTCTCCACTTTGGTAAATGCCAAAGTTAATTTAGCCCAATCATCATCTTCTAGTTGTGCTGATCGTATTCTTGAAAAGGGTAACATCCCTAAAGATGATGCCATGCGCATCATAATATCTTTAGCAGACATCTCCATTGAGAACACTAAAACAGATTTATCCGTTTGCGTGAGTACCGCTTCGGCTATATTCATGGCAAAAGTGGTTTTACCCATCGCTGGACGACCCGCAACAATGATCAGTTGTTCTTCACGTAAACCACATAACTTATTATCTAAATCAATAAATCCAGTAGGCAGTCCTGCTAAACCGTCTTGCTCAGAAAGCTCATCGAGGTAATCAATGATTTGTGGAATGACTGCTTTGGCTGAAATAAAATCATTGTCGCCACTGTCTATATCTTGACGCACATGCAAGACAGCTTCTTCCACTTTATCTAAAACATCTTCCTCAGATAAGCCCTGCCCTTGTAACATCTCATTTGCTTCAAGCAATGCTTTAGACAGTTTGCGCTTTATTGCTTTGTTTCTGACAATCTCAGCATAAGCTTTTGCATTCACTGTTGTGGGCGTATCTTTGGCGATTTCAGCTAAATAATGCAAGCCCCCTGCTAACTCGCCTAAGTGTTCACTTTCCAATGAATCAAAAAGTGTCACTAAATCATAAGCTTTACCATCATTAGCAAGTTTTTGGATATGCTGATAAATGAGTTTATTCGCAGGGGTGAAAAAATCTTGTGGTGTTAAAATATCACTGATGCGATCATAAACATCGTTATCTAGTATCAATGAGCCAATAACAGACCTTTCGGCTGATAATGAACTGTCGTTATTAAGCTTATTCGCATTAATTGGATTAGTATCCATCATAATATGCCCAACCCCTTGATAGACTCCTGCTGATTCACTGCCTGATTAATAGATAACTGCTCGGCTGCCTTTGAACCATCATTCATTGATGAACTAATGTAACGTGCTTGACTACTTGCTCTAGCGAAGGTTTGTCCTAATACGTCCGTATAGTAAGTTTTAGCTTCACTCACTCTTGACGCTAGATCAATGCAAACCATTTCAGTACCGCTAGCTGTATTGGTTTTAGCGTTCCCTTTATTTGCATGACTAAAAAACTGGTTTTGGCATTCATACATTTTTTTGTAGACCTTGCTAATAAATCCCATACGGTAAGCTTTTACTCTGGCTGATAGCTGCGACTTGATACCTTGTTGTGCAAGTTGTTGTTTATATTGTTTAATACTTTTTTCGACCTCTCGACTTAAAAAAACAATCAAATATTCCGCATTATCAACATCACGTTGTCGCCCTGTTATTTGAATCGTTGCCAATTCTTCAAAAAAAGAGTCACCATTACGGTAAACACAAAAACAACCTGATACCTTTGCCATCGTATTATGCAACGTCACATACCAATCAGGAATACGGTAATAAGGTGTTGTAATCACTTTATTTGCCATATTTTGCCCATACACTTCATCTTTGGTGATGTTGTGTGCATTCATCAATGACATCGCTTGTTTTAAAGCAATACTGGCTTCGTTTTCATTATCTGATAAGGATAATTCAAGCAACTTTCTGATTTTGTCTTTTTGTTTATCTAATTGATTTGCCTTATCTAGCTTATGCGACATTTTTTATTACCTCATGATATGCAGCTATTAAGTTTTTATTTGGCATTGCTAGCTCACTTTCAACTGGAATATATCGAGTCTCACTCACCTTGATATACATCCCAGAATCAATTAACTTACTCAACTGTTTTGAGTAAACAGGCATCACTTCGTTTGCAAACAAAATAATTTCTTCACCGTCTATCTCAATTGATACTCTTGGTACGGCATAATGTGTTTTACTATTTAAAACCAATCGAGCAGATACTATCTCTCCTGCAAATAACTGTACTTTTTCTATTTTTTCTATTTTTGCAATGTCATCTTTCTGAGTAATATTGTTCATTGATGATTTTGCAAAAGCATGATTATGCAAAACCATAAACGTGCCTTGCTTATCTTCATCGTATTCAGCTTCAAGTAGCCTTTTAATAAGTTGCGTTGACAGATTTTGTTGGCGTATTAATTCGGGATTAAAAAAAACATCCATTTGCCTCGGCAAAAAATTATCTTTGATATAGTCCCATGTTTGTAAATTATAAAATCGATTTGGTTTTTCGATACCATAAAACCTCATCGCTTTATCAAGGTATTTTGTGACTAAATAATCGTAGTAACCACTCTCACGATCATGAAATTTGTATAACATGTCATTATATTTTTCGTTATCGTTTTTACATGTAGCTTCTTCGACACATTTTTCTAAATACAACGCCCATTTGTTGAGAAATTTATGTGACTTAATTTTAAAATTATCATAATAAAAATTATAACGCGCAAATAGTCTATCTAATTCATACTCAATAATCTCATCATCACCCACGTCAAGATAACTCATCTCGTCAAAATAATATGATGCTGAATCTAACTGATTGATAACATTAACAACATTATCATAATCGTTTAAATTGAATTGCAGATCATTAACAAATGGTATGCGTGACAAAACATCAAAGCTCTCAAGTTTATCTGAGATATCTATTTCATCTTTATGTAACCCAACCATATTAAGAATAACGCCCGCAATACGAATATTACGGACATAGAAAAAAGGAATTGCCCGCTTAATATCAGAAAAACTCAAAGCATTTGCTTGAGAGACAAAAAACATGCCGCTAATATCAAATTGCGCTAATAACTCGTTATGAATTTCTGAAATTGATGGTGGTGTATCAATCAGCACAATATCTGGTTTAAATTGATTAACCTGAGCAATCGTTCTTTTAAAAAACTGTTTTAACTCGCTTTGTTGAATAAAAATAGTATTAGCTTGATCAAGTCCAATCGATGAAAACATAAGCTGAGCATTAACCAAAGCATTATCACCTAAGAGCACATGAGTGCTTGGCGTGTTAACATCTGCATCAATAATAAATACCTTTTTTCTCTCTGATACCAATTTTTTAGCCAGATTAACCGTGGTGGTTGTTTTACCGACGCCACCCTTTGCTGAATAAATTACGATTGATTTCATGTGTTACCCCCCACATTAATCGCCTTTTTTATATAAAACGGCTATATCTAGCTGATAGCCTCTTATGGCACCATTTTCACCTTGGACAGAATAAAAGCGTAAAGCTCTTATTATCTCATCTAATTGCTCATTGGTTGTATTATTGATTTGTATGATATATTTTTCTTTTTCTTTTGTTGTCGTGTAGTTAATCTCATACTCACTCAGAGAATTGTCAATGTTCAATTTCATGATTGCATCACTGTACATATCAAATACATCTTGCCCTTTGTAATCATTGATAAATTGATCATCATGTGATACTGCTAGCTTTGTATTAATTAATGCATTCGTTTGATTTAATGTTATTTTTGTCATACTATTGTCCTCCGTAGACGTTGTTTTTAAAGTACGTTTTGAGCGCGGCTACATAGTGCTTGTTGTCACCCTTATTTTTGAAAGCTGAGGGTGGCATCTTGCCTTGAAGTTCGCCCTTTTCCTCAATATCAGTAATTTCAGTTGCAGTTAACGCTTCACGCCACAACTCAAATTCAAGGTTTAACACTTCTTCTTTTTGCGCTTTGATTTTTTCTAATCTTTCCTTTTTCGCTATCAATGACGCTTCAAATGCTAAATCTTCTGGTGACTTGTAATTAGCCTCTGTCCAGTTACCGCCCTTTTTAAGCACCCCTATCAATCCACGTAAGCGGTTATTAGCAGGAGCATAACTTATCATTTCTTCTAAACGATTTTGTAAAGCCCAAGCATAATGCTCAATAGATTCTTGAACGCTATCAACCGTTAGTTGGTTATCAACGTCTAAGTTTTTATTAAAGTTTTTAATCTGGGTGACGTGTCGCTTAGTAAAGCCAAATTCAGTTAAAGATGAAAAATCAAGATCAGCCCAATCTTCATTGTCTGATTCAAGAGTGTTGGTTTCGGCTGAATCTGTCACAGTGACAATTTTTGTTTCAGGTTGGGTTTGTGGTGCCTGTTGCAAAAACTGTTTTTGGAGTTGGGCTATTTTGTCATTTTGCTGTTTAATAAGTTCGATTAACTGATCGTTTTGGGTGTTGGTTGGTTTTTGTTCTGCGGTGTCGTTATTATATTTGTTTATAGTATTAGTAGTATTACTATTATATATAGAGGGGTTATCTTTTTTGTTTTCCTCATTTATACAATGACATTGCTCATAATATTTGATGACATCAAAAGGGATATTAAATATAGAGAATCCATTTCTACCCATAACACCAGATTCTCGTTTAATGATATTTTTTGATTCAATTCTTCTTAAGGATATTCTCAACTTATCTATACCAATCCCTGATTCTAAAGCGGCTGTCTTAGTATTTAGGTATACATAATATTTTTTGCTCTCCTGAAACTTAACATTCCAAATGTAGCTCATTAGTTTTAACTGTATGCCTGAAAGATTTTGCACATAGTAGTATATTTTATTGACATTTATTGTCTCACTATCAGCAGACTTTGTTCCTACATTTGTTTCTACATTGTTCTCACTATCAGCAGACTTTGTTCCTACATATGTTTCTACATTGTTCTCACTATCAGCAGACTTTGTTCCTACATTTGTTTCTACATTGTTCTCACTATCAGCAGACTTTGTTCCTACATATGTTTCTACATTGTTCTCACTATCAGCAGACTTTGTTCCTACATTTGTTTC
>NZ_JACYVZ010000062.1 GCF_014857925.1 Cysteiniphilum marinum | reverse complement strand
ATCTGCGTTGAATGCACACCATACTTTGAGGAAATCTCATTAATCGTTAAATCGCCTTTTATCGCGTCCAAAGCAACCTTGGCTTTAAATTCTGCTGTATAGCTTTTATTCTTCTTAGCTGGCATTTGTTACCTCCTAATTTGGCACACAGTTTAACATTTTTGAGACGCTTTTTGTGTCTCTAACTGTGGTCCAAAATATGGGGAGTATTATAGTCATTTGATGAAGACCATTCGCGAGCCAGAGTTGGTAATAGTGCTGCCAACTTGAGTACCATTAGGCATGTTGCATTAAATTTAATAAACAAAGAGAAGACAGCTAAAGTTGGCGTTAAAACTAAACGCTTAAAAGCTGGATGGGATGAACAGTATTTACGAAAAATCATTCAGGGGATTTAAATGCGATTGCCCTGTTCATTGAATATATTTTGGCTATATGTTTATGGTTAATGAGATAATTTTTATAACATTTTTTTGCCTAGAGATTGCTGCTGTTATGGCTAACTGTATATGGCGCCTAACTACTATTTTGGAAGATCGATAAATCAAGGTTTTTTAATATATTTTGATAAAAAACAGAACATTATTTACTTTTTCACAACAACCGTCATACCATTACTCAGCTTGCTTGCTCCAGCTGTGGCAATAACATCTCCAGCACTAACCCCTTTAGTAATAATCACATCATCTTGCCCTACTTGCGCCCCCAGTGTGACTTCTTGCTGTTGTGCTTTATCATTAATAATTTTATAAACATAAGACTTGCCATCATTATAAACAATGGCTGGAGATGGTAATATCATGGCATTTTTCTGTGTATCTGTAATTAATGAAACATTACCTAAATCACCGGGCAAAAGCTTGTGTGCTTCATTTTGAAAAGTGCTACGAATAGAAATACTATTGGTGCTGGGATTAATCATATTATCAATTGCCGTTACCTTTCCTGTAAACGTTTGCTTTGGATAAGCATCTAGATTTAACTCAACAACTTGAGCTTTTTTGACTTTACTTTGGTATTGACTTGGCAGCGAGAAATTAACATAAATCGGTGTTAGCGTTTGTAAAGAAAGTAAATTATCACCGACATTGACATATTGCCCTAGTTTTGGGCGTACAATCCCCATTGTGCCATCAAAGGGCGCTCGAATTACCGCATCATGTAATTGCGCCAAAATGCTTTTGCGCTGCGCTAAGTCTTTTTCATAGGTGGCTTTGGCAGTATCTAAGTCTTCTTTTGAAGCCGCATTCTTTTTATACAAAGCTTGCGCGCGTTCAAGATTGACTTTATCCAAGCTTGTTTGTGCTTTGTTAGACTCCAGATCCGCTTGAATGGATTCAGGGTTAATTTCAAGCAACACATCACCTTTTTTAACCGCTTGGCCTGAGGTGGCACTCACCTTAGTAATTCGACCTGAAACATTAGCTTTAATAATCACACCTTGTGATGATTCCACATGCCCTAATGCACTTAGCTTATCTTGATGCGTTTGTGGTTTAACTGTTATCGTTTCAATACTAGCCTTTGCTTTTTTAACGGGCTTTGTTAGTGATTGCTTATAAAAAACAAATCCTAAAATTGCTATAAAAACAACAATAGGGATGATGATTAAACTTAATTGCGCTGTTTTTTTTGTCATTGCTACCCCCTATGCCTTAGCTTGTGTTATGACTTGATTAATATCTGTTTTATTAGACCTTGATCTAAAAATACAATAGATAGTTGGCAAAATAATTAAGGTAAAAAGTGTCCCTAGTAGCATACCGGCAAAAATCACCAATCCCAACTGGTTTCTAGCATGCGCACCAGCTCCTGAGGCTAACAATAATGGCAAGGCGCCAAACACCATTGCTAAAGTTGTCATTAACACAGGCTTTAAACGAATGCTTGCTGCTTCAATAATGGATTCCTCCACAGTAGATTGATGTGTTTGCTGATGTTGTCTAGCAAAATCCACCAACAAGATCCCATGCTTGGTAATTAAGCCAATTAGGGTGATAAGACCTATTTCCGTATAAATATTAAGTGAGTAATTAAATAAATACAAGGCAATCAAAGCACTTGCCAATGCTAATGGCACGGTGAATAGAATCACTAATGGATCGATAAAGCTCTCATATTGCGCTGATAATACCAAAAAGATCACCACTAAGGCAGCAATAAATAGTAAAACAATACTGCTTTGCGATTGCAAGAATGAACGTGTTTGACCTTGCGTGTCATAGCTCATATCTTGGGTTTTATATTGATTAAATAAATCTTTAAAGTAAGTCAACCCTTGCTCCGTGCTATAACCACTTGCTAGCTGTGCTGAGATTGTTGCTGAGCGCTGGCCTTGAAAGTGCGGCCATGAGGCTGAGGTAATTTCATTTTTAAAGCTCACCACAGTGGATAATGGGATCGACTCACCTTGTGAGTTTTTAACCGTGAGTACATTAATAATGTTTTGATTACCGCGCATCTTATCAGCAACTTGTGGGATAACATAATAACCATAACCATTTAATACAAACTCATTGTTCTCAGGCTGACCAAAAGCAATGCTAAGTGTATTAGCTATATCACTCATTGACACCCCTAAATAGTTGGCTTTTGTTTTATTAATCTTGAGCACTAATTGTGGTTGATCAATATGTAAGTCCACCTGCACCGCTTGAATGTTTGAATTTTTATGCGAGGCACTCACCATCTCATTAACGGTTTTACTTAATTGGGAGAAATTGCCCATGGTTTTAACAACAAACTGAAAATTATAGATACCCTTAGATACTGGTAAAGCAGGTGGGGAACTGAACATCATGCTTAAACCAGGGATTTGTGCTAATTGTGGCATAATTTTAGCTGTGAGTTGCTGTGCTGATAAATCTCTATCATCCCAGTTTTTCAAGTTTGCTAACAGCATGGCTGAATATTGCCCAAATGGAAAACCATTGATTGCGCTATTATTTTCAATTTGCGGATACTTTTTCAAAATTTCATTAACAGAATTAGTATATTTTTGCGTGTAATCAACACGTGCTGAGCTTGGTCCCATAGCCACACCCACTAACACTCCTTGATCTTCATTGGGGGCTAATGCGCTTTTTCCTGCCAATATATAAGCCATAGCGCCACCTAATATCGCAATTAGCACAACGATCATCACAATACTTTTCTTATGATGAATAACGCTATTTAGAAACACCTTATAACGCTCGGCTAAGCGATCAAAGAAATGCTCTACTTTTGTTGCAATGGCTGATTCTTTCGTGGTAATCACCTTGGAGCAAAGCATCGGTGTGAAAAATAATGCCACCACACCTGAGACAAGTACAGCCGCGGCCAAGGTAAAGGCAAACTGTTTAAATAGCGCACCTGTTATTCCTGTATCTAAGCCAATCGGTGCAAATACCGCAAGCAAGGTAATGGTAATACCAATAACCGCACCCACCAGCTCTTTGATACCAATAATCGCAGCTTGCAATGGCTTTTTACCCATTAACATATGCCGATGAATATTTTCCATCACCACAATCGCATCATCGACCACTAAGCCAATAGCTAAGACAAAGGCGAGCATTGTCAGCAAATTAATACTAAAGCCAATAAAATACATAATTAAAAAGGTCCCACAAAGTGATAATGGGATCGCTGTCGATGGAATAATGGCTAATCTTAGTGAGCCTAAAAAGGCAATCACAATCAGAATAACTAATATAACAGTAATAAAGAATGTCTCAATGACCTCTTCGATTGAGGCATGTACATAAGTCGAGGTATCGCGAATAATTTGCACATCTAAATCATTAGGCAATTTAATTTTATCAATGGTATCTTTAACAAGCTTTGCCGTATCTACTGGATTAGCATCATTTTTATAAGTAATGGCCAAACCAACTGCTGGCGTGCCATTGGTGAACATCGTCTTTGTGGTATCTTGCGCGCCTAGCTTAACCGTGGCAATATTTCTTAAGCGCACCACTGTATCACCAGTTTTCTTAACAATAAGGTTTTGAAAGTCTTCTACTGTTTGCCCATCCGTTAAGGCTTTAATAGTAATCACTTGTGATGTACGATCTAACTCCCCAGGAGTCGCTTGAACATTTTGCGTACTTAGCGCATTTTCAACATCAGTCCCAGTAATACCATAGGCTCTCATTTTATAAGGATCCAGCCAAATACGCATCGCATATTGCCTATCCCCCATAATTTGAATTTCCCCAACACCTTGCACATTGGAAAGCACTGTTTCAAGGTTACGCATGATGTAATCGGTAATCTGACCTGCTGACATCGTTTGACTTGTATAGCTCAGCATTAAATCCGGCATACTCCCTGAATCCGCCTCTTTAATAATCGGGTTTTGCACGCCACTTGGCAGCTGTGATAACACACTAGATAACGATGTTTCAATTTCAGTCACAGCAGTATTTTCATCGGCGCCCACTTGTAGATTAATGGTGATCTTACTACTACCACTTGAACTCGTTGAGTTGATATAATCGACCCCATCAATGCCCTGCAATGCCATTTCAATCGGCGTTGTCACCATCGATTCAATCGTACTTGAATCAGCACCCGGATAACTGGTGCTAATCATAATCGTATCGCCACTTAAGGTTGGGTATTCCATCAACTCAAGCTTGTTATAAGCAAAGATTCCCGCAAAGATTAACAGCAAGAAACTTGAGATCGTAAAAATAGGTCTTTGAATAAAAAAACGCGTCATAGTTTACTCAGTCATATAGTTGTTACAGCAAAAAGTGCCAATTAGAGCAACCCACCCGCTTTTAGGAAAGGGGAGATGTTATCAACGGACTATTAAGTTAAACAGTCAACTGTCGACAGTGGGTAAGTTACTCTTATTAGCACTCTTTAAACATAGTAGATTATATTTCTTTACTTAACATTAACAATATTAATATTATTAGAAAATTAGTATTGTGTAATCACTCACCTGGAGAGTGGCATGCATTAACAGAAGCACCTTCTCCACCATGTTCCTGTGACAATTCAAGATATTCTAAGTCAGGGTTATGGTGTTGTGGGACTATGTTCTGCTGCCCACTTTGTGGTACATTCACAGAACTTTGCTGGTTTTTTTGGGGGGGGGTGTTTTTTAACCGTTTCATTCCTAAATTTTGATTAATTTTAGCTGATACATGAGTGGAAGCATATGAAGTAGCCACTACCATCCCAGGTAATTCAAAACCATATCGTAGCCCATAGAGTTTTAGAAGGGTACCAAACCCACGTTTTCTACAATCATCACTCATCATAAAATTACTAGGATCAGAAATAGTTGCATCTATGGAAAAACAGTTTTTTGTTTTTACTTTAAACCGAGTCAATGCAAGAAGACTATCATCATAGAAAACCAGTGCATAAAAATAAGGACTATTTGTATCACTATTAAGTGCCTTAGACAATATATCGGTGGTCAAATGACATAATATTCGCCATTCATGGTCATCTCTATTTGTCCTTTGTTGCAGTTCCCACCAGTTTTTCAATGTATCGCATTCTGGCTTAAATTATCTGTAGCTCTAAATTCATACATTTTGGGATTATCAGACTTTGTCCCAATTTTAGGATTAAATTTCGGCTCTGTAGTTGATAGATTCATTTTAGTAAGGACAAAGTCTCCTCTTGAATCAGCATTGTTACCCATCTTTTTACCTCTAAAAGTTATATGACTTCCAGCCACGTTCAAAGCTTATCTAGTTGACCCCTTAAGTGGTTGTAATATTGTGACTATAGGCACTTACCATCGTAAGTGAACCCATAGTAACGAACCAAAAATAAGTTGCGTTTTAAAACCTAGGCTCCCGCCTTCGCGGGAGTGACGAGGCCGTCATTGCCGCGAAGGCGGCAATCCATAGTGCAAGTTAATTTTGAGCCGCTACCTAGTATAAATACTAACAATTTAACCCATAGATTAGAATACAGAAAAACACACAATTTTTAATATATTTGTAAGTGCTCAGACCCCTCCCGCTATCTCATTATCAATTTGTATTTTGAGGCGTTGATTCAACTGAGAAATTATCAGGAGCATAAATCATATCGGGAACACGCCGAATAGCTGAGGAAACCCTTTCTGTGAAACCACTAAAAAATTTCTTCAAACTAAGAACATTATTTGGAGCATCAGGTTGAGATGGTTGATAATCATCCATGCATAAATTGTAAATGGTTTGTAAGCATTCAGACCCCTTCGCCAGAATATATTAAAAAACCCAGATTTATCGATATATACTCAACACATTTCTGTTGATATTATAATTTTATGTTATAGGGATGTAGCCTGAAATCAAATGGACATGAGAAAACCAAAGCTGTTAAAAAAGGAAGAGCTTAGCACATTAAGCCTTAAGAATTTTTCTTCTTTGGATTTATCTCAACAACAATTAAGTTACGAAGATTTGCTACA
>NZ_JACYVZ010000061.1 GCF_014857925.1 Cysteiniphilum marinum | reverse complement strand
TGTTCCCAGCGCTTAATGACCTCATACCATTGTTCTTCCGTCATAAACCAAAGCTCTTTGTATTATCAATGCAATCAGTTTGCCAGATTTAAAACAGTATTCTAGATGGGGTTCGTGGGACGCTTACTCCGCGATTATTATAGTGATTAACACCATATTGATACCAACAATGGCTCAAATCATCTGCGCATTGCTTGCTAATACTTTGTTGTGGCTTGCCTGAATAGTTATGAGATAGATATGATAGGTTGTAGTTTCTTTGCATTAATTGTTCAAATATACTTCTATTTGCTTGTTTAAAAAAAGATTCTAAGGAACTAAAATCACAACGAGGTATTCCTAGATGGAAATTGCACACCGAATAAAAATAAGAATTCAGTAAGTGAATGTGTGGCAATATTTTCTCATTAACTGAAATTTGTTTATTCTTATCGTATGCTACATATGTTGGATTCCCATTAATCTCTATGACTATTTGTGTATTTGCATAGTTTCCTGTAATGGGAGTTATGATAATTTTCAAGCCAGTATGAAGTACAGTATTAGAGTCTGTGTGATAATTACTTACATAACCTGTGGAGATATTAGCATATACCATATGCTCTTTATTCAATGAGACAAGTACGGGATTAGGTCTGCGTGTTTCGATATTGGTTTGAATTAGTCCATTTGGAGAATCTACTACACTCACTGTTGTTAAACCACTTGGTGAGGTTAAATTGATAGTATTTGTTGTCTGTGTATAAACACGATTACTTTGATCAACTGATCGTAAATACTCGTTTTTAGTTACTTTATTACTTGCAATGTCATAGCTGTAATCTGCTATTTTAAACCACTCTGTATCTAAGTGATTGCGCCGATATTGCTCTTTAGGGCGATTAAGTGCATCATAAACTGTTTTGCTTGTCGTAAAACCATTAATCGTTTCTTCAACGGTTAAAGCTGAGCTTTTATTGATATTATATTGACTATAGTCATAGTGCGTTTGCTGGTGATTTAAAGGAGGTGCATTGGGTAATGCAGTAATTTGCTCAGTTAATTGCCCCAAGCCATTATAATAATAATGTGTAAAAGCGCCTGAGTTTGGATCTTCCGAGAGAATTTTGTCATTATTAAAAAAATCAAAGTACTCAATTGTTAAAGGCAATGATCTTGGCGTGTTGCTATTAGGTTCATGTCGTAGCTCTTTAACTTTTGATTGCACTTTAATTGCTGCTTTGTTTGGTGCTGTATCAAATTTGGTAATGAGATGTATTGTTTTATCAGTTTGTATGTTTTGAATACCACGATTATTGGCATCATAAATATAATCAATGGTTGAAATGGGGGCTCCATGCGTAAACCAACTTTGCCCAACTGCAACGGTATCACTTCGGCTAACAAAATGCTCACGTCCGCTTGCACTAATCACACTTTCTATTTTATTAGCAGCATAGGGAATAACAATATAATGAGCATCATCTCGATCACGCAGCTTAATTGGATTTAAGGCTTTATAGGTTCTAATATCAGTTGATTCGGTTTGTTTACCGATGGTTGACTCATTATGCAATTGTGCCAATTTATTGATTAATCGAGAGCTTTTGAGTGGGCGGACGAACTGATAGTTTTCAGGTTGGTAATAGCGATAATCATAGCTATTTTCCGTCAATGAATGTGCAAGGTCAGTCCTTTGCTTGCTCTGCGGATTAATCGTATAAATATTAGTTTCTTTGGTTAGTTGTGCACCGTATTTATCATAACGAAAATAGCTTCGACTCACAGAATAAGGGCTGATTTTATTATCACTATTACGTGGTGTAAATTGAAATGTGTAGCTTAATTTAGGCTGTTGAAAATTGACGTTTTTTTGTAATAGTTGCCGATACGGCAATGAACGCTCATCACTAGGTTTGTATAACTCATCTTCAATCCCATAATAATTAAGCGTGTATGTAAGATTTTTCAAATAAAAAGGCTTGCCTTTATTATCTTTTAATTGAAGTGTTAGAAAGTTTTGATCTTCAAGATTGAATACCGTGCCTTTATCCTCATCGAAGCCTATCTCATCGTCAATGGTGCCAGTAACTTGCTGAGTAATCCTACCCAGTGAATAATAGCTGGCAGTGACACTAATAAAGTCATCTGCGGCTTTTTTAACTGAATGATAGGTGCCATAGCTAAAATTATAACGCTTGGTAATATACGATAGATCAGTATCTAAGTGATTAATAAGCCCAAAGAAGTCATTATGGTACTTTTTATGCTGACCTGCTCTTTGGATATAGTACTCAGCGCATGCTAATGTTGGATCATTGTGTTGCAATTTCGCTAGTTCAAAACATTGATTAAAATCTTTCTGCAAGGCACTACTAGATAAAGCAGGTTTACTGCTAAATGTTGGATGGTAGTAATAATTGCCACCTAGTTTATCTGGATCATAACCATAAGCAGCAAAGCCATAACTTTCTTTTTGTATGATATTATTATCATAATCTTTAGTAATAAGCTCTACAGCATGACTACTAGGGCGTTTAATATCTTGTCTATAACCATTAGGATAAATAATACCACCACCCCATAATTGGGTAGTAAACACTGTTTTTTCATTCTTGCTTGTAAGCACTCCAAGTTCAATTGTATTGCCAAAGTCCAACGTCAACTGTTGATTTAAAGGTAAAAAATCAATTTTGGTTTTCCTGTAATTTACTTCTGTAAATACAACCATTTGCTTTGTACCTAAATTTGGGTCTGGGTAAGTCGCTTCTATTAAAGTCAACTTATTAGCCCCTCTACGAGCAGGACGATCCTCAGGGTCATTTTGGTTTGGAAAACTCATCTTGCGATGAAATGTTAATTTGACACCATTGGTAAATGTTGCACTATCTAGACGATAAAAAGCATTGGTATAACCTGCTTTATATTGTTCAAATCCATCATATTTAAACAAAAACACGGTTCCAGAAGCATCGATATATCTAAATTGATTAAACGGTTTTTGATAAACTTCATCAGATTCAGTTGTAGCGATATATTCTATCGAGCTTGTTTGATTATTGTGTGGTGTGTAATCAATATTAATCTGATGCCAGCGATTATCACGTTCAATGGTTAAGATGTTTACTTTTTTGAGGGGAAAGCTTGGGTCTTGTTTTACGACACTAATATCACTGGAGCCCGTAAAGTCAACAAAAGACGATCCCATCAACATCGCAGCCAACTTAACTCTAGGTCCCACCATATTGACAACAACGGTAGGAATATTCAGATAAAATGGTGTGCCACCAATGTTATAAGCTAAGCTCTGATCTCTTGCTGCATCTGAATTTTCTGCTGATAAATCAGGTCGTGAAGTTAAACTCAACTCAAGACCTTGTTGCGTAATCGGGTTAACAATAATCTTACCAATGGCAACATTAAACTTAGGTGTTAATGTTAATGCATCAATAGATAAACTGACAGGGCTTGTACCATTGGTGGCATTATAATTGGCGCTAGATTGACTCTCCCCAAGTAACGCTTTAGTTTTTAATGCTTTGTTTTGCTCTTGTTGGCTATTGGGCGTTTTAACCAAGCCTTTGGCCTCATCAGCAAGCTTCTCAAACGAAATGCTTACTTGCTCTTTTTTACTTTCCTTTGTCGATGATTGTAATTGCTCTTGCGCAAAACTCATCGTCAGCAAAAAAGGGAGCATCGCTATGTATGACAACGATTTTATTATGTGATTCATATTAACCTCAAATGCAAATGAAATCTCTATGATTAAAGATAGACCAGAAATATAACTTGACCACGTGAAATTAATATTTTACGGATAGATGTGTTTTATCAAACCTCAAAACAATATAACTTTGCTGCCTGATTACAGCTTTGCCCTGCAAATTCAGTCCATTTCCATGGATTCCAATTATAAAGACCAATGTCGCCATAATTACCTTGATTAGCACTGTTTGAACTTGTCCAATTATTGCAGTTTGGTGTGCGCAACGTCCCTAATGCATAGGTCCCTGTCCACATGTCCATATGTGGCACTTTTTGTGGCAGTGCATTTTCAATTTGAACATTTAAAGGTTCATTGACCAAGTTACCCGGTAACGCAAATAGCTCATCATTTAAGTTAAAATATGTCAACATATCATTATACCCTACGTTATCAAGAGCATTGACATTCTCATCACTTAACCAAGCTTTATAAGTACCAGAAAGCCCTTTACGATCTGCATTCGCTTGACAAATATTATTCGCAGCTAACACACCTGTGGCACCAGCGGCATCAACCCAACTCGATAAATCACCATTACCTGAACTATCTGTAATAAAGGCATAACGCGATGTATCGTTAAACGCGCTTAATGTAAAGCTTGATGAGATTACCATTTGATTTTTATTGGCTTTGATTGGCTTAAATTTATAATAAGCACTACGCACATTCAATGCCGTATCTTCATACGCGAAAACAACAAAACCAAGGGACTCATCAAAAGCAATTATCCCCTGTTCTGGCATGCCTTTTATTCTGGCTGAAGCTAAGGTTTGTGCATTATCTAAGGATGAGTGTGAACCACTTAACGATGTATTATCTTCTACATTATAAGTATATAATCGCCCAGAATCTTTGCCTGCCATCACCACTTCATTGCGACTTAGCTGCGTCATTGGGATAATACCATCACCTAAATTAAACGCTGCAATACTGCTGACCTCTTGCCATAGTGCTTGCGGCAAATTAGGATCATTATTCACAAATACTTTATTTGGTGAGTATTTAGTATCCTCAGAAACCGACACCATTGCTGTTTCATAGCCAAGATAAGGATCATACATCAGGACAAAGTTTGTCGCACCATTACCTTTGCCATCTTGCACGGTTTTAACACCTGACTCAATTTGGTTACTTCCGGATACATCAACAACCGCAAACTGCACAGGCTCACTACGCTCTCCATCTTCAGCGGCATAAAATCGATTATGATATGCCGAAAACCCTGCTGTAAAAAAACCGTCCATTTCAAGAAGCGACACAGATTCAATGCCAATTAAGTCTGTTTGTGCTGCATTTAAATAACGATAAGTTTGCACAACTCGACCATCACTTGATAAAAAGAAAGTTGATAACGATGGATGTCCATTAATCATATGGAGATCTTTAGCAGTAGCTACACCAACAAAGTCTGAACCAGCTGTATTTTCCAATTCATAATATGTATCTCGATCAAAGTCTATCTGATACAGCTGCTTGCTTCCACCGCGATTATTAGAAAAGTAGAACTCTCCATACAAGTTGGCTGTCATTTGGTTAACTTCATTGATTGTTTTGCCAATAAGAAGGCTTAAATCAACTTCATTAACATATTCTATTTCACCATCTTTAGCGCTGTAGAACATGATTGTTGCTTCATTATCACCTGACGAATCAGCACCATCATTATCTCCCATCATCATAAAACCGCTATAATCTAACTTTGTTTGATAATCAATTGCTGCCGTCTTAATCGTTAAGAAGGCACTTTCTTCACCGACTAACCGTTGAAACTCGGCAGGCTTTTGGTGAATAAAGAAGTGACAAGACTCACCACCTTTTAGATTAAACTTATGCTCATCATCTGGCACACAACTACTTAACTCATGACTAAACTCAATTAAATCTGAGTTCATAAATTCACTGATATCAACGCCCTGCACTGAACCATGAGAAGCTTTTAAGGTAATACGTGTCAATGCTGGCGCTATTTTATGCACTTGTGGCAAATCAAGCGGATATAACATTTGAACACGAAGTGGTTTAGAGTCTGCATACGAATCAGCCTTAACTGGAATAATCTCACCAATACTACTGTTTGCACTGCTATTTGGCGTAATAATAAGATCACAGCTATTGCCACTATTAATCGCACCACTACATGTACCGCCAATACTAGCAACATCAGTATCAATGACTACTTGAGGATTAATCCATGAAAAGCCACCAATGACTTCAAGGGTAAAGATATTCTCACCTTCTTCAAGCTGATAGTACTTGCTACTATCATCATATTCAACACTTGTGTTTTTCAATTGATACATCGCAGGTGCCGCTTCCAGTATTTTTGAAATATTATCAATATTTCCACTGATTAAATCAGTTACTTGATAATTTAAAGTTGCTGTATGTGAAGCTGCTAAATCCTTAACAAGCACATCAATAACACATTGATTTTCATTAAAAAACTCATCACATTGATTCGCATGTATTTCAAAATGCGTTGCATCACTTATATTGATATTCGAAACACCAAAATACCCTTGATGCTTAAGATGAATTTTCTCCACGTCTGGTTTGGTGAAATAGAAATCTTCGGCATAAACATTAATACCAAAAGCACCCAAAAAAGCCATTGACAAGTATTGGGTTAGAAATTTTTGTTTTAACATCATTTGACCTCCTATGTTAATTTTCAACTCTTCAGTTGGTTAAATGTTTAATTTTTTCTCAAAACATAGTTGGGGAAATCTTCAAAAACCCAATTATTTTTAAGTGTTAAATAAATTGTTTTTAACAGCTTTCTA
>NZ_JACYVZ010000060.1 GCF_014857925.1 Cysteiniphilum marinum | reverse complement strand
AAAAAGCAAGAACAGATAATAAGCAAAATATTAATATTGTAACTGAAGATAAAACCATGCTAAATTAGGGTGGTTTAAGCGGCAATTGTAGTTGTCGTTAACCGGCAAAGATAATTGTCGTTCAATAAAAAAAAGCAGAAAAAGCAAAAAAATGCGATTAATTTTATGCAAGAAGCCACCATTTTCAAACCATTTTCACAAACTGTTGTAGTGTTAAAAAAGATGATTGAACCGAAAACTAAGATATTATATTTAGAATATATTAATGATTATGGAGGCTTTAATTACTTAAAAATTAACATCGATCAATTAGATCCTAAAGAAGCAGCTAAGCTTGCATTAAAAAGAAATGGAGAAATCTTGTGAAAAGAAGTATATTAAGCTTACTTCATTTGAATAATGCACAAATTATGATGTTATTCATTTTAATTTGTTTTATGCCTTCTAGTTTAATAGTAGCAGTACCTCAGCTTAATTATACAGCTAATAATGGTTTTTATTGGAATACACCCACTGTTCCGCAAATTCTTGTAGAAAAACAAGTTACCGTTGCTAAGGCTGAAGTTTGTGACTCAAATGATCAATTTAGTGCAAAACCCATAGTTATTAAGAATACGTCTAATTTGCATATGCCATCAAATTCTCATAATCTTCAGGAGGCCTCAAGAAGTGTCATACCTAATCTAACAGATTACCCTGATGGTATTGAAACTACTTCAGATGGTTATAAAGTCACAAATTGGAAACTTTTTAGCCTAAATGCTTCTACAGTAAGCTATAATCAGTGTTCAATAGTTAATCGTATGCCTGATCTGTGTCTTACCCAACTGACTCTTTCTTATCCCAAAGGATCTAACCCTTTTTATTTTGGCTTTGGCTATCGTATTCCCAGTGGGCAAAGTTGTAAAAATAATACCATTCGTGTTGATTTAGCTGTTTTTGCTCAACGTCTTGGAAAACCTACTTCAAATGGAGGAAACGATACATATGGTTTTTGTAACTGTGGATCCCCCATAAATGGATTTGAGTTTTACACATCCTCAAAGCAAAACACTTCAAAGAAACTTGTTGCAACTGCTAATATTGACTTAATAACTCAAGGCATATCACCTACTAGGAAATGCTCAATAACAACTTCTATAACTGCAAACTTAGGTGGCAGTCAAACTGGCAATGCACTAACTGTCAATTTATCTGTAGCAAACCTTAAAACAATTTTTAGTGGGAACCAATTAACTGCTGGTACCATTCAGATAAATAATAGTTGTGATAACTTAATTGACACAAGAGACACTGCAATTAGCAATCAACTGTTGAGACAAGCAGGGTTTGATGATGCAACGGGGGTATTGAATTTGTTGAGTCAATCAAATGCAAATGGCTTCCCTGTTGGGACCATTGCTCCTTTTGGGCTAGAATTTACTGATAATAATGATAAATTGATTCTACCTGGTACATATATTAACACTCGTGCGACCCCCAGTGGCCAAACAAGCCTTACATGGACAACAACTATTAATGCTGTCCTAGTAAAGAATCCAGCTTCTCCGATTACTCATCTTGTTGATGTTTCTGGCGTTAGTTATGAAGGTAGCTTGAATATATGGCTTGGATTTCAATAATGAACTGGATGTATTAATATGAAAAACAGATGCTTATATATTATTCTGTTATCGGCTTTAATAAAGTTAGTTAATGCTGACAATACACAAACCATTCATTTTACCTTTATCGCGCCTGCTGCAACTTGCACCGTGGAGACTAAAAATGTTACAATTGATTTTGGTTCCATCTCTCCAACCGCGATTACACAAAAAGTACATACGGATGGTACTGTCGTTAATGGAGTTTCTGAAAAAAAAGCGGTCATAAAATTAAGTAATTGCATTCTTTATTCGCAAACGCTTCAAGTTAAGTATACACCTAAGGAAACCAGTCAATCTGGTAAAAATCTGGCGCTTTATACCAACGCAAAAACACCAATAGATTCAGGGTTTGGAGTGAAATTTGAAGATGCTAATAATACAAATGCGGTGATTGATTTTACAGCAACTAATCCAACGCTTAACTTAAAAGATGATGGTGGTGGAAATTATGAAATTAATCTAAACACCATTTTAATTTATGATGGTAATACGACTCCTAGCAATTTAAGTGGAAAAATTAATGGTGCCTTAGCTATACAAATGAACTATACATGAGATTTATTTGGCTCTTTTGCATTTGTTGTGGGTCACGTCCGAGCATTTGGTAGCCGCTTAAATCTAGAGTTAATCGCCTATAAATAATGTCTCTGTTTTGAAGAAATCATAACAACGTCTTTTGACGGCGCCGTTGAATTCAATTCGTTAATCAAAAATCTAAATCCATTTCTTGCATAACAGCATGGCTTTTGTATATAATGCCGCGTCTTTTTATATTTATGCAAAGATTAGATGTTTAAAAAACTACGGAGTAAATAATGGCAACTATTAACCAGTTGGTGCGCAATCCGCGCAAAAAGAAGGTTGTAAAAACGAACGTGCCAGCGTTGAAAGCATGTCCGCAAAGACGTGGTGTATGTACGCGTGTTTATACAACAACCCCTAAGAAACCAAACTCAGCGTTAAGAAAAGTAGCGCGTGTGAGATTAACTAGCGGTTTTGAAGTAACGACTTATATTGGTGGTGAAGGTCATAACCTACAAGAGCATAGCGTTATTTTGATTCGCGGTGGTCGTGTAAAAGACTTACCAGGTGTGCGTTATCACACAGTTCGCGGTGCGCTTGATACTTCAGGTGTTAAAGACCGTAAACAAGCACGCTCTAAGTACGGTACTAAGCGTCCTAAAGCATAAGTTTAATTTGTATTTAAAGGAAATATAAAATGTCTAGAAGAAATCGAGCACCAAAGCGCGAAGTGTTGCCAGATCCGAAGTTTAAAAGCGAGATCGTTGCAAAATTTATCAATCACATCATGTTATCAGGTAAAAAGTCTGTAGCCGAGAAAATTGTCTATGGTGCTTTTGACCAAATCGAAACTAAAAAATCAGGTGAAAAAGCGACTGAAGTTTTTGAAAAAGCTTTAGAAGCTGTGGCTCCTATGGTTGAAGTTAAGTCACGCCGTGTTGGTGGTGCTACTTACCAAGTTCCTGTTGAAGTGCGTCCAGAGCGTCAAATGACAATGGCGATGCGTTGGATCATTGATGCTTCACGTAAGCGTAAAGAAAAGAGCATGGCATATCGTGTTGCAGCTGAATTAATGGAAGCTGTTGAAGGTCGAGGCGCTGCTGTTAAGAAGCGCGAAGATACACACAAAATGGCAGAAGCGAACAAAGCATTTGCTCATTTCCGTTGGTAAGATTGGAGAATATTTATGTCACGTACGACAGAACTTGAAAAGTATAGAAATATTGGAATTTGTGCCCACGTAGATGCAGGCAAAACGACGACAACTGAGCGTGTATTGTTCTATACAGGTGTTTCGCACAAAATTGGTGAGGTACATGATGGTGCCGCAACAATGGATTGGATGGAGCAAGAGCAAGAGCGTGGAATTACAATTACCTCTGCTGCTACCACAGTTTTCTGGCAAGGTATGGATCAACAGTTTGATAAGCATCGTATTAATATCATTGATACCCCAGGACACGTTGACTTCACGATTGAAGTAGAGCGTTCTTTGCGTGTGTTGGATGGTGCAGTTGTTGTATTCTGTGGTTCATCAGGTGTAGAGCCACAATCAGAAACAGTATGGCGTCAAGCAAATAAGTATGGCGTACCACGTATCGTTTTTGTTAACAAGATGGATAGAGCAGGTGCGAACTTTGAGCGTGTTGTTGATCAGATTAAAACACGTTTAAAAGCCACTGTAGTCCCAGTACAGTTGAACATTGGTGCCGAAGATGAATTTAAAGGTGTCATTGATCTTGTTCGCATGAAAGCCATCATGTGGAATGAAGAAGATAAAGGCTTAACATACTCTTTGGAAGAAATTCCAGCTGAGCTTCAAGAGCGTGCTGAAGAGCTTCGTCAAGAGATGGTTGAAGCAGCAGCTGAAGCTAGTGAAGAATTGATGGAGAAGTATCTTGAAGGTGGTGAGTTAACAAATGATGAAATTCATGAAGCATTACGTCGCCGTGTTATTGATAATGAAATCGTGTTAGCATTCTGCGGTTCTGCGTTTAAAAACAAGGGTGTACAAGCCGTTCTTGATGGTGTTGTTCGTTACCTGCCGGCACCAAATCAGGTTCCTGCGATTAAAGGTGAATTAGAAGATGGTACTGAGAGCTCTAGAGAGTCTTCAGATGAAGCGCCTTTTGCTTCTTTAGCATTTAAACTTGCAACAGATCCATTTATTGGTAACTTGACATTCGTTCGTGTTTACTCTGGTGTATTAAAGTCAGGTGACTCAGTATATAACCCAGTCAAAGGTAAAAAAGAGCGTATTGGGCGTATTGTTCAGATGCATGCCAATAAACGTGAAGAGCTAAAAGAAGTTCGCGCAGGTGATATTGCAGCTTGTATCGGCTTAAAGCAAGTCACAACGGGTGATACGCTATGCGATGAGAAGCAAATCATTACACTTGAGCGTATGGAGTTTCCTGAGCCAGTTATCTCAGTTGCTGTTGAGCCAAAATCAAAAGCAGACCAAGAGAAAATGTCAATTGCTTTAGGTAAGTTAGCAGCGGAAGATCCATCTTTCAGAGTGCAAACAGATGAAGAGTCAGGCCAAACCATTATTTCAGGTATGGGTGAGCTTCATTTGGATATTATTGTTGATCGTATGAAACGTGAGTTCAAAGTTGAAGCAAATGTTGGTAGCCCACAAGTAGCATATCGCGAAACAATCAAACAAGCGGTTGATGCTGAAGGTAAATTCGTACGTCAATCAGGTGGTCGTGGTCAGTACGGTCACGTATGGGTTAAGCTTGAGCCACAAGAAATGGGCAAAGGCTTTGAGTTCGTTGATCAAATCGTTGGTGGTGTTGTTCCTAGAGAGTATATCGGAGCGGTTGGCAAGGGTATTGAAGAGCAATTACAAAATGGTGTAATCGCTGGCTACCCAATGATCGATGTTAAAGCAACACTTTATGATGGTTCTTACCATGATGTAGATTCATCTGAGATGGCGTTTAAAATCGCAGGTTCTATGGCGGTTAAGTCAGGTGCGCAAAAAGCAACGCCTGTGATCCTTGAGCCTTTGATGAAGGTTGAAGTCGTTACGCCTGAAGAGTACATGGGTGATGTTATTGGTGACTTAAACCGTCGTCGTGGCATGATCGCTGGTATGGATGAAAATCCAAGTGGTAAAGTGGTGAATGCATTGGTGCCATTGGCAGAAATGTTTGGTTATGCAACTAACGTACGTTCCATTTCTCAAGGACGTGCTTCATTCTCTATGGAGTTTGAAAAATATGCAGAAGTACCAAACAACATTGCAGAAGACATCATTAAAAAGCGTAACTCATAATTAGAAGGTTTGAATAAAATGGCAACAAATATTAGTAACCAACGCATTCGCATCCGCTTGAAAGCGTTTGACCATAAATTAATAGATCTTTCAACAAAAGAGATCGTTGAGACAGCCAAAAGAACGGGCGCACAGGTAAAAGGTCCTATTCCTTTACCAGTACGCAAAGAGCGTTTCACTGTGTTGATTTCTCCACACGTTAACAAAGATGCGCGTGATCAATATGAGATCAGAACGCATAAGCGTTTGATCGATATCGTTGAGCCAACTGAAAAAACAGTTGACGCATTAATGAAATTGGATCTTGCTGCTGGTGTTGATGTGCAAATTAGCTTAAGCTAAGACATATATTATCTAAGCTGCTTTTAAAGAGTGGCAATTATTAAAAGCGACCTAGTGTCGCTTTTTTTATATCTGATATCTAGTCAGTTACATCGGTAAAGTGTAGCTGATATAGGCACTTAAACTCGCGCTTGCCGCTACTTTAACATCGTTGCCATCAAGGGAGTCACCGGCACGAATTTTTGCGGTGGATCCAAATAAATAACTAAACTGTCCACCAACATTAATTCCATTTTGGAACTTATAGCCTGCACCAACAACAATGGTTGGTAGGAATTCAGAGTTACTGTTATCAATATTAGGTGCGAAATAGGCGCCTATGTTAGTGAGTCTTTGGTGAACATAAGTTGCGCCACCTTTAACAAAAGCATTAACACCATTAGTGAATGTATATTTACCAGCGACAAGAAGTGGAATATACCATTGGCTAAGCCTTGACTTATCCGAACCATCGGCTTTGAGTGATGCAAGATCATAGCCATAACCAAAGCCAGACTCCAAGCCTAGGCTAATGTGTTGATTTAAAGCAAGGTCATAGCCAATTATGACGCTACTGATCGGTCCGCCTTCTGTTTTTGTGATATTGCTGGCAATGCCACTTGAATCATAGCTAGCAGTCGTAAGCGTCCCACGAACCCCATCTAGAATACTGTTTTAAATCTGGCAAACTGATTGCATTGATAATACAAAGAGCTTTGGTTTATGACGGAAGAACAATGGTATGAGGTCATTAAGCGCTGGGAACA
>NZ_JACYVZ010000006.1 GCF_014857925.1 Cysteiniphilum marinum | reverse complement strand
TCGTATATTGAAGCTTACTATAACACCAAAAGGAAACATTCAACGATAAATTACATGACACCAAAACAGTTTGAAGATAGTATGAAATCCGAAAATCAAAAGTGTCCCAAATTGACGGGGTAGATCAGTTCACATTATCAGCATCACTGACGACAAGGTTTGCATCCAGAACAATTGCTGTGGCATTTTCAACGTAGTTCACACTGCCTAAAACGCTAATCACAGGTGCTGTATTAACCGCAACAACATTTACCGTACTGGTGACAGCGAGCGAGTTATCCTCGCCATCATTCACGATCCATATAATCTCTCGAGCAGTCGTGCTTGGACTATTGGATGTATTCTCATAAGTGATTGAACGCAATGCTGTTTGGTAATTTGCAAGTGTATCAACACCCGTTAAGGTTAAAAGCCCCGTTCCGGCATCAAAGACATGAGTGATATTATTTTGATTGACAAAATGCAAGACATCCTCAGCTGAGCTTAGTCCTGATGTGATCTGTATGGTTGCACCATGAATATCATTAGAGTCAATATCAGCAATCGTAACGGTATTATCAATCACAACGGGTTGAGTGTCACCCTCGGTATAAGTAGCACTTGCCCCTGCAGTGACAACTGGTGCATCATTGACTGCAGCTACATCAATTGTCATTGTATAATCTGCCGTTGATAAAAGCGCACCATCACCCACTTTAAAGGTGAAAGTCGCATAATCATCACCAGATTCATTGGCAATCGGTGTATAGGTGAAGTTCTCATTATCAATATCAGTACGCGAAATCACATCATTAATTGCAACTGTACTGCCATTTAACGCAAGTACACCTGAGCTTGATAAACTTGTAACTTGCACACTGGCTAATGAATCGCCGTCGATGTCATCAAAATTAAAATCTGCCGCAGCAAATGAATAGACTTCATCTTCATCAATGCTAATTTCAGCATTTGCCGCCGTTGGCAGATCATTGACTGGATTGACTTCAATAACTTGGGTTACTACGTTGCTTTGTAAGCCTTCTGTGTCAGTAATACTTAGTTGGATGGTACGACTGAAGGTTGGGGCATCCGAGCTATTGTAATATTGAAGCGCGCGAATTAACGCCTCTACCGAGATTAAAGTCGCATCATTAGTTGTGAAATTAATCCGTAAGTCATTACCTCCTTGCCCATCATTAGTGTCATCAATAGTACCAACCAAATTATTTTCATAGCTAATATCACTACCTGAAATAGATATCTGTTCAGCGCCTATTCCCTGATTAAGTACACTGAAGTTATCCTGACTACTCCCAGTGCTTTCTAAAAGTAAAGTTGCACCATTAAAATTGGTATCATCTTCAACATTAAAACTTAAGTCATCAATGAGTAACGCTGCTGTTTGTTCATCTACTTGCAATGTATTAAATGCCGTTAATGCATTCGTCTCAAAAAAATAAACCGCTCCAACATCTGGTTCACTATTGAGGGGAGTGCCTACTGCAGATATAACACCCAAACTACCATCATCAGAAAATGCTATAGCTGAACCAAAGTTATCTTGAGCACCGACACCTTGAGGGGTCATTTCCTCTAAAAACTGCCAATCACCTAGATTGTCTTTCTTAAAAACATAAACTGACCCAGAAGATGCACCCGCCTGAGAAGGAGAGCTTTTTGCGCCAATATAAATTTTATCGATCTGAGGCGAAACAGAAAGTGCAGACCCAAATCGATCACTTTCAACCGGCGTTAATGCTTGTACAGATTGCTCATACACCCAATTACCTTCACTTGAAAGACTATAAATATATACCTTACCTGCTTCATTAATAGTTTGGGCATTATGTATAACATTAGCATCAGTTGCACCTATTAACATAAATGCTCCATCTTCAGACAAACTAATCGACTCCCCAAAAGCATTACCACTATGTCCATCGGGCGCCTGAATTTCCGCCGTTTGCTGCCATTGACTACCATTCCAAGTAAACTCATATACCTTACCAATCACTGATGGCTGATAATCTCCACCATTAGCACCGACATACAATTTTTGCCCATCATATGAAAACTTAACTGCAAAACCAAAGTGCTCATCAGCTTGTGGAACATCTGCCGTAATATATGACTCTTGCCACACACCTAATACTTTGCGATAAATATAAACGCCACCCTCCTGCTCATTTGCTGCTATCGAGCGACTATCAACACCTACAGCAAATAGGTCTTGACTGTCTGCTAATGTTATTGTCCCACCAAAATTGTCACCAACTTCAGATATTGATGGTTGAAAAGTCTCTACTTGATTCCAATTAGCACCATCGTAATCAAATAAATAAACCTTACCTCTGCTATTTCCGCCTGAATTATCTGCCCCCACCAATAAAGTCATACCATTATTTGAAAGCTCAACTGAAGCACCAAAGAAAGCATAACCTTCTTTAGGCGTTGCAGTGACAATTTTTTCCACCCAGCTACCGCCAATATTATGATAAACATAAACACTTCCATGGGAATAAGTACCTGAAGTGTCAGTTTGTCTAGCACCAACAGCAACTGTATTTTCATCTGCTGACATTGCAATAGACTGTCCAAATCGATCATGCACCTCAGCATCTGATGCCATAATTTTGCTTAAGTCAAACAAACTAAAAATAGGCGCATCATTAACCGCATTAATGGTTAAGTTTATCGTATCAGATTGAGAGAATTGATTACCATCCGTCGCAGTAAACGTATCTTCTACAGTGACATCAATCGCAAGATTTCCAAAGAAGTCTTCTCGCGGTAAATACGTTAAACCGTTTAATGCCGCATTGATATTGGCAACAGTTCCAGATATGGTCATGTCCTTAGTTGCATTAGCCCCACTGACAAATGTCAATCCTGTGGTTTGTGATAAGGTAAACGTGCCACTTGGTGCTGAAAGTGTGACATTGACATCCGTATCACTATCAGCCACTGTGATTAAATTGCTATTTGCTGTATTAAAAGTCAGTGTTGTATCTTCATCAAAGGTTTCAGCATTGCTTTGGAGGGTTAGGCTTGGTAGAGCATTAATAGCTATCGCTATACTTTCATTGGTAATACCACCTTGCATATCATTGACTTGCAACAACAAAGTATCATTTGACTGATTGGCATTTGAGGTATAGCTCAACGTGCCAATGGCGTTATTTATATCAGTGATTTTTCCTTGAATTGTCATCGCCGATTGTCCATTACCACCCAAAAAGAAACTAACTCCTGTCGTATTTGAGATGTTGAGTACCCCATGGGTTACCGAAAGTGTTACCGTGAAATTTGTAGCATTTGGATCAATATCATCAGTTATTGAAATTTGATTTTCTAAGCTTAGCTCTAATGCGACATTTGCATTTAAACTTGCAGGTGCATTAATAACAGGCAATGCATTAATCGACAAAATAACTGTTGCACCTTCTGATTCGCTGTTATCGTCATCTGTTGCCTTAAAAACGATGGTGCGATCTGATAAGTCAGGTGTTGTTGCATTGGTGTTTTGATATTTGACATTACGCAACGCTTGCTGATAGTTTTGAACTGTATCATTACCACTTAAACTCAAAACACCAGTGCCTGAAACAAAAGATCCCGAAATATTAGGTGTCGCCGTATTATCAAAGCTTAATACATCCTCACTTTGAATATAACCATTAGTAATAGTTATCGTGGCTCCTGTAATAATCTCACCAGGATCTTGATCTATCAGCGTTAAGCTATCATCCATGAACATAGCCAGTGTTGCAACGGTATAGATTTGTGTTGTCGCGACCGATACTTCAGGCGCTGAGTTAACACGATAAAAAGCAACGCGCCCTATGTTACTGTTAGAGGGTGCATCATATCCTGACGCACCAACTGCCACTGCTCTACCGTCACCACTGATTGACACACTTTTGCCAAGCTCTTCACCTGGATTTCCAAAAAACTGACCTAATGTTTCCCAACTAGTGCTTGAAGTATTATACGCATAGACCGTAAAGCGACCATCACGAGCCGGACTCAAGCCATTATCTGCATACTTCTCACCAACGACAAGCTTCATTCCATCATCACTGATTGACACTGAGTTTCCAAAGTAACTACCGGCTAAACCATTGCTAAGATCACCACCTAACCGCGTCCAAGCACTCAGGTTATCATCATAGTGATACACTCTGACTAATCCTACATTACTATCATAGTATTCATAGCCTACTGCCACCGTCTTGCCATCATCACTGATAGAGATAGCTTCGCCAGTAGCCAAAGCCTCTGTGACACTATCAAGATCTGCTCCAACTATCTGCCACTGATCACTCACTTCTTGATATTGATATACCTTTACGATACTTTCAGATAAATTTGCCATTTTAATGGCGACATGCTCACCCATTTCATCCAAACTTACAAATGTTTGTGCATGAGAAAAATTACTTGAAGAAGTAATGTCACTGCCTATTTGAACCCATGTTTCCAAGGCTAAATCGTACTTAAATATTCTTACCAGATTTTTCGATAATGATGGTGTTATTACGTCTATTGAAGTCACTGCAATGCGTTGACCATCATCACTTATTGCCACAGAATGACCAACAAACTTGTCATCTGAGATAGTAATTGTATTGCCTAGTTGCGTTAAATTGCTTCCATCAAATGAATAGACTTTAACACGCCCACCCGTGTCAGTAGAGCTCTTCGGTTCACTGACTATAATTCGATCCCCGCTATCGCTTATTGCTACTGCATGTCCCATTTTATAACCTGAGGAACCACCAGTGATCGATGCTTTAGTTTCCCACTCGTCATTTAACTCATTATATCCAATAACACGAAACCCTCCTCTACTGCTACTAAAATCTGGCTGTCCGACAACGGCTAAAGTGCCATCTCCACTCAAAGCAGTTGCTTGACCATATTTAGCGGAACTCCCACTACCAATAAGCACCGCATCATTTGGTGCATTGCTTCCAAGCCACTCAACTGACAATGTATGCTGATATGCCTCGAAAGAGACAACTGAGCTGTGTTCAATATCTTGCGCTTGCTCAAGAATGCTATCACCCCCTACAAGTTCACTTCCTGTAGTATCATCAGATGCCGCAATATCAGCATCGGTCATTTCTCGAAGCGTATCGACAAAGGCTTGACCCTCTTTACCTTCGGCAACATTACAACCATAAAATAAAATATCCCCGGTTTGAGTTAAGCTTTGCCCCCATTGTGCTAATTGTGTTTGATAATCTGTTAAGTTACTTGCTGTAAGATGCGTTTGCCCCAATTGTAATTGTGCCTGATCACCATGTGAGATAATATGCACTGCATCAAGATTTTGGTATTTGGCGAGAATCTCTGCGATCTTATCAACGCCATCATGGTGCGCTAAGATAACCTCTACTGCCGCATCACGCGAGATCTGCTCAATCAGCACATGCGGATCTTTAACGGCAATATCGACAATAACCACTTCTTTGAATTGGCTGTAATCTGTTTGAAATCCTTCACTATCGGCTTCAATTGCCTCTAATAAACTCTCTGTCGCATGTGCGTATTCATTATCATTAATCGCACTTAAAACATAGTTTTGCTCATCTTGAGAAACCCCGTCAGCTAAATCAACGGTTTCAATCGCCGCACCATCAAACATAAATCTTGGTTCTAGTTCCTGTAAAAGAGATGGATACTGATCGGGTAAACGTAATCGTTGTTGTGCTTTGTTGTTGTTTTTATTATTATTTTTATTGCTTTTATTTTCTTTCACGTCCTTGCTCTTTATATTTTTAACATTTGTGAGAAAGCTGCTGTGGCTTGATTTGCCTTCAGCCAATTGCTGCCGTATAGCTTGATATAGTTTCTTAATCATGGCACTCACCTCATTATTCACTTTTATTTTTTTATTTTTTATTCTTTAATTACTGGAGTTCTGAACTTTTGCTATCTCAACACCTCGCCTCGCAAGCTTAAGCACCCCTCTTGCACAGAGGGAAATATAAAATCAACGTTGCCCAATTCCCCTCCTTCCAAGAGGGGTGGCAGCCGGAGGCTGACGGGGTGTTTATAAAGTCATAGTTTTTCTAAAGTGTGTAACTCCAGTTAATCACTATTTTTGCTAACCTTAAGTCAGTCAAAACAATAGATAAAACATCAATAATCATAAGTGTAGACTTTATACATTATAAGCGTTATAGCCGATGGCTATTTATCTTTGGGCAATGTCGAAGAAATAATAGCGTTATTGTTAATAGCTACTGTGAGACTTCAATCATGACATGTGCGTTATTTACCATCTAAAACCAATGATTCGTCTTATCAAAACAATCTAACATCACTTCATTGACTATAGTTAAATATATTAATTTCATCCATAAAAAGGCGATTGTTTAAACTTATAACATATGAAGCTTTTGTTATGACGTCGATGAATACTTAATCTTAGCTGCAAATAATATCACCTTGCCACAATTGATTTAGAAACATCTCAACGGGCAATGCTTCAATGCCATTGCCATAAACTTTATGGATCGAATCAAGGCTAATAAGGATATAACGATTGGCAATACCTTCTTCTTTAAATGCCAACAAGCCCTTGAAATGTTTATCATGAATACGCCCAGTTGCTTTCACTTCGATCGCTACTTCATCACCAATAACAAAATCGACTTCCATTTGGCTCGTTGAGCGCCAATAGCTTAAGGGTTTATCAATGCGTTGATATGAAAGGTAAGCACGAATTTCAAGTCCAATAAAGTGCTCCAACGCATTCCCGTACACTTCCGTGTGTGTCGGAATTTGTCTGATACCCGCAAGATAATGTGCAACACCCAAATCAAAGAAATAAAACTTTGCCGTACTAATTGCTTTGCGCTTTTGTGTCGCGGTAAATGCTGGCAATATAAATCCCAAAAAAGTATCCTCCAAGATATAGTAATACTCCCTGACCGTGGAAACAGGCAATGCACAATCACTCGCAATACTACTAAAATTCAACATTTTGCCATTTGTTAGAGCACACATTTTTAGAAAGTTGCTAAACCCTGGAATATTTCTAACCAAAGCCTCCGCTTGAATCTCATCTTTCATATAAGTATTTACATATGCTGATAGTTCTTCATAAGGCTCATCGCTTAAATAAACCATTGGCAAGCCTCCCACGTGCAAATAATGATTGAAATCAAAGTCAGGAATTTCAGCGCTCACTAATGGAAACAGCTCCGCCTTACGCGCACGCCCTGCTAGTAAATTAGTATGCTTTCTTTTAAGACTACGGGCACTTGATCCTGTTAAGAGAAAGTGAATATGGCGCTCTTCAATGAGTCGATGTATCTCGTTTAATAGCATTGGCACACGCTGAATTTCATCAATAATAACAATTGTTTGGTCTTTTGCACTATTGATCATAGCCTCTAACGATTGTGGTGATTGGCTAAGTTCCATGTAATATTCATTTCTTAATAGGTTAATCACCAAATATTTATCAGCAAGTTGCTGTCGAATAAGTGTTGATTTGCCCGTTGCGCGCGGACCAAATAGAAAAAATGACTTCTTTGTTAAAAGGGCAGTTAAATCTAATATTCGTGTTAAATTCATGATAATCAGCAATAGAATTGTTAATTATCATCATATCTTACAGCACTGTTGTGAATTATCAACACTCACATAAACAAAATAAGCGCTAATGCTGAGGCTAATGCACCAGCTCCCGCAGCTACTGCGACACCCGTGCTATTGGCACCACCTGCACCATCAGATTGCGCGTCATTGCTTTGTTCTGCAACAACTGTTTGGCGCACTGCCTCTTGAGCATTAATCACATTATTCCCCCAAGTAGATTGTGATAATTTTGTTTTGACATAGCTCACATCTGCATCAGGCTTTAATGCATAGATCATCGCTGCAATACCGGCGACATGGGGGGCTGAAAAAGACGTTCCTTCCAAATAGTAATACAAGCAAGATTCAGTCTGACCAAGAATAATGCAATACCCTGGTGAGATAACACCTTTACTTAAGTCAAGCTCTGCATCTTCGCCACCAGGGGCCGCTAGTACCAAACTCTGTAATGGCCAATCACTCACTGCATAATTAGAATAGTCTGCTTTTATGCCATTGTTATTCGTCGCTTCCACCACAATTGCATTGATATTAGGGCAGCCCGCTGGAGCACTATTCCATACAGGTTGCCCAGAGTTCCCTGCAGAAATCACAACCGTCACACCCAAGTCATTGACCTTATTGATTGATTGTTGAAAGGCTTGACAATAAACAGGGAGAATATCATTTTTCCAATCACTTTCAGTTGCGACAGCCAAGCCATCTTTACCCACTCTTGAGATCCCCAGACTCAGATTAATCACTTTTGCCGGCGTTTGATTGGGTTGAAGCTGAGCTATACTTGCCATATCCTCACTATAAATGCCTGCTGCCCACTCCATTGCCATAGTAATGGCTTCTGTTTTTGCACCTCCTGCATGTCCAAAGACTTTAACTGGCAAAACCATAATCTCATCCACATCACCGGCAACGCCTGTCACGTTTGGGCCTTGCGCAGCAATAACACCTGCCACTGCTGTGCCATGAGGGCCTTGCATTAAGTCAGTATCAATCACTGAAGTAATCACATCCACTTTATCTTGATCATTAACATAAAAATAATAAGGCTGTGACATTTCCAAACGTCCTTGTAAATCTTCAGGCATAAATTTGGTAACACCTGAGTCAATCACTGCAACATAAGTTTTATTAAGTCCTGTAAACCTTAATTGTGCCCATGCACCTTCTGCAGCCACTCCCACACCAATATGATTATGCATATTCCACTGCTGCGACCATTGTCGAACATTCTCAGCTTGCAAAAACTTCTTTTGTATATCAGTCAAGACTTCAGGAATGACAGACTCAACCTGAAATGGCAAGCGGTCAATATGAATAGTTTGTGCATCACTCATCACATAGGACTTAGTATTTTTGGGTAATGCTGAGCAAACATCATCATGCATATTGAGATAGTTATTCGCTGCTTTAAAGTGCGCTAATGGTGCACCAAAGTGATCAATAAATCGCTGATCTGAAATGCCTTCATTATCTGTATATTCAACAGTGATGACTTCACTCTTACGTGTTGTGTCGCAATAACGAATCTGCAATTCAATCGCAAAAGAAGATAATGGTAAACAAAAAGTGGCAATGCATGCCAACGAGTTCATTCTATAACTGTTCATAACTGACCCCACCAAGATAACTTAACATTACAAAGTTAACTATAGATCAGTTTCTTATTTTATCCATAAAAAGGACATTATTTAAACTTATGTGTTACTCGTAAATTATTATGCACTTTTCCTATTTCAACATCCCACCTCGTAAACTTAAGCACCTATCTTGCAAAGAGAGGTGGCAGCCATAGGCTGACGGGGTGTTTATAAAATCATAGTTTTTCTAAAGTGCGTAACTTCAGCTCGTAAATTATTTTTCTGTGTTCGATATCAAAGAAGTCTTTATCATCGTCCAATAGAAATATACTCAAAGCCTAAGTCTTTCATCCGTGACTTATCATACAAATTACGCCCATCAAAAATAATAGGGGTATTTAGTCGTGCTTTGATCTTACTAAAATCCGGACTTCTAAAGCTCTGCCACTCTGTCACCACAAATAAAGCATCAGCATTATGTAAAGCGCTATATGCTTCATCAACAAGCTCGTAATCATCACGTTGACCATAAGCTTGTGCAAAGTTCTCCATCGCTTCAGGGTCATATGCTTTGACTTTAACGCCATGTCGCCACAGTGTTTCAATCAACACGCGCGCTGAAGCTTCACGAATATCATCAGTATTTGGTTTAAATGCAAGTCCCCATACAGCCACTGTTTTGCCTTCAATTTCACCGTTGAAATAATCATTAAATTTAGCAAATAGGACTTCTTTTTGCGCATCATTAACATCATGCACCGCATTTAAAATGCGTGCGCTATAACCATATTCACGTGAAGTTTGCCCAAGCGCGCGTACATCCTTAGGAAAACATGAGCCACCATAACCACAGCCTGCGTAAATAAAATGATACCCAATACGTCGATCAGCACCAATACCAATACGCACTTTCTCGATATCTGCACCGACGCGCTCAGCAATCTGACTCATCTCATTCATAAAGCTGATTTTCGTTGCAAGCATTGCATTGGCAACATACTTAGTCATCTCAGCAGAGCGTACATCCATGATCATCAAGCGATTTTGATTGGGATCAAATGGTGCATAAAGCTCGCGCATAACATCTGCCGCACGCTCGGAGTTCGCTCCGACCACGATACGATCTGGATGCATACAGTCACTAATCGCATCACCCTCTTTAAGAAACTCAGGGTTAGATACCACATCAAAATCAAGTTTTACACCACGGGCATTTAACACATTAGAGATTGCTTCGGTTACTTTATACTCAGTACCGACTGGCACCGTTGATTTATTAACAATGACCTTATACTCATTCATGTCACTGGCAACGGTTTTCGCCACTTGCAAGACATATTGTAAATCAGCGGATCCATCCTCATCAGGAGGAGTACCTACCGCAATAAAGATGACTTGCGCTTCATCAATTGCTGTCTTTGCTTCGGTAGTAAAGCGCAAACGTCCTTTGGTCACATTACGTTTAATCAGCTCATCCAAGCCCGGTTCATAAATCGGTGAAATACCTTTTTTTAGGTTATCGACTTTGGTTTGATCAATATCAACACAGCAAACATGATTACCCATTGCTGCAAAACAAGTTCCTGTCACGAGTCCGACATAGCCCGTACCAAAAATTGCAATCTTCATAAAATCTCACTTTTAGCTACTCAAATCGCCATCGATCATATCAGAAATAACGCCCAAATTCAGCGAATATTATTTTTGGCATAACAAAATATCAAAAATCGCTATCGATAATCTCGATTTTCATACAAAATAGAGATTACCAACTACCAAAAGAGGCTAATCTACTCTTAGAATCGCCAGAGGGTTACGCGCATAATTAATACACCTGCAAATATCATGTTTCTTATGTTTCCAAATATTTCAACTATACTTTTGTCATGTATCGAAATTTGATGGATCAAATATGACAAGGTTCTTGATAGTTCTTTTTAGTTTTTTGTTTTATCTACAAACTAGTTTTGCTAACAACAAAGCACCAAAATCACCGGCAGAGGTTACAGTTGGCGCTTACATCACGCATATCTATGATATCAATCTACAGAAAAAAACCGTTTCTGCGATTTTTTGGTTGTGGTTTATTTATCCTGATCAGCTAATCATTGACAACAATGAGTTTGACATTATTAATGCTGAAAAATTCTCCGTTCTCTATAAAAACACTCAACAACTTGTGGATAATAAAACACTTAAACAATATAAAATCCGTGCCACTTTATCCCAAGGTTGGAGTTTTGAAAATTTCCCCTTTAGCACGAAACCGTTATCAATCATTATTGAAGATGCTGATTTTAATGCCCATACTGTCATATTTAAAACTGATGAAGTTAACTCTGATGTCGATCATGAGATGCCTTTAAGCGGCTGGACGTTAAGCACTGATAACTGGCAAACTTATATTCATCACTATGATACGAATTTTGGCAATCCAAATAATTCAGGTAACACCGCTTATGCCAGAGCAATTTACTCAGTTGAGATGACACACACTAACATTCGCATGTTTATCCATATCTTTGGCATGTTATATCTTGCCTGCATATTAATTCTTGGCATGTTCTTTATCCCAATTAAAGATATCAAAAGTCGTCTAGCACTAAACTCTGCTGCGATTTTTGCCGTAGTTGGTAGCAAGATTTCCACTGACTCAATACTGCCTCCCGCCAATACCATTAATCTGATTGATAAGATTCAACTCACTGTTCTGATATTTATGGTTATCACGCTCATTACTGTTGTACTCAATTATTATCTTTGTGAGAAACACATCAAATGGGCGCATATTGTCAATGTCGGCTTTGCCATATTAACAGTATTAATGATTGCATTGAGTAATGTGTTTTTTATGCTTGCTTAACAAAACTTGGGAAAGTTCCATTTTTGAATTTTGACAAAAAACAGCCTTTTATCCCTTCTCTCCGTCACTCTCAAACAATTCGACTTTTTCGATACACAAAATATTCAAAGTACTTGATTGCTAAAGAAGAAATTCTGCAAAATGCTTTGCCGTAAGCATATATACCGCTCGTAAATCATTTTGCGGTGTTCAGTGTCGAAGAAATTTTTGATGATTTTGAATGATTGTATTGCAGGTAATAGCTAGGACTATTGGCAAAATACAATCATTCAAAAGTGCAGGAAATTCGATGACAGGAACATTGTAAAATGGTTTGTGAACGGTATATACTGTTTTACCATAACTTTACAACCTATTGTGAACGTTGAATATCATGACACTTTATTATTCATTTATATTCATAAAACAAAAGCGCATTCACACAGCTAACCACACCTAAGAGAATATCTAAGTTATGTCGTTTAAACCCTACATCAGTACCGAACCATCTATTTTTGGCAAAATGTCCGTGATGGCAAAAAATCATAATGCCATTAACTTCACACAAGGCGCACCTGATTTTAAAACGCCTGATTGGTTAATCGATCGTTTAAATTATTATGTGCAAAATGGTTTTAATCAATATGCACCAATTCCTGGCGCACCCAGTTTAAAGCACGCAATCGCCCATAAAGTAAAGATGTGTTACGACGTAGATATTAATCCCGAGGATAATGTATCTATTAGCTCAGGCGCCGTTGAAGCGATTTTCGCACTCATTAGCGCATGTATTGGCAAAGGTGATGAAGTGGTCTACTTTGACCCTGCCTTTGATGCTTACCCTTCAATTGTTAACTTTAACCAAGGTATTAGTCGACGTATTTCCTTATTAACAGATGGCAGTATTGACCTGCAGAAATTAGCACAAACGATTAATGCAAAGACGAAGCTGATCATTCTTAACTCACCTCATAATCCCATGGGCAGTGTAATTACAAAAGCGCAATATGCAGAAATCGCAAAATTAATCAAAGGCCGAGATATTTTATTACTTAGTGACGAGGTATATGAGCATATTTACGCAGGAGATTCTTATACCAGCGCTTTGCAAATCCCTGAGCTTCAAGATCAACTTGTCGTTGTGCAATCCCTTGGCAAAACCTACAATCTCACTGGTTGGCGTCTAGGTGTTTGTATTGCGCCTCTTGCAATTATCCAAATGATAAATGCCATGAAACAATTCACAAGCTTCAGCGCACCACATCCGATGCAATTAGCACTAGCAGATTGCATTAATGCACATCCTGAGTATTGGCAGGACTTACCCAAACTATATCAAGCTCAGCATCATAAGTTAGTCGACGGCTTAGCTAATAGTCGATTTAAAGTGCTACCATGGGCAGGCTCACCTTTTCAGATACTTGATTACACAGGGATTTCTGATGAGGATGACTTTAGTTTCTGTCAACGTTTGATTCATGAACATGGCGTTGGACTGGTACCCATTTCATCATTATATGAAACACCTCAGCAAGGACTGGTACGTTTATGCTTTGCCAAATATGATGATGTCTTATTAGAAGGAGTCAAACGCCTATGTCAAGTTTAAAAGTCGCAGTCATTCAGTCTGATATCGCATGGGAAGATAAACATCAAAACTATACCCACTTTGAAAAGATTATTGCTGAGCTTGAGCCTTGCGATCTCATTGTACTGCCGGAGATGTTTAATGTCGGCTTCACCCCAAACATGGATAAAGCCATCACGTCAGAGGATGAAATCATCAACTGGCTAAAGCATCAAGCACAATACAAGAATACAGCAATCATCGGCAGCGTTGTGGTGCTAAATGACATACAAAATACAGTCAATCGTTTGTTTTTTGTCACACCTGCGGGCTTAGTTTCTCATTATGATAAATGTCACTTATTCGTGCTATCTGATGAATACAAACTATTATCTGCCGGTCAATCACGTGAAATTGTTCACTACAAAGGCTTTAACATTCTATTAAGTATTTGTTTTGACTTAAGATTCCCTGTCTTTAACTGCAATAATAATGACTATGATCTATTGATCAATATCGCAAGCTGGCCTGCTAAACGCCGAGAACATTGGCGCACGTTATTGCAAGCTCGCGCGATTGAAAACCAAGCTTATGTCATCGGCTGCAATCGCATTGGTCGTGACGGACTAGGATTCGATTACAGCGGCGATAGTCTGTGTATTCATTTTGATGGTGAGATTAAAAAAGATATTGCAGCGTATACGTCGGGCGTTTTATATCATACATTTGATAAAAGTAGTTTGAACGATTATCGAAACAATTTTAAAGTCCTCACATCGCAAGATAAATTCAGCTTAAACTTTTGACCACAAATTAAAATATCCAGCACTTGGCAATTGTAAGGCGCTAATGACAATGATAGAATGCGCGTCAAATTGTCATGATCTGGCAGCTTATTGAAAGTATGTTATAAATTCTGATTGCCTTTGCGTCATTTTTTTGCTATAAAGTTGCCCCTTGAGAATTTAATAATTATAACTATTTAATTTACAGCAATTGACTGGAGGATAACATGTCTAGAGTTTGTATAGTTACAGGCAAGCGCCCAATGACTGGCAACAACGTATCACACGCGCAGAACAAAACTAAGCGTCGTTTTTTACCTAACTTGCACTCACACCGTTTTTGGGTTGAGAGTGAGAACCGCTATGTTCGCTTACGCGTGAGCTCAAAAGGTATGCGCATTATCGATAAGAAAGGTATCGATTCTGTGTTAGCTGATTTACGTGCACGTAACGTAAAATTCTAATTCACCAGATACTTCAGGAGTAATTTAATATGCGTGATAAAATCAAATTAGTTTCAAGCGCTGGCACTGGTCATTTTTATACAACGACTAAAAACAAGCGTACTATGCCAAATAAAATGGAAATCAAAAAGTTTGATCCAGTTGTTCGTCAACATGTTCTTTATAAAGAAGCTAAAATCAAATAATTTTTACCCTCCTCTATATCTGCGTGTTACCCAATCTACTTTACTTTGCTAAAAATCGGCAAAGCACATGGCTAGAGCTTTTCTTTGATCTAGTTTTTGTTGCTGTTATAGGAGTTGTATCCCACTCCTTATCACACACAGATCATAACCATATATCAATTCAGCAACTTTTTTTCTTTTTCCTTGTATTTGTCCCTTTATGGTGGGTATGGGCATCTTATACACTTTATTCTAATCGCTATGATCAAGAAGCTAATTGGCAAAAAATCCTCACACTCATATTAATGGGTTTAGTTATTTCGCAAATGTATTTTACTAAGGATGCCCTTAATAAACACTTTGCCTATTTTCTTATTTTCTATCTCTTGATGAGGCTGGTCATTTGTTGCGCATATTTTATATCATCACGTAAGACTCATTTTCAAAGCAGATATGCAAATAAAATCTCAAAAATTATACTACTTGGCACTGTGATAAGTGGGTTATCTATTTTTGCCAATGGTTCATTTAGAATTATTATTTTATACTCTGGAATTCTTGTTGAAATTTTCTTGCATCTTAGATTAAGAAAGGAATCCACTTTATTTTTTGCACACCGAAAACATATTGCAGAAAGAATAGGCTTACTTGCACTCATCATATTAGGTGAATCCATCATTAGTATTATCAACTCTTTTTCAAATATAAATATATTCAGTATGACTCGAATCATAACTGCTACCATTTGCTTTATTTTGATTGCTCAAATTTGGTGGATATTCTTTGGGTCATTGCACAGATTAGAGAAAGCACATATGCTTAAAACAGGCTACACCATGATTTTATCTCATTTGCCTTTCTATATCGGCCTTATCTTCTTGGCAACTTTAATACACCATGCCATTACAGGAGATTTAGATCAAAAAACATTTGCATTAATGGGCATTGTGGGGATGACCTTATTTTATATAGGGAAACAGATTCCATATATCATTGCGTTCCCTCCGTATAGAATTGGCATTGCTTTTAATAGTCTGGTATGCATATCTATTACAGCAATCGCTTCGTTATGTTCTAGAATAGAATATTCTCTTGCAATCATGTCCATAGGATTATTTATCTATATTATACTAAACGTCTATTGGCTTATCCCGAAATATAATATTGATCAATATTTAATTAGCGAGAACGATCTTATAGGGAGTGCATATAAATTATAGCCATTATTGATGGTACGTTTTATACTTAAAAACCTAAATTTATTGATGAGTAAGATATTTGAGCATTATATAAAAACTTATGGCGGAGAGAGAGGGATTCGAACCCCCGGACCTGTTACAGTCAACGGTTTTCAAGACCGCCGCTTTCGACCACTCAGCCATCTCTCCGAACGAGGGCTAATTATAACGGCATTTTTGCAAATAGAAAGAGGTGTTTTTGTTTTTTTAGAAAAATTTTAACTCACATCATTTAAACGTCTATTTTTCACTCAAAAAGATGCCGGAAACAGCTAAAACACAAACTTAGCACTTCTTTTTAACCAATCATTATGATAGAATCGCCACGCTTAAATTTTTAGGGATTGGTAACAACCCACACAGAAATTAGCAAAACTGAGTAGTTAATAATAAATATTAAGGTAACAAAGATGAAAACGTTTAGCGCTAAGAGTGATGAAGTCAAAAGAGAATGGCTTTTGATCGATGCAAATGGTAAAACTTTAGGTCGCCTTGCAACTGAAATTGCAAGACGTCTTCGTGGCAAGCATAAAGCTGAATACACACCTCACGTAGACACAGGTGACTATATTGTTGTGATCAATGCTGAAAAAGTTGCCGTAACTGGTAACAAGCAAAAAGACAAAATTTACTACCACCACACGGGTTATATCGGTGGTCTTAAATCTGTTTCTTTCGGGAAACTAATCGCGCAACACCCAGAGCGTGCGATCGAATCTGCTGTTAAAGGCATGCTTCCTAAAAATCCTTTAGGTCGTGCGATGTACAAAAAGTTAAAAGTTTATGCAGGTGAATCACATCCGCATACAGCGCAACAACCACTTGTTTTAGAAATATAAGAATAGGATAGGAAAATGACTCAAGCATACAATTACGGTACTGGTCGTCGCAAGAGCTCAGTTGCTCGTGTATTTATGAAAAAAGGCACTGGCAACATTGTTGTTAACGGTTTGCCACTAGATGATTACTTCGGTCGTAAGACTGCAAGCATGGTTGTGCGTCAGCCACTTGACTTAACTAACAACCTAGAAAGCTTTGACTTCAAAATCAACGTTCATGGCGGTGGTGAAACGGGTCAATCTGGCGCAATCCGTTTAGGTATTGCTCGCGCTTTAGTTGACTTTGATGAGAACTTAAAGCCTGAACTACGCCATGCTGGCTTTATCACGCGTGATCCACGTAAAGTTGAGCGTAAGAAAGTTGGCTTTAGAAAAGCACGTAGAAAACGTCAATTCTCTAAGCGTTAATCAACACGTTTACTTTCTACTTTTTATATATTTTATTTATAAAAGCCCAACTGAAGTCTCAGCGGGGCTTTTTTGTTATTACTACGACTTCTATGATGCAAAATGGCTGATCAGTAGTATATAATGTTGAAGCTAATATTGAATAAGGAAAATTGGGATAAATGTCTGCTCAAAACAAACGATCATCAATGACTTTATATACCAACGGTAATGACCCTTTTTGTCATCGCACTAAAATGATTCTTGCAGAAAAAGACATTAGTGCAGATATTATTGATGTTGTTGCTGAAGGTAAGTTAGAAGAGCTTTATGAGCTTAACCCTTATGGTGGCGTGCCAACATTAATGACAAAAGATCTAATTGTATATGAGCCAAACATCATATTTGAGTATCTTGAAGAACGCTTCCCCTACCCTCCTTTATTGTCTGTCTTTCCACTTGAACGCGCCCAAGCACGTATGTTATGCAAGAAAATTGACAACGAATGGATGCCTTATCTCATCAATGCGTTAAATGCTGATAATGAAGACATTCGACAAGCCAACAAGATTGCGCTACTTAAGGCGCTTTTTTCATTGATTCCGACCCTGAGTCGACAATCTTATTTACTTGGTGATGACTTCACCATTGCAGATTGCTCACTCGCCGTGATCCTATATAACCTACCTAAGTTAGATATCCGCTTGCCTGAAAAAGCAATGCCGCTCATCAAGTATGCAAAACGTTTATTTGCTCGCAATTCATTTAGAAAAAGTATTAAAACTCAATAAGGAATATCACCATGGCAATGTTACGCGCTTACCTAGTTGAAGCAACCTATGATTGGATGATCGATCATGATTTAACGCCCTATTTACTTGTTGATACCGAATATGAAGGTGTAGTTCTGCCCGAAAGTCATATCGATGAAGATGGTAAAATATTGCTTAATATTGCCCCTGAGGCAATTGAGCGTTTTGACTGTGATGATCAGTTTATTCGCTTTGATGCGACATTTGATGGTGAAGTGATGTCATTGCAAATCCCTGTTGAAGCAGTTCTTGAGCTCTATGCTGGAGAGACAGCACAGGGTCTTTATGCTCGTGAGTTTGGTTATGGCATTGATGTTAATGAGGGTGATGATAATGACGTTAACCCTTCAAAAAATAGTGCACAAAAAGGAAATGGTGGGCTGCATCTGGTTTAATCATGTTAGATTATAGCTTTCTTATCGGACTTGGCATTGGCAGTATTATCTGCTTTTATACCATATTTCGCTTGCGCAAACAGTTTAAGATCATTCTAATGCAACGCGAACAACGTTTATTTGCTTTAACCTCAGTCACTGAAAAGCTCGTTGCCAGCGCCAATCTACAACGCAATGGCTTATTAAACAAAGAAATTGAAGACACTTTGCTTGAAGGACTTAATATGCCGGCAATTGAAAAAGCTGGCATTACGATCCGTGGCCTTGCAAATCGTAACTTATCACGTCCAGAAAGCATGCAATTTTGCCTTGATCGTTTGCAAAAAAATATCGATCAACTGGAAAAAGATTATAACGACCCATTTCGTTGGAAAAAACCTAGCTAACTTACTACCTCCATTGCTTCAAGCATAATGTTATCCTAGAATAACACCTAAGTTTTAAACGTGCGATTTTACTCTTTATTGGGAAAATACAAACGGCAACAACTTAAACTGATAAAACATAAAAACACAGACAACAAGGAACTTGATCCAATGCGACAGGTATCTCATTCATTAGGCGCCAATCCTAGCTATGGCATTATTGGCAACGGTCGACTTGCGCGACATATACAATTTTATTTTAAGCTCAAAAATATCCCGCACACGCTATGGCATCGCCAGCAATCAGATTCTCCTGAAGATGTATTAAATCAAAGCAACATCATTCTTCTGGCAATTAGTGACGATGCGATAGATGCATTTTTGGATGATCACCCCCGATTAAATGATAAGTTATGCGTGCACTTCTCAGGTGCTTTAGTTAGCCAACATGCCCTGTCATATCACCCTTTGATGACATTTTCATCAGAGTTTCAAGATCTTGATTTTTACCAAAATTTGTTGTTTGTTGGCGAGGATAATGCACCAACATTTAGCACCATTTTCCCACAATTAACCAATCCATGTATTCAAATCCCCCAAGCAAAAAAAGCCTATTATCACGCACTTTGTGTGATGGCAAATAACTTTACCACTCTCTTATGGCAAAAGTTTTTTAATGAAATGACAACGGTCTTTAATGCATCACTAAATGACCTTAAACCCTATCTTAAGCAAACACTGCTTAATATCGACAGCGATTATAGCAATGCCCTAACAGGCCCCTTAAAGCGTCAAGACTTACAGACAATTAAGCATAACTTAGATGCACTTGAAGAGGATGCTTTTGTCAAAATTTACCAAGCATTTGTCGACGTCTATCAAACAAATTTAGATAACGAAATGGGAGAAAAATATGAGCACGCACAATCTAATTAAAAAACCGGGCATTAATAACCTGCAAAGCAAGAAGCAAAAACAACAAAAGCTCTCAATGCTGACTTGTTATGATTTCACCTTCGCGCAAATCATAAATGAAACGGCCATTGACATGTTGCTTGTTGGTGATAGTGGTGTTATGACGCAATTAGGGTACCCCGACACAACCCATGCAACAATTGATATGATGTGTTTTATGACGCAAGCAGTTGTTAAAGGTGCTCCTAATAAATTTATCATTGCTGATATGCCATTTCTGGCACAACGCCAAGGCATAGCTCATGCCATATACTGTGCCGATAGACTCATTAAATGTGGTGCTAATGCTATTAAAATCGAAGGGGTAAGTTAACAGCTCTTTCAAACCTGCCTAAAAGTGTGTATACTTATCCAATATGGATAAGTTTTACAGCATAGGCGAAGCGGCAAATTACCTCGGTGTTTCCGTAAGCACCTTAAGAAGGTGGGAAAAAGAAGGCAAGATAACATCTGAGCGCACTAAAGGTGGGCAAAGACGTTACCCTATATCTGTGCTTGAACCAAACCTCAAGAAAAGTGAATCACAAACAAAGCTTACTGTTGCTTATGCTAGAGTTTCAAGTCATGACCAGAAATCTGATTTAGAAAGACAAAAGCAACTGCTTGAAATGTATTGTGCCTCTAAAGGTTGGACATTTGAACTACTTGCTGATTTAGGCAGTGGCATGAACTACAACAAAAAGGGATTGAAAAAGCTTATTCAAAAAATCCTTACTGGTGAGATTGGTCGTTTAGTGATAACGCACAAAGATCGGTTGCTAAGGTTTGGTGCAGAGCTTGTTTTTTCAATCTGTGAAATGAAAAATGTTGAAGTTGTCATTGTCAACCAAGGAGATGAGCCTAGCTTTGAAGAAGATTTGGCAAAGGATGTGTTGGAAATTATTACAGTATTTTCAGCGCGTCTTTATGGCTCAAGAAGCAAGAAAAACAAAAAGTTAATTGAGAATTTAAAGGACGTTGCGGATGCTGTTAGCGCACCAGATCGAACTGAAACCAAATAATAAGCAATCGACTCACTTTGCGAAAGCCTGTGGTGTCGCTCGTTTTGCTTATAATTGGGCGCTTGATCAGTGGAAGAAGCAATACGGAGATGGTGGCAAACCATCTGAAACAGCATTACGTAAACAATTAAATTCGATTAAAAAATCAGAATACCCTTGGATGCTTGAGGTTACTAAAAATGCGCCACAACAAGCAATTAAAGACTTGGGTACGGCATTTAAAAGGTTCTTTAAGCAAGGTTCAGGTTATCCAAGATTTAAGAAAAAAGGCGTTAGAGACTCGTTTAGGGTGGATAATGGCACTGATGCTGCCAATCCGAATGCTGTTAAAGTTTTAGCCAAAAAAGTTAAGGTGCCAAATCTTGGCTGGGTTAATATGACTGAGGAAGTAAGATTTCAAGGTCAAATAAAGTCTTTAGTTATATCGCGTAAAGCAGATCGTTGGTTTGCTTCTTTTACCATTGATACAGAACAATTACCCCATGTACGCAAAAACCACGGTGCAGTTGGTATTGATCTAGGTATTAAGAGCTTAGCAACTTTCTCAAAAGGTGAGTCATATACTGGTGTTAAGGCTCATACACAAAAGCTATCAAGACTTAAAAGATTGTCTCGACAGTTGTCTAGGAAAAAGAAAGGTAGCAACAACTTTAAAAAGGCATCAATGAAGTTGGCAAAGCTTCATTTGCAAATATCTAATTTGAGAAAAGATTACCTACATAAGACAACAACAGAGACGGTTCTAAATTATAATCAAATTGGGCTTGAAGATTTGAATATTAAAGGTATGTCAGCCAATCGAAAATTAGCAAGACATATACTCGACCAATCATTCTATGAGTTCAAGCGGCAGTTAGAATATAAATCACAAATGTATGGCTCAGAAATCACGGTAGCTGACAGGTTCTTTCCGTCAAGTAAGCTCTGTCATGTATGCAATTGGAAGAATGATAATCTTACATTAAGCGTCAGAGAGTGGATATGCCCGCAGTGCAACACCTTGCATGATCGTGATTATAATGCTGCTAAGAATTTAGAATTACTATGTACGGTCAGCTCGACCGAAACTCAAGCTTGTGGAGTGGAAAGCTCTGGCTTATCAGTAGTGATAAGTGAAACTATGCCATGTCGAAGCAAGAATATAACATCATGCTCAACTTTAGATAATAATGGTTAGGTATGAGTAAGTTTATAGGAGCGGTTAATGGTCATCAAGAGGTTATTGCTCATATTATTGAATCTGGCATCCCCGTGATGGGGCATATTGGATTAACGCCACAATCAGTACATAGCTTAGGTTATAAAGTACAAGGCAAAGATCAAGAAGCTGCCAAGAGTTTAAAAGCACAAGCGCTGCAACTGCAAGAGATTGGCTGCTTTAGTCTAGTCATGGAGTGTGTCCCTAATGAACTTGCCAAGGAAATCAGTCAAATGCTGAGCATTCCAGTAATTGGTATTGGGGCAGGCAATGATGTTGATGGTCAGGTACTTGTGCTACAAGATATGCTTGGCTTAAACAGCAACCTGCAACCAAAATTTGTGCGTCACTTTCTCAATGGCTTTAATGATATCAAAGCAGCATTTGACGCTTATCATCATGCGGTACAAAGCGGTGACTACCCTAACAAGCAAGAAAGTTACGATATTAAAATTGCATAACTTACTGGAGTTTCGCACTTTAGGAAAACTATGACTTTATAAACACCTCGTCAGCCTGCGACTGCCGTCCCTCTTGCAAAGAGGGGAATTAGGCAACGGTAATTTTATATTCCCCTCTTTGCAAGAGGGGTGCCGAGTTTACGAGGCGGGGTGTTGAAATAGAAAAAGTCCGTAACGCCAATAACTTAAGGAAATCCAATGAAGATTTTTAATGATATCGCTTCTTGGCAAACAGCACGCCAACAAATCGCAACGGATAAAACCCTAGGTGTTGTAATGACCATGGGCGCGCTGCACAAAGGGCATTTGAGTTTAATTAAGCAAAGCCAGCAAGATAATGATTACACATTGGTGACAATTTTTGTCAATCCGACACAGTTTAATAATCCAAACGACTTTGACAATTACCCAAACACATGGCAACAAGACGTTGATTTACTAACGATGGAAGGTGTTGACTTTCTATTATCGCCAGACAAAGAGATGCTTTACCCTGATAATTATAACTATCAGATTAATGAGAAAAGTTTAAGCCAAATACTCTGTGGTACCTCACGTCCTGGGCATTTTGAGGGTATGCTGACCATTGTCATGAAGCTGTTAAATATTGCCCAAGCAAATAATGCTTACTTTGGCGAAAAAGATTACCAACAATATCGGCTGATCAAAGGCATGGCGCAAGCTTTCTTTATCACAACCAACATCGTTAGCTGCCCAATTATTCGTGAAGAAGATGGACTAGCTTTTAGCTCAAGAAATTTACGTCTAGATGAAAGCGCTCGCAACAAGGCAGGCTATTTTGCCCAAACGATTCGCCAGAATTACGATATTGAGCAAGTGAAAAACACACTTATTGCCAACCACATTATCATTGACTATCTAGAGGATATTGATAATCGCCGCTTTGCCGCAGTGATGATTGACGATATTCGTTTTATTGATAATTTCCCACTTGCTGAAATCACCCAACTGACTAAGGAACATATATGAAACGCACGCTATTAAAATCTAAAATCCATATGGCAACCGTCACGGAAGCAAACCTTAATTATTACGGCTCAATCAGTATTGATCGCGCGCTTTGTAAACCCAAGTTGGTAAATTTTTGATTATTATGCATCCAAACTAAACTTTTTTTGCAATTTTAAGATTATCAAACCCCTATTCCTACGTTCATTTTATGCCAAAATCACTTTTGTAGTGCCATAATATTTGTATTTACTATTGCTTATGCCTACAAACTCTGATAGAGTCACTTCAACACAAAATAGCACTGCATGATTTATGTACATACGCAAAACAAAAACACGCACTATCGCTGATGTCACCTATTACAGTTATCGTCTAGTTGAAACAATGCGCATGGCAAATGGTAAGGTACGCCAAATCACACTCCTAAATCTAGGCAGCAGCTATACCACTATTGATGAATCAGAATGGGCATTATTGACTGATCGCATCAAAGACTTATTGCATGGCGCTGAGCACGCGCTATTGAATGTTGATGATCATATCGAAGCAGAAGCACGTCGTCTAAGCGCTCTTGTCATTAAAAAACATGGTGAAGCATTATTTAACACATCACCTGTAGAGTCACACTATGAGCAAGTGGATATTTCCTCTGTTGAATCCTCTGATATTAAAAGCATTGGTGCCGAAAGCCTTGTCCACAAGGCAGCACAAGATCTGCATTTGCCACAGATTCTAAGCACATGTGGCTTATCCAATAGCGAATGCCAAGATGCACTGGCAACGATTCTAGCGCGCACATTGTACCCTGCTAGCGAGGTGAGGACTTGTGAAGTTTTAAAAACTAAAAGTGCGCTAGATGAGGTGCTACAAACCGATTTCAGCACATTACATAAAAATCGTCTGTATCGTATTTCAGATGTGCTGTTAAAGTCTAAAGATGCCATTGAAGAAGGCTTATACCAAAGAGAGAGGACATGGTTTGAGTTTGAAGAAATAGTGACGCTTTATGATTTAACCAACACCTATTTTGAAGGTCAATCACTGGATAATGAGCTAAGTGCTTTAGGACGTTCAAAAGAAAAGCGCAGTGATTGTATGCTGGTGACTTTAGCATTAGTGTTGGATGGTTCTGGATTTATCAAAAAAAGTCAGTTGTTTAAGGGAAATGTTTCTGAACCTAAGACATTAGAGGAAATGGTTAAACCTTGTAGCAAGGAGGCTATTGTGGTGATGGATGCAGGTATTGCCACAGAGGATAATATCCAATGGTTGACAGAGCATGGTTACAAGTATTTGGTGATATCACGTAAGCGTAATTTGATCTTACCAGAGGACATTTCAGGCGTTGTTGTCAAAGAAGATCCGGATAATCAAGTCACCACCTATTTAGTTAAGCCGTCAGAGAGCAATGAAGTGGAATTGTATTGCCATTCGCAGGGGATGGAGAACAAAGGCAGTGCGATGTATGAGAAATTTAAACAACGTTTTATTGAAGAATTAGAAAAGGTAAAAGCGGGGTTAAGTAAAAAAGGTTGTACGAAGAAATATGATAAAGTCTGCGAGAAACTGGGTAGGTTAAAAGAAAAATACAGCAAAGTAGCAAGTCATTTTGAGCTCGAGCTCATAGCAGATACGAACAAAGAAAATGCCTTATCATTGACATGGCATGACAAAGAAACTAAAGCGAATAAAAACAAAGGAATTTATTGCATTCGCACCAACCAAACGCATTTAACTAATCAACAAATATGGCAAACTTATCGCACGCTCAATGACATTGAAGCCGCCTTTAGAATATTAAAAAGTGACTTAGGGATGCGTCCGGTTTATCATCAAACCACAGCACGTATCAGTGGTCATATTTTTATTAGTATACTTGCCTATCATATTTTGCATTGTATTCGCTTTCAGCTGAAGAAAGTTGATATTCACGATAGTTGGGAGACTGTTTTGTTAAAGTTAAGCACGCATTATCGCGTCACAACAACGATGCAAACCAAAGAAGGGAAAACCTTACATATTCGTAAGTCAGCTAAGCCCAATCACGAGCAGGCTAAGATTTATAAAGCTTGTAATGCCCCAGCTATTCCATTAAAGCCGATCATCAAAACGCTATAACGCATCGATCACATCTTCACAAAAAATCAAAAAACACAAAAAATCCGTAGTGCCTTAACTCACCTTTATGTATGGCGCAAAGCCTTATACCGTATACGTTTCAGAAATTCTGCTTACCAAGTTGGGTAAAGAAGCAAATCTCATTCCTTTTGAACGTGTTGAAATCTATAACTGTAACAATGGTGCACGCTTTGCCACCTACGTCATCTTAGGTGGTCAAGGTGAGATTTGCTTAAATGGTGCCGCAGCACGTCATGTCGCTACAGGAGACACCGTTATTATTGCATCTTATGCTGAATATGAGGCGCATGAATTAAAAGATCACAACCCACACCTTGTCTTTGTTGATAAGCAAAATGATGTGATTGAAATTAAACGTTATTTGGATTCATCCATTAATCATTAGTTAGGGAAATCACAACGAAACATGCTGCCCTTGCCAAGGTCACTTTGAATGCTTAATGAGGCTTTATGACGAATAAGCACGTGTTTGACAATTGCTAAGCCAAGGCCAGCTCCTCCTGTTTCTGGGGAGCGCCCTTTATCAACACGGTAAAAACGCTCAGTTAAACGCGGGATATGCTTTTGCTCAATACCTAAGCCTTCATCTTTGACATAAAAGTGCTTGCCATGTTTATCCTGATACCAAGCAATCGTAATGCTTCCACCATTTGGGGAGTAACGCACCGCATTGATAATCAAATTACTAAAGCAGCTATTGATCTCCTTTTCATTGCCTTGAAGTGACAATCTTTCATCAATGTCTATGACAAACTCATGCTTATCCGTGCCTAGTGTTTTTGCCGATTCAATAATTTCAATGAGCATGGGCGCCACACTCAAAGTTTCCAGTTCACCTTTTTGCACCTGATGACTTTGGACTTTAGATAACAATAACAAATCCTCAATAAGCCACTCAATTCGCATCATTTGTTGCTGCATTTGTTCAAAATAAGGTAGCCATTCATTTAAATGCTCAGCAACATCTGGCTGCATCAATTCTAAATAACCACGAATAACCGTCAATGGTGTGCGCATTTCATGTGATACATTGGCGACAAAGTCCTGACGCATACGCTCAATATGATGACGAAAACCGGCATCTTGAGTAATAAGCAGAAAATGCTGATCATAGGGGATGAGCACCACAGATAATATTTGATCCGGTGTTTTGGGTAACGGCAACTCGAAGGTACTCATATTTTTCTGCCGCAGATAGGTCAACAAAGTAGGAAATTCAAAAACCTCAGCGATATTTTGCGCTAATTGTGCTTTTGATAATTGAAAGAAGTTCTTAGCTGGTTGATTAAACCATTGCACTGATCCTTCTTGATCAACAATAACAACCGCATCAGTAATACCTTGCGCAAAGGTCTTTGCCCAAAATAACCCGATTTTATTATGCTCATCTATCATTTTCACACCAACTCTTGATCAATTAGCTGATAACCTTCACCACGAATTGCACGCAAATAAATATCATAATGAAAAGGAGCTAAGAGTTTTCTAACTCGAGCAATATGTACATCCACTGTGCGCTCAGTAATATCTTTATCCGCACTCCAAACATGATCTAAAATACGTGATCGTGATAATGTTTTCCCTGCATGCTGCATCAAATAGGTTATTAGCTTAAACTCAAGTCGCCCACATTTGATTAGTTTGCCTTTATAACTCAATACATGACTTTGTAAATCAGCATTAAGCTCACGAAAAACAAGTTTTGATTTATCATCACTTACCCCTTTTGTCCGCTTTAACAAGGCTTGAATGCGCATAATAAGTTCTTTAGGCGAAAATGGCTTAGTCACATAATCATCAACCCCCATGCCAAACCCTCTTAACACATCACCCTCTTCAGCTTTTGCTGTTAGCATAATCACAGGCAAGCTCTCAAGTGGCTTCGTTTGTCTGATTTGCGCTAAGAGCTTGATGCCACTGGTATCTGGCAACATCCAATCCAATAAAACCAAATCAATACTTGAATCACTCATCAGTCTTTCTAACGCTTGCACGCCATTTTCAACCATCACAACTTCATATCGTTGACGAGTTAATGTCAACTGCAATAACTGCCGTATAGGTGGTTCATCATCCACAATTAGTATTTTTGCCATATGATCATCAAGCCTTACTTAGATTCACCATAAAATGCTAACGTATCTATGCTATAGATTCCAGTGATATTATTATGATAAATTATACTGGATAGGTTTACGGATTAGCATTTTGACGCATGTTGATTTCATTGTTTATTATGTTATAGTTTGACGCCAAGGAAATGACGTTCTTCCAAAGTGTATAAATGATTATCTCAATCAAACACTTAAACCATCCTTTAAGATTGATGACGTCTATACATACCGCTCGTAAATCATTTTGCGGTGTTAGGTGTCGAAGAAGTTTTTGATGCTTTTGGGTGATAGAGTTGCAGGGAATAGCTAGAACTATTGGCAAGACTCTATCACCCAAAAGGGCACAAAATTCAATGACAGAAATGCTGTAAAATGGCTTATGGGCGGTATGATACAAACTTAAAGGAGAATTACAACGATGTTAACGTTATTATTAGTTGGTTTAGGTGGCGGTTTAGGCTCAATCAGCCGCTTTGGTTTATCTGAATTCATTTACAAGGTGTTTGGCAAATCCTTTCCGCATGGCATTTTGATTGTCAACATCCTTGGATGTCTTATCATTGGTGCATTGGCAGCATTTTTTCAGAAAGAGCGCTTGCTTGAGCATTTTCTCACACCGCATTTTAGAGCCTTGTTAATCACCGGCTTCTTAGGTGGATTTACAACTTTCTCAAGTTTTAGTCTAGATGCCTTAACACTCCTACAAAAAGGTGAATGGTCAAAGGCCATTATTTACATTATGCTGAGTGTTCTTATTTCGATGATTGCCGTTTTTGTCGGCTTTTATTTGGTTGAGAAATACTAGGTTTTATTTATTCACCCAGTTTTTTAAGTGGGACACCATTTTCTAAATTCTTTTCAATATGCTCAAGACTGACACCTTTTGTCTCTGGCACAAAGAACTTCAAGAAGATCATTGCTAAAATACAAAAGCCACCAAATACAAAGAATATCGAGGCATTACCATAAAACTTCATAAAGCTTAAGGCATTTGCCATTACAACGCCTGCAAATGTCCAGTTAACCATTGTTGTTACGGTCATGCCAATTTCACGTCCCTTTAATGGGAAAATCTCGGCACAAATCACCCAAGCAACAGGTCCCCAAGAACAGGCAAAACCAAAAATATAAACAACGGCTGACAATAATAAAACAGTTTTTGATAGTCCGCTAGGTGATGCATTGCCTGCCATTGATAAAAAAGCAAAGCCTGCTGCAAACATTGACACCATCATCACAACAGCACCAACATAAAGCAATTTCTTACGCCCCCACTTTTCAATCCATTTAATTGCTGGAAAAGTGAAAATCATATTAACCGTTGGAATAGCAAGAAGCGCTATGATCCCCGTCATACCTGCATAGCCAAATATGGTGGGCGCATAGTAAATCATCATGTTAATACCAACGAGCTGTTGGAACATCTGCAATACCACACCAACAATAAGCACTTTCCAAAAGAAACCTTTAGAAAGCATATTAAAGCCAACACCTTTATTGACCGAAATGCTTTCTTTGATTTCATTAACCTCGTCATCAATTTCTTGTTGTGATGCGCGTACACGCTTTAGCACCGAAACAGCTTGTGCTTCTTTGCCTTTTAGCAATAGCCAACGCGGGCTTTCCGGCAGGAACACACTTCCTAGAAACATGACAAATGCAAATACAACAATCACACCAAACATCAAAGACAATGAGATCTCAACATGTCCTAACGCCTTGGCAATAAACACATTTGTGACCGCAATTAAAAATATACCAATGGTAATCATTAACTGAAAAAGTGTCGCCATACCGCCACGAATTGCTTTTGGTGCAGTCTCAGATAAATATAGTGGCACAGTAAATGAGGCAATACCGACCGCAAACCCTAAACCAAAGCGACACGCTGTAAGCACGAACAATGGTGGTAAAAACGCTGAAATCAATGAAAAAGCAGTGAATAGAAATCCTGCTAAAACCAGCACTCTCTTGCGCCCTAGAGCGCGCGCAAATAATCCACTAAGCAAAGCGCCCAGAATCCCACCCCATGCCAAAACGGCTGAATAATGCTCGCCTTGCTGTGTCGTTAAACCATAAACATGGTCAATGGTTGATAATGAGTTGGCTATAAACCCTTGGTCTAAACCAAATAGTAAACCGCCTAATGCGCCGATTAAGCAGATCATATAGACGAGCTTTTGATACTCTTTTTTTGCATTGACATTAGCTGTCATTGGATTCTCCCCGTTTTTTAACATTTGTTGAGATAAGTAATAAATGATAAAAATATGTTAACGCAGCATTGCATCAATAATTACATACTTTGTCAATATATTACTTATTTATTACATAAGATAATTGGCTAAGACTAAATATTCACCCACAAGTGCTCACCGTACCCTGAGCGTAAGTCGAAGGGTAAGCTTGGAAAAATCACACTTCATAGAGGCTTCGACTTACGCTCAGCCAACGTTTACAAAATCAAAGTGGGCAGTAATATGGTCATAGCCCGATAATTAGCCATCATTTGTCATAAGCTGCCATCTCTAACGATTGCTTTACACCCTTTATCCCCAAGCCATTCTCCTGATTATTTGGCTGTTCTTTGCTTGTTAACTGCACTCAAAGTGCGATATATTTGCCATGAGTAAATTTTCTGCAAACACAACGTAAAAAAGAAAAAGGTAACCAAGTTATGCATAATTTTTTAGGCGCTATTGAAGCTGGAGGCACTAAGTTTGTCTGTGCAGTCGGTACTGATGGCGGAGAAATTCTACAACGCATTCGCATTAAAACAAGCACACCTGAAGAGACCATGCCCGAAGTTATTGGTTTTTTTCGTGAGCATATGAAAAAATACCCACTTAAAGCGATTGGTTGTGGGTCTTTTGGTCCCATTGACCCTGATATCAACTCTAGAACATATGGCCATATCACACATACGCCCAAGCTGCCATGGCGAGATTATAATATCGTTAAAACACTAGAAGATGCGTTACAAATACCTGTTGTATTTGATACGGACGTCAATGCAGCGGCACTAGGTGAACATCGCTGGGGAGTAGGCAAAGGAATCAGTGATTTGATTTATCTAACTGTAGGCACTGGCGTTGGTGGAGGTGCTATCGTCAACAATCAGTTAGCACACGGCAGTGCTCACCCTGAGATGGGACATATTTATATCCCTGTTGATTTAACACAGGATGATTTCAAAGGCATTTGCCCATATCATGAGCGTTGTTTAGAAGGCTTAGCATCAGGCCCTGCTTTGAAAACACGCTGGCAAGTTGATTCAGCGCTAGATCTTGCAGATGATCATATCGCTTGGGAGCTAGAAGCCGAATACCTATCATATGCACTTGTAAACTATATGATGTGTTTTGTGCCTAAGCGCATTATCTTAGGAGGAGGTGTCATGAAGCAGACACACTTATTTGAGAAGATTCATACTAAAGTAAAAGCAAAAATCAATGGCTATCTGAATCAAGACTATTGTGATAGTATCCCATCGATTATTGTGCCGCCGGCTTTGGCAGATAACGCTGGCATTATGGGTGCTTTGGCTTTAGCTAGTACCGCCATAGGCGTCACGCGAGCAGAAAAACCACTTGAGGTCGAATAATCAATCACATACATACAGAATAAAGTAATTATTAAGGTTTTAAAATGGATATAAATGAAGTAGGTAAAGTATATGAACGTCCTTGGGGCACATATCGCACAATTGAATTAGCAAGCGGCTATCAGGTAAAAATTATTACTGTTAACTCTGGCGGGCAACTATCTTTGCAAAAACATTTCAAACGCGCTGAGCATTGGGTCGTTGTTAAAGGTTCACCAACTTTTACCATTGGTGAGAACAAAAAAATGTATCACGCCAATGATCATGTGTATATTGAGAAAGAGGAAATCCACCGCATGGAAAATACAACGGATTCTCCATGTGAAATCGTCGAAGTACAGATCGGAAATTATCTTGGCGAAGATGATATTGTTCGATTGGAAGATATTTATAACCGTTAGTTAGCACTAAGTGATACCAAAGACAAATGCCCAACCTCTCAAATACAGCTAAATCTTTTTAAATAAAAACTTGTAATTTTTTTCTTAAGCGCAATCTATAGCGATCATGTTTTTATAAACCCAATCATTTAAGCGGGGAAACTATGTTAGAAATGAAAGGTACTACGATTTTATGTGTACGTCGTGGCGATGAAGTTGTCATTGGCGGCGATGGTCAAGCAACACTAGGCAATACGGTTGCAAAAGATAATATCATCAAAGTACGTAAATTAAGTAACGGTAAAGTATTAACAGGGTTTGCTGGATCAACAGCAGATGCTTTTACCTTGTTTGAAAAATTTGAGCAAAAGCTTGATTTTTACCAAGGGAACCTTGAGCGTGCATCCGTTGAGATGGTACGTGAATGGCGCCTAGATCGCATGATGAGCAAGCTTGAAGCGATGATTATTGTCGCTGATGAGAACAAATCTCTTCTAATCTCAGGTGTTGGTGATGTTATGGCGGCTGATGAAAAAGGTATTTTATCAATTGGTTCAGGTTCTGCTTTTGCCAAAGCTGCGGCACACGCCTTGGTCGATAATACAGATCTTTCGGCATCTGATATCGTTAAGAAAAGTCTCAACATTGCCGCAGATATCTGTATTTATACTAACCACAACTTAACCATTGAAAAGCTTGCTAATAAAGCAGCCGTATAATTTACTAAGGGGATAGAAATCATGTCGCAAATGACACCTAAAGAAATTGTCAGTGAATTAGACCGTTTTATCATCGGTCAAAAAGATGCAAAAAAGGCAGTTGCCATAGCGCTTAGAAACCGCTGGCGCAGAATGCAACTTGAAGATGGCATGCGCCAAGAAGTTACACCTAAAAATATTTTAATGATTGGACCAACTGGCGTTGGTAAAACAGAGATCGCACGACGCTTGGCAAAGCTTGCCAATGCACCATTTATCAAAATTGAAGCGACTAAATTTACCGAGGTAGGTTATGTTGGTAAAGATGTTGACTCTATCATTCGCGATTTAGCAGACATCTCCATCAAGATGTATCGTGAGCAAGAGAAAACCAAAGTCGCAGCACGCGCTGAAGAGCTCGCAAAAGAACGTATACTAGATGCCTTGTTACCGGCAGCACGTGAGAGCAAAGTAGGCTTTGCCAATGAACCAGTTGAAGTCGAACAAAAAACTGAAAATACAACCCGCCAACTTTTTAGAAAAAAACTTGCTGCAGGTGAGCTTAACGACAAAGAAATTGAGATCGACATCGCCATGGCAGCACCTCAAATGAACATCATGGGACCTCCTGGCATGGAGGATATGACCAATCAGTTACAAAGTTTATTCTCATCGATGGGTGATGAACGTAAGAAACGTCGCAAAATCAAAGTTAAAGATGCCTTGAAATTACTACAAGATGAGGAAGCCGGCAAGTTAGTTAATGAAGATGATATTAAGCTTAAGGCAATCGAAGCCGTTGAGCAAAACGGGATTGTCTTTATTGATGAAATTGACAAGGTCTGTAAAAAGTCAGATCAGCGTGGAGGTGATGTTTCACGTGAAGGTGTTCAGCGTGATTTATTACCATTAGTCGAAGGCTCAACCGTCAGCACAAAGTATGGTATGATCAAAACAGATCATATTTTGTTTATCGCCTCAGGCGCTTTCCATGTTGCCAAGCCATCAGATTTAATTCCTGAGCTACAAGGACGCTTGCCGATCCGTGTTGAGCTAAGGTCACTTGAAGTTGAAGACTTTGTACGCATTCTCACAGAGCCTGATTATTCATTGATTAAACAGTATGTTGCTCTATTAGGCACTGAAGATGTGAAGATCATCTTTGAAGAAGATGCTATTAGACGCATTGCTGAGATTTCATTCCGCGTTAATGAAGAAGTTGAAAACATCGGCGCACGACGCCTGCACACAGTACTTGAGCGCTTATTAGAAGAAGTATCCTTTGATGCCTCTGATCGCACTGAAAAAACTTTTAGCGTCACCAGCGATTACGTCAATGAAAAACTAGGAAGTTTAGTCAAAGACCGCGACCTAAGTCAGTACATTCTGTAGCGCATTTGCACACTTAAGAAAAATTCGTCAATAAACGTATGAAAACTCAAAAAATACAATTGACATTAGGGGTTTAGCCCTTATAATCTGATCCTGTTCTGCGGGAATAGCTCAGTGGTAGAGCACAACCTTGCCAAGGTTGGGGTCGCGAGTTCGAACCTCGTTTCCCGCTCCAGTTGGCTGGGTAGCAAAGTGGTTATGCAGAGGCCTGCAAAGCCTTGGACACCGGTTCGATTCCGGTCTCAGCCTCCAGAACAAGTCTTTGCCCGGGTGGTGAAATTGGTAGACACAAGGGACTTAAAATCCCTCGAGACTTAACTCTCGTGCCGGTTCGACTCCGGCCCCGGGCACCATAAAATTTTCCCAATGCAAAATATTAAAAATCAAAACATTTTTGCGCATATTTAAATCATGATCTCATCGAGAGATATTGAAATTGTAACAATCACTGTTAACTCTATACCCATCGTAAGTTGTTTTGCGGTGTTTGCTTGCAAAGTAGTTTGTGAAGATTTTGGCAAGTTGAATTGCAGGTAATATCTGCCCTTAACAGAGTCTTTGGGCGCTCATTTGCTAAAACAATGAAACTATTCATTGTTTCTTAACGCATTCGCTATTATCAAAATTCAACTTGCCAAAAGCACGAAAAATACAAAGCAAGAAATCTTTAAAGAAACTACGACTTAAAGTAATACGGATAATACTTTGGCTCCCAAATCACTTGATCTATCTTGCGCCAAATATCATCAACATCTTCAGCAACACCATCCTCAATTGCCTGACGTGCTACAGCAAATGCCACCTGACGACTGACACTGTATGCCTCACTTAGTTTTGGTAATAATGCATCATCTTGGGTTGAGTAATTTGCTAGTGCCTTACATGCCGCCCATAACATATTATCCGTAAAGCGCTTCGCAGCAATCGCAACGATGCCTAAGCCAATACCAGGGAAAACTAAGGCATTGTTTGACTGTGCAATACGATAAACTTTACCTTTATAACCAACATCATCAAATGGGCTACCTGTAGCGATAAGTGCGCGCCCTTCCGTTAAACGAATGATATCCTGCGGCACACGCTCACAACGACTCGTTGGATTAGATAGGGTAAAGATAATTGGGCGATCATTATTCTTAGCCATAGATAAAACAACATCATCCGTAAATGCACCAGCAACACCGGAGCAACCAATTAAAGTCGTTGGTTTCGCTTGCCTGACCACTTCTGTCAACACAATTCGTCCCTGGTCATCCGTAGCCCATCCTTTAACTGATTCACGTGTACAAGCATAAGGGCGTTGAAAGTCCATCATATCCTGATCATCAATCAATAACCCATCTTTATCAATACACCAGAAGTGCTGATAAGCTTCTTCTTTTGTCAAACCCGAATGCACAAGCGCTGCAACAATCTCATCGGCAATACCCAATCCTGCCGTTCCCGCACCAAAGATCACAAATTTCTGACGATTAAACTTCAAGCCTGAGCGTTTAGATGCTGAAATCAAACCTGCTAAAGCGACCGCCGCAGTTCCTTGCATATCATCATTAAAGCTGCAGATTTCATTTTGATATTTCACTAAATTTTTACGTGCATTGTCACGACCAAAGTCTTCCCAATGCAGAAATGTCTCCGGCATTTCTTCTTGAACTGCCTCAATAAATAACTGCACCATTTCATCATATTGCTCACCACGCACACGCTCATGACGCCAACCAAGATACAACGGATCTTCTAACAACTTTTTATTATTAGTGCCTGCATCTAAAAACACCGGCAAATAACGCCCAGGATTAATGCCCGCACACAGCGTATAAACCATAAGCTTAGCAACTGGTATTTCAATACCACCAACACCTTGATCACCAATTCCTAACACGCCTTCCGCATCACTAACTACAAGAATATCAATATCTGAGTTAGTGCGATTACGTAATATCTCACGCATCTTGTAGCGATCTGGATAAGCAATATAAAGTCCTCGAGGTGATAGGAACTGCTCGCTATAGCGCATCACCGCTTCACCAACTGTTGGTGTGTAGATAATTGGCAGCATTTCATTGAGATTATCGCGCACTAATCGATAAAACAACGTCTCGTTGATATTGTGCAAGTTCTTTAAAAAACTATAGCGCCCAATGTTGCTTCTAAAAGATTTATACTGCTGATAGGCACGCGTTTTTTGCTCTTCTAAAGATTCGATCTGGAAAGGCAATTTACCTAATAAGCCAAATTCTTCACGCTCACGCTCGCTAAAGGCCGTACCCTTATTTAAAGATGCAAGTGTTAATAAACTCTTACCATGCAAATCAGTTTCAACCCACATTTCATTGCTTTCAGGATTGCGTTTAAATTCAAATCTTTTTATCTTCTTCATCATTATGCTTCTATAGTTATTTTTTATATTTATATCTTTCGGCTGAGACTAAATTTCACCCACAAGTGCTCACCCTACCTTGAGCGTAAGTCGAAGCGATGCACTGAGCATCAATCGAAGCGGTGCACTAAGCGTCAGCCGAAGTGTGAGAAGCTTGGAAAATCACACTTCATAGAGGCTTCGACTTACGCTCAGCCAACGCTTACACAATCAAAGGGAGCAGGAATATGGTCATAGCCTATCTTTCTAACTTAAATTTCTAATTGCTAATTCACTTAGCCTTTAGCACCAAACTCACGCACAACATCAACCATTACCTTAACTTTATCCGGTGAAATATCTGGATATACGCCATGTCCTAAATTAAAGACAAAGCGACTATATGGTGCCTGACTTATAACAATGCTTTTTACCGAGTCAATAATACTTTGATCACTACCATAAAGTGCCGCAGGATCTAAGTTGCCTTGCAGCGCAAACTCATTGCCAACGGCTTGTCTTGCACGTGCTACATCAATACTCCAATCAATACCGATACCATCGCAGTCGGTTTTAATCAACTGGTCTAACCATAATCCACCGCCCTTAGTAAAAAGTGTCACTGGCACATGCGGATGACGTTTTTTAAGCTCAGCTGTGATCGTTTGCATATAATTTAATGAAAAGGCTGCATAGTTGCCTTCTGCTAACATGCCACCCCACGTATCAAAGATCATCAATGCATCAGCGCCTGCTTTTACTTGTTCATCCAGATAGTTAATAATCACAATACTTAGATCAGACAATAGCTTATGCAAAAGCTCTGGCGCGCTATAGAGCATCTTACGCAATTGCGTAAACTGTTTTGAACCCTGCCCTTCAACCATGTAAGCAGCTAACGTCCAAGGACTACCACTAAAGCCAATTAAAGGCACACGATCTTTAATCGCCTTTTTAGTGGTTGAAACTGCATTAAACACATAATGCAATTTATCAATAGCACCTTCAACATCTAAGCCCTCAACATCTGTTAAAGTTGTCAATGGCGCGGAAAAGATTGGTCCCTTACCACTGACAAACTTAAGATCCATCCCCATGGCTTCTGGAATGGTTAATATATCTGAAAATACGATAGATGCATCTAAATCATAACGATCTAAAGGTTGCAAAGCCACTTCACAACAAGCCTCAGCATGGCGACACATCTGCATAAAGTCACTAAATTTGGCGCGTGTCTGGCGATACTCTGGCAAATAGCGTCCAGCTTGACGCATAATCCACATCGGTGTTTGTGTCACAGGCTTGCCTTGTAAGGCATCTAAAAATAATGTTCTCATTTTTTATCCTTTTTATAATAATCAATCCCGTCAGGGTGATATTTAAATCGCTTATATGTCCACTGATATTGCTCTGGATATTGGCGAATAATTTCCTCAAATCGCTTGGTAAAAGCATAAGCTACTGGATCTTCAACGCCATCAATTGCTTGATAGTGCTTAATCAAAGGCTCTAAGTCCTCATTAAACAGTGTCAAGCCTTTGCCATCAGCATTTCTAACGGCATAGCTTAACACAACCGCAGGCTTGTAACGCTCATATAATTTTCCAGCGAAATTCATCGTCTTGGCAGGGTTACCAAAAAAATCAACATAGGTACCACCCGCATCAACCGGTACTTGATCGGTTAGCATCGCAATCACTTCCTTTTTTGCTATGGCTTTAAATAGCATTTTCACACCTTTTTGATTGGCAGGTGACATATTTTCACATAAGCGCGAACGCGCACGCAGAATAAGCTTATCCAGTGTTTTTATCTTAGGTGGTGTGTATAGCATCGCCGAAGGATATTTACTTGAATAATACATCGAAGCAATTTCATAACTGCCTAAATGAGGTGCGACAACCATGACGCCACGCCCTTCTTCATACAAACGCTGTGAGACATCCCCGCCATGCACCACTTGAATTTGTTTCAATAGTTTTTGCGGGTTTTTGAATAAAATTCCCGGCATTTCAGCTCCTGTCATACAGGTTTGTTGCAAAGTTTTCTTAACCAACTTGCGCTTATGATAGTTACTGAGCTCAGGAAAACATTTATCAATATTAATACGTGCTATTCGACGCATATCGCTTTTACAAAAATAAAGTAACACCCCAATCATTGCACCAATACGCTGCGCTGTTTTAAAACTTAACTTTCCCCACAGAAACAATATTAATATCAGGGCTTGAGCACCTATTTTCTTCATCGCATTTTACCGTTTTTTATTTTATTGCTGAAAGCGTTCAAATTTACGATAGCTTAATGCCTCTTGAATATGATGCTTCGCAATCATCTCTTGTGCTGCCAAATCAGCAATCGTCCGCGCAATTTTAACCACTCGGTGATATGCTCTTGCCGATAAACCGAGCTTTTCAATGGCGTCTGCCAACAACAGCCGCTCATTATCCCCTAAAATGCAAAATTGATCAATTTCCTTGCCTTGAAGTTCGGCATTAATTTTCCCTTGACGCTTGATTTGTAGATCACGTGCGTTAATCACGCGCGCTTTGACATCGTGACTTGGCTCGCCTTGTGCACCCGCAACCAAATCATCATGCTCAACCTCAAGCACCTCAACTTGCAGATCAATGCGATCTAATAAGGGACCTGAGAGCTTTTGTTGATAACGTTTTATTTGCATATCTGTATCTTTGCATGCTTTACGTTGAGAACCTAAAAACCCACAAGGGCAAGGGTTCATTGCTGCAATTAATTGAAATTTAGCCGGATATTCAACTTGTGCACTCGCCCTTGAGATTACAATCTTGCCAGATTCAAGTGGCTCACGTAAAACCTCTAATACTTTACGGTCAAACTCTGGCAGCTCATCTAAAAACAACACACCATTATGTGCTAAAGAGATTTCTCCAGGCTTTGGGTTTGATCCACCACCAACAAGAGAAACTGCCGATGATGTATGATGAGGGGCGCGAAATGGGCGCTGATAGAAATGCTCTGCAACATCTCTAGCGCCTTTAATAGACGCGACCATTGCTGTTGCTAAAGCTTCATCCATCGAAAGTTTGGGTAAGATGGTATTAAAGCGCGATGCGAGCATCGTCTTGCCTGTACCAGGTGGCCCAACAAACAAGAGATTATGCCCACCTGCTGCGGCAATCTCTAATGCACGCTTAGCTTGAAACTGACCTTTAACATCGCTCAAGTCCAATTCAAATACATTATTTGGCAGCACATCTTCTGCTTGTTGTGCCTCTTTGATAAATTGTGTTTTTGATAAGTGCAAAACAACATCCATCAAACTATTAGCTGCATAAGCATGAAGATCTGGTAACAAGGCAACTTCACTTTCATTTTTGACCGCAATGATAAGATTACGTTGATGCTTTAGGCTCTGAATGGCGAACGGCAAGATCCCTTTTACGGGTCTTAATTTACCACTTAATGATAGCTCAGCAGCAAATTCATAATCCTCAATATCAGGTGCTATAACTTGTTGAGACGCAATTAAAATACCAATAGCAATCGGTAAATCGTAGCGCCCACCTTCCTTGGGCAAATCGGCAGGGGCGAGATTAATGGTAATGCGTTTACTTGGAAATTGAAATCCTGAATTAATAATCGCACTTCTAACGCGATCTTTACTCTCTTTAACAGCGGCTTCAGGTAAACCTACGATCGACAAACTCGGCAATCCATGCGATAAATGCACTTCCACAGTTACTTGTGGTGCATTCACCCCCAACTGTGCGCGGCTAAAGACCGTAGCTAGTGACATAACAGCTACTTATTTCCTTGCTTAGCAATAAGCTCATCAACTTTTTTCTCAAGCACCTCAAGCTTTAAACGTGTTTTTGCTAACACTTCTTTTTGAATATCCAACTCCTCACGCGTGACGAGATCCAACTTCTCAAAGCTTGCTTTTAAAACATTTTTGCAGTTGTTTTCAAACTCACTCGCCACTGTTTTTAAGCCACTTGGAATGCCATTGGAAATCTTACTGGCAACATCATCGATTATTTTATTGTTTAGTTTCATGCTCAATCACTTAAATGCTTTACTAATAGATAGTGCATAATGTAGCATAGACAGCTAAATTGACAAATCAATTCGAGCATGAAGCTAATTACAGCCTATATCAAACCACATTTACTTGATCGCACACGCGAAGCCCTATTAAGGATTGGTGCAACGGGCATTACTATCACTGAAATTAAAGGCTTTGGACGTCAACTGGGTCATACTGAGCTTTACCGTGGGGCTGAATATGCTGTTGATTTTTTGCCAAAGATTAAAATAGAAGTTATTTGCAAAGATGAGCAAAAAGAAGATTTTGTCGAATGGATTATCAAAATAAATCAAGCAAATAAAATTGGTGCCGGCAAAATCACCATCACCCATCTTGAGGAGGTTATTCGTATTCGTACCGGCGAAACTAATACTGAGGCAGTTTAGATGTAAACATTTAAAATCTTATTTAATCAATCTTTAGCCCAGGTGCCATCGCCAAATACTCCTGCTGGATCATAAGCATTTTGATTACACCATCCTTCATGCCCAGTACAGGTATAGGTTACACCATTTCTAATGACTTTACTGCCCATCTGATAGCTGCCAATACCATTTGGCCATTCTGGCAAATCCGGTGTTGGCTCAGGTGAAACTTGTCCTTTATTCTCCAAAAGCCAAGTGTACTCAATATGATTACTCTGCTCAATCTCCGTATTGATATAAACCATATTAGCGCCACCTTCAACCGGCTTAACCGTATCATCATCTTGTAAGACACCAATCACAACACCATATGCCTGTAATTCATTATTTAATTTAGTAATATACTGTGACTTCCATGTTGCTAAGTTATCAATCACCATTGGCACTTCAATCGCTTCTTTGTAACCGCCTAAGCGCCCAGAATCAAAGATATCACTGCGCCATAATCTAAAGTTAAGCTGATCATTTAGTTTATAACTACTTTCTGATTGAGCACCAAAAACAGCACTACCCTCATTACCTAAAAGTGGGGTCCACACACTTTCAATTGGTTCTGGCGTTACCGCATGATGTTGAATACGCCATTGATAGTTTACTGATGAAGATTTTAATTGATATACATAGTAGCCTGACGGTGATGTTGTTTCGACATTTTCACCATCTGCACTTAGTATACCTATCTGTACATCATGCTTATAATCATTATCACGATTAAATATTTTGGCTAGTTCTTGCTGCCAATTATGAGCCAAAACTGCTTCGTTTGGCTTAAATGTAGTCACGGCACAATGATTGTGCATATCGTCAACACACACCTCTAAAGATAGTGTATCATCAATGGACACATTGAGATTGGGTAATCTTGTCTCATCTGATTCACTTCCTATTACTTCCCATTTTTTTTCTGGAGCAGGAGGCATGCTCGCATCAATGACCACATCTGAACATGAATAAAAAGCTTCAGCACTGTCATCTCTTTGCCACACGGCATACAAGACATGTTGACCTGATTTAGATTCTGGAATAGGGCAATGGAAGTCCTCATATCCAATGCCTCCAGGTATGGATGTAACTTGCAAAGGCGTATTAGCTGTCGGCGGCACATGGTGACAAATTGGCTTTGGCTCCAAATCTTGCCAAGTTAATGCTTTATTTGGGTTCCAACTATCTTTGGTAATATAAATATCAATATAGCCCTTGCCATATGTTTTGTGCGGCGCGCTTACCGCATAAGTGAATGTATTGTCACCCGAGCTTATATTGACAGGATAAACATTATCACCTTGGTCTTGCGCCCATAATATTTCATCTAATGCTCTGTACTCATGTTTGTTTGCTGAACAAATAGGTGCTGTTTCACCTCCCATTATAGCGATATGTTTCGCCCTTGGGTCATCGGCATATGACGCATCATCGGACCAGCCCGCTGCGGCACCTTGCGCAACACCACTCCAATCAGAATAAACCCAATGCCAAGTAGTACTTTGATCACCATCTTCTGGATCACCCACAAGTGGAAACAAATTTGGATTACAGACTGCTACTCCACTTTTACCATTCCAATTACCACCATTAGCGTTTGTACAAAGCCATTGTCTACTCTCTGGAAAGGACAAAGCACCATGCCCAAACACTGCACCTGAACTTAACACCAAACTTGACACTAAAAAAATAGAACGTAATTTCATATGTAACTCCTAGAAAATAATTTAGCATAATTGTATAAAATTAGAACTATCCTGTGAAATTGAAAGAACTAATAGCGATATAAGGGATATTTATTTTCAAGCTTTGCGAAATCTGAAAATCAAAAGCATCCTAATACCTTCTAACAGTATCTTTTACCGAGTAGTTTCGATATATTATTTAAAGTGGAATAAGCAAAGGATATGAGCATGATGATAAAATGGCTTAATTTTTCACCTATATTGACATATAACGTTATACTTGAATTTTTGGAGCAAGGTCAAACAAAGTTTGGTCATACTCAAAATAACGCAATGCTTTTAAGTAATGGTTGGATAGCAAATGAGTAGCTTTTCACAACAACTAAAAGCCGCAACCATAGACAGTATTGCCGGTTTATTTAAAAGTCGCAAAATGTTAGTGATGTTTATTTTAGGCTACTCGTCAGGATTGCCGTTAATGCTTACAGCATCATCTCTTACTTATTGGTATCACGAAGCAGGGATTAGCATTAAAGATATTGGCTTATTAACGTTAGTGGCGTTGCCATATACTGTAAAGTATCTATGGTCGCCTGTGATTGATCAGGTAAACCTTAAATTTCTTGGCAGACGCAAGAGTTGGATTTTCTTAATGCAATTATTATTAATTGTCTGTGTGTTTTTATTGAGTCAATTCTCACCTGCACAATCACCATTAATTATCGCGGGCATTGCCTTGGCAATTTGCTTTTTCTCGGCAACGCAAGATATTGCGATTAATGCCTACCAAACAGAAGTGTTAGATGAAGATGAACGTGCATTAGGTAGCTCTATCTCAGTATTAGGCTATCGTGTGGCGATGATGGTCACGGGTGCTTTTCTATTAATCATGGTTAAATACTTTGATAACAATTGGCAAACCGGTATATTTGCATTGATTCCATTTTTTGCAGCGGCAATGATCGGCACTTTTTTAGCGAAAGAAGCCTCGGTAGATAATCGCCCGAAAACATTTGCCGATGCGGTTGTTTTGCCATTTTATGATTTCTTTACCCGTCGCGGCTTTGCAGTAGCTGTTGTTGTGCTATTGATTATTATTTTCTACAAGTTTAGTGATGCACTGGCATTTTCACTTAATACCGTATTCTTTGCCGAGCTTGGCTTTGATAAGGTCACGATTGCCGTATCGTATAAAACCAATGCCTTAATATTTACCTTCATTGGTCTAGTATTAGGTGGCATGTTAGCCAAAGGGTTTGGTTTGTTTCGCACGTTTTTAGTATTTAGCTTTATGATGGCAGCGGCAAACTTGATGTATATGTGGCTAGCATTTGAAGGGAAGAATTATTATTTAATGGTCATCTCTGTTGCAGTTGAATATATGGTCGGCGCGATGGGCACTGCCGTATTGGTGGCAATGATTATGAGTCTTGTGAATAAAAGCTTTTCCGCAACACAATTTGCAGTATTAAGCTCAATTGATTCATTAGGACGTGTATTGGTAGGACCATTAGCAGGTAATGTTCAAGCAGGCTACGGTTGGGAAATATTGTTTTTATTAAGTTTTATTCTTGGCTGTATTGTCACCCTTGGTATATGGCTTGCACGCAAGCAAATTATTTCAATGGCGAATCTGCATGCATAATCATGAATCAAGAGTAAGTCGTACTTTAATCCCCCTCACCCGCGCAGCTTAAGCTGCACGAGCAATCCCACAAGGGGAGAGATGCTTTTTTATAGGTCATTACGTAGCGAGCGAATTATCACACTTGGTTAAAGTTTTCTTCAGTTGTGGCATTAAACTTAAACCCTAGTGTTTGCTCTAATGAGGCAAAAGCATCATGCAGCAGCTGATACATTTGCTGGCGATCATTGCTGTTGTTTAAGTTCAGAATCATGGCACTTGATAACCCATTCTGCTCTATGCTTTTTGTAAATGCTGCATTGGCACTGTCAATACTGATAAATTGATAGTCACTCGCCGTTTTACCATAGGCTAATGTGTGCATACTTTCCGCAAAGACTTTTTGTAATTGTGCAATACTAAAAGCGAAAGAGTTGTTAACTTGCAAGCCATATTGTGCCAGCGTTTGATTGTTGTTAGTTAGTTGATCAATATAGTATTGCACTTGTCGCGGATAAAGAATGAATGTCGTGCCCTTATACCACTGCGGTAGGCTCTTTGGTTTATAGCCATCCGCTAGCGTAGGTAGCTGAAAAGCATTGATATACGCGCTGTCATTTAAGCTGAAGTTTGCCAAGTTTGGCAAATACTGGCTTAATTCTTGCGGATACGCACAAAGATCAATGAGCGTGCCTAGAATATCAGAGTAAGTCCCTGCATTATACGCAGCATTAAGAATCATATCAAAATAGGCAAATTGATTGGTATTTAATGATTGCACACATTTTTTCCAACTATGTACTTGCGGCCCCCACGTTGGGCTATTATTAACCTCGATGCGATTAATATCATTTAAATGAAAATAAGCCGCAGCAAGCGGTCCAAAATAAATATTATCAAGTGTTTCAGGTCCTGTTGAGCCAGTTTGCGCACCATTGTCCTGCGATGCAATGTTATAGCCTAAAGATTTCTGTAGAACTGTATAGTTAATGAGTCCAAGGGATCCAGGAACATCAACGCTGGGTAGGCGTTTAGAGTAGTCATTGAGTTGATATGGTCCGCCTTGGCCTGCGTTAAGTAATTGTTTTCGCGCTGTTTCATTATTGATAAACAATCCACCGGGATAGTTACTAGTACTGATATTCTCCTGCAGAAGTTGTGCAAATAAAGATCCAGCGATATAGTCCTTATCAATAGACCACTCTGGATAACGTGCTTTTATCATATAATTTAGCAACTCTCCCGCAACATAATTAGATAATATCAGTGGTGCAAATTTAGAGTCGCTAAGATCAATTGATTCTGCACTATGCGCATAATCACTCACCGGAAAACCAACGTGATAAGTGATTTTTCCGTAGTTTGACTGTTGATTGACAATATTGACATTAAAGGCATTTTGTTGGGTGCCCGAAGAGGTGTTGAACTGGGTTTTATCAACGCTAGCGCTACCACTTGTGGCATTAACTGACAAAGTGAAACTGTCATTGGCAGGAAGCTCAAGGATTTGTGTGGAGTTGCCTGATGGGATTTGACGCGTGAAATTGAATGTGGTTTTGTAGTTATTATCTTTTAGCGTGAGTGCTAAGGTGGTTTCATGATCGCTAGTAACCGTAAAAGGTGTAATAACTGTAACAAGTGGTGAAACTTGGTAGTGAGGTGTCACGCTAACCTGCTGCTGATTTTGGCTAATACTAACATATTGATCAGTCGCATTGGCAACGTTTTTACCATCGCTAACAGACTGAAATTGTAATGTGTAATCACCATAACTTAGCGATTGAAAAGTATAACTACTATTCCAGTTAAGCACTTTAGTTTGTGCTTGCCCATCGTGTGTAAGCGTTACTGTTGTATGATTGCCAATGCCGCTTAAAGGAGCTGACGGTAGGGAAACTTTGATGCTCCCTTGTTCGCTAGGCGTTGTACATTGATAACTTAAACTTAGCGAGTTGATATTGTCATTATTAATGGTTAAAGCATTGCTTGGTGAGAATACGGCGGTGCAATTGCCAATCTTGTTGGCATTCAAGGTATAGTTACCATAATCTAGATGATCAATTAAGCTGGTTTGATCGGCTGTCCAATTGCTATTATTTAGCGTTCTGATCGGCTCTCCAGCAAGGCTAAGCGTCACTTTGGATGCACCTTGAAGTTGGGCGTTGGATTTAAAGGTAAACCTTATTTTCCCATTTTCACTTACTGGAGCGTCATTGCTAAAAATCTGTGCGTCAGTGATTTTAGCTAATTCAGCTAATGGGAAGTTCAATCCAAATTGAACAGAAAATGATTGATTAATATTTAAGGTTTCATCTTTGTTTTTAGCAATGGTAAAACTTACTAAGCCATTATGATTACTTGGTGGGTTTGAATCGGAGTTTACAAAATTCCAAGTACCCCAAACATTTTGCACTGTGCTATTAGCTTTAAACTGTACCAACGCATCTTTAAGATTAACTGGCTGACTGCAGTGGTTGGTAAATTGAATCTCAACAGCTTTATAATATGTAGCTACATTGGGTTGATCAATGTTGATATTGGCGCTAATACAGTCAATTGGCTGCGGGGTACTCATTGCATAGCTAAAAGCACCTAAGCTTAAGAGAATACTTAAGGCAAGTGATTTTGGTTGTGGCGTTATATTTGTCATATTTAGGTCCTATCTTGATGTTTCCATGGGCAGTATAGAGTATAACAAATAGCAAATAACGCGTAATAAATACGTGATATTGATTGTAATGCATTCTAGAGTATGAGTAACTTTAATTGAATATTAGATGGATTTAGTGGAGTAAAAAGAAACTTAATTGATTAAACCTCAGCAATCGCCTCAACTTCAATTAATACATCTTTGGGTAAGCGTGCGACCTCAACACATGAGCGTGCCGGTGGTGTTACCCCTCGAAAAAATGATGAATAAACCTCGTTAAAAGCAACAAAATCATCCATGTTTTTAATAAAACAAGTGGTTTTAATCACTTTGCCCATGCTGCTACCGGCGGCTTCGACAACGGCTTTTAAATTTTGCATGACTTGCATTGCTTGGAGTGTAACATCACCTCGAACTAATTCACCATTTGCCTTTAGGGCAATTTGCCCTGAGGTGTAGAGCATACCATTGATCTTAACTGCTTGCACATAAGGACCTATCGCTTGTGGTGCGTTATTCGTTTGTACGACTTCTTTCATAAATATTCCTTAGGTTTTTAAGAGCAATTTCATTTTGTCTAAATCAAGCGTATTGTCAACGCGTGCACTAGCACTTTCGTAACGTGAGCTGTGTGATGAAATTAAATATAATCACCAATAGCACAAGAATAAGCAAACTAGACAACAACACCTCTTTAAAAGTCATCATTGAGTAGCGATGTAGCAGCGAGGCAATGCTTAAATAAATCACCGGAATAAATCCTTGATACAAGATATTAAGATATGTGCTTAATAGGGTATTTGTTTGATTTGAATATTGATTGGTAAAGATGATTTGCCTTAGGTTAAACATGACGACATATTCGACAATTGCATAAATAATAAAAAATACGATAACGGCAAGTAATACCCAAGCTATATTGGCTGAACCAATGGTGTAAAAACACCACAATAGCGGCAACATCAACATGCCAAATAAAAAGATATTCTGGCGTATGGTTGCATCAGTTGTTTGGCTTTTCTTGCGCAAAATAAGACGCAATCCGATGATTACGACAATTAATGAAAATACAGGCTCTAATGGATAAACCGCTTGATAAATTTGTGCAAGTTGATCGTTGAACAAAAATAACAACACCGATGACATCAGCACATAAACAACAATGCTGTATTGACTTGCACCATTGACACAGAGCATGACATAGCGTGGTTTGGTTTTGATCGCAATGGCAATACTTAGAAAAACAATAATCACAATGACAAGCGCGTCAGCGATATTATGCCAGCGGTACATTAACGCACCACACAACAGTGCTAATAATGCGCCTATCGCAAAGGATAGTAGGCATTTTAAAAACACCTGTATATTGAAGGACTCAATGCCACGCACAAAACGGAAGTAGTAAAAAACAGCACCACAAATTGAAGTTGCCAAGGTGAAAGGTAACAGCAGATTTAAAAAGGAAAAGCCAACAAATAAAATGGTGACGATAATCCCAAGGGTATTGACGATAAATGACATCAGGTTGTTTTTGATCTCATTAGAAAGTGAATTTTCTGCGACAAGTTGATAACGTTTAGTATGTAATACAACTTGATTACCAAGATACGATAGTAAAAAGAAATGCACCCCCATCGTCATGTACAGTACACCACCGCCAAAGCGTCCAGAGAGTAAAATATAAGTGGTTAACATCAATAGAAATGGGCAGAAAAATCCAACCATTGTTAAGGCATCTGATTTTTGTTTGACGTCTTTGACAAGCTTTTCTGTCAGCATAACGGTAAGCCAAGTAATGAGTCCTAAAATCGCACCAATAATCAACATATCCGAGAAGAAATATAAACGTTCAAAGTTATCTTTAAAAACTTGGTTAAAGCTTGAGATGCTTTCTGCTAATGCGCGAATAGGGACATATACCGGCAAAATACAGAAATATAAAATACTCGGGTGACGTATACAGTTAAGCAAAAAAGCGCGTTGTGGTGACATCGATGGCATTCCTTTATTAAAATCTGCTTAACACGCTTTCAAGTGCGCGACTGGATAACATCCATTTCAAGAGTTTAGCAATACTAGTAAATTTGGTGATGCTATAACGTGGTGCGGGATTTTTCGCTTTAAGGATCTTCTCAACAATCCTGGCTACGGAAATGGCCTCTTCGTTAAATGGTACGGGTTTATGATTACCTGACATCAATTTTTTATAATCACTTAAATGCACCGAGTTTTTAAGCTCAATATTTTTAACGGTTTTCATCGAGTTTTCTCGGATTTTACTGGTAACTGGCCCAGTATTAAGTATGGTCATGTGAATATTAGAGCCTCTTAATTCTTGACGCATCGTATCGACCAAGCCTTCAATGGCATATTTACTCGCATTATATGCCCCTCGATATTTAAGTGATACCAACCCTAAGACAGAGCCATGCTGAATAATCTTACCATGACCTTGCTTACGCATAATTTTGAGCGCTTTGCATGTGATATTATGAAGTGCGAAGAAGTTAGTATTAAACTGCTCTTTAACGTATTTTGTTGGAATATCCTCTAGGGCACCTGCTTGTGAGAAACCAGCATTATTAAATAACACATCTAATGTGCCGCCGGTTTTGTGCAGAATATCGGCCAATGCAGCATCTATTTGCGCATCATCTAACACATCAATCAAGTAAGTTTCAAAGCCTTCGGCTGTGAGTTTTTCAACATCCTCTTGCTTTCTTGCTGAGGCAAAAACGCGATAACCTTGTGTTTTTAAGTATTTCGCCGTAGCGTAACCAATGCCGCCATGTGAGCAACCAGTAATCAATATCGTTTGTTTGTCCATTATAAATTAACTCCAATTAATTTTAACTTTCCAGTCAAATGGTCGATACATTTCTTGTAGTATTTGTGTGATTTGCACTTGTGCTTGTGCGATATATTGAGCACCCATTGCCAATTGACGCATCGATTGCTGTGCCAGCAAATAAGCCTTATCTGGCACTTGATCTTTAGGATCGGTATTGATCACCCCTAAACGTGGAATGACACCAAAGGTGTAGTCTTGTTTGGTAATCAAGTGTGAGCGTTGATGGTTAATCTCAATACTCAACACAGTTGGTAAAGGTAGTTTGATTGTCAGTATTTTGCGTGTTTTATCGATATTGATTTGCAGATGTTCAAGATCAGCACCCAATAAAACCGCAGCATAAATATAATAAGATGCTCGAGTATCAACAAACCAACCTTTATCTTCAAACTGCTCAATTTGGCTAAGTTCTAATCTCAGACTTGCCAGTTGGCTAATCGTTTTGACTTGGGCGATACTTGGGTAGAATTTTGCATTATCACTCGCATTATAATGCTGATAAAACCAAGCGCCACTAGCACCTAATGCAATACAGATCACAATTAAGGTAAGTTTAGAAAAAATACGCATCATAGCACCAATACCACAAATAAAATGATGGTTAAGATTAATAGTATCAAGTGTTTTATACGCACATTTATATCCTTAAATACTGAAGTTATTCATTCAACTTCTTATTTAATATTTCGTTCACTTGCTTAGGATTTGCTTTGCCTCTACTGTTTTTCATAATCTGACCGACAAAGAAGCTCAAGAGCTTCTTGTTACCGGCGAGATAATCTTGCACCTGTTGTGGGTTTTGCGCAAGTATCTCGTCAACCAAGCTTTCAACGAATTCTAGATCATTGCTTTGGCGCACACCGAGCTGATCAATAATAGTTTGTATCGCCTGCGGTTGATCATAATAGTTTTGTAGTACAGTCTTGGCGGACTTTAAAGAAATCTCGTCCTTATCAACACATGCGATAAGCTCAAGTAATATTTCAACAGGCACGCGCTTTGCATCAAACGCGCTTTGTGCGCGATTAAACACAGCTTGCAGCTCAACAGCAACCCAGTTATATGCGGTTTTTGCTGAAATACTTTTTGCCAATGCATCATAGTAATCCGCAACGAGCGGGTTATCCATTAAGAAGTTGATCTCATCGGCATTAAGCATCTTAGCATAAGTTTCACGGCGCACTTTTGGCAATAGTGGCATATGTGAATGTATGCTTTCAATTTCTTCATTAGATAAAATAATAGGTAATAAATCAGGATCAGGGAAATAGCGATAATCAAAAGCATTTTCCTTGCTGCGCATGCTGCGCGTTTCATTATTATCCGGATCATAAAGCCTTGTTTCTTGCGTGATTATGCCACCTTTATCAAGGACATTGACTTGACGCTGATACTCATAATGAATGGCACTTTCGATAAAGCGGAAAGAATTAATATTCTTAAGCTCAGCTCTTGTGCCAAGATTGTCATCTGGTTTACGAATCGATAAATTAACATCACAGCGAAATGATCCTTCTTGCATATTGCCATCGCAAATCCCAAGATGCTGCACCAGTTGATGAAGATCTTTAAGATAACAGATCACCTCCTCGGCACTACGAAAATCAGGGTGTGTCACAATCTCCAATAGTGGCGTGCCAGCACGGTTATAATCTAAACCGGTTTGATCGCCAATAAAGTCATGCACTGATTTGCCCGCATCCTCCTCAAGGTGGGCGCGCTCAATACGAATGGTTTTAATGCCCTTATTTGTTGTAATCTCAAGCTGACCATTTTGCACAATTGGATTATTAGATTGACTGATTTGATAGCCTTTGGGCAAGTCAGGATAGAAATAATTTTTGCGTGCAAAAAAGCTGTTTTTTGAAATTGTTGCATCAACCGCTAAACCAAACATCACTGCCATATCGATAGCTTGCTTATTAACAACAGGCAGCGTTCCTGGTAAGGCGATATCAAGAAAGCTCACCTGTGTATTTGGCTCTTGACCATAAAGGGTCGCCGCATTTGAGAAGATTTTGGCTTGTGTTTTAAGCTGAACATGCACCTCAAGCCCAATGACCATTTCATAACTCATACACCAACTCCTTGTAATAATTGCTGCGGTAAGTGAAATTCTGTTTGACGTTGAAATGCACAGACTGCTTGCAATAATAAATGATCTTGGAAATTATTGGCCATCAGTTGCGCACCAAATGGCATATGCCCAATCTGTCCAATAGGAAATGAAATCGCAGGTGCTCCTGTTAAATTAGCAATTAATGTATACATATCCGACAAATAGGTCGTTACAGGATCTTTTTGTGCACCTAGTTTTGGTGCGGTCGTTGCTGCTGTTGGCAGAAGAATCATATCAACATCTTGATAGATCATATCAACATCTTGTTTTAATTTAGCACGCACCTGCTGGGCTTTGTGATAGTAAGCATCGTATTGACTGGCTGCTAATACATAATTACCAATGACAATGCGACGTTTGACCTCGGCACCAAAACCTTCTGTGCGACTATTAATGTATAGTTCATCTAATGTGTTTGCATGCTCGCTGCGATAGCCATAACGCACCCCGTCAAAGCGTGCTAAGTTTGTGGCAGCTTCTGCCGGTGCCAACACATAATAGCTTGACACAGCAGCTTGTAAATCAGGCAGTTGGATGTCTTTGATCTTCGCACCCTGCTTTTGGTAAATGGCAATACATTCCTGAAATAGTGCTTGTGCCTCAGCTGAGAGCTTTGATAATAATTGCTCATCAACACCAATGGTTAGGTTGGTCAAATCTTGCTGTAATGATTGAGTAAAAAAATCCGGATCGGTTGCAATACTCGTGCCATCTTTTTCATCCTTACCGGACATCGCTTGTAACAAATAAGCACAATCCTCAGCATAATGCGCCAACACACCAACCTGATCAAAAGACGAACCGTAAGCCACCAAGCCATAGCGTGATAAAGTACCATAGCTTGGCTTTATTCCTGTAATACCACAGAAGCTAGCAGGTTGTCTTACTGATCCGCCAGTATCACTGCCTGTGGCAAAGGGGGTGAGTCCTGCGGCAACGGCGGCGGCTGAACCACCAGAAGAACCACCTGGGACATGATGTAAATCATAAGGGTTTTTAGCAGCACCAAAAAAGCTATGCTCATTGGTTGAGCCCATACCAAATTCATCCATATTCGTTTTACCAAGCAGTGTCATACCCTGATTTTTAAGCTTATCGACTATTGTGGCATTAAAAGGAGATTGATAATTGCTTAATATCTTTGATCCACAAGTGGTAGTCATAATATCAGTGCACAGATTATCTTTGTGTGCGATAGGAATTCCAGTTAACAGTGTTGCCTTGCCCTTGATAATTAAATCATCCATTTCTTTGGCATATGCTAAAGCCTTAGTTTCATTGACTGATATAAAGGCGCTTAATGAGTTGTTTTTATGTTTTATCTCTTTTAAATACGTTGTTGTTAACTCAACAGCACTTACACTTTTGTCATCAAGCTTTTGACGCAATGTTTTTAAAATACTCACGAAACTTCCTCTTATTCAATGACTTTGGGCACGATGAAATGCTGGTTAGTAAACTCAGGAGCTATACGCTCAAAGTCTGCTGTATGATTTTGCATTTGAGGCGTATCATCACGCTCTGGATAATGACTTAGCAATGGTGAAATCATGGGTTTGATATCATGCGTATCCACTAACTTAAGATGATCAAATAGATTAAAAATATTATTTAGATCATATTCAAATTGTGCCAACTCTTCCGGCTTGGCGCTGAGTTTTGAAAGCATAAGAATGTGCTTTAATTCCTGCTGCGAGATTGCCATTTACTGGTTTCCAAAGCGATTTTTGTTATGAGGCTTATCATATCATCGTTAAATGATAACTAAAACAATTGATGATGCGGTTTGTGCTCGATAAAGTGAGTTGCATCATAGGCTGACAATGGCATGCTGAAATAGTAGCCTTGAATATAGTCACAATGCAATTTCTTTAGTAATTGATATTGCTCAATGGTTTCAACCCCTTCAGCAACCACAGTACTCCCTAAACGTTGACTCAAATCGATAATGCTTTCGACAATAAGCTTGCTATTGATATTGGTTAACATGTCATCAATAAAAATTTTATCAATTTTAATGTTATCAATCTGTGCATGAATCAAATAACTTAACGAACAAAACCCCGTACCAAAATCATCGATGGATATTTTAAATCCCATATTTTTAAGGGTATTTAACACTTGCGATGTATTATCTAAATTTTCCATAATCACCGTTTCGGTGACTTCAAATGTAACATATTCACTGGGGATAGGCATTTGCGCCATCAAGTGCTCTAAAAATGCCAACAAAACGGAAGGGTTATTGATTTGTACGGCTGAGAGATTGATTGAAATGCTTGGTTTGTGAGTGATTGTTTCATCTTCATGCCACTGATAAAGTTGGTAAAATGCTTGGCGAATTACCCATGCACCTAGCTCAACAATCAGCTTAAGCTCCTCGGCAACAGGGATGAATTCACCTGGTGACACCTCACCCAAATAACGATTATGCCAGCGAAGCAATACTTCAAAATGCATTTGTTGTTTATCATTTAAATGAATGATGGGTTGAAACATAAGGTAAAATTCATTGTTTTTTATCGCATTAGCTAAGTGCTTACCCAGTTCAAGTTGACGGAAATAACGTGCACCCATACTTTCATTAAAGATACAATAACTGTTGCCACCGGCTTTTTTACAGTGTCTGATTGCCATATCGGTATATTGCATTAATGTCTCACGATCACTCGCATGCTCTGGCGATATTGCTGCACCTATGCTTGCTTTAAGGCTAATCGGGTAATCGTTGACTAAAATTGACTGGTGAACAACTGCAAACAGGTGATTGATTACTAATTTGACGTCATCAAGTGTGCGAATATCTTTAAGCACAACAACAAACTCGTCACCGCCAATGCGCGCAACAAAGTCACTTTTGCGCACACTGGACTTTAAGCGTGTGGCAATCTCACGTAATACAACATTACCGAAATAGTAGCCAAAGCTGTCATTGATGTTTTTAAAATGATCTATATCAATATGTAGTAAGGCAACTTTCTTATTATTAGCTGTCTCGTCTATAAGGATTTTTTCAAATACGCTTTCAAAATGCCTACGACTTGGTAAGGAGGTATGCTCATCTTCATTTAACAACTGATAAAATCGACTGTTCTCAACAATGACCTTATTGAGCATCGGGCGCAATAAAAGATATAACAATAAAATGAAAACAACAACGAACCCAAGAACTGTCAATGGGATATGTGATAAATTTCGCCAGACACTTGAGGCAACTGTTTTTTTGTTGACACCCAACGCCAATACTTGCTGCCCATTAATGCGCTCAAAGTAGTATTTTTTATCTTGGATCAAGAGGTTGGAATGTTTTTGTGTTTTTAATTGTGTTAATACTTCATTTGGCAATGTTGTGAGGTTGTTGGCAAAGCCTGAGCTTACTGCCTGCCATGAGCCACCAATCTTGATAAACCAATAAAAATCACGCTTCTGTGTCAGATTTTCAGACTCAAACTTATTCAATAGCTTACTTAAGTCGAAATAAAGTCGATCGTAACCAATAATTTTTCGATCTTGTCCAGTTTGTGTGTAAACTGGACTTGTTAGGATTGCAGTTAGCTCATCATTGCCAATGACAAACGTAAGTGCCTTCTTATCAAATCTTTGATGTTGCTTGGTACCTACTTCAACCAGTAAGTGTCCATTGCTTTCAAAGCGTTGTATTGATTGTAACGCAACACTCGAGACAAGGGCAGATGCCAAAATTTGTCTTAAGGCATTAACCTCGTCGATAATCGCATCACCATATTGATATTTGCGCTGGATTTCCTCGGTAAGCCATGCCGCTTGTGTTCGACTACTTATTTGTAATGCAACGCTTCGTGCTTCTGACAAAGACAGTTGAACTTCTGTTTCATAGCCGTCTAACACTTCCTCATAATAATGATTAATTGTGCGCTGTGTTTGCTGATAAAAAGGATAAAATGATAAAACAAAAACAGTTAAAGATGCCAAGATAAGCAAAACAATAGCGCTGATCAAGACACGCCAAAAAATTTTTTTACCAATGAGTTTATTGATCTTGCGTTCTTCATTGATTCTTTTAGCTTTTTTTGGCTTTGTAAGTTTTTCAAATATCTTCAAAATCCATCATCCTTGTCGCTGCCAGTTACCATTACTTGTATCGTTTTCCCAGTATTGCGCTAATAATTTATTTTTCGAGCAATCAGCTAAACATTTCATATATACTAATAATCGAAAAATTAAGTTGCAGCAACGATTACCTCTCCCCATGCGGGAGAGGTCGTGCAGCTTAAGCTGCGCGGGTGAGGGGCAATTGAAGCTCACTTTATTTTTTATCATCTACATAGCTAATTTCCTCGTTGTAAGCTATTTGGTGATTTGGTAATTTTTTATATCACAACAATAGCGCGGTTTGTTATGATGACGTAAGTTCTAACACAGCAACCTAGAAGCAATAAATTATCATGAATGTTGATCAAGCTGAAATTAATAAATTTAGTGCATTGGCGCACCAATGGTGGTGTGAGGATGGTGAGTTTCGCACATTACATCAAGTCAATCCCTTGCGTGTGCAGTTTATTGAAGAATGTGCAGGCGACTTGGCGCAATTAAGTATTGCCGATATTGGTTGTGGCGGTGGCATTTTGACAGAAGCAATGGCTCAGAAAAATGCAAACGTTACGGGTTTGGATCTTGCTGAAGCCTCTTTGAGTGTTGCCAAACTTCATCTATTAGAGTCAAAGCTTGCCATTCGCTATTTAAAAGACTCAGTTGAAAATCTAGCACAAGAGGAGCCGCAAAGCTTTGATATTGTCACCTGCATGGAAATGCTTGAACATGTGCCTGACCCTGAGAGTGTGATTCGCTCATGTGCAGAGCTCTGTAAAACAGGTGGTTGGGTGTTTTTCTCGACGTTAAATCGCAATCTAAAATCTTTTGCGTTATCCATTGTCATGGCGGAATATGTCATGGGGCTTATCCCTAAAGGCACGCATGAATATAACAAGTATATTAAACCACTGGAGCTGATTAATACTGCCAGGAAATATGGACTTCGAGCCACTAAAATCAAAGGTGTACATTATAACCCATTAACTAAAAACCTATCTTTAGGAGGTAATGCTGATGTTAACTACATCGCCGCATTTACCAAGGAGTCCTAAATACCCACTTGATTTATTATTATTTGATCTTGATGGCACCTTACTTGACTCATCAGATGGCATTTTTGATGCGATTAAGCATGCCTTTATCTATCATAATCTAGAGATTGACTTTAATGCTGACATGCTAAGGCAGCATGCCGGTCGCGGTGTTGAGTTTCTATTAAAAAAAATTAATGAGCAGCTTACTCGTGAGCAATTGAATACCTTAAAGCATGATGCGTTTATGCATTATCAACAGCATGCAGCAGATATGACGCACCCCTTTATTGGTGCGCATGAATTAATGAATACTTTACATGAGCAACGGATTAACTGGGGAATTGTTACCAGTAAGACGCGTAAACTAACTGAAGCTGTAATTGCTAAAGTACCACAATATCAGAATGCTAAGATCGTGATTTGCGCGGATGATTTATCTTATAAAAAGCCGCATCCTATGCCAATCATACATGCACTTAAAACGCTTGATAAAATGCCACAGTATTCAGCTTATATCGGCGATACCAAACCAGATATGTTAGCTGCCAAACACGCACATTGCTATCGCATTTTTGCTGATTATGGTTATGAAGCAAATGCGATGAATGATGATGACTATGATTTGAAAATCTCAAACTTGGAGCAATTACGCCAGTGGATTATCTCTACGCTTGTCTAAGCAAAAACACCCCAGAAGCAGGGTCTATTTATTACTATGCTTATCGCCATTGCTCGGAAGATAAAACAAAAGTTCTTTATGCCTTGGATCAGTTAAAATATCAATGGCTGAAAGCATCTGAGCTATATTCAGAACCCTATCCTAGTCTGCAAAAACTGCAATGGTGGCAACAGACTTTAACCAATCTAAAGGATCGTCGTGACCATCCGTTATTGACTATTTTGTATCAGAGTTTTGAGTTTGATACATTACAAGAATGTTTATCAAGTGACTTGGATTATGCCTTACAAACGATTGCTGAAGGTCGCAATTATCAAGACTCCCTTGATCTAAGTGAAAGCTTCCTTGGTATTGCTAAACTTAAAGCACATGCACTTCAGCTTAATGAACTAGAGCAAATCAAAACATTAAATCATATCGATGAGTTATTGCGTCACATATTGATGATAGGCAAACATTTTTCACGCAATATTATCTTGAACGATACACTCACGCCACAAATTACGAAAGAAAACTTTCAGCAAGTAATGGATAAATTCATGCAATATATTCATACGTTGAAACAAAATTTAAATCTTACAGCGGCGCAAATGAAACAACTTAAACCTTTGATTGCATTGCATAAACAGCAAATGCTATGCGTTAAAAAGTTTATCAAAAAAGTGGATAATCCTTTTACCGAGAGTATTTATGTTTCGTCGTTTGCATTATTATTTACAAGTGTATCTGCATCAAAACTTTAACCTGTGGTGTTTTTCTTATACAATCATATGTAATTTAAATCTGTTGCATTGCTGCTATGAATAGAAAACATTTAATCTTATTGCTGAGCTTAGTGGCTAGCCATGGTGTATTTGCTAACGCTAATCCATCCAAGTCGTTAGATAAGAATGATCCCTTGCCGGTTAAACCTTTGCTTAAAGATTTACTTATGCAAAACCAACAAACGCTTAACCACCTGATGAGTGAGGTGCAAGCATTGCAAAAGACAAGGCAAAAAGATGTGCCAAACACCCCCAAAAAAGTGGAGAAAACTGATTCACCAATGGATCGTGAAGCGATGAATAGTCCGATTTTCTTACCCGGTGGCGCACCAATGCCGGAAGGGTATAAAAATCGATATAAAGATCAACAAAAGCAACAACAACCAAGCACACAAGACAATAAAGATAAATCTGCAGATGATGCTGCGCAAACAAAAAATCAAAATAATGACAGTACGAGTAGTAGCTCATCCAATTATAACAACCCTTATAACAATTACTCTGGTGGTTATTACCCATCTACTTCAACAAGCAACCCACTATTACAATTTAGCCCACAACAGGAAAGCTATACTTATACCATTGCTAACATCAATAATAATGCCGATGGAATTTCCCCATTTAATGAAGCATCAAGCAGCAATAGCATTAAGATTAGTTATAATTTATCAACCTATAACCGCATTTCATTTTGCACTTCAAGCAGCTTTAGTGATTGTAACCAAACATTTAGTCTACCCGTAACAATTACTGATAAATCAACGATTACTAATATCAGCTACACACCCCAAACAATCTCCGGTCAGCCAAGTGGTAGTAAATATTACATTGCCAATTTATATGTTCAGTTGACTAACACTAATAATGCTAATAGCAAAAGAACCTCTACAATATCCTTTCCGATTAATTGCACTGCACAAAGTGATGCAAATGCTAATTTAAGCTGTTCAATTACTAATACAGTGAGTGTAGGCGTGTAATTGTAAGCAATATGGTTACCCTTAAACAACGAAACCATTAATCAATGACTAACAACATTGCTGAAGCTTTGATTCATCGTTACAATGCCTGAACCTTAGATTATCCATTAGAAATAATTATGTCGTTATCTTCACGCGGATTTGGCTCTGCTATGATCATCACTGGCACAAGTGTTGGTGCGGGGATGCTTGCCATTCCTGCTACAGTTGCTGCTTGTGGCTTTTGGTTAGCAAGTTTGCTCTTGATCGTTGTTTGGTTTGTTATGATGCTCACCGCTTTGCTGTTAGCTGAAGTTAATCTTGCCATGTCAAATGGCACGAACTTTAGCCGTATGGCACATGCAACTTTAGGCAAAACAGGACAACTTATTACATGGGTTTCATACCTATTATTACTTTATTCGTTAACAGCAGCTTATAGTGCAGGTGGCGGCAACCTTGTTGCCAGTGGTTTAAATAGAGTAGGACTATATTTACCTAATGCAGTAAATAGTGCGATTTTTATTTTGATTCTTGGTTTTTTTGTCTATATTGGCACGCGTGCCGTTGATCATGCCAATAAGGCATTAATGCTTATTAAATTTCTGGCATTCTTCGCCTTTGTTGTTGCGATCGTGCCAAGCATTCAGCAGACTTTGCTTGATGTTGAAACACGTTCATTCAATTTTATCTGGATTACATTCCCGATTTTAATCACCTCCTTTGGTTTTCATCATATCATTCCAACACTGCGCAGTTACGTTAATTCTGATCGTGCAACTTTACGTAAAGCCATTATTTTTGGCAGTTTTATTCCCTTAGTCATTTATCTTCTATGGGTCTTATGCACACTTGGATCGATTCCTATCTATGGCTCTGAAAGCTTCCAAAGTATCATTCAAAGTGGCAATACCTCGGCAGGGATTGTTGGCAGCTACCACAGTACACATATTGGTAGCTTTGCCTATTTATTTGAATCAGTTGCAATAACCACCTCCTTTTTGGGTGTCACTTTGGGACTGTTTGATTTTAACCGTGATACATATCGGCTACAACGACCAACACATATCAATAAAATAGCTGTTTTCGTGATTACGTTCTTGCCTCCATTTTTATTTGCTGTTTTTTATCCTCAAGGCTTTATTATTGCATTAGGCTACGCCAGCATTTTTGTTGCAATTCTATTAATTGGATTGCCCGCTGCAATGACTTGGGTTATTCGTACGCGTCAAAATAAAAACCACCTCCTAAGCAAAACTTATCTTGGGATTATTTTACTAATCGCTGGCGCGATGATTCTGCTTGAAATATTAACGTTATTTAATGTATTACCAACACTCTAATGCAACGTTCTGTTCTCACTACTCAAGACCATATCGTAACTATAGCTATTGGTTTTTCCGAGTTCTTCATCAATGAAGTCTTGCCAGTTAAGTAAATCATCGATTTCACCTTGAACCGCAATAAACTGTTGATATTCGTCAAGGTAATAATCCAAAGCTTCATCAAAATCGGTTTGATGATCTTTGGCATACATATATAGCTGGTAGACTAACTCCATTTTTTTGTAGAATTCATCGAGTGTTAATGCGGTAAACACCTGACGTTGTTGCCCTTGGTAAAAGACATTCACCGCATAAAGGACAACTTTTTTCTTGTCATCAATGCAGCATTGCGCTTGTACGTTATAGCCGAAATAAGATAAAGCTAATTCAAAATACTGACAGCAACTGTCGAAATGAATGCGTTGTTGCTTGGTAAACAATTGATCGATTGACGTAGTCATAGCGCATCCTCCTATTGTTGGTTAGCCGCATGGCCCTGCGCCGCCTGTTAGCCCTATGCTTCCAGCGCAGCTAACACCTTACCTATCCTTAGTATAGCAGCATATTAAAATACGCAACCCCCTTTTTTATCTTTTTTATCTTTTTTATCTTTTTTGCTTTTTTACAAAAAAATATCTTAATGCGCGCTTAACTACTGCTTTATTGTTGCTTGATTGAGTTATATACTACCCCCATAGCTTTAAGGACAGCAGGGATATGATGACAAAGATTGCAATCGCTCAAATCAATGCATGTATGGCAGTTGGCGTTAACTTGCTTTGCTTGAAACGGATGATTGAGCGCGCAGCTGATAGTGGTGCTAAACTGATTATCTTTCCTGATCGCTGTGCACTGTTGTCAATGAACTCATCAGACTATGAAATCAATAAAGAGATTCTCGGCGAAGGACGTATTCAAGATTATCTACAGAAATTAAGTCATGATAATAATATTTGGATTATCGCCAGCGGCATCCCCATTGTGTCAGAGTACAGCAAAGAAAAATACTATTTAGCAAGTGTCGTTTATAATAGTACTGGTGATTTATATGAAGTCTATTATCATTTGGCGCCCACCCTGCCTTGTGCCTTTCAATGGACGCATAGCTTACTACAAGATCAAGAATATGGTGAAATGGTTAAAGTGATTAAAACACCGTTTGCCAATATTGGTTTGATTTCCACTTACGATTTATTTTTGCCTGAAGTTTTTCGCTACTTGAAGAAACAAGGTGCCGATATATTCGCAGTGAGTGCGGCATTTACTCAAGATATGGGCGCGCATGCTTGGATGACACTTCTTAAAGCACGTGCGCTTGAAAACAGTAGTATGATTCTTGCTGCTAATCAAAGTGGCATTCATGAGGATGCAGATTTGCTTTTTCATGGCAATAGTATGGTTATTGATCACAATGGACAACTTGCGCAGCGCATCGAAATGGGAGAGCAATTACTCTATGCCGAGATTGATACAAAATATTTTAAAAATATTTGTTTTGATCAAAATCCATTCCAGTTACAATACCGCAGATAAAATTAAGCTCAAGGTATTTATATGCAGGTAACCATGCCAAAAATTGGCTTTGTCAGCTTAGGCTGTCCTAAAAATTTAGTTGATTCTGAACGTATTATTACAAAATTAAAAACCGACGGTTATGAGATCGCTGCTGATTATAGCCATGCCGATTTGGTCGTTGTAAACACCTGCGGTTTTCTAAACTCGGCTATTGAAGAGTCGCTTGAGGCGATAGGTGAAGCCCTTGATGAAAATGGCAAAGTCTTAGTGACTGGTTGCTTGGGCAAAAAATCAGACATGATTCGTGAGAAGTACCCTAATGTTTTGGGTATTTCAGGTCCTCAAGATTATGAGAACCTTGTCAAAGCCGTACATGATAATCTGCCGATTGAACATCATGCCTTTACTTCACTGGTCCCTGCTCAGGGTATAAAACTTACACCAAGGCACTATGCGTATCTTAAGATCTCTGAAGGATGTAATAATAGCTGCACTTTCTGCATTATTCCCGATATTCGCGGCAAGCTAAGCTCACGTAAACTTGATGATGTCATGCTTGAAGCAAAACGCCTTGTTAACGCAGGTGTCAAAGAGCTCTTGGTCATCTCACAAGATACTAGTGCTTATGGTGTTGATATCAAATATGCTGAGGCTAAATGGAATGATGAAATCTACCAAAGTCGTTTTATCGATTTAGCGCGTGCCTTATCAACCTTAGGTGTTTGGATTCGCATGCATTATGTCTATCCTTATCCACATGTTGATAAAGTGATTTCCTTAATGGCTGAAGGTAAAATCGCACCTTATTTGGATATTCCTTTTCAACATGCCTCGCCACGTATTTTAAAGCTGATGAAGCGTCCTGCAAATGCGACAAACACGCTTGAAGCGATTAAGCGTTGGCGTGCGATTTGTCCTGAGCTTACCATTCGCAGTACATTTATCGTCGGCTTTCCAGGAGAAACCGAAGAAGACTTTATGACGCTATTAAACTTCCTAGAAGAAGCTGAACTTGATCGCGTGGGTTGCTTTACTTATTCTGAAGTTGAAGGTGCTAAAGCCAACGATTTACCTGATTTAGTTCCAGAAGAGGTTAAACAACAGCGCCTTGAACGCTTTATGACAGTGCAATCAAAAATCAGTGCTAAACGGTTGCAACGTCATATTGGAACTATTCAGAAAGTTATCATCGATGAGATTCGTCATGATGAGAATATTGCATTAGCACGCACACAATACGATGCACCAGAAGTTGATGGTGTTGTCATTATTGAAGATGTTAATCATCACAAAGGTATTGCCAAAGGTGTGTTCGTAAACGTTGAGATTTTTGCTGCTAATGAGCATGATCTATTTGCAAGATTGAAGGCGAATTCGCAATAAACTTCTATAGCTAAAGCAATGAAGCACTGTTTTTTATATATTAATTAAATTAAAATCGCAAACAGGTTAGGTTGTTTCCAAAACAAAAACCTGTTTGTTTTTTATTAATAAACGCCATAAGGAGATATTATGCGCTTTTTAAACACATTACTGATGCTACTGACGATTATCGGCGGCTTCAACTGGTTTACTTCATCGGTTTTTAACTTCAATATGATTACTAGCATTTTCCATAGCTCACCAACTTGGCAAAAAATCGCTTATGTGATTATTGGCCTTGCATCACTGTACTGCTTAAGCTTATTAAAACAAATTTATAAAACCAAATAATCCAGAAATTCGGCATAATCCGTTTGAGCTCGTTATCTATTGTGTCTATACTCTAGAAAATTATGCGATATGGAAGCTATCTTATTATGTGGAAAAAAAGCATTGTTACTTCACTATTAGTGACTTCGTGCTTGGGTGCGGCGTTGGCGGATGATGTCTCTCTGCCTTCGACAAATTTTAATTTTGATGTCAAAACGGTCTCCTCAGACTCGACCTATAAACCAATGTTGGGTTTTGTCGATCAAGGTAAAACCTATATTAAATTTCCACCAACGGTAACAAACCATAATATGCCGTTGATTCTAGTCGATCAGCTAGGTGATGGTGATGCACCGATTATTTCCTGGGATCAAGGCTATGTTGTTATTAATCAGCCATCAACGCATGTTAAGATCTATAACCCGCGCACGAAGAAACTTATTTATGATCTAACTTTCCCTGATCAGTTTAACTATAGCAAAGTACCACCTTCACCAAGAATTTTGCCTTATGAGTTTGCCGGATTCTTTATGGGTGCCACAGTTGGGATGTCCAATATTGGCAGCAAAGGCAACTCAGCCTCAGGTGGATTAAAGGCTGGTTATGATTGGCATTTCACCAAAGGTTTCTTAGCTGGTTTTGAGCTTGGCTTTAACTATGATGGTAAAGTCTCAAAAGATTCGGTAGATTATAAAAGTTGGAATATAAATGCAATGCTTAGAGCTAAATATCTATTCCAATCTGGCTTTAATGTGACTGGCAAGGCAGGGGTTGCTTATGTTAGAAACAGTCAGTCAACACCGACTGGCCAAGCGACAAACGGCATCGGCAATAGTATTGCTCCGCGTATTGGCGCTGAGGCTGGTTATCTATTTACCAATGGTATTGGTTTAAATCTGGAATATGATCACCTTTTCTCAAACTCAAAAGTACTATCCGTCAATACTTTACAAGTCGGTATTTCTTATATTTTCTAACGCTTCAAGGGACCAAGGGATTCATTAACACCACTAGAAATAATGCACAAATCCAATATCAAATAGATTCATTGTCCCGCTAGTTTTTGCTGGGATGATATTGCGATAGTTTGCGGTTAAAGCAAAGTTTTGACTTAATGTATAAGCCACACCAACACCAACATTTGATGCAAACTCAGTATGCACCATACTAAGTTTGCCAACGCCAAAAAGTACATAAGGTGTAAAAAGCGTTTGTGTTGGTATTGAAAACACTACATCAGCTCGTGTATAAGTACTAAATTTTGTACTTTGCGCACTGTCTTCACTCCGCGCTGCAAACAGAATACTGCCCGCCTTAATTGAAAAGTAAGGACTAAAACTATATCCAAAGCTAAACGTTAACTCTGGCGATGTTTTATATCCTGTGCCACTATTTGTTAACACACCAACCGCAGGCGCTAAAAAGAAACCAGTACGTGTTGCTTGCTCATTTTGTGTTGACTGACTATTTGCATAGCTACAGCTTGTCACCGCTAGTGCGCCAGCAAAAACATAAGCGAAAATCTTTGTACTCATAACAACCTATCCTTGTATATCAATTTAAAGAACAGGCGCCATTGTGCATATAAAGGCTCATTAAATCAAGGATAAATTGATCAGTTGTTCTATATCATTGATCATTAGTATCTTTTTATCTGTTTATTGGTTCTGCTTTACTAAAATTATAACATTGCATTTTTAAATGCATAGCAATCCAGTTTTGTCATAAACGACTCTTTAGAGAACTCAAGCTATGACTATTTCTAAGTTACGCGTTCTTTGCTACACTCTATGTCAGTAATGGTTTTACCTAAAGACATAATAACGCATGAAAAAATTACCGATTGGCTACTCAACCCTTGAGAAAATGCGTCAACCCAATATGATTTATGTTGATAAAACCAAGCATCTACTTAATTTAATTGAACAAGATGCCTATTACTTTCTATCTCGCCCACGACGCTTTGGTAAAAGCTTAACTATTGACACCTTAAAGCAGCTGTTTCTTGGCAAACATGAACTGTTTAAAGGCTTATACATAGAAGATAAATGGGATTTTAATGAAGTGTTTCCTGTCGTTCATTTTAGCTTTGGACGATCTAGGGCCGTGTTTTCTGAAGAATCCTTACTACAATGGATTAGTCGTGAGCTAAGTGATAATGCTCAGCGCTATGACGTTGAACTAGACACCAGTACACACTATGATCTGCAACTTGATCAGCTCATTAAAACCTTATATCAAAAATATAATCAACGCGTTGTATTCTTAGTTGATGAATACGACAAACCTATTCTTGATGTCATTAGCGAGCCTAGTAAAGCACTACGCAATCGCGAGATTCTCAAAGGACTTTATAGTGTGATCAAAGACAACGATGCCTGTTTACGCTTTGTCTTTTTAACTGGAGTGTCTAAGTTTTCTAAAGTCAGCCTGTTTAGTGGTTTAAACAACTTGGAGGACATTTCCTTCCAATCACGATTTGCTGATCTATGTGGCTACACCCAAGAGGAGTTAGAAAAAACCTTTGATGACTATCTACACGATATTGATCTGGGCAAACTCAAAGCATGGTACAACGGCTATAATTTTGCAGGTTCTGAAAAGCAAAAAGTCTATAACCCTTTTGATATCTTGCTGTTTTTCAGAAATCAACAATATCAAAGTTACTGGTTTGAAACTGGCACACCCACTTTTTTAATCAAGCTCATCAGCAAACGCCGTGACATCATTCCTGAGCTTGAAAATTATGAAGCAACGCCTGATGCGTTAAATAGCATTGATGTTAACAATACTCCAATTGCTGCATTAATGCTGCAAAGCGGCTATCTAACGATAAAAGAGCAGTTTTATTTTGGTCAAGATCTTTGGTATCGTTTAGGCTATCCAAATTTTGAAGTGAAAACAGCCCTAAATAGACAACTGACCAAAATTGGGATTACTCAGGAAGATGCCACTGCCAATCAGCTTGCCATTAACCGTGCACTATTAAGCGATGATTGGCAGCAATTCGCTAAAGCCATTCAAAGCTTTTATAGTAGCATTCCTTATGATTACTATAGCAAAACACCATTACATCGCTATGAAGGTTATTATTGCGCGATTATTTATAGCTATTTTGCCGCCCTTGGTTATGATGTTAAACTAGAAGATCATACTTCTGAAGGTCGTATTGATATGTCGATTATTATCACAGGTAAAAAGGTTATTATTTTTGAGTTTAAAGTTAGTCAAGGTGAGGACTTAGCAGCAAAAGCTGTACAGCAGATTATCGATAAAAACTATGCATTGAAGTTTACTCATCTTGAGTTGCCAATCTACCAAGTAGGCATTTCATTTGACTCTAATTTACGGACAATCAATGGTTTTGAGGTTATTGAAAGATAATCAAAGATTTGACATGAACAATAACCTAGCACACAACAGCAAGCCAAGAAACGCTGTAAAATAGCTTCTTATGGGTATATACTGCCTAGCAATAATAAGCTTCGCTCATTTATCTTATGCATAAAAAATCACACGATCAAACCACGCACTTTGGCTTTGAAGAAGTCAACTGGGAAGACAAACAGCAAAAGGTTGCCGATGTCTTTCATTCGGTGGCAGCAAAATATGACATTATGAATGACGTGATGTCATTTGGTGTGCATCGTTTATGGAAGAAAATTGCCATTCAAAAAGCCTCAATCAAGTCAGGTCAAAAAGTTCTTGATCTAGCAGGTGGCACGGGTGATTTGGCTTATCAATTTACCCAAAAAGTTGGTGATCATGGCAAAGTAGTATTAAGTGACATCAATGCGTCAATGCTAAATGTTGGTCGTGAGAAATTAACCAATCGTGGTTGTGTTGACAATATCGAATACGTCCAAGCCAACGCTGAGTGTTTACCCTTTGCTGATAATACATTTGATTGCATCACGATTTCATTTGGTCTGAGAAATGTCACCGATAAAGATGCGGCACTCGCTTCAATGCAGCGCGTATTAAAACCGGGGGGGCGTTTATTGGTACTTGAGTTTTCAAAGCCAATCCTGCCATTATTAAGCGAGATTTATGATCAATACTCTTTTAAAATTCTACCGTTTATGGGACAGCTTATTGCCCAAGATGCCGATAGTTATCGCTATCTTGCGGAATCTATTCGCAAGCACCCAGATCAAGACACACTAAAAGAGATGATGCTAAATGCGGGCTTTGATAAGGTGGATTATCAGAATATGACCGGTGGCGTTGTCGCCCTACATATGGGTATTAAATACTAAGGTGATCAAATGAATGAACAAATGATCATTAAATCTATCAATCTCATACTCGATAAAGTACTTAGCTTAGATCCACAGAAAACCTATTTGCTCGAAAAGCTGAACAACCAGTCTCTTTATATTGCTATTAATGATCTTAACCTATGTTTTTATTTTAAGCCCAGTGAAGATAAGCTGATATTTGAATTAGCTGAAAGCACTCATTCATCCAATCTACTGACAGCAACCTCAGGAACTTTAATCGCAATGGCATTAAGCCAACATCCACAAAGCTATATTCAGCAAGGTGAAGCAAAGTTCATTGGTGATATGCATGTGCTTGAGTGTTATCGCGACTTCTTCAAAGCGATTCGCCCTGATCTGATCTTCACACTAACTTCAGGTCAAACGTCGTCACTGAATTCTTTTTTAGCTAAACCACTTGATGTCATTAAAGCATGGTTGATGACAAGTAAAGAGCGCCTGCCGCATGAGTTCAGAGAGTATATTCAATATGAAAAAGATCTTTTCCCATGTAAAGAAGAAGTCGAAGACTTCTTCAGTGACATTCAGCTGTTAAAACAGGATCTAGAGCGCATCACTACCAAGATAACTCGCTACATTAATGCCAATGGTGATCAGCATGACTAAACTTAAAAAATGGCTACGCCTGATCTATATTGGTTACGTGCTAAATAAATATAACGTCACCACGATGATGGCTGATTTACCCTTATTGCGCGTACTTAAAATCACGCTTATCTTTAACCCTTATTATTGGTTTGCACGCAATAAGCTTGATCGCGGTACTCGCTTACGTTTAGCACTGGAGACGTTGGGACCTATCTTTATCAAGTTTGGGCAAGCACTATCCACACGTCGCGATTTATTACCACATGACCTTGCGAATGAACTTGCGAAACTACAAGACAAAGTACCGCCTTTTTCGGGCGAATATGCACGTAAAGTGATTGAAAAGGCATTGCAGCAACCGATTAGTGACGCTTTTACACAATTTGACATCAACCCTTTAGCATCGGCATCGATTGCTCAGGTGCATAGTGCCATGCTCGCCAATGGTCAAGAAGTTGTGGTCAAAGTCTTGCGTCCAAATATCGAAAAAGTATTAGTGCAGGATACAGAGCTATTAAAAACCCTTGCACATATGCTTGAACGTTATGTACCAACAACTCGATGCTTGCGTCCCGTTGAGGTCGTAGCTGAGATTAGTCGCAATCTTCTTGATGAGCTTGATTTACAGCGCGAGGCTGCCAATGCCTCACAACTGAAACGCAACTTCAAAGACAGTCATATCCATTACGTGCCTGAAGTGTATTGGCAATATTGCCGAAGTAACCTATTAACCATTGAGAAAATAAAGGGCATTCCTGTCTCTGATATTGACACATTAAAATCTCTTAATACTGATCTTAAACTCTTAGCTGAGCGTGGCGTTGAGATATTCTATACGCAAGTTTTCCGCGATTGTTTTTTCCATGCCGACATGCATCCAGGCAACATCTTTATTGACGCAACCACCCCTCAAGATCCTAAATATATATCGATTGATTTTGGCATTGTTGGCACGCTTACCCGTGAGGATCAGCATTACCTTGCTGGCAATTTTCTAGCTTTTTTTAATCGTGATTATAAAAAGGTAGCTGAGCTTCACATCGAATCCGGTTGGGTTCCGCATGATACCCGTGTTGATGAGTTAGAATCGGCGATCCGCACCGTGTGTGAGCCTATTTTTGAAAAGCCATTGGCTGATATTTCATTTGGCTATACCTTAATGCGTCTATTTCAAGTAGCTAGACGCTTTAATATGTCCGTGCAGCCGCAATTAGTACTATTACAAAAAACTTTATTAAATATCGAAGGCTTGGGACGAGATCTCTATCCTGAGCTTAACCTATGGGCGACGGCTAAGCCATTCTTAGAGAAATGGATGAAAACCCGTGTTGGCTGGCAAGGCTTTGTCAAACGCTCAATGGCAAGCATTCCTGATTTGAGTGAACGTTTGCCTGAAGTACCTGAGCTATTATTTGACTTATTAAATGCCCAAGTTAATCAGGCTAAGCGTGATAGCTTAGCATCACCAGATCAAAGCAAACAGGTTAAGTACTCTAAACGCCACGGTGTTATGATTGGCTTTGGTATTTCACTCACCGCACTTGGTATTATCTCTGGGTTTCAAGGTGAGCTATTAAACACCTTGCATCAGTTTATTGACAAACATTATGCTGTTGTTGCTGGGGTTGGTGTGGCACTGTTACTATACACTTTTTTCTCAAAACAAAAGGATTAGATCAATGAGTGATTGTATTTTTTGCAAAATAATTAATGGTGAAATCAAATCAAATAAAGTCTATGAAGATGCTGATATTTTGGCGTTTCATGATGCTTTTCCGGTGGCTGAAGCCCATGTACTCGTTGTCCCGAAAAAGCATATTGATAGTTTAAATCATCTTGAAGATGAGGATATTCCTCTTGTTGGTAAAATTAATCTAGCGATCCCTAAAATTGCACAAACATTAGGGCTTAAAGCAGGCTTTAAGACTTTGGTAAACACTGGTAAAGCGGGCGGGCAAACTGTCTTTCACCTACATTACCATATATTAGGTGGGCGCTTTACCAAAAAGGATGCTTTACTACATACTTAAGCACCTAAGCAAATGTTAATTTTTCTAAACCTGATGTACCCCCTCAATTTTGGACAGTTAGTCCACCTGAATGAGGAACCAAAATTTCTATATTGTATTTAGATAGATTCTAAGGTTGGTAAACCAAACTGCACACTCCAGCCAGATGCAAGGAAATTGTATAAAAACTTATTCCTTGGTTCACCAAAAAATTGTTGCTCAGAGCCAACGATATTCCTGTTTACAAATGCCATTGAGCTAAACATATAGCCACCAGCGACAGCACCTAGCAACATATTCGTAGCAAGTGATGTCTTAGTATATTGATAATGCTCACCAAGTGCCTGAGAAATAGGGAAAAAGGTCGCTTTTCTAATATACTCAGCTGACGCAGTACGTATACCGCCTAATACCATCGGCTTGGCATATAGAAGTAAGTTAGGTTCAGTGGAAGATCCTTTTAAACCAGCATCCGGTGCGAGAAGCGTTTTCCATAAACTATTCTCATCAGCAATATTCTCCGTCCCCAAACTGTGATATAGGTAAGCGGAAGATCCCGCCAAGAAAATCGCTGTTGGCAATGCTGCTAGCACGCTATAACCCATTTTTTTAGCACTTATACTACCTTGATCTGACGACATTAATGGCATTGCGCCACCTTCAAGGGTATTGTCAAGTAAGTTTAAGCCAAAGTTTACCCTAGATGAAGAACTCATCATACCAAAGGTTGATAGCATCATACCTCCCATAGCCATAGCACTTCCCAAAAGATGTGATGTAGCATGATTACTCATCAGGCCTATTCCTGTTGAGAATATATTTAATGCACCACTTAAGCTGTAAATATAAGGAAAAACTTCGGGTAAAATCATAAGCGGTGCAATAACCCCCAAACCAATAGAGGCAACTGATGAATATAAAGATAATTTGCCTAAAGATAAATGTCCTGAAGGATCCGTATTGCTCACTGGGTTATCATCAAATGCATTGTAACGATTTAGTAAATTATAACTATCCCTTTGCATAAAACGCATTTCATGCGGGTTATAAAATCGCGCTCTTAAATATACAAACCCTGTCTCTGGATCCTGATATTCACCATCATATGTTAGTGGGTTATATGCCAATGGTTGAACAAGATTTATTGTTTTTAGTGAGTTACTTTTCAAGAGCACGCGATTTTGTCCATAGCTTGAGAAATTATAAACTTGTTTTATATTTGCTGATCGTGTGAGTAATAAATTAGTCGTGCCATGTGACGCGACTGAGAAGTAATATGGATGTTGCTGAAAATTATTAACAACATAACGCACATCGCTGCCTAAGTAAGCACTTTGAATGTTATTATTTATGTCTTGAGTATTGATTAAATGATTTCTTTGATAAATAAAATCAAGTTGCATTTGCTGATCACCAGATGAATTACATGTTTTGACATCTCTTAAGCCTTCTGGGTTATAGGTATAGTCGCACTGCACATCCTTTTGAGATGATACTATTTTAATCAGTTGCTCTTTTGCATTGTACTGATAACGATTGCATTGCATATCCATTATTAAACTGCCATTGGCATTATAGCTTAGATTACATGCGGCAGATGCAAAACTGCTGAGTAAAATAGTCGCTGACAGCAAATAATATTTATATTTTCTCATTTGTAACCTACAAAATACTATTTAACCCGGATGGTGAACACGTATATGGATTCACCCTAATTATATCTCTATTGCCTGATAACATGTCATTACTATAATTTTCAACTTGGTTGAACTTAGAGTTGTCTTTGGTGTATGGCATCATAACGACCATTCCTACCGCTTGTCCGGCGGCATCACCACCAGCACCATATTCATCACCACCATTTTTCTTATAAAAAGCCTGAATATAAACTGGAATACGGCAAGCAGGGTCACCCATTGATGAAATGCCAACACTTCCTAATAACCCATGTGAGCTATAAGGATTACCATCTGCCTGCTTAAAAACAGCATTTGTGAGCTGGTAGCTAAATAACTTCATGCCAGCGATATTATCTATTTCAATACCACTTGTTTCTTCATGAATATCTTTGGTTGCTAAATTCATGCGTATCGAATTATGTGCGCCAATCACTATACCATCACCAAGGTGAATGTGATTAATTCCATTATCTGATAAAGAAATTAAACGAAGCACGATTGAATATGGGAAATCATTGTAAAATACAACATCTCCTTGATACTGACTAGAACCAGAGCCGGGATTATTTCTATTAGGAGAGTTATCAGGCATTGTATATTTAATTGCATCACCACAGTTATCAAACAATATAGCATGATCCCCTTTAGGACTATCCTTATGCTGATAACTGCCTTGCCAAGTATCTGTGTAATCATTAGCATCACTTAAATTAAGCTGTTTGGTCCATAGCATATTACTGATATGTGTACAGCTGTTGCTATTGTTACAGCTTTCACTATCACCCAAATAACTGAAATTTAGAAACTGTAGGGATACATTATTGTCGTCTTGTAGGTAATAGCGAATATTCCCTGAATATCCTGAGTTTTTTCTTGCCGTATTGTTGCAAAAAACACCATGATTCAGGCTACAATCAGATAGCCCAGGCAAAACATAATAGGCACCATAAGGAAGATTATCATTTGGGTCAGGTAACGGGCGACTATTTAGAATATAATTTAATGCCGGTGTATTTGGATTTTCAAGTTTACCACACGCATCCCCAGCAGTAGTACTTTGATGTCGCAACATTAAGTTACGAGATGCTGATGGATCATTAGAAGAGCTATAAATACTATTATTATTATTATCATCTGTGATATGCAAAGTACTGATATTGGTTGGCGAGAGGCTCGACATACCAGATAAACAAGAAACCGATGTACCATTGTTTACACATAAAGCTGGAGCAATACTAAGGTTTGTTGGGTTTGTGGAGTATATATAGAACATTTTTCCATTATTTGGATTAGAAATATTATCAGCATACGTATACTTTGCTGCATAGTTACTATTGCCCATAAGTCCATGCAGCCATGCATTTTCAGCTGACACAATTGCCACGCCACTTGTATTAGAAATATCATTTGTAATAATCTGCTTACGCTCAGTATCAACAAAAAACAAATGCTGGTAAACAGGGTCAGTGATTGGGATGATATTGTTATTCTGATCTTTAATAGTCACGAGCACCGGCAAAGCAAAGCTACCATCATCGTATACTGATGATTCTTGTGGATTAATGAAATTTAAACTAACAGTATCATTAATATTAAACTCCCCCTTATTACTATCATTACTCAGCTGTACTGATTGATGCCAGATTGCATGATGACAGATAGGTTTATTGCTGCTATTTTCTGCAATAAAGTCACTGGTGCACTCAGTGATATTAGCCATTTTATCTGTCTTCGGCAGGCTTAGATAAAATGAAAAATTATTTGGAGATACTGTCCCATTTTGATTATAGATAAGTCCTGTGGTAGGGTAAAAATCATAAGTTTTCTTGTCTTGTGTTTGTACTTGATAAAAAACACCATTAAGTGGTGGCGCCACAGCAAATTGGTTATTTTTAGAACGATCAACCTCAATGTGATATAAATTATGATCATCCAGAATGAATCCAGCAATGCTGCTACCAGAACTCACAAGAGTTGTATTGATTTTAGGCAAATTTGAATTTATGGTCTTATTGACGTTAATATCAACATAACAGTCACCGGAAAAAGCAATGGTGTCCAGCACGGGGACGCCTTGGTTGCTTGACGTACAATTATAGCCATAGTTTACAGTATACTGACTATCAGTATTACTGAAGCCATTTACTGCGATAGAGTTACTTCCATCAAGGTTTTCTACTCCAGTGAAGTTAACGGTCAACGGTGTTTCTTTTAAGCTATCACTTGTATCAACCAGATTAGGGAATAAATCCAAGGAAAATATAGAGCAATCCGTATTACTCACACCATTATCATGATCAGGAGTAGCTCCACCGCAAAACACGGTAGATAAACCATCATCTGAACCTTTCCAAAAGTCTTTATTTACGAATAAGACTTTACTACTATTAGCATTTATGACGCCGTTTTGAGCACCGTCCGCCATGCTAATATCATGATATAAAATCACATTATATGCCAGTGGCATATCTGTATTATTATTTATTTTAATTGGCTGCCTATTAGCAAAACCTGCAATCGAGGCAGACAATAGTAGCGTATATAAAAAACTTTTCTTTGTTGTATTATTCATGGTTAATCCTTTTTGACGTTAAATAAAATAATCATAGCAACGGCTAAACAGGTCTAATAGTGAACATTTTTGACTTTAAAACGCGCTCTTTATTCTGCCTACTTATCATGCGATTATTTAATTATTCCAGGAGCTTCTCTGGATATGATACTGCTGTATTAGAGGTTTCACTCATGTCAGCTGAAGACTTAGACTGATAATAATCATTTGTTAGAATCTGATCTTTAGTTAGAGTATCACTGGATTTTAAAAGACGGGAGGCATCGACTCCATCAGAAGAGTCGACTACATTGCGATTGGCAAAACGTACAGAAATGCCAGCGAGTGCACCAATTAAACCGCCGGCAAGTGCTGGCTTTAATAGCATGCTAGTTGGGATATCAACACCATAGACATATTTTGTCATCGCCTCGGTATACGCAATACCAGCAGATGCACCAAGCCCACCTTGAATCGTAAAATCAGCAAGATAACCTGCCATCTTTGAGCTTGCGCTTTCTGAAATGGCACTACCAATTCCTGAAGTCATAAAACCCGCTAGCCCTGTGCCTGCACCGACAATTGCAGCAACACTTAATTGTTTCCAAGCAAAATCTCTTAGAATTTTATTGCCTTTATATAGACTAATCCCATGGCCCGCAAGAATATCCATATTCAACCCGGTAGAAAAAGCAGCAGCGCCACCTGCGTGTAAAAGGCCATTAGTTGCTGATTTAAATCCCCCTTTTCCAAACCAATTTCCAATATTGGCAAAAAAGCCATCTTCCGAACCACTTGCCAACCAACCACCTTCACCGACTAATCCAGCCCCCCCTGTGGCATACATTACAAGACCTCCAGCAATCATCGTGCCAAACCCTGCAGCAAAAGTCCCAAAATTTTTAAATGCCTTTTTAATATTAAAACCACTAAATGCATACTTACCAGCATCGTCAATAAAGTCACCAAATGAATAGTGACCTGTTGGATCAATCATATTAATAGGATTGTCATTGCTAAAGTTGTAGCGATTGCTTAATTGATAACTATCACGCTGCACAAAGTGCATAAAATTCGGGCTATAAAAGCGTGCACGAAGATAAATAAGTCCGCTCTCAGAATCTTTATATTCGCCGTCATAACCCAATGGGTTATTAAATAATGGATCACTACTTATCACCTTTGACTTAGTCAAGAAACGTGCCTGACCGTAAGCTGTGTAATTGTATTGACTTGTAATATTTAGTTTATTATTTACAATCAAATCAGTCTGATTATGATGCGATTGCACAAAATACTGGCTAGTCTTCTGATTTTGTTGCTCAATATAACGCACTTGATGCTGTAGATAGCCAGAAATGGTTTTGTTTTCTTGTTCAATGCTGTTACTGATTTGTTGATGCCCACTATAGATAAAGCCAATTTTCACCTGATTATATATTTTACCATCACGCAAGCCAGCAGGGTTGAAATAATAATGATACTGCATATTTGATTGTGCGTTGAAATAACCAGTTAGTTGATTTGCATCGTTGTATTGATAGTGATTGCATTGATTGTCACTGACTAAATTACCATTACTATCATAGCTAAATTGACAATGTGCAATGCCCATATTAAAAACAGTAAGACTTGTTAAGATACCTATAGTAGCTACTTTTAGTTGTTTTAAGTTCATAGATTTTCCCTAAATATTAATTGCTGAAAAGTGTATTAAGTGTTCCCGAAGACACGGCATTGCCAATAGGTGCCCTAATAGAAAGGTAGCCTGTGCGAAACATGCTTGCGACTGCCAAACGCATCGGACTTGAATTTTGATAGGCATCTCTAAGATAGTTTTGGCTTAGACCTGATATACCACCAAAAAGAAAAGGAATACCCTGAGACAGACCTTCAGTTAGTGTGAATTTCTTCCCTGCTAACTCTTGACTGATGAGAACAGGTGATGCATTTATGATACCGCTAATGCCAGACCTGATACTGCCAAGCAGTGCATTTTTCCATACATTTTCATTTTTACCTAACTTATTACTTAGATAACCATAAAATTGACCACTAGCAAAACCTGTGATGGCACTGATGGCTGCAGAGTTATATATGCCGCCATTATGACTAGAGATATATGGGTTAGCTAAGCCTGATGCAGCGCCACCTAAAATGCTAGAAATGGTTGATGAAAAGGTTTGATAGCGATCTTTTAAATCAAGTGCGGCTATGCCATCTGCTGAGTCTCTTTCTATCTCACCAGCGGCAAGTTTTCTTACAGATGGAAGCATCATTTCAGGTTGCGCTGATATCGAGCCTGCAACACCAGATAGCATCAGTAAAGCATTAGAAACGCCAGAAAGAAACTTATGATGTAATAAATCAAGAGTCATATCCATGCCAGCAGGTGCTGAATTACTAGCCACAAAAAAAGACGCAGCCATATAAGAGAACTCTGGTGAAAGTGCCGTTACAACGGAGGTTGCCAAGGCAAAACCAGTGCCTGCTATCATATCCATCAAACCAAAACTCATGTGTCCACTTGGATCAGTGTTATTAATTGGATTGCTATTGACATAGTTATATCGATTCAATAAAGAATAATTGTCACGCTGTATAAATCTTATTAATTTTGGATTGTAAAACCGCGAATGTAAGTAAATTAAATCACTTAGTCTATCAAGATATTGACCATGATATAACAAAGGCAATGCATCAAAACTTGTTGTGCCATCCTTGGCATCGCCCCCCGCGAAGTTGACTAATGCGCCAAAGCTTTGATAGTTAAAATGCTGTGATATTTCACTGTGAGAATTCAGCTGTAGATAATTTGTTCCCAACGCATCAGAAATCAAATATTGTTCGCTTGCTATATGATTATCTACAACAATACGCTCACCTCTTGTCAAATAGGCTGTTGCTAACGATTGTGCCTTAATAAGGCTGTTTATCAACTTTCCATTTGAGTTGTAAATATATAAACGGTGCTTAGATAATATTGCCTTTTCTTCTAATAAGCCTTCTGAGTTATAGCTGAAAAAAGCTCTCTTGTGTGTTGTCATATTTTTAAAAGAAATTAACTCATTTTGAGCGTTATAGAAATAAAGATTACATGACGTATCTACCGTAAGGTTGCCATTACTATCATAATCCACATGACATGCATAAAGCTTCAATGGCATAAGGAATATTAAAGACAATGTTAAAAAGAAAAGGCAATCAGGGCGCATCTTAAATTTTCCTAGCAAGTCGTTTGTGCAAGTGTGCTACTGGTATCCTGAGTAATTTGATTAATCAGCTGATTGTCAACGTTGTAACTAAATGTTTGTCGGTAAGTTTTAAGACCAGTATTATCCATACCAGCAAAACTATTATTAACAGCTTTACACATCACGTTTCCTGCAGAATCATAACTGTATTGCGTTTTTTGAATCTGCGCACCATCACTGACGCCCAATGCAGACACTCCAACCCTCGCTTGTGCAATTTTGTAAACAGTGTCCATGATTAAGCGGCTCAATGAGTCATACCCATAGGTTTCATCATAGTTTAAATCAAGGTTATCTGGATATTCTCCAGATTGATGTACTGTCTGAGTAATTCGATTTAGATGATCATAACGGTAACTAATACTCAGTATTACATCATCTGCTGTAGGGCTTAATGGGCTACATTGCGCATCTTTGCACGTCGTAATACTCAATGGACGTTTTTGATCATCATAGTTATAAAACGTATCTGAAATAATGCATGGCTTATTACTAGCAACTGAACATGAACTTAGGCTACTCGTACTGGGTAATTTTGCTGGATCAAAACTATTTATAGGATTATGAATAATCGCTTTGCTCATCATCTTGCCTGCATAGGCCTGATAGGCGCCGTTATCCATACCCCTGGTATAATAGTCATAAACGATACAGTCACTGCCGCGGCAAACAGCGTGAAGCTCACCTTGCTTTTGCGGTTCTGCTGCATTGTAATATTGATATGTTGTCACATATTGTCCGGGACTTGCCACATCACCTACTTCAAAGTAAGTAGGACAATTTTGATCATGATCAAATGCAACAGCATCAGAAGTGCACGTTAATCGATTTTGGTGATCATAGCCATTAGTAAGCTGAATGCCTTGATCTTGCGTTTTGCCGACAAGTCCTACAACAGGGTCAAATACTGTTTTACTAATGGTATTGCCAGCACTGTCATAACGATAACTAATCGCAGAAGCATTGTCTGGTTTTATCACGGGATTAAACTCACCAGGCGTGCAATTTTTCGTATCAGCTATATCAAACTTATAAGCCACCAATGGTTGACCGCTAATGGTGTCATATTTGAACTGAGTCACATAATAAGGTTTGCTTGGATCGGATGGATCTTGCGGGTCATAATAGCAAATTTGTGTATTACGGTTCATATTATCATACTGAGAATAGAATTTAACACCAGCAAAACTGGTATGTGTGATCATATTACCAACGCTATCATACATCCAGTATTCGGTATGCTGTTTATAATTAGGATCATATAAGCTCGAGCCTTCTGACACAGGCTCTGGTGTTGACTCGGAGATCAGCTGATTGGTTTTATTATAAATATAGCTATCTGAATCAGCAATATCCTCGCTTGCTAAACCAAGTGCAGCTGTTTGTAGTGAGCTACCATTTTGAATAACAAGTGTCTTGCTCGCAGTGTTGCCAAATAAATCACGTGTCCAATTACTTTTAGCTATTTGCTGAGTCGTTTGACCATTACTTTGATAGTTACCAGTAACAAGATATTGAGTAAGCTTATTTGAGAAATCATATTGTGAATGTGCATTCGTGCAATCCGATTGCCCAGATTTACATTGATATTGTCCAGAATTAGCATCTAAGCGTTGCATCATATCAGTAGACATCGTTCCAAAGCTTAGTGTATTGTCTAGTTGATAATTGCCCACGATCGTATTAACCGGATTTCCTAAGCCATCATAAAATTGTTGTGCCGATAAAGTGTCATCACTATTTGATACTGTTGTTGCTATCAAGCTTGTTAAACTAGCGTTGGTACTACTCCAAGAACAGTCTCCTCCAGCAACACCTAATGATTGTGCGCTTAAATCCATGCTTCTTTGAGTAGGCAATGGAATTGAGAAACTTGACTTTGGCTTGCCTTTATTATTTAAGAATACAATACTTTGCTTATAACCATTAAAACAGGTCATATACCTTTGGTTTAAATCGTCATAAAGCTTGGTGTTCGTATTACCTTGAGCATCAGTCACACTTATTTGGCGTCCTTGATCATCATAGGCATAAGTGGACTTAAGAGCCAAGCTATCAGGCCACTTAATTTTACTTTCTAGCTGCCCAAAATCATTATATTGATCTTTCTCGAGCACTCGTAAACTGCCATTATTCCCCAAGTTGTCAAGTACCGCTGATGTATTTCCTGCTCCATCGAAAACCTTGATATTTTGATCACCATCTAATGCACTTTTAATACTGTTTTTTGACAAGTCATGCATCACTTGTATACTAATATTTCCTGTAAATCCATCAGGTAATTTAGGTCGTGTGACTTTGCTATTAATACAAACATCTGTTTGCTCTACCTGTTGGTTATTTGCATAGAATATTTGTGTTGCAGTACAAACACCATTTGGTTGTATCTCTGCTATTTTTTGTCCAGCCACATTGTATCTATACTGCGTTGTGTTGCCATTAGCGTCGGTCTGAGACAAAAGTTCTCCATTTGATAAACATATCAATTTAGTTTTATTATGACCAAGCGCATCTGTTGATGTAACTTGTAATACAGGGTCTGAGATATTGCTAGCACAGCTAAAATGATCCGCAGGTAATTGCTTGTAGCTTGTTGCACTATGTGTGCTAGCAGGTCCTGAAGGAAGTTTATTATCTAAAGCCATCATAAGTGTAGGTGATTGATACCAAGAAAGACCGCTAAAAGTATTACGCCCAGTACTGTCATATTTATAGTTGGTTTGTTTAGGCAAACCTTTACTAGTATCCCAATCAATAGAACTAGAGATGTCTTCTGCTAACATCGATGATAGCTGAGCTCGGCGCTTAATTTTGCCGAGTAAACTGTTGAGCGCAGGAGTGTCTTTAACTGCGCCGGTAATACTTGACTGTATGACTTTGCCATCAGGACTTAACGTATTTAATTTCAATATATTTACATGTGATGAAGTTGCACCATCATGCTGGTAGTTGACGACCTCTTGAGTAACAGGCAATCCATACAAACCATCATCTTCTTGAGGTGCTTTGGCAGGCACATCATAGATGGTCGTTTGTACTGTTTGCAGCAGGCTTGACAGTGTTTCCGATGATAAAGTGACATGAGGGTCACATGATTGTTGATTCCCAGCATTTTCAACGCCATCATAAGTTTTTACTGTTACCGGCAGACCTTGGGGATTAAATTCAGTTGTTACTAGATGATAGCGCCCCGAACTCTCTCCAGAATTATATTTACAGCTAGCAACCCAGTCAGGTGTTTGATAATTGCTTGGTAGTTGCGAAATAGGTAATACTTTAATGCTACTGCCTGAAACATTGGCAGGGTAACGATAAACTGTATCCGAAATAATATTGTTTTGACTGTCGTATTGCTTTTGCTCAGCTAGTAGATGTAAAGGATTATAAGTATATAGAGTGCTAATTCGCTTCCCATTCTGATTATTTACTTTGGTCACTCTTACTTGATATGGATTTGCAATGCTGCTGTTTTCCATCAAGCCATCTAGTCCATTATTAGCAGAGTTAATGCCATAAGGTGAATAGTACGGATAACCTGTATAATTATTACTATATCCACCATGCCCGGTGTTAACATTGAAATTATAATCCGTCTCAAGTGTAATATTGCCATTCTCTCCTTCAGGGTAGGAGACTTCTTTTGTGACAACAGGCAAGGCAATCGTTTGACTCCCGATACAAGAACCATTAAGACTTGAGTTAGGACAGGCTAAAATACTACCATATGTCAAATCAACCACAAGTCCAGTTGCTGTCGCAATCTGATGCGGCAAAACATAATTCTGACCAGTTCCTTGACTCGGTGATACGGTCATGTATTTAATAGTGCTTATTGCGCCATCTGGTGCTTTAATGCTCTGTAAAGAGATATTGTCATACTTCAGTGTGTATTGACGCTTATCAGGAAGAATAATATTAATTGATCCCATGCCATCATTTTTAATGGCAACTTTTTGTCCATAAGAGCCCATAACAGAAACAAGCGCTGCATTATACGGTGTTGGTTCACCAATAGCTCCCTGTGCAAGATGATAAGCATAGCTAATTTTATTGTTGAAGTTATCTCGTTGACATAAAAGCAACCCCCCAGCACTAAAATATTGAGTAAGACCATTAAGGTAAACAAGCTTGCTCACATATTTTGTTGCATTACCACATGGTGTTTCGTTATCAAAACCATCATAGAATTTCATGTTGCCAACATCATAATAGCGCAAGCTTGTATTAATACCATCTTTTGTTTTCCAATCACTTTCCACTTGGTAACTGGCGCTACCATTAACATGTAAAACCTGTTTACCACTTTGGTCATGATCAATATAGCTTAACCCATAATTCCAACCTGCTGGCAAGCCTAACAGGTGTCTCTTTTGATCATTTTCTTGTTGAAATTCAGCGCTTGATTGATCATATTGCAAGCTTAAAGTTAGATCTAAATCACTTACCTTTCCAGGCAACTTTATAATGTTTTCATTAATAGAAACATTGCCTGTTCTGTTATCTATACTAAACGCCAATGGGTCTTTATAATTTTTTGCTTGAGAGTGGTTTTGTTCATTCTGACCACTTGCATCTAAAACAGCAGACTTAGTATTTTTCATATCAAGACTCAACTTTTTATGTCTAGTTTCAGCCTGTTTACTTATTGGCTTATCTTGCTTGAGTGTCGTTACACTAAGCTTTGTTGTCTGGTTTGCATATAACGCATGCGCTCCCAGGATTGAGCTTATGAATAAGGATAATTTTTTCCAGTTCTTCATAATGAGAGTTTCCTTATCTAATGAGTTGAAGTTAGAGTGTTTATCTCTGTGGAGATGCTAATCAAAAATAATGCAATCTACTATTGAAAAAAGGCAAGATACTTTCTATATCCAGCACTAATCATTTTCAGTATTGAATGACAACACCGCTTATAGATGCTTTGCTCACAGGGATGCTAAATGCTTTTAGTTAGTATTTGCAGTTTGGTTATATTGATTTAAGCTATTCGTGTTAATACTGTAGAGTAGAAAATCTGCAGTTATAAGCGCATGCTGATATGGTTTCGCTAGCACTAGTGCTCCCTTAGAATCCTCCTCCCCCAAAAGATTTCTTGCCAAGTAATGATCCCAAGGCACTGTTTTATTAATTAGATAGGTAAAGCCAGCCCTTGGAGTTTTTTCGCCTATAAAATGATAATAAAGATCGGCTAATGGGTTGAAAATGTAGTTAAAGCCATTGCGTCTTGACATTATATCCCTTCCAATGACTTTAGAAGCAAGTTTGTTGTATTGCATTCCCTCTACCCCAGATGAAGCCTTTACTCGTTCCCCAACTTTGCGTAGCTGCTCCCTTAATCTATAACCATAGTAGGTTGTTACCATATCTCGTGCGATAATCGCTATATTAGGTAAACTCATACCAATAGCATTCATCCACTGGTCTGTAGTACCTCCATAATGAATAAGTGGTACCAGCGCTGCTATGGGATTAAAAAATTCAGCCCAAGCGCTTTTATTACCATGGTAAAGTTGCTTGTAGCTATTAGTACTACAACCCTCTATACTGCAAAATCCAATACTCATCCCTGAAACCAAACCTTCGCCAAGTCCATGAAAAAATGAAGAAAAGCCATTTGAAATGGCGTTATGACCTGATGGATCTATTTTGTTAATAGGATCATCGTTTGCAAATGAATAACGATTGAACAGGTCATAACTATCTCTTTGTACAAAACGCATTAACTCTGGATTATAAAAACGTGCATGCAGATAAATCAGTTGACTCGCTTGATCTTGACATTCACCATCATAAGCAAAAAGTGATTTAACCATAGCCAGATCTTGCGCTGTACTAGTATAACCTTGCCTTAATGATCTTTTTGCACCAAAAGGCATAAAGCTGTTAGTATCAAATAGATTAGTATTTTGTGATAACAATAAGCTTTGAGTATTGTTATGCATAGCTGCCCGATAATAGGCTATGCCATGATCCTGAACAGTCAAATAAATAACATCTTTCTGCAGTGTACTTATGGTTTTCTGACTACCTAACATCAAATTACTTAACTGGTTTTGTTGATAGATAAAGTAGTAAACTTTCAGTGCATTTTTCTGGTTATCTAATAATCCATTTGCATTGTAGTGAAATGTACTTTTTATTTGGGTATTGCCTTGAATAAACTGTATCAACTGATTTTTTGCGTTATAGTAATAACGATTGCCACTCATATCACTTATTAAATTTCCATTTTCATCATAGTGATAAACGTCACTAAAAGCATTCCCAGCACTTATTAATAACAGTGAAATCGAAAGCATTAATTTACACTTATACATAAACTTCATCTCAAATTTGTATAATATTTGTCATTTTTTAATGATTGATGATTTAAATCATCTTGAAAATAGAAATCTTTACATGAAGTTTCTATTGCTAGACATGCTAACTATACAAAGCATTGCTTTAAGAATGTCAGTATTAGCTGAAATAAAAAATAGGGGGTTCATTACCCTATTTTAAACACTGCGTTTGTCCGATCATATTACACACCTTAGCAGCTAACAAAAAGAATGATTTTACTGTGTGATATTTTGTATTACAAAAATCAAAAAATGGAGAAAATGCACACTATGAGTGATATGAAAAATAGTAAAGGCTGTGTAATAGTTAATACCGATAACGATATTCTATTTGCCGATGATATATTTCTATCTGTTTTCAAACCAACCCAAAATAAATTACCAAAAAAAACAACTAATCAATTTAATCAAGGGATTTGCTTGCTAGATGATAGTGCCGTCTTGGTAACAATTAACATAACCCCATTAAAATCCCATGAAATCACAATAGGTTATGTCTATAAGCTTGATTTATCCCTTGAGCAATTTAAACGGCATTCATACCTGCAAAGCCTGACAACCATAAATTACCGTGGAGAAAAATTTAGCCCCACAGATATTAAACTATTACTTCTGCTGTCTCAATTTAAAAATGTTAAAACACAAGAAGTTGCTCGCACTTTAGAGATTAGTCAGAAATCTGCTTACATGTACAAATACAATCTAATGAGCAAATTAAGAGCTTGCTTTAGCACGAGCATGTTCAACCTAGCACTAATAGAACTGCTCAAATTATGCCACAGCGAGAAATCAGACGAAGCTTAAATTTTTTAGTCAACTCAACTAACTATTTATCAAATTATATTGGTTTAAGTCGTTGCTATTTATAGTATACAACAATATGTTCACTCTATTTATAGCTGTAGATACTGATTGAGGCAGTTTAAAACTTGCATGCCATGCAGCACTTGCATATATCAACTTCGCTATATCCTCAGATTTAAATCTCTTATAATAACGGCTATACAGTTCAACAACTGGGGAAACCCCATAATTGATGCCTGACCGTCTTGAGATTGCTGCATCAGCTATAATTTTATTAACGTTAAATCCTTCTATCTTTTTGACATAAGAATCTAGTTTCACCTCTAATAACTGATTATTTTTCTGCTGATGAGTCAAATCACCTAATCCAGAAAATTGCTTATTTGACTCTCTGAGTCTTTCAAGGCTCTCAACCATGACAGCATGAGGCTTCTCAAAACTGTCTTTTATTTTTTTTCTAGCATAAGAAAAATCATACAAATCTTTAAGCATAATAGCGATATTAGGTACACTCATGCCTACTGCATTTGCCCATGCTTCAGCACTACCACTATGTTGCATTAGTGGTACCATGGCTGCTAATGGGTTAAACAGCTCACCAAAACTGCTAAGGTTTCCAGTTAACAACTGGCGATAATTATCTACCGAGCAACCAGAATGACTGCAAAAGCCGATCGTTGCACCAGAGAGAAGCCCATCACCCAATCCTCGTAAAAAACCTCCTACAATATTTAAAGCAGATACGCTATGCCCAGTAGGATCCGCATGATTAACAGGGTCGCTATTAGCAAAAGCATAGCGATTTAACAAATTATAACTATCACGCTGTATAAAATGCATAAGATTTGGATTATAAAAACGAGCACGCAAGTAAATTAAACCGCTATCATTATCTTGATACTCACCATCATATGTTAATGGATTATGCGATATCAAATTAGTACTTATACTAGAAACTTTAGGTTTATTATCACTATATCTCGTGTAGCCACCATAAGCATTGTAGTTATAGCTGCTTTCAATATTCAAATTGTCTGATAAGAGCAAAGTGGTACTATTATTATTTGCAAACATACGATACTGACGAAGCTCTGACTCTCCCTCCAAATAACGCACATCATGCTCAAGATAACTGCTCTTTAGCTGATTGTTTAGTCCATTTATTAGTTGTCCATCACTATAGATCAAACCGATAGTATGACCATCAACATTCCGTGCATCTCTAAACCCTTCAGCATTGTAGTGGTTACTATCGTTGATTTTTTTATTAGTATTTAGCGTACCAATCAGTTGATTTTCCGCACTATAAGCATATAAATTCCCATAATTATCTTCAATCATATTGCCATTGGCATCGTAGTGATACTGAGCAGCAAAGATGTTAGTAACAAACAAAACAGAGCTTAACAAAAAAATCAATACTTGCATGCTTTCGCTTTCCCTATAATATTAAGTTTAATACGACTTATAATGATATATTCACCATTAAAATGATTTACGATGGATGTGTAATTTACATAACGAATTAGCCGCGTTTACTAAACATAAATCATCGATATCAATATGCCTAATAACTATTATGATTAACCTTAAAAAGTGATAATATTGAATATATTTCGATTTTTTTCTATTTTTAAGCACAACAATTCAGCATATGATAATTATTATCAATTAGATTGACCAACGATAATCATGATAAAAAATATATTAACTACTCTTGTCTGCCTTTTATATATGAATATAGCAATCGCCTTTCAATATGATCAAAATGGCAATTTACAAAATGATGCTCAAGGCAATCAATATCGTTATAATGCACAAGGACAACTTATAAGCTTTAGTACCACAAAAAAAAGAATAATAACAGTTTACCACTACAATGCCGAACATGAACTTAGCGGGATAAAAGCCACTAATAATCTAGAGGCTTTTATATATGACCAAAAGCACCTCTCCAGCATTGTCTTAAATAACGAAAAGCTAGCTACTTTACCACAAGCACAACTACTTTGCCCTACTACTCATCAATGCTACTATCGCTTATTTGAACAAAAAAACACAACCAACCTCTGGCTAGAACAAAATCAATCATTGGCAAGCTCAACAAACTACATGCCATATGGCTATCATCGTCATTTCTCAGCAACGCAAACTTCACCATCTAAATTACTGCAACAAATTGATTATAATGGCGAATATACCGATCCCAATAGTCAACTTATCTATTTGCGGGCACGATTTTATAACCCAAATCTTATGCGCTTTATGCAGCGCGATACATATCATCTATTAAATCATTATAAATTTGCTAATGATGATCCAATAAATAACTTTGATCCTTCGGGGCACTTTTCAATAGCTGCAGGATTAAGCATTGCCGCATTAGGCATCGGCATACTAGCTCCGACTCTTAGCTCTGCATCACTTTTTGCATTGGGAGGAATAACCAATGTCATTACCACGAGTATTCCCCTTTGGAATGGCAATGTTAGCCGTATTGCAGCTGACTCAGGCGCTATGATTGGTTCACTAGCAAGTACTGCTGCACTTATGTCTGGGAGTGGCAAATTAATTTTTGGTGCTGAATTTTTTGAACATCTAGCCCAAGGAAGCTCCATGCCCTTTATTTCTAACGCTAACAACAAAATATCTGCCAACAAGGCATTGATATCAGCAGCAGCCTCGCTGCCCTTTGCATTATTCATGGCAGCAAGCGCTACCTACTTGACTAGAAATCAAGAAATAGACAACGCAGAAAAGAATGCATTTACATGCCTAACTTATCCTGATGCTTTGTTAGAAGGGCATCAGCAAGGTAGTAATGATGCATACCTATCAGACTATCTAAGCTCATTTGCGCTTGGCGCACTGCGTGGCGGCATCTCTGAAGTAGTTCGACTGAGTTATTTCTCAATCATGAATAAAATGGGGAAAGCTATTGAAAAACCAGAATTACCTCTATGGCAAAATATGTCTATGGCAGCATTTGCTGGTGGCTTTCAGTATGCAGGCATGGCAGCAACACATGTTAAAATTGATGCTTTTAAGAACATAAATGATGAGATCTCCCTGCCGCATCTGTACTATAATGCCTTTAACTATGGCTGGGGCGAGCAGTTTACTGTTGCACAATTAGAACTTAGCTAAGCTTAACGCTCTATGCAGCTATTCAAGAGATGCTTTATCTAATAGGACATGGTTATTAATACTAGTTTAGCCTATTCTACTGGCTTAAACACTCACGTTTCAACCCCGTATTTATGATGGAGCAATAGTAATTTTTGACGAATTTTTCTATAGAATTGTCACGCCAAGTATTTAACATGAAAAACTCAGATATCCTTAATGACTAATTCGTATAATATGATCAAACTTATAAAACATTTTACTTTCTTATTATCTGCAATACCTTTTTTAGCAATTGCAGGGAATCATGAACCAACACAAACTATTCTCATTAGTAACAATACCAATCAAGCCCTGACCTATAATCTGGATATATACCATGAGGTTTATGAAGATAATCCAGACCATCATGTGATTCAGGCACATAGCTCACAAAGCATCCATCTTAAATATGATTTTTATTGGGGAGATAACCGTGATCCAGAGCTAAATGGCGTGTTTTGTGCTCTACATAAGTCAGGCGATAGGACAAACTGCTCAAGCTTTATCATTGATATCTACCCAAACCTTACCAAGCAAAACAATGACATTAAAGAAAATCCAATGACAATTCGCTTTCAAGGAGATACTCCAGCAGGGGATGGTGAAGACACGATGACAGCAATTGGTTTTAATAACGCTGATTCAAATTATACGATGACTTATGGCTACAATTGTACAGCTGATCAATCGAAGAATGTTGATGCTGGCATGGCAGTCACCTATGGTACTAATACATCAGATTCACTTTGTAATTTTGATATAAATATAAACACTCCTCGCATACTCACTGAAAACAGTAAAACACCAACAATCAAAACCACTCTAGTTGCACCTGATAAAGCGCTTGAAAGTGGTGGGTTTGCACAAAGTGAGAATTTATACGATGTGAACATTAACTATGAATCGCAACATGGTGTAACACCACCATTGAACGGTTTTTTCTATCAAGTCAAGGAAGCCTCCGGAAAAATCGATTATTTTTACCCTACCACAGGACTTCTTTACAATCAGGATGGAACGATCTCACCAAATAGCTTTGACTTTTATTTACGCCTACCCTCTACTGATAAATCATATCAGGTCTCTGCATGCACTAGTGACTTTATCTCTGACTCCAAAAGTCCTGATATACCTATTTGTCATCATTCACTCTGGTCAAAAGTCATTCCTTTACCACAAAATACACATCCTTGGCAGTACAAAAATGGAGACAATATTAGAATTACACCATTAAATGCACAAGAAAGCCTTTACAATAATGGCAGTTATGCACTTCCTGTAGCAGTTACGATTTATGATAATAACAACACTCCTTTACCGACTACAGATAGTGCTTATAATCACCTGTTTTTTGTAGATACTATAAATAAAGCAATTATTAACAACAATGTGTTCAATACTAACGCAATTGCAATTATCCCAGCAGATATCGCCTGGTTACAAGGTCTTTTTGGGACAGACAATTATGCAGCAAAATACACAAGTAATTCAATTATGCGTCGTCTCAATAACGGCAAACTTTACTACATCTATACCTCCAGTCCTACTAACCTAAATATAGCTGCTGATATGTGCGAAGCACTTAATGGTCATACAGCCTGCATCAGTAATCTATCTGAATTAGCAGGTACAAGTTTCTTGGTTAAGCCATTGTCAGATGACAAAAATACTATCTCCACAAACAACGAGACTAACCCTGCCGTATTGCGTCACCTATCCCTAAATAAAGAATCACAATCTCTGGCACCTGAGTGTGGTAATCTTGAAAACCCAAACACGCCAGCACTTAACTATATTATGAGTCACTGGGCTTTACCAAATACAGCAGATGCAATCCCTAATGGAGCCTACTACTTGTTGCCTGGCATGTCCGCTTGCACCTTATCACATGGTTTATTTTGTACAGACGGCACCCGAGGCACAGAAAACAGTAGCACATTATACCGCTTTTACTTAGAAGATGTTAGCAATGGCACCGTTCCGCCTATAACGCATATAAATAACCAATTGTGGGCAAAATACCTTCTACTAAGTGATCAATATGATTACTCAAATCCCTTAACAGGCGATTATCATTATAGTGATCAAGCACAGCACGATCATGCTGTTTTATTTGATAACTGTGGTATAGCAAATTTGTATCAAATGCATCAAGACAATACTTCAAGAAACACAGGTGATACGTACAAGGGAGCAATTATCTATAATGACTTTTCATATCCGATTGTCCTTCGCTCAATTGATACTTCAACCTCTCAAGATAATTTACACTCAGGCACTGGCGTGACAATTTTTGCACATCACTCAATTGTACTAAACGGTATGAACAATACGCAAGAAGAATTAGAAGCAGATAGCCTATCAGGCATCAAATTATTTAATTTTGAACTCTATACTTCAATGCGTATTCACAAAGATGATAATAGCCATTCCAGTGACAGTACTATAGCTAAGCTACGCAACTGTTCAGTATCTGCCTACTTGCAACTTTTCACATTAGATGTTCGATTCACATATAAGCTTTACCTTATGCCTAACTATAGTGATAATTCTATATTTCAGACTATGTATAAGAATGATGATAGAGCGTCATCCAGTTTTCTAACATGTCATGCAAGTCAACCAAACACACCCAAAAAACCAAAACAGGCAGAAAGACTAGCAACAAAAATCTCATCAATGAATTTCTATGATACAAACTCAATTCCAGTCGTTTTAATGCTCAAAAACACTAACCAAAGTTATGACTTACAATCAGCACTTTATAAATCAAAAAACAATCAGATAATAACTAAAAAACCAGATAATCTTCTTTTCTGCGTTAATGGTCCTTTCCCCCTCTTCAAACCGCACCTTGAGTTACCTGAGATTGCTTCCATCGAGGGCTATCAAGATAACGCAATCCAAGCTTTATGTGAAGTATTCCCAGATAAAGAAGGTAATTACCAACTTGTTATTACAAAAGGAAATTTACTTCATCCTGATAGTATGTCAACAATTGATGTTAAAAAATTAACTGTAAATAAAATAGTTAGTATTGATCCAAATTTAGATTTAGAAAGAACAGTACTACATATCAAATAATAATACTCCAAATTTAGACGCACACCACTTAATTTTCTTTGGTGAACTCAGCGGCTGTAGTAATTTGTGCCAAACGTGATAAGGCGCTTAAACTTGCTTCATGCGACTCTTTAGTTGCTCCATTACAGGCATCAGCAACAATAACCACCTGATAATCACGATCATGCAATTCGCGCGCTGTGGCTTCAACTACATAAGTCGTTGATACGCCACAAATGATTACGCGTTCAATTTTATTGGCTCTTAGTACAGGTTCCAAATTCGTGCCATATAATGCACTCACGCGATGTTTAGTAACAATAACATCTTGAGGTTCAACATTCATTTTTTCGTGAAATTCCGTTCCCCATGTCCCGAGTTTCAATACGCCGTACTCTGGCGCCTTACCAAACATCGGTGAATGCTTGGGACATTCTTGATAATTTGCTTCAAAACCTACTTTAACATGCGCAACTAACACGTTATGCTTTCGTGCCCAAGCAATCACTTCATTCGCCTTTTCCATTGTTTTATCTTCGATAATACGTGCCGCATTATGCGCACCAAAAGCACCTTTTGGATCGACGATTTCATTAATAAAGTCCGCAACTAAGACCAATGTATTCTGCATAATAAACTCCTTAAGTTTTATGGTATTTTATTTAGATCTAGTGAGTAATAGCGCATATTCAGCTTTCTCAAAATATTAGTCTAACAACGAGTGATAAGCTTCGACTCCGCTTAGCTAACGTTCATATTAATAAGCTTACGTGTTATAACAACTCAACGCCACTTAGTTTAATTCAAAATAATACTAAATTGCTAATGATAAAAACTAAACAGCTTTATAGAAACATTAAAGATGGCAGCCATTCGAGGCACAAAATTCCTTATCAAAAGTACACCCATCATAAATCTTTTGCAGTGCTTAGTTGCAAAGTGGTTTGTGATGGGGATATACGATTACACCGCTAAATATTTATTAACCAAACCGACAAAGTTCGCTGGATCCTCTAATTGAGCCCCTTCAACCAACAAGGCTTGTTGATATAAAAGATCTGTCCAATCAGCAAATTGTGCATCGTCTTGCTCTTGCTGCAAATGCTTCACTAATTTATGATCGGCATTGATCTCAAGAATTGGCTTGCCACCCATGCCAGGCATCATCATTTGTCCGGCATCTGCCATCATTTTTTGCAAATGCATACTCATGCCATAATCATTAACAACAATACAGCTTGGCGAATTAGTCAAACGCTTAGAAAGACGTACATCTTCGACTTTATCTTGAAGCACTTCTTTCATTTGCTTAATAATGCTTTCAAACTCTTTTTGAGTTTCTTCTTGCTGCTTTTTATCTTCTTCGGAATCCAAATCACCAAGATCTAAATCACCTTTTGCAACAGACTTCAAAGTCTTACCATCAAACTCAGATAAGTGTGACGTCATCCACTCATCAACGCGATCGCTTAACAGCAATACTTCAATGCCTTTCTTACGGAATACTTCCAGCTGTGGATTATTCTTTGCTGCATTAAAGCTCTCAGCGGTCACATAGTAGATAAACTTCTGATCTTCCTTCATACGTGACACGTAATCAGCTAATGATACGTCCTGCTCGGCAGTATCTTTGTGCGTTGAGGCAAAGCGCAATAACTTAGCGATCTTATCTTTGTTTTCATGATCTTCAGCAGGTGCTTCTTTTAATACTTGCCCAAATGCCTTCCAGAATTTTTCATACTGTTCTTTATCATCTTTAGCCATTTTATCAAGCATGTCTAAGACTTTTTTAGCCGCTGCTTTTTTGATCTTATCAATTACTTTGTTATGCTGCAAAATCTCACGTGAAATATTCAATGGCAAATCATTTGAATCAATAACACCTTTAACAAAACGTAAGTATGATGGCAATAAGTGCTCATTTTCCATGATAAATACACGTTGTACGTAAAGCTGTAAACCAGATTTACGCTCGCGATCCCATAGATCAAATGGCGCGCGCTCTGGTAGATACAGGAGACTTGTATATTCGAGATTACCTTCAACCTTATTGTGCGACCAAGTCAATGGATCGGTAAAATCATGTGAAATATGCTTATAAAACTCTTTGTACTCTTCATCGGTAATTTCAGATTTAGAACGTGTCCACAAGGCTTTTGCCTTATTAATTGTTTCCCATTCTTTGGTTTCTTTTTCTTTACCTTCTTCATCATGCTCAGTTTTTAGCATTTGAATAGGTAATGAGATATGATCTGAGTATTTCTTAACAATTTGGCGCAATTTAAAGTCATCAAGCAAATCATGCTCCTCATCTTTAAGGTGCAGCACAATCTCAGTACCACGCGCCTCTTTAGTAATATCTTCAACGCTAAATGAACCGTCGGCCTTAGACTCCCAACGCACACCTTCTGAAGCTTCAACGCCAGCTTTACGTGTATTTACAGTAACCTTATCAGCAACGATATAGGCAGAATAAAAGCCAACACCAAACTGACCAATCAATTGCGAATCTTTACTTTGATCACCACTTAATGCTTCTAAGAATTTCTTAGTGCCTGATTTTGCAATTGTGCCCAAATGCTCAATCACCTCATCACGCGTCATGCCGATACCATTATCTGAGATTGTAATCGTTTTAGCATCTTTATCAAAAGAAACACGCACCTTTAAATCAGCATCATTTTCAAAAATATCCGCATTGCTTAATGCTTCAAAGCGTAGCTTCTCTGCTGCATCTGATGCGTTAGAAATAAGCTCTCTTAAGAAAATTTCACGATTTGAATAGAGGGAATGAATCACCAAATGTAATAATTGTTTTACTTCCGTTTGAAAGTCAAAAACTTGCTTTTCAGACATGCTTACTCCTATTTTGATTTGCTTTATTTAAAACTTGACCGCAAACAAATGGGCGTTAAAAAAGATATTTCAAGGCGAAATTTATAAAATGTTGTCATTGACAGGTGAAGCTCATAAATAGTACTGTCTACCCACACCAATCTTTGGATATAACAGATAATGAACAACACCATCTACACTGCTAGTTGCCTTTGCGGGGGTGTCAAAATAAATATTACTGCTGAACCAGTAGCAATGCTTAATTGCCACTGTAAAGATTGCCAAAAATGGACAGGTTGCGCTTATGAGCCAGCCGTTGCTTTTAACAAAAGTGACATTCAACTTCAAGGTCAAGTCAACTTTTTTGACAAAACGTCTGATAGCGGAAGCGTTGTCTCACGTGGTTCATGCGCCAACTGCTGTGGATCAATTATCAATAAGTGCACCGCCTTTGATCACTTGTATATTCTATATGCCGGTACTATTGATAGTGAAAATTTCAAACATACGCCACTTGCTGAGATCTATACCCGCAGCAGAATGAACGATCATTGTGAATTAGAGAATACACCTCAATATCAAGGCGCATTACAGAGATAACTATTGGACTTCACTCTTTCCCTGAGCATAGTTAAAGGGTACGAGTAACAATGGCTTCGACTGACGCTCAGCCAACGCTGATAAAGTGTGATGAGTCACATTATAAGCGCCTCTTCATTTGTTGACATATGTCAACATTGGTCTATAATTCAAAACATCCTGATTAACTACACAAATGCATGAGAACCAAGCACCCTAATAAAGAAATTGAGAAAGCCATCAAATATGCTGAAATGAAGGGATGGCGTTATCAATCTAGCGGCAACTCTGCACATGCTTGGGGTCGGCTATTATGTCCACTTGAAAACCGAGACGGGCACTCAATCAGCGTATGGTCAACACCTCGTAGTGCTGAGAATCATGCAAAACAAATTAGAAGAGTCGTTGACAACTGTGAGCATCAAGGAGAATAAAATGGCTGAAACTTATGAATTTACACTTATCCTTCAGGGAGTCGATGAAAATACACCGGACTTGGAAGACGCCTTATTTGAAGCGGGTTGTGATGACGCTATTATTAATTTTAAAAATGGCACCGTGTATCTTGATTTTGACAGAGAAGATGTGAGCTTTGAACAAGCAATCCTTTCCGCAATTAAAGATATTGAGTCAGCACGAATCAATGCTTCTGTAAGTAGTGTTGCGCCAGAACACCTTGTCAACTCAACTGATATTGCAAGTCGAGTTGCATTAAGTAAGCAAGCGCTATCGCTATACATTCTGGGCAAAAGGGGCAATAACACTTTCCCCAAACCAATTTTGAAAATTAGCAATAAAAGTCCTTTATGGCGATGGACAGCCGTAGCTGAATGGTTCTATCAGCAAGGAAGAATCAAAGATCATAAAATCATTGAGCATGCCACAACTGTAGAAGATATTAATGAGACTCTGGGTGCTCGAGCAAGAAAAGCATTTTCCCATCGTAAAAAAATCTATCATAACTTAGGCACATTACAGAGGTAATTATTGAGATTCACTCGTTCTCTGAGCGTAGTTAAAGGATACGAATAATGATCGCTTCGACTGACGCTCAGCCAACGTGGATAAAGTGTGATGAATCAAATTATATTTGCAATAATATCCACGCGTTTAAGCGCTTATTTTTCAGATTGGTCATCCGCTTTTTGCGGTTTAGTTGCTTCAGATGGTGTTGCAGTTAGTGCTTCTTTAGCTACTTCTGGAGCTGATTTTTCTTTCTCATCTTTGGGAATATAGCTATCGCCCCAATCACCTGGTTCTCTGACCTCGCGACGCGCCATTAAATCATCGACCTGCATTGAATCGATGGTTTCATACTTCATTAATGCATCCGCCATGGCGTGCAAGATATCGGTATTTTCCTTAAGAATAGTCTCCGCTCTTGAATAGTTTTCATCGATTAAGCGACGAACTTCACCATCAATATCAAGCGCTGTTTTATCTGCAAAATGCTTCGAGTTTTTACCCATGCTTTGACCTAAAAACGGCTGCTGATCGTCTTCATCAAACAAAATTGGTCCCATCTTGTCGGACAAGCCCCACTTGGTCACCATGCTGCGAGCGATATTAGTTGCTACTTGGATATCATTAGAAGCACCCGTAGTAACTTTGTCATAACCAAAAATGAGCTCTTCAGCGATACGCCCACCAAAGATACTTGATAAACGACTTAATAACTGCTCGCGAGATTGACTGACTTGGTCACCATCTGGCAAGTACATTGTTACACCTAACGCACGTCCTCTTGGGATAATACTAACCTTATATACAGGATCGTGATCAGGCACCAAACGCCCAACAATCGCATGTCCAGCTTCATGATAAGCCGTTAAGCGCTTCTGCTCATCACTCATTGCCATCGAACGACGCTCAGTTCCCATCAAGATCTTATCTTTGGCTTTTTCAAACTCTTCCATGCCAACGATTTCTTTGTTAACGCGTGCCGCAAATAACGCTGCTTCATTGACCAAGTTAGCAAGCTCAGCACCTGAGAAGCCTGGTGTACCACGCGCAATCCAGTCAACACGCACCTCATCGGCTACCGCAATCTTACGCATATGAACTTTTAGAATTTGCTCACGACCTTTAACACTTGGCAAACCAACCGTTACTTGTCTATCAAAACGACCAGGACGCAACAATGCAGGATCCAACACATCCGGTCGGTTAGTTGCAGCAATCACAATAACACCTTCATTATCAGCGAATCCATCCATCTCAACCAACATCTGGTTTAATGTCTGCTCACGCTCATCATGACCACCACCTAGGCCAGCCCCTCGATGGCGACCCACCGCATCAATCTCATCGATAAAGATAATACAAGGCGCTCGACGCTTAGCTTGCTCAAACATATCTCGCACACGTGACGCACCAACACCAACAAACATTTCAACGAAATCAGAACCTGAGATTGAAAAGAAAGGCACCTTTGCTTCACCGGCAATGGCGCGTGCTAATAGAGTCTTACCAGTTCCAGGCGGACCAACCATCAAGACGCCTTTAGGGATCTTACCGCCAATCTTCTCGTATTTGGCAGGATTCTTTAGAAAATCAACGATTTCAGCGACTTCTTCCTTGGCTTCATCGACACCGGCAACATCTGCTAATGTGACTTTGATCTGATCTTCACCTAAAAGCTTTGCTTTACTTTTACCAAATGAGAAAGCACCACTTTTGCCACCTCCAGCACGCATCATTAGGAAAATAAAAAAGCCGGCAATTAATAATAACGGCAACCAGTTAAACAAAAATGCCAATAGCAAACTTGGCTTTTCAGGTGCTTTCGCAGATACTTCAGCGTTTTTAGTTAGCATCTGATCAACAATGCTTTGATCCAACAATGGCGCATAGGTAGTAAACTTCTCACCCGTATCAGTTGTCCCTGTGAAGGTTCGGCCATCAACATTAATTGATTGGATGCTGCCGCTCTTTAATTGTTGCACAAAACTTGAGTACTTCATCGTTGTTGATGGATCTGTCTTTGTACTCATGTTGCTAAAAATAAACACTAGACCTACGGCAATCAAGCCCCAGAATAGTGCATTTCGCAAGAACTCATTTTTCTTCATGCAAGTGTAATCCTATTGATTTTGCTTAATTATTTAACTTCCAAGCTCAAACCTAAAAGCCAATTTATTGGTTGGACATTATAGTATATCGCTGACCTTGTCGCGATGGCTTCACAACAAAATTTTGCAAACACTTATTAGACTCAACCTTAGCACAAAAAAATATCGCTTCACAATTGTAATTCAGCAGATATTTAGCGAATGCGCTAACTCTTCTGTTTCGCCATTCCAATATTTAGTGGCGTAAGCATGGCAATGGTGAAAAAACAAGTTACACCAACTATTACCTCTCCCCTTGCGGGAGAGGTCGTGCAGCTTACGCTGCGCGGGTGAGGGGGAGTTGAAACGCAACTTCTCATTTATTCATTACGTAACAAATGTTTTGAAATAAATTAAACAATTATTGTTCATCAAATCCGCAATATAGATCTGGATTAAACTTCATGGTTTTTAGCCCGTTATTAAATAAACTAATCAGCTTAGCTGAACCTGTTTGATCTTTTGCAGCAATTAGGTAATGCGTCTGCTGATCCGCAACAAATGCCTTAGTGAAAAGGCTTATTCCATCTTTGATATGCGCAATATTTTCAAGCGCATCGTTACCTGCGTAGACAGCAGTCACACGCTTAGCCTTCAATTGACTAAAACAATCTTGCATTGTTAATGCAGTAATACGCGTTGCTGTCTTTTGCGCAAACATTTCTGCCAACTTGCCATAAGCACCATATCCTTGCGGCACACAGACTTTCGCCCCTTGTAATGATTTGAAATCAGTATGGCTTTGCTTATTATCAGTCAACATCCAAATGTAAGCTGATTTAGTGTAAAGCGCATCACTGTAAAGATATTTTTGTGCGCGCTTCTTGGTATAGCTCCATGGAAATGACACACTAGGTGATGCACCATAGGCTAAACTTTTTATTGCCACACTCCAGGGTAACCATTTAATCTCACCAAGCTTCACGCCTTGACTGTTAAAAACTTTTGTCACAAATTCAGTCAAACAACCTTTGTTATCTTCATGCTGATTAACATATGGGTAATAATAATCACCTAAGGCATAATCCACTGTATATTGAGTTTGCGCACTGGCATAGCTCATGCTCATACTCAGCAAAATAACACTAAACTTTAATCCCCTCACATCGCACTCCTCTTTCGCATTATTTATCCTTAACACCGATGCTCTTAGCATAAACGCAATCCATCCAAAATGCATTAACCATAATGTCAATCCAAAGAATATAGCATTTTTTTGCCGCATACACATATTGACTTATGCCAAATCAATTTCTACGATGTGATGCGTATTTGAACTTTAAACAGATAATCTCAATCTAAGGAGAACACATGAAAAAGATTATTGCACTAACCACTGCCATGCTACTTGCTGGTTCAATCACAGCTTATGCCGCTGATGCGCAAGCAACTGCAACCGCAGTTGATGCCAAGCCTGCTGCGGCAAAGCCTGCTAAAGTTGATATGAAAGAAGTAAGCTACATCATCGGTCAAGAGATGGGCAAAGGCTTCAAATCACAAGATATCGAGCTTGATGTCAAACAATTAAATGCAGGCTTAGAAGCTGGACTTTCTGGCAAAGAATCTAAGATTTCTGAAGCTAAAAGCAAAGAAATCATGCAAGCCTTCCAAATGGAAATGATCCAAAAAGCTCAAACAAAAATGAAAGCTGAAGGTGAAGCAAATCAAAAAGCAGCCGATGCATTTATGGCTGACGTTGCTAAAATGCCTAATGTTAAAAAAGCAGCTGATGGTATCTACTACCAAGTAATCACAGAAGGTAAAGGTGACATTCCTGCTAAAACTGATACAGTAACTGTCAACTACACGGGTACAACACCTGCTGCTGATTTCAACAAAGACGCTAAAGCGGGTGCGGCACAACTAGCCAAAGGCGAGCTTCTTGGTAAAGTGTTTGATAGTTCTGAAAAAACTGGCAAACCAGCAACTTTCCCATTAAACCAAGTGATTCCTTGCTGGACTGATGCTTTAAGTCAAATCCCAGTAGGTTCAACAGTTATTCTTTACTGCGCGCCTAAGCAAGCCTATGGCGAGATGGCTCCACCACAAATCGGACCTAATCAAGTATTAAGCTTCAAAGTAGAATTGATCAAAGCAGAAAAAGCAGAGAAACCTGCAGCCAATGACGCTTCTGCAACTGATACTAAAGCAGATGCAACAACAGCTGCTAAATAATTCACTCTGACATTAAAATCTTAAGCCCGCTGTTGCGGGCTTTTTTATGACAAGAAGGATGATATGAAGATTATTTCATTTAATGCTAACGGCATTCGGGCTGCCACACGCAAGGGTTTTTTTGACTGGTTTATGCAGCAAGATGCTGATTTTTTATGCATCCAAGAAACTAAAGCACAATTTGAGCAACTCAAAGACAATGCTATTTATTTTCCTGAGGGGTATCACTACGCCTATACTGATGCCAAAAAAAAAGGCTACAGTGGCGTTGCAATCTATGCCAAACGCAAACCTAAGCGTATCATCCACACCCTAGGCATAGACTGGGCAGATGATGAAGGTCGCTATATTCAATTTGATTATGATGATTTAAGTATTGCCTCTATCTATATCCCCTCAGGCTCCAGTGGTGACGAACGTCAGGCATATAAAATGGATTTCTTAGATAAGTATAAAGATATACTCAAAGATCAAATTAACCATAACAAGCGCTTTATCATCTGTGGTGATGTCAATATCGTGCACAAAGAAATCGATATTAAAAACTGGAAACAAAACCAGAAAACATCGGGCGTTTTACCTGAGGAACGTGCCTGGCTTGATCATGTCTTTGATGATATTGGTTGGGTTGATGCCTTTCGCGTAATTAACCAAAAATCTGAACAATATACTTGGTGGTCAAATCGCGGTCAGGCCCGTGCTAAAAATGTTGGTTGGCGGATTGATTATCAGTGGGTTACACCTGAGTTAAAAGATAAAGTCATTGCCGATAATGTCTATACTGATTCATGGTTTTCAGATCACGCACCTCTATCAATCACCTATAAAGCTTAAGGATAAAATTCATCATCTAATAGTTGCACTAATGTGTAAGGCAAATAAAATAGGCTGGAAATTTACTTTCAGCTAACCCTGTTTCTTTTTGCGCTGTCAAAATCGCATCACCATAAACATCTTCGAGCACTTCAGAAAGATCAAACAAAAAAGCCTGCGATTGCAGGCTTGAAATGGCAAAAATAGAAGGTTGAGGAGTTCCTTCTACTTTTTACGATTTTTACAGTTTTTATTTTTAGAAATATACTGAGATATCTAAGGTATACGCATTCGTATGTTGGTTATTATACATATGCATATAAGCATATTCCAGACCGATCAACACATTCTCAGTAAAGAATGGACGTTGCGCTGAAGCCACAATCATCTTATTCACGCCAGTAGCTGCTCCATAAGTTGAATAACTTTTATCCGCATTACCACTTAAGGTAATAGGCAAGTCATTGGTATTATAAGCACCATTGTAGGCGATATTGAAGTTAGTTGAACGACCATAGATCTCTGGTGAGAAACCTGCTTGAACATACCAAGCACCGGCATAACCACTATTTGTTTTGTCTGATTTATTCGTCGTTTGCGCCCAACCGGCACCAACACCATAGATATCATAATTTAAGCTTGCATCAAAGTTAACTGCACCGATACGCGTTTTATCAGCTGTACCAGAATGAGTTGCTTCCTTAAATGAGCTATTACCAGTGCCATCAACATTATAAACATAACCACCGTTAACGCCATATGCCCACTTGCCAGACTCGCCACCATAAAACGCTGCATAAATAAAGTTGCTGGTATGATCATCTGTTTGGAAAAGTGTTACGTTACTGCTTAAGCCATCTTTATAGTAAGCAAGCGAGACATTATTGACACGACTTGGTCTAAATAACATCTGCGTTAATGAACCAGTCCATGGACCACCACCTGAGAATGAACCTAATGCCAGACGGTTTTTACCAACCGTTGCATACAGTGGGAAGTCATCTAAATTACCAAACATCACAAAAGCGTCTTGTGCATTAACTTTATAGCCATCAGATGGATCTGCTGCTAGCGTTGTTTCCGCTGTAACATAACGCCCTAAATTCGCAGCAATATACAAGTTAGCTGTAGTAATTGGCAAGCCTTTGCCTGACTGATATGTTTCTTCTGGCGTACCTTTGCCATATTTGATTGGGCTACCATGCCAAACCTGTGGATCTGCTTCTAAATACCCACCGAAAACTAGCGCACGATCACTATACATATTACGCTGCTTCAATAAGCCTAGTGCAAACTGTGATGAGCTTAACATGCCCATAGGGACCACACCTTCGTGAATATCTGAGAATAAGAAATTCTGAATCTGCCCCATATTCGTTGGCACTGTCACGTGATCAGAACTATCTGAACCAGTACCAACACTTTCAACACTGCCATGTTGCGTTTGTGCAGGTGCTGATTTTGCCATTGCTTCTTGACTTGCTTGCAATGCGGCAATCTCTTTTTTCAGCTCAGCAATCTGCGCTTGTACTGTTTGATTATCTGCATTGCTATTGTTAGCATCTTGCGCATACACTGCCGTGGCAGCAGATGCGGCAAGCATCGCCAATGTGATTTTTTTTAACATTTGTCTTCCCCTTCCTGTTTTCTTTACGGGTAATTTTACCTACGAGCAAAAAATGCTCGATAACAAGATAACTGATGACAAAAAAAAAGAAAAGTACAAAAACCTGCTTTTTATGAAATTATTATAGAGTAACGCTTGATTTTTGATTACAGTGAGCGCACTAACTTTAATATTATCACTCCATAACTTCCAATGAACACTAAACCTAATGATTTTAACGCTGATGTTTTAATTATTGGCGCAGGTCCTTCAGGCACTGTTGCCGCGTCAATCCTTGTACAAAAAGGCTATCAAGTCACTATCATTGAATCCTCCAAGTTCCCGCGTTTTTCTATTGGCGAGAGCCTGCTGCCGCAAGCAATGGAATTTCTAGAACACGCTAATTTACTGCCCTGCATTAAATACGCACACTTTCAATTTAAAGATGGCGCTGCATTTTCCCATCAAGAGCATTATACAGAATTTGACTTTAGTCAAAAATTTAGCGCTGGATTTGATAGTACATTTCAAGTCGAGCGTAGTGTTTTTGATAAGCTGTTAGCTGATCAAGCTGTACAATTTGGTACGACAATTATCTATGAGCAACAAGTTACTGATATTCAACTAAGTAGCAATAGTCAGATGATCAGCACAATGGATAAAAGTGGCAAAACACATCAATATCACGCACGCTTTGTGCTTGATGCTAGCGGCTTTGCGCGCGTGTTGCCTAATTTACTAAAGCTCAATCTACCAAGTGAATTCCCACCACGCATGTCTGTCTTCACCCATATCAATCGCACACTTGATAAAAGATTATTTGACCAAAATAAAATCTTGATCACTGTACACCCAATGCATAGCGACATTTGGTTTTGGCTGATTCCCTTAAGCCCAACCAAATACTCACTTGGTGTGGTTGGTGAGCCGCATTTACTACAACAAAGTGAAGATGAACCCGAAAAAATATTAATGCAACTTATCAATGAAACACCTAATCTATCTAATATTTTAAAAGAAGCTAACTTTGATATGCCAGTGCGCAAGATTGTTGGCTATGCCCAAGATGTGAACACACTGTATGGCACCGGCTATGCACTTCTTGGCAATGCTGGCGAGTTTTTAGACCCTATATTCTCATCAGGGGTCACGATTGCTTTAAAGTCAGCCGTTCTTGCTGCTGAAACATTAGATAAATCCCTAAAAGGTGAGAGTGTTAACTGGCAACAAGACTTCGCTATTCCGTTACAAAAAGGCGTTAATACCTTTAAAGCTTATGTCCGCGCTTGGTACACCGGTGAATTACAACAAATTATTTTTAGCCACACTCAACCACCTGAAATCAAAGCCAAGATCTGTTCAATTCTTGCCGGTTATGCTTGGGATGAAACCAATGATTACGTCACGGATGCCAAACGCAAACTAAGTGTGCTTGCTAAAGTGTGCAGTCACCTTCAATAAAAGGCTATCGCCGCACTGGCGATTAAATATTGTGCCAAATAATAACTAATCATCACTAGACTTGGTTCGTGCTTTAACCTGCATTTAAACTTATCCCATGCCAATACGGAATCTGAGAACATAAAGCACAACGCTCCTAGCATCATATAAAAGCTTGGTAATGACTTATCGGCAATATAAACATTAACAGCCACGGCACCCATTACCACAATAATCACAATATAAACAGCAACGGCAATGCGGTCTGAGCCCAGTTTTGAATATAGCAAAGAGTAAAACACTATCGCATATAGCAACATCACAATAATCACCCACCAATGAAATTGAAATAATGTCAGCTGCAACGAGAAAGCCACAATATAAGCAATATGTGCCAACAAGAAACTCGTAAGCCCACCAGTAAAGCATTTCTCCTTTGTCGATAGCAGAAAAATATCACCTATCAATGACAGTATTAATCCCAATAAAATCAATACTACAAACGAGTTAAGCTCAGCACTAAAGCAAAATGCATATAGCAAAATCAACAAGGTTGTTAATGGCTTAAACAAATAACTTAAAACACCCATAGTGCGATATTTATCGATAATATGTATGCCCGCACATAGAGCGATTAATAACGTTAACCCAATTTTTCCTAACATAACTTATTTATCCAACATCCAACATCCAACATCCAACATCCAACATCCAACATCCAACATCCAACATCCAACATCCAACATCCAACATCCAACATCCAACAAAAACATTCTAACAAATTATTATCACAACGCATTCTTGTCATTGCTTAACTTATGTTATGATACGCAGCAATCAAATCCGGTCAACCTTGCACTTATGACTGAAAAGAAAAACACGCTTGGCGTAGTAATTATTACTAAAAACGAAGAAAAAAATATCGCGCGCTGCTTAGAATCTGTCAAATGGGCAGACGAGATTATTGTTGTTGATTCAGGTAGCACTGATAAGACACTTGAAATTGCTCAATCTTATGGTACCAAGACGATTGAACGTCATTGGCCTGGGGATGGTCCACAAAAGCATTTTGGCATTTCACAATTAACCACTAACTGGGGACTTGTATTAGATGCCGATGAAGAGGTCACAATCGAACTTGCACACTCGATTAAAGCAACTTTGAAAACCCCACAATACAGCTTTTATAAAATGCATCGTCGATCATTTTTTTTGGGCAAAATCATTCACCATGGCGACTGGGGTAAAGACTGGATTGTCCGTTTATTTGATTGCAAAAAACATCAATGGACACAAGATATAGTTCATGCCAAACTTGATGTTTCAAAAAAGCAAGCTGGTATATTACAAGGCAAACTTATTCATCACTCTCAGGACAGTGTCACCAGCTCATTAAAGAAAATGAACGATTATAGTGATGGCACCTCCACGATTCTGTGGCAAAAAGGCAAAAGAACTTCCTTGCTAAAGGCAAGTTTTCATAAACATTGGACTTTCTTACGTGGCTTTATTATGCGCTTAGGATTTCTAGATGGTAAACGTGGCTATTTAATTGCTAAACTCTCGGCTTACGGCTCATATTTTAAATATGTTAAATTATGGGAGAAACAGCAAAATGAACAATAGCACCTACCAAGGACTGATCTCAGTTATTGTTTCCACCTATAACTGGTCTCACGCACTTCAACTTGTTTTAACGGCGTTAAACAACCAAACCGATAGTAATTTTGAGGTTATTGTTGTCGATGATGGCTCAACTTCTGCAACCAAAGAAATGATTGAGCAATTTAAAACAATAGCTCGCTTTCCTTTAAAACATTTATGGCAGGAGGATAAAGGGTTTCGCGCTGCAAGAGCACGTAACCTTGGCATTAAGCATGCCTCTGGAGATTACATTATCTTTCTTGATGGCGATTGTGTGCCAAACATACACTTCGTCGGAAACCACCGCAAAATAGCTGAGACAAACTATTTTGTCGTTGGTCACCGTATCATTTTATCCAAAAGCTATACACAAAAAGTTTTACAACAACAGCTGCCATTATGGAAAAAAAGTGGCTTTGAGTGGCTGATTAGTGCCTTGCGCAAAAATTCAAATAAACTCTTGCCAAAACTTTATGTTCCTTTTTTAAATCGTTATAAAAAACCAAATAAATGGCAAGGCGCCAAAACTTGCAATCTCGCCTTTTGGAAAAATGATTTACTTGCCGTAAGAGGCTTTGACGAAAGTTTTGAAGGCTGGGGATTTGAAGACTCAGACTTAGTTATTCGCATACTTAATTATGGGAAAAGACGTAAATCTGGTAAGTTCGCCACAGAAGTCTTTCATTTGTGGCACAAAGAAGCAGATAGATCAAATGAGAGTAAAAACTTTGATTACCTACAACAACTATTGCAAACAAAACGTATTCACCCCGCAAACTCTGAACTATAACAAGTCCTTCTGATATATCTTGTTGACAGTGTTAAATGCACTTTCAAAGCTAAACTTTTCTAACTGCTGCTGTGTTGCAGTAATAGGAGAGATTAAAGCTTCCTCTATACTTTTAGCTAACGCCAACGGATCATTGCAAGGTACTAAGTATTTAGCCATATTTTCAACTAATATTTCTTTTGGTCCCGACTTACAATTCGTACTAACCACAGGTGTTCCACAGATCATCGCTTCAACAATCACGTTACCAAATGCTTCATGATCAGAGCATAACACCATGATTTTGGCATTTTTCATATATGGAAATGGATTACTCATAAAATTAATGACCTTAACTTGCTTTCTCTTTTTTGAGAGTGCTATAAGACTTTCTAATGCCGGAACATTATCAGTAATAAAAACCAAATTCACATGCGCTGCAACTTGTTCAAATGCTGCTAATAGCAAATCCTGACGCTTATGATCTAAGCTATACCTGCCAACATGTAAAATATAGGGATTCTCATCAACCTGAAATGCCTGTGCTTTGCTGCGGATCAGATCAAAATCAAAAAAATTATATAACACATGAATAGATTTTGGTTTAACTTCAAACCTATTAAGAAGGGTCTCTTTCACACCATGAGACACACATATAATTCGTCTTTTATTAAAATGCCTAAATTCTTTTTTACGCATTTTTTGATAGGATTTTTCACTTTCCTTCAACTTTTTATCTAGAACAAAACTTGAACAAAAATGTCGATAATAAAATGTTTTATTCTCAACAGAAGTTTTTAGCCATTGCCTTGAAGTCGTTTTATTGGAAAAAATCATTTTAAAACCATGGAGCTTATCTAACTTGGTAATTAACCTAGACACCAAAGTTTCTTGAATGACTTTAATGCCACGAGCGTTTTTTGCTGCCTCTGCAAATAAAATAATTCGTTCATCAACATCAATATCAATATCAACCTTCTCAAAGACAATCAAATAAACTTGCAGTCCTTGCTCTAACAAAAGTCGCGCAAGATTAAGAAGCACAACATCAGCACCACCACATTTTAATCCTTGAGAAATTAGTAAAACTTTGTCATTAGCCTTTAACATATTTAGCCTTTAACATATTAAGATCAAATTGGACACATTAGGATAAAATTGATTCTACTTTAGTTGATGTCAAATGCTAAGGACTTTATACTAGCAAAAATCTTATTTGAGGTAGTTTAACTTAACATGCAAACCCCGTCACATCAAAACTACGACTTTCTGAATAAAGCTTATCTTTTTTTCGCCTTTGGACTAGGGCTCGTCATGACAGTCTCTACAGCACTCACCAGCATCTTTGCTGTATGTTTACTACTATTATTTATCATCAGCGGTGACTATCGCGCCAAACTGGCGCTAATAAAGCGCTTTTATATATGGCCAGCAATTGCATTAATTTTATTGGCTTTGATTAGTTGCTTGTATTCAACGCTGCCATTTAATGAGTCCATTGGTTGGGTTGGCAAATTTTACAAACTCCTAATTATTTGGATTATCGCCTATGTCTGCTATAAAAACCCTGAGATTATTAATAAGCTCTTATTGGCATTTTTTATTGGTGTGATACTCAATGTCATTGCTATTTTCGTGAATTATTACTTCTTAAGTCCTGAAAATGCCATTGTCTTTAGTGGACCGACTTTTCCGGCAGCACAGTCACACTTTGTGACCGGCTTTATCTTTGCCATTTCTGCATTTATGCTCTTTTCAATGGCGTTAACAACTCACAGCAAAAAGCAACGGATTCTTTTTCTGATTCTCGGCATTATTATTATTTGTGCTGAGCTTGGCTTAAACACGAGTCGTACTGGTTATTTAATCGAGTTTTCCGTATTGGCAGTTGGCTTTTTTATGAAATTCCGCTGGAAAGGTTTAATTGCTGCTATTGTCATTGTCCCAAGTGTTTTTGCCGCATTTTACCATTTCTCGCCAAACTTCAAGATGCGTATTGATGAAGCCTACAACAGCACCATTAGCTATTATAATGGTACAAACACTAACACTTCCGCTGGTATTCGTCTAGGTTTCTATCACACTGCTTTGGGAATTTTTGAACATAAGCCACAGCGTATTTTCTATGGTTGTGGCACAGGTGCACAAACACAGTGCAGTGCACATTTTATTAATAGTGAGATACCATCACATGACAAGAAATATTATCGTGTGATCAATAACCCACACAACCAATATGTCTACTTTGCGATGCAGTCGGGTATCTGGGCAGTTACTGCGTTCATCCTTTTATTACTTGCTTCTTTTTACTACGCAAAAGACATGCCAATGATGATGCGCAATAACACACGTATTCTTATCATTGCCTTTGCCATTGGCTGCTTGGTTAACTCGTGGATTTTAGATATTGGTCCTGGATTTATCTTCTGCTTTTTGTTACCCGTCGTGTTGGCTCAACGCTACACCGAAAAACCAGATGCACAATAAAACCAAATTCCTCAATATTTTTATCTCCAGTTATATTAAACTACTTAGCAGTATTGATTTGCCATAACAAATAATCATCGTGACAACAACACAAAAAACAGCACATTATCACTTTATCGGCATTGGCGGCATGGGTATGTCAGCGCTTGCGATATTTTGCTTACAAAAAGGCTATCGTGTATCTGGCTCTGATTTGCAATCATCAGAGCTCACATCAAAGCTCACTACAATGGGTGCGCGTATCACATTTGGGCATGATGCTAAGAACTTAACCGATGCTGATGCAGTGATTTATACCTCAGCCATGCGTGAAGATAATCCTGAATATCAAAAAGCATTAAGCCAAAACATACAAATTTATCATCGTGCTGAATTCTTAGCCTTTTTAAGCAAGGACTATGCTGAGCTTATTGCCATTACTGGCACGCATGGCAAAACAACGATCACTAGTCTTTTGGCACATATCATGCATGAAGCAGGACTTGATCCAAGTTTTATTAATGGTGGTCTTGCTAATAACTTCACACATCACGCACATGCTAGTGACTCACCTTATATGATTATTGAGGCCGATGAAAGTGATGCTTCATTTGTTAAGATACACCCTAAGCATATGATTATCAGTAATGTTGATCTTGATCACATGCAAACCTATCAGCATGAGATTACAGCACTTATTCAAAGCTTTGCTGATTTTGCTTTAGCTGATGTTGTGTGCGGCGAGATTCTTATTGGTAGTGATAGTGGCAGCGCTTATCAACTCACAGAGAAGATAAAAACACAGAAGCTAAGTGTTCTACATTATGGTTTAAACGATGATATGGATATTCAAATTACGCACTTCCAACAAACAAAGCGACACGCAAAGTTTGATATTACCATCACAGATAAGAGCTATAACGACTTTATAAGCACACTGCCTGGTAAGCACAATGCTGAAAATGCGCTTGCTGCGATTGCACTTTGTCTTAAGTTTGGCATTGCCGAGAATACGATTAAACAAGCACTATTAAGCTTTAAAGGTATTTATCGTCGCTTTAATCATTATCAAACCTCTATTAACAATCATTCGATCGAACTCATTGATGACTATGGTCATCATCCGGTTGAGATTCAAAGTACACTGGATGCCATTGCCCAACAGTTTCCACATCAGCGCCTTATCCACATCTATCAGCCACACCGCTATACACGGACGCGCGATTTATTTCATGAATTTATCGATTGTTTAAACAATGCGAATATTGTGATTCTAATGCGCAGTTATGCCGCCAGTGAAGACCCGATTGATGGTGCGCATGCATTGGATTTATTTAATGCATTAACAAACAAACATCCGCAATGCTTTTATGTTGATAATAATAAAGAAGCTAAAACCCTTATTAATGAACTTGCCACAGCGCATGATGTGGTACTTGTGCAAGGGGCAGGTGATATCGCCCATTTAGTGAGTATGTTGCGATGAAAAATCAGATTGAACGCGGCGTGTTATATGTTGTGGCAACACCAATTGGCAATTTACAGGATATTACGTTGCGTGCTTTAGATGCGTTAAAACAAGCTGAGGTCATCTTTGCTGAAGATACGCGTGTCACGCGCAAATTGTTAGAGCAATATGCGATTAAGCCACCGGTAATTATCTCCTGTCATGAGCATAACGAGCAGGCACGTATTGATTTATTAATCGAGCATTTAAACGATCAAAAAATAGTGGCTTTAGTTAGTGACGCCGGCACGCCATTGATTAGTGATCCTGGTTTTTATTTGGTGAAAATGCTGCGTGAACAAGGTTATCCCGTAGTACCATTACCTGGCGCTAGCGCTCTGATTACCGCCTTATCCGCAGCAGGCATCGCGACCGATGGTTTTCAATTTAAAGGTTTCTTACCTGCTAAGTCGTCAGCTCGCAAAAAGATTTTACAAAGTATTGAAAAATCAACGATCACAACAGCCTTTTATGAGTCAACACATCGAATTATTGCCACACTCACGGATATTCAAGCTACATTACCAAGTCACACATTGGTTGTTGCTAAAGAACTCACCAAACAATTTGAGCGTTTCTTTCATGGGACCGCTTGTGATATTTTGGCTGATTTTGCAAAAGATTCTTCATTAACAAAGGGTGAATTTGTTATCTTAATCGAAGGCATTAAGGCAGATGAAAAAGAAGATACTATTGTTGATGAACATAAACTGCTTAGCCTATTGCTTGAGGAACTGCCAATTAAAAAAGCCGTCAGCATCGCAGTAGAGCTTACCCAAGGCAAAAAAAATGCCCTATATAAGCAAGCGCTTGCAATACAAGAAGATAAACAAAACAACACCAATAACACATCAGGAATATAGGTTTAATGGGACGATTTAGTTTTACGATTAAAATGAGCTGGTATCAACGTAAAAAAATAAAAGCGATTGCCCAGCGCAAACATCAAGTAGAAAAGGTCACACAGTTGAATCCTGAAAAACTTAAGAAATCAGGTATTCGTTATATTGCGCTTGATTTTGATGGCGTACTTGCGCCACATGGCCAACCCTTACCAGATGAAAAAATTCTCAATTGGCTTAACTCGCTAACCGACAAATATAGTGAGCATAATATTTTTATTCTTTCCAATATGCCAACTGCTGAGCGCGCCCAGTATTTTGCTACACATTTCCCTAATATCCGCTTTATCGATGGTGTTGCTAAAAAGCCTTATCCCGATGGCTTATTAAAAATTCAAGAACTCGCACAATGCAAAGCGCATGAACTTGCCCTTGTTGATGATCGACTACTTACTGGATGCCTTGCCTGCATTTTGGCTGGCAGCTTTCCAATTCTAGTTATGAGCCCCTATAGCAACTATAAAAGACGACCTTTTCAAGAGAGCTTTTTTGGATTACTACGTTTTATTGAGAAGTCAATTTTTCTTTAAATTGCTATCTAATGCATAAGAAAAAATTTGCGTTGTGATCCCCCTCACCTCCGCACAACGTAAGCTGCACAACCTCTCCCCCGAAGGGGCAGGCAATAACTGATACAACTTATTTTTCATCATTGCCATCATTATATAACGTTGGCTGAGCTTCAGTCGAAGCCATTTATTATCTCTACGTCGCCCTTCGACTTAGCTCAGGGTGCGAGGCAATTGTGAGAATGCTTGACATCATTCAAAAGAAGCGATTTATCAAATCACTGTTGCAATATAACTTTTGCACCCTTTTCAACCATCTTTCGCGCTAATGCCTTACCAAGATCAACTGCATCATTGCCATTTAAAGTCTCGCGCATGATCTCTTTACCGTCACTGCTGGCAACCATTGCCGTTAACTGCAAACCTTCCATCCCTTTCTCACAGAATGCGGCAATTGGCACATGACACCCGCCCTGTAATGCCTCATTAAAACTACGTTCTGCCAAGGCGCATACTCTAGCATCTTCGTTATCAATAGCATTTAATAGCGCTTTGATCCTATTATTTTGTGCTAGATATTCAACGACTACAATCCCCTGCCCAACCGCAGGCAATGAGATCTCAGTATCAATCAAACTTTTGATACGAGCGCTTAGATCTAAGCGAATTAATCCAGCTGCTGCCAAAATGATGGCACCATACAAACCTTCATCGAGTTTTTTGAGCCGTGTTTGCACATTGCCACGCAAATCACGAATATCTAAATCTGATCGATAGGCTAATAGCTGCGCTTTGCGTCTTAAACTTGATGTGCCAACAATCGCACCTTGTGGCAAATCATCAATACTAGAAAAAGTATTTGATACAAAAGCATCTTGTGGGTTCTCACGTTGGCAGAAAGCATCCAAGGCAAAACCCTCAGGCAACTCATACGGAACATCTTTCAACGAATGAACGGCGATATCTGCACGTCCCTTCGTCATTGCCACTTCAAGCTCTTTCATGAAAAGCGCTTTACCACCAATTTGATTCAATGGACAATCAAGGATCTTATCGCCTTGTGTTTTCATCGTGATAATCTCACAGATCAATCCAGGGTGTGTTTGCTCTAACAATTTCTTGACGTAACGGCTCTGCCATAATGCTAGCTGGCTATCACGCGAAGCAATAATCAATTTATCTAATTTATCTAATTTATCTAATTTATCTGGCTGTATCATTGATCAGCCCATAACATAATTGAATAAAATGGCTAATATCATGAATCTCTGGCATACATACGCTATGCTCCATTGGATAGTCATGGAACTCGTGTTTTATACCTAATTCCTCAAGCTTAGTTTTAAGCATTTGACCAGCTACAAATGGTACCACTGGGTCATGACTGCCATGCCCTATAAAAAACGGTGTTTGCTGATTAGCATTATTAAGCTTTGTTTTAAAATGATCCCAATCTGGCAAATAAGTTGATAACAGCACAATGCCGGCAAATGAGTAAGGCATCGTAAGTCCTGTTAAGGCAGCAATCGCTCCACCTTGAGAAAAACCTGCAATAATAATATTCTCAGTAGCAATGCCGTCACTAAGCTGTGATTTAATGATCTCATCTAGCGCATTTAACGAATCTTCAATTCCTTTACAGTCCACATCACGTTTTATATCATCAATGCGTTTTATGTCATACCAAGCACGCATTTCCATGCCCATATTAATCGTCACTGGCTGCACAGGCGCATGCGGGAAAATAAAACGCACACCTGCATCAACTGGCAAATTCAATTCTGGCACAATCGCCTCAAAATCATGTCCATCGGCACCTAAACCATGCAACCATATCACCGTATGTGTCGCTTTTTGTTTTGGTTCAACAATCACTAAATCAAGCATTTTTCCCAATCTATATTACACTTAAGCTTAAAAATGCTGTCATTATGAAACACAATACGCTTGAATGCCAGCAACATACGTGGCAAATTAATACTGTTTGATAATTTAGTAATCAATAAATTTAGGAGCTAAAACCATGGTTACCCTCATTATTATCGTTGTTATTCTCGCTTTGATTTTTGGCTATGTCTTGATGACTTACAACAGTCTTATTGCTGAAATTGAGGCCGTTAAAAACTCTGAACGCCAAATTGACGTCCAATTGGATCGTCGCGCTAAAGTCTTTGACTCACTCATTAGTGTTGTTAAAAAATATATGGATTATGAGCAAACGACATTAAAAGATGTCACCGCCTTAAGAAATCAGGCAATACATGCCAAGGAAAAAGGGGACTCTGAAACGCGTATGGCGGCTGAAAATGAAATCTCAAAAATCGCCGGTGGTTTGAATGTTCAGTTTGAAAATTATCCTGATTTAAAAGCCAATCAAAATGTCATGCAATTGCAAGAAGAAATCACCTCTACCGAAAATAAACTGGCGTTTTCAAAGCAAGCTTTTAACGATAGCATTGAAAAATACAATGCTCATAAAAAATCAATGATCGCAGGTGTTGTGGTTAATATGTTTAAAAGCAAGCTTGATGAGGACTTTATCTACTGGCAAGTCAGTGATGAAAAACGTCAAGTGCTTGAAGATAGTCGCGTTGAGTTATAAGCCATGGCAGCAATTGATATCAACGGTGTTGATTGGCGTGAAGTCGTTAAGAAAAACACGCGTAAATCGTATACCGTTATCGCCTTATTTTTAATTATCTTTTTTGCCCTTGGTTTTTTAATCGATCTTGTTTGGCGCTATGGTCAATATGGCGGCATGATGACTTATGCTGGATATCGTTTAAGTTTTGGTGATATTGCTTACCTTGTGGCGACCTTAAAACTCACACCATGGGCAACGATCATATCCACTATAATTGCATTTATTTGGCTAATGGCAACCTTTAGTTACTATGACAAAATCATGCTCGCAGGAACCCAGTATCGCGAGATTAGCGCAAATGATCCTGATCCACTTTGTCAGCGCATTTATAATGTTACTGAAGAGATGAAAATTGCTGCAAATATGCCCTATATGCCAAAAGTATATTTGATTGAAGCCGATTATATGAATGCCTTTGCTTCAGGCTTCTCTGAAAAATCCTCTATGGTTGCGGTCACACGCGCACTTGCTAATCGTTTAAATCGCGATGAGCTGCAAGCGGTAATGGCACACGAGTTAACCCATATTCGTAATCAAGATATTAAGCTTAATCTATTTACCGTCGTGCTATCGAATATGCTGATGTTTATGATTGAGTTTTTATTCTATTCAACACTTTTTGGTGGCAATCGCAATCGTCGCGATAACAACAATGGCGGCAATGCGATGGCAATTATCTTTATGGTGATTATGTTATTACGTTTCATATTGCCAATTATTACCAGTATGATGGTGCTATTCTTAAGTCGCACACGTGAGTATATGGCAGACGCTGGTGCCGTTGAGCTGATGCGTGATAACAAGCCGATGGCGAATGCGCTGATTAAAATCAGTCAAAATCATAATGAACCGCAAACTGCACAAAGCTATGCGCACAATAGTAATGAACGTATGCGTCGCGCCTCTTATCTTTATGATCCAGCCAGTAGTAAGTTTGCCGCAGGCGGCATGGATGATATGTTTTCCACCCACCCAAGTTTGAAAAAACGTTTAGCTTCAATTGGTGCCAATCTGCGCTAGCTTTGATTGGCTCATCTACTGTTTAAAAGATCATCTATTATTTCTTCGGCACCAATTAAAGGCAATAATCTAAGAATCACGTCTTTAAACACACCTTTTTCTGCTTTAGCAATGAATCGGCATTTGCGCTCTTTCCATGATAATGTTTGTACAATTGATGATGCGACAACAGATGGGTTATCAATATTATTAATGGAGACTTCAGTAGCTCCGCCACGAATAGATGTGCTCACTGGGCAGCAAATAAGTGTCGCTGTTTTTGAATTATATTCTTTGGATGATAAGACAAAAGCAGGGCGATATTTGCCAATTTCCTTGCCTTTTGTTGGCTCAAAGTCAAGCCAGACAATATCATTTCGCTCTGGAATATACTGCTTAGTCATGCCATTCATTGCCTTGAGGCTTAACTATTAAATCTTTGTGACTGCTTTCATCTAAGCCATCAATTAATGATGACTCAGAAAATGGCAAAATCGTTTTTTGTTTAGCTTTGCGTATGAATAAACCATCTGCCTTTATTTCAACATCAACAATCATTCCAGCCTTAAAGTCCGTTAAATCTCTAAGCGCGCCTGATAATCTAATCCCAAGACTATTTCCCCATTTGAGAATTTTTGCGTTTGTATGCATGATAGACTCCAACCATTTAAGTTATACATAGTATAACAGTCATTTGATAAATTGCTATTAGAGGTCTATATTTTAGTGAGTTTTAAATTCACCTGATATTTTTGTCATTAACCATGCAAATACTGCTTTAAATCACTAGCTGAATAGATGCTAGACATCACAGTTTTATGCGTTACTTTGTTATGTTTACCTGCCTTAAACCACGGAATATACACTGAAAAAATAACCACTAATGTCACCAATAAAATGATTATACGTCTTAACATACCCTCCCCCCTTTGGATATTACAGCATCATCTTTAAAAATCTACCCGTGTGCGACTGCGCATTTTTAGCAATGCTTGCTGGTGCACCTTCGGCAATAATTTGACCACCGCCATCACCCCCTTCAGGACCCAGATCAATAATCCAATCTGCCACTTTAATTACATCTAAGTTATGCTCGATAATAACAATGCTATTGCCTTGCTCACGCAAACGCATAATGACATTGAGCAATTGCTGAATATCATGAAAATGCAGTCCGGTCGTCGGTTCATCAAGAATATACAAGGTCTTACCGGTTGCGGTTTTTGATAACTCTTTAGCTAATTTAACCCTTTGCGCTTCACCACCTGACAAGGTGGTCGCATTTTGCCCCAAAGTAATATACGACAAGCCAACATCCATTAAGGTTTGTAAGCGACGTTTTATTTGTGGTACCGCCGAGAAAAACTCTAAAGCTTCCTCAATACTCATATCAAGCACTTCGCTAATGTTTTTGCCCTTGTATTGAATCTCTAACGTTTCACGATTGTAACGTTTGCCCTGACAGACATCACATGGCACATAAACATCCGGCAAGAAGTGCATCTCAACTTTTAATACACCATCACCTTGGCATGCTTCACAACGCCCACCTTTGACATTAAAGCTAAAACGTCCCACCTGATAGCCACGTGAACGCGATTCAGCGGTTGCTGCAAATAATTCACGAATGGGTGTAAAAACACCGGTATAGGTTGCAGGATTTGAGCGCGGTGTGCGCCCAATCGGGCTTTGATCGATATCGATAACCTTATCCAGTAGCTCAAAACCTTTGTGTTTATCATAGGCTTGCGCTGTGATGCTATTGTTTTTATTAAGAAGCTTTGCCGCTAAGGGATAAAGTGTGCGATTAATCAAGGTTGACTTACCTGAGCCAGACACACCGGTGACACAAGTTAATAAGCCCAAAGGAATTTTTAAATTAACATTTTGCAGGTTATTGCCTTTAGCACCATAGATCTCAACATATTGCCCTTTTTTTGGCTTTAACTTCTTGCCATTAATGGTAATCTGTTTGCGCTTGGAGAGATAATCTGCCGTTAATGATTTTTCATTATCAATGATTTCACTCAATCGCCCTTCAGCAACGATTTGCCCGCCATGAATGCCAGCACCAGGCCCTATATCAATAATATGATCGGCTTGTTTAATCGCGTCCTCATCATGCTCGACCACAATCACCGTATTACCTAAATCACGTAAATGATGCAAGGTGTCTAATAGCTTTTGATTATCACGTTGATGTAGTCCAATCGATGGTTCATCGAGAATATACATCACGCCAACCAAGCCTGCACCAATTTGACTGGCTAAGCGAATACGTTGCGCCTCACCACCTGAGAGTGTGTCGGCTTGACGCGATAGATTTAAATAATCCAAGCCAACATTAACTAAGAAGCCCAAACGCGCGAGAATTTCTTTGAGCAAGCGCTCAGCAATCACGTGCTTTTGACCTGTAAGACTCAAATTATCTAACCATTTAACACTATCTTTTATCGACAGAGCCGTTAATTGCGCGATATTTTTGCCGGCAATAAACACATTACGTGCCCCTTCATTTAAACGCGTTTCATTGCAACTTGGGCATGGTAAATTACTCATCAGTTTACTTAATTCTTCACGAATCATGTTTGAGTCAGTTTCTTTATAACGACGCTCAAAATTTGCCAATACGCCCTCAAATGGTTTCTGTGCTCGATATTCTCTACCACCTGAGCTTTTAAAGTAAATATTAATCTCAGTTTTTCCTGAACCATTAAGCACTAATTCTTTTTGCGCATCGGTGAGCTTATTAAACGGGGTATCCAATGAAAAATTAAAATGCCGAGCCAACGCCTCTAATTGCGCAAAGTAATAGCCATTACGCTTATCCCAGCCATGTAGCGCTCCTTGGTTTAAACTTAAGTTATCATCAATAATAATCTTATCCGCATCAAAGTATGCTTTGGTCCCCAAACCATCACAGCTTGGGCAAGCACCAATTGGGCTATTGAATGAAAAAATTCTCGGTGCCAATTCCTTAAGCGAGTAATTGCAATGTGGACAGGCATGTTTCGATGAAAAGATAATATCATCTTGCTCACCATCTAAAAATACGAGCTTAGCAATACCTGCTGATAAATCTAATGCTGTTTCAAAAGACTCTGCTAAACGCTGCTGGTTTTTCTTTTGTGGTTTAAAACGATCAACTACCACTTCAATCGTATGCTTTTTATAACGATCCAATTTAGGCGGATCGCTTAACTCATATAGTTCACCATTAATACGCGCACGCAAATATCCTTCAGCATAGAGCTTTTCCATCAACTGGATGTGCTCACCCTTTTTATCAACAATCACGGGAGCGACAATCATAAGTTTTTCCTCATCATCAAAGCTCAACGTATGATCGACCATCTGACTAATCGTTTGCGCCTTTAGCTCAACCTTATGCACAGGGCACATCGGCTCACCAATACGTGCAAATAACACACGCAAGTAATCATAGATTTCAGTGACTGTCCCTACTGTTGAGCGGGGGTTATGCGAGGTAGTTTTCTGCTCAATGGAAATCGCAGGGGACAAGCCTTCAATATGTTCAACCTCGGGTTTATCCATCAAGGATAAAAACTGTCTAGCATAACTTGATAATGACTCCACATAACGCCGCTGCCCTTCAGCATAAAGTGTGTCAAATGCCAATGATGATTTACCTGAGCCACTTAAACCTGTAATAACCGTTAATTTATCGCGAGGAATCTCTAAATCGATATTTTTAAGATTATGCGTTTTCGCACCTTTAATTGTGATTTTATCCATGCTGTCATACCGCAAAAAAGAATGAACAGATTGTAACACAATCATCAAGCAGGTTGAATCTTGTAAGCTGAAACGCCATTACTATAACGCGCAAAATAATTCACGAGCGATATCGCCGGAGACCTTATTTATATCTTATCGTTTGTTCCTGTTAAATGTGATCTCAGTGCAACTAAAGTCTACGTCGCTCAAGGTAAGAATAGATCATTTATAATAGCTGTCGACCTAAGCATTTAAAAAAACAACAAAATCAGAAGGCTTTGGGGGCTTTAGTTTTATATTATAATTATTTTAAAAATGATGTGAGCATTGTTATGCAATCACGATCATATGGCGCCTCAAAATGCATATCTTCACCCGTTTTGGGATCCTTAAACGATAAATTGGCAGAATGTAAAAATAGGCGATTAAAGCCTTTCTTTATCAATACTTGATCTTTATCGGCAATACCGTATTTTTTATCACATACAATTGGGCAATTATATGCCGCAAGATGCACGCGAATCTGATGTGTTCTACCAGTGTGTGGCATTGCTTCGACCAAAGTGTATTGATCCAATTTTTGCAAGATTCTAACACTGGTTAATGCGTCTTTGCCTTCTTTTTTATCAACACGCACCATGCGTTCACCATGTGGCAGTAAGTGGCGCTTTAATGGCAAATCAATCTGTTTGACTTTATTTGACCAACTGCCGTGCACTAGGGCGTGATAAGTCTTTTGCACTTCGCGTTTTTTCAACGCTTCATGAAAATAGGTCAAGATGCTGTATTTTTTGGCAATGATCATACACCCCGAGGTCTCTTTATCTAAGCGATGTGCCAACTCAAGTTTTTTAGCTTGAGGACGCAGTTGACGCAAGCGCTCTATTAACCCTGAGTTAACGCCTGAGCCACCATGAACGGCAATACCAGAAGGCTTATTAATAATCATATAATCCGCATTCTCAAATAAAATGAGTGATTCAAGAAAGACTAAATGATCATCACTTACCTTAGCGGGCGCTTCTTCCTCAAGGATAAAGGGTGGAACACGCACGATATCACCTGGCTTAACACGATAAGTTTGTTTAATGCGCTTCTTATTGACACGTAAATCTCCTTTACGAATCCAGCGATATATCAAGGATTTAGGTAGTTTGCTAAACTGTCCAATCAGAAAATTATCAATACGTTGACCTTCGCGATCAGCATCTACTTCGATATGTTGAACACCTGCCATTCTAGAACTCAACCACGCTACGAATGCTTTCACCTTTCGCCATTAATTCAAAGGCTTGATTAATCTCTTCAATTGGCATGGTATGGGTAATAAAGTCTTCTAGCGCAAATTTTCCCTTTAGATAATCATTTACATATTGTGGTAATTCCGAGCGCCCTTTGACACCACCAAATGCGCTGCCTTTCCACACACGACCAGTAACCAACTGAAAAGGACGAGTAGTAATCTCTTTGCCTTGACCGGCAACACCGATAATAATTGACTCACCCCATCCTTTATGTGCGCATTCTAGCGCACTTCGCATAACATCAACATTACCGATGCATTCAAATGAGTAGTCAACACCACCTTCGGTCATCTCCACAATCACCTCTTGGATTGGGCGCTTATGATGCTTAGGATTAATACACTCAGTTGCACCAAGCTTTTGCGCTAAAGGAAATTTATCTTCATTAATATCGATGGCAATAATACGTTTTGCTTGAGCCATCTTTGCACCAATAATCACAGCTAACCCAATACCACCTAAGCCAAAGACAGCGACAGTTGCACCTTTTTCAACTTTGGCAGTATTTTTGACCGCCCCCATTCCCGTTGTTACGCCACAACCAAGTAAACATACCTTTTCCAAAGGTGCTTGTTTATCAATTTTAGCAACGGATATCTCAGGCAACACAGTATACTCAGAAAAAGTAGAACACCCCATATAGTGATAAATGGGTTGGCCGTCTTTAAAAAAACGTGTTGTGCCATCAGGCATTAAACCTTGGCCTTGTGTTATACGAATTTTCTGACATAGGTTGGTCTTGCCTGAAAGGCAAAACTTACACGTACCGCATTCAGGTGTATATAAAGGGATCACATGATCACCCACGGCAACAGAGGTTACTCCCTCACCGATTGATTCAACAACCCCCGCACCTTCATGCCCTAAAACACATGGAAACACAGCTTCAGGATCCTCGCCAGATAATGTGAATTTATCCGTGTGACAAACACCAGAGGCATTTATCTTAATGCGTACTTCCCCTTTTTGTGGTGGTAATACATCAATAGTTTCGATTGAGAGGGGTTTATTGGCTTGCCAAGCAACGGCTGCTTTAGATTTTATAGTATGAGACATATCGATCCTTTGTTCCTGCAAAATATTGGCACTTATTATGCGCGAAACCACTGATTCAGCCAAGGATTTCCATATCTTTTTGGCCTATCCCCTGTTAATAAACCAAGTCCTTTGGGTCTATATCGATAAAATCCGGTTCAGGTGTCACTTCAAATTGAATAGCATCAATGGTCTTCCTATTTTCTAACTTGGCTTTGCATACCCGATGCATGCCATCCATAATTTGCCCATCGGCACACAGCAAAATAGGATAACTCAAATCAGCATCTTGAATAAGCTTCATATGCTCAATAATACTCAAGCACGTTGGTTTTTCTTCACCAAATTCATACCAATAACACTGAGCTAGCTCTTTAACTTGATCCACTTTAATCGATATTGCTTTTAGGTGCTGTGATTCTTTAACAAGCTTTTTAACATCCCAAATTAAAAGCTGTCCTTTAGCGGACTCTCTAAAGTGATACTGCGTTCTCATTAAACAGTCTGATCTAAGCAGGAATTAGTTTTACCAAGCTCAGCCATAGCAAGGTTAGTTGCTTTTTGGATCACAACATCTTGTGCTTTGGCATCTTGCTTATCCTGTGTATAGAAAACACTAATTACAATCGGTTTGCATTTGTTTGGCCATATCACACCAATATCATTCGTTGTACCATAATCACCCGTGCCGGTCTTATCACCAACGATCCAAGATTTATTAACACCTGCTTTTATGCGCTTATCCCCCGTGGTATTTGTTTGCATCCATTTGATCAATAAATCACGCTGCATAGCAGGAAGAATATTACCCAATACAATTTTATCCAGACTTTTTGACATGGCTTTTGCTGTTGTTGTATCTCTTTTATCTCCTGGGATGGCAGTATTTAAATAAGGCTCATGGCGATCTAACCTGAAGGTTGTATCACCAATGCTTCGCGCAAATTGGTTTAATTTATCCAGACCGCCCAATTGCTTTAATAGTAGGTTTGCCGCTGTGTTATCGCTTAACATTGCTGCATGACATAATGCACTAACGGTCATGCCTTTACCCAGATTTTTTTGGGTATATGGGGAGTATGCATTGACCATATCTTTTTGTGTATACTCAATCTTCTTTTCAAGCAATTTAGGCTCATTAGCACTCTTTTTTAATATTGCCGCAACAAGCATCAGCTTAAATGTACTGCACATTGGCATGTGTTTATCCGCATGATAATCAACAGCTTGATCATTCGATGTGTCAATGGCACTAATTGCCAATTGCCCACCATATTGTTGTTCAAGCGCCTTAAAATTATCAGTATTTGCAAAGCTCATCAGTGCAACTAACGGCAAGGTTATAGCCACTGTACATTTATTTATTAACTTCATAATACCCCTCATTGATTTTCAATTGACAAAGCTTACAACGCTTATCATCATATCCACAAACTCACCATAATACTATGCCAAATACAATGCCTAATATCGCTATTTTTGATCTTGATCACACACTTATTTCTGTTGACTGCTCCAACGAATGGGCTAAGTATCTATGTAATCACAAGCTTGTAAACAACCCTAAAACCTTTATGGCAACCAAAGAAGCCTATGATCGCGCCTATCATGCCGGTGAAGTCGATATGCTCGGGTTTTGTCACTTTGTCTTACAACCTCTGATTGGACACAGTGAAAGCTCATTACAAAGCACATTAAAAGACTTTGCCCACTTTATTGTCAAGAACTTCACTTACCCTGAAGCTCACCAAGCAATTAAGAAGCATGTAGCAAAGGGCGATCAGATTTTATTAATATCCGCAAGCTTGATTGATTTAGTGCACCCCATTGGTCTTTTGCTTGGATTTGATCAAGAAAATATTATCGGTGTACAAAGTGTCAAAGAAAATGGCAAACTCACGGGTGGCGTTATCGAACCATTAAGTTTTGGTATCGGCAAAGTTCACTACTATCAACAATGGCTGCAAAAAAAACCCACGACATTTGAGCAAAGCATTTTCTACTCTGATTCAATTAATGATGCGCCATTATTAAAGCTTGTTGATAAAGCAGTTTGCGTGAATCCAGATCCTAAATTAGCATTATTAGCTCGTGATAATAAGTGGGAAATAAGAAGCTGGCAGCAAATGGAAACGGCTCACGAACAGATCAATGACGTGTATTTTTGATGCGCTCCTTTAGTTCAATAACATCTTTTTGATCAAGGTCTGTTATTTCACAAACATCATCAATCGCATAGCCTTTACGCAACATTTTGCATGCAGTTTCTTCTGCTTTCAAACGCGCTCCTTGCTGCATACCTTGTTGCACACCCTTTGCAATCCCTTGTGTTTCCCATTTTTCTGCTACCGTCATAACATCACCTCTTAAACTTGGTGCTATTCAGGGCGCATATGCGGGAATAAGATCACATCACGAATCGATGCGCTATTGGTGAAAAACATAACCAATCTATCGATGCCAATACCTTCCCCTGCAGTTGGTGCTAAGCCATACTCTAAAGCACGGATATAATCCGCATCATAAAACATCGCTTCATCGTCCCCTGCATCTTTCGCGGCTACTTGTGCTTTAAAGCGCTCAGCCTGATCTTCTGCATCATTTAACTCAGAGAAACCATTGGCAATTTCACGCCCGCCGATAAAGAACTCAAAACGATCAGTAATAAAAGGATTATTATCATTGCGACGCGCCAATGGTGATACCTCGGCCGGATATTCGGTAATAAAGGTTGGTTGAATCAAACGATGCTCAACAGTTTCTTCAAAAATCTCTGTTTGTAGCTTGCCTAAGCCATAGTGTGATTCCACTTTAATGCCTAGCTTTTTAGCGATTGCTATCGCTTGGTCAAAGTCTGCCAACTGCTCTTTAGTGATCTCTTGATTAAAATGTAAAATCGAATCAAACATACTCATACGCACAAAAGGTTGTGCTAAATCATAGTCTTGACCTTGATAATGAATGTCGGTAGTACCTAGCACATCTTCAGCCATCTTACGCAATAAATCTTCGGTTAAATCCATCAAATCTTTATAGTCAGCATAAGCTTGATAAAACTCAATCATGGTAAATTCAGGATTGTGACGCGTTGATAAACCTTCATTTCTGAAGTTACGATTAATCTCATAGACGCGATCAAAACCACCAACAACCAAACGCTTTAAGTAAAGCTCAGGCGCAATACGCAAATAAAGCGGCATATCTAGCGCATTGTGATGCGTTGCAAAAGGTTTTGCTGAGGCACCTCCTGGAATCACATGCATCATTGGCGTTTCGACTTCCATAAAACGATGTTCATCAAAATAACGACGAATAAATTGAATCATTTTAGAGCGCGTCTGGAAAACTTTACGACTCTCACTGTTAGTCATCAGATCAACATAGCGTTGGCGATAACGCGTTTCTTGATCAGACAACCCATGAAACTTATCAGGCAATGGGCGGATCGACTTAGTTAATAACTTAATGCTCGTTGCATGCACCGATAACTCACCGGTATTGGTCTTAAATAATGTCCCTTCAACACCAACGATATCACCCAAATCCCAATGTGCGTTAAAGCGATCATACTCGCCTTCAGCTAAATCATTTTTGCGAATATACGCTTGAATACGACCTGACATATCCTGAAGCGTGATAAAAGATGCTTTACCCATAACACGCTTGAGCATAATGCGTCCGGCAATTTTTACCGTTGGCTTATCTGCCAACGCTTCTAACTCTGCTTTTTCGATCTTGCCATATCGTGCTTGCAAACATGCTGCTGCGGCATTGGGTTTGAAATCATTAGCAAAAGCAATACCATTATTTGATTCGGTATGTTCTTTAAGCTTTTCTTTGCGCACTTGAATCTGATTATTTTCTTCGATTTGCGCTTCTTCTTTTGTCATCACTTGATCTTGAACTTGTTCTGTCATGGCTGTTATTCCAATTTTTTATTTTTATTTTAATCTTTTATTTAAGGGCGTATTCGATACGCCCCTACGCTACATAATTTTCAATATGCCCCTGCGCTATATTATATGCAGTACACCCCTACGGTATATACCACTCACAAACCCATTTTCAAGCTAGCTTCGATAAATTTATCCAAATCACCGTCAAGCACTGCCTGTGTATTGGTATTCTCTACAGAGGTTCTTAGGTCCTTAATTCTTGATTGATCAAGTACATAAGAACGAATTTGGCTGCCCCAACCGATATCTGATTTAGACTCCTCAAGCGCTTGTTTTTCAGCATTGCGTTTGTGCATCTCTAGTTCATACAGCTTTGATTTTAGCTGCTTCATTGCTTGATCTTTGTTTTTATGTTGAGAGCGATCATTCTGACATTGCACGACAATACCTGATGGTTCATGCGTAATTCTTACTGCTGAATCTGTACGGTTGACATGCTGCCCACCAGCGCCTGATGCGCGATACGTATCAATGCGCAAATCTGCAGGGTTAATCTTGATCTCAATATCATCACTCACCTCGGGGGATACAAAAACCGATGCAAATGACGTATGACGTCGGTTACCGGAGTCAAACGGTGACTTACGCACCAAACGATGCACACCCGTCTCAGTCCGAAGCCAACCATAGGCATACTCACCTTCAAAACGAATCGTGCAGCTCTTAATACCCGCAACATCACCATCTGACACTTCAATAAGCTCAGTTTTCAAGCCATGCGCCTCGCCCCAACGTAGATACATACGCATAAGCATTTGCGCCCAATCTTGCGCTTCAGTGCCTCCTGAGCCGGATTGCACATCCAAGAACGCATCATTTGGATCCATTGGATTATTAAACATACGCATAAACTCAAGCTTGGCTAACGCAGATTCCAAATGATCAATTTCAGTGATAACCTCTTGTAAGATACTCTCATCATCAGCTTCTTGCGCAAACTCAATCATCTCTAGCGCATCAGTAATTCCCTTATCTAGGGTTATGACATTATTAACAACCACCTCAAGGGCTGTTTTTTCTTTACCTAACGTTTGCGCATTCTCTGGATCATTCCAAATCTCTGGATTTTCCAACTCCATTAATACTTCGTCTAAACGCTCTTTCTTATGGGCAAAGTCAAAGATACCCCCGAAGTGTATCCAAGCGCAATGACATCTCTTTTAATTGTGTTTTATAGCTATTTACTTCCATTACAGAAAATTTTATTTGATTGGCGTTAAAGTAGTCGATATTCTAACACAAGCCTGACTCAGCTGCGAATTGTTTTTCCCTTTGCACAGTTTAAGCGTAGCTCAATTGCTATTTTGTTCTATAATAACGTAAAAAAGTGTATTTTATTGTATCTAAATGCATCGCAAGCAAAGGAGATTGCCATCATGTCATCACAACCTCTTTCTCAAGCCTCACCCAAAGAAAAAGAAATTTCGCGCACGAAAAATATTGTTGCCAGCTTCTGTGGAAGCGTTTCAGAATGGTATGAATTTGTTGTTTATGCCTTTTGCGCCCCTTTTTTAGCACCCTTGTTTTTCCCTTCTGACAATCAGCTTGTTTCCGTTTTAGCTGTTTATGGTGCCTTTGCTGCAGGCTTTTTGATGCGGCCATTAGGTGCACTTGTTTTTGGTTACTTTGGCGATAAATATGGACGACAAAAGACTGTCTCTATTGCTGTTATTTTAATTGGCTTACCGACTGTCATCATGGGCATCATGCCAACCTATGAGCACATTGGCGTTATCGCACCCATTGTGCTTATTCTTGTGCGTATGCTCCAAGGCTTAAGTGTTGGCGGGCAATTCACGGGATCTGCCGTTTTTATCAATGAGCATATAGGCAGTAACCGCCGTTACCTAGGTGCTGGCATTACCTTTACTGGCGCATTTGTTGGCATGCTACTGGCATCAGCAGTTGGCGCATTATTAACGGCTATTTTAAGTGATAAACAACTTGCGAGCTGGGGATGGCGCATCCCTTTTATCTTAGGCATCTTTGTTGCCATCTTAGGCTATTATCTTAAAACGCATACCAGCGAAACCCCACAGTTTAAAAAGCTCAAAGCACACAATGCCCTACCAAAGAACCCAATTATTGAAGCATTTAAAACACAAAAATTTGGCATGCTACTTGGTATTTTTATTTGTTGGCTAACGCCATTAATCGTCTATCAGCTATTTATCTTTATGCCAACCTATGCGCATACTTACCTTAATATTGAGCTAAGTCACGCACTTGAAATCAATGCCATTGGCATGATCATCCTATCTGTTTTCACCGTTTTTTGGGGCTATGTTGCTGATCAAGTTGGCTTTTATAAGGTCATGGCAACAGCTGCAGTTATTTTGTTTTTTCTCTCACCGTTACTCTACTGGCTAATGTCACTACACACTTCGATTTTCATTCTGGCACAAATTATCTTTGCCATTGTAGGGGCTGCTTTTATTGGTCCTGTAATGGGTATGCTTAGTCACTTATTCACAGTCAATGCGCGTTATACCGCGTTATCGATCAGTTACAATATAGGCTTTGGAATTTTTGGTGGTAGTGCAGCATTGTTTGTCATCTATCTCATTAACACAACGACAATTACATGGATTCCTGGTGTTTATATTTCCTTTGCCGCCATTATTTCTTTGATTGCCTTAACGGTTGCCAGAAAACACATGAAGGCTTAAAAAATCGATCATTTTAATTGTAGTTTATCTGCCAACACTCTAAAGTGGCTCGCTAATTATATAAGAAGTGATACACTTCGCCGCTTGAATAAATCTTTGAATATTTGGAGTTACCAATGAAACCGGTTAATAACCGCCTATTAGTCGCCATTTTGATGTTGACGATTGTTATTGATGTCATGGGTGTGGGACTTGTTTTCCCCGTCATTCCTGAAATCATGATGTCAAAACAAAGCCCATTTTTTGGGCTTGGCACAACTGATTCGCTACGCAATTTTTATTATGGTCTATCCATGGCAGTATGGCCTTTGGGGATCTTCATTGGTAGCGCGATTATCGGCAGACTCTCTGATAAATATGGGCGTAAACTGATGATTATCGCCTCACTAGCAGGCACGATTATTGCCTATCTATTATCCGTGACCTCCTTAGCATTAGGCTCATTAAGCATTTTCATGTTAAGCCGCTTTGTTTGCGGATTTTTTGGTGGCAGTTTTAGTATTGCGCAAGCAGTTATTTTAGATATTTCTAACGAGCAAAACCGCGTTAAAAACCTAAGTTTAATCACGCTTTCTGCCTCTATTGGCTTTGTCTTTGGACCACTTATAACAACAGCTGTTGGCCTATTATCGCAAACGGAATACCAAGCAATCACACTACCATTTTGGTTCGGTGCAGGACTTTCCGTAATCAATCTATTAAGTGTTTGTTTCTTGCTACCTGAAACCTACACCAATCGTATCAAAGAGCAAAAACTTAAGTTGATAAGCCTTATCTTTAGTTTTAAAGTGATGTTTAGCGACAAGCGCGTCAAGATACTTGCATTGGCCTTTTTGATGTTGCAAATCGGTTGGGGCTATTACGCCCAAGGATTGCCATTGGTGTTAGCACAAGCATTCCAGTTTGAACCAGCAAGTATTGGCTTTGTTTTTATAGTGATGAGTTTAGGCTTTGCATTTTCAACACTTTACTTTCAAAACGTTGTGCTTAAGCGCCTTAATAATCACCTTGCGATGCTATTAAGTGGTGTCATTATTGCGATATTAATTGCACTTTGTACATTTTTCTTAAGTCCAAGCTCGATGGTTATCAGCGCATTTATTGGCGCGTTATTAGAGATCATCTTCTATACCGCTTTATTATCAGTGATTGCCAGCAAAGTTGAGAGCCATGAGCAGGGTGCCATCATGGGCGGCACCACTTCTGTTTTTGGTATTGCTTGGGCGATTAATGCTTTTACTCTTGGTTTATTTACAACATTCTACTTACTACTACCCCTTTATCTAGCAGCTGTGAGTATTTTAATTGCAGGATTGGTTATCAAACTAGACAAGTAGCATAAGTTACATTTATTTAGGCCTAGTACTAAGGATCGTTCGCTGAGAGGTAAAGTTGCTTAAATTTCCTATTTTAAAATAGTATTTCATACTTTACACTTTTTCTGCTAGCATAGACTATCTGATTTGCCTGTAATGACCCACATATTTAC
>NZ_JACYVZ010000059.1 GCF_014857925.1 Cysteiniphilum marinum | reverse complement strand
GGCACCTCAAGGAGGAGTGATTAGTCCAGTGTTAAGCAACTTATTCTTGCACTATGTCTATGATAAGTGGATGCAACGCAATCATACAGGTACACCATGGTGCCGTTATGCAGATGATGGACTTGCGCATTGCAAAACGGAGCAAGAAGCGCAGGCTTTATTAGCCTCACTAAAGGCACGTTTTGAAGAATGTGGTTTAGAACTACATCCCACCAAGACCAAAATTGTCTATTGTAAAGATGGGAGTCGTAAAGGGAAGTACCTAAATAAATCATTTGATTTTTTGGGTTATACCTTCAGGGCAAGGATGTGTAAGAATACTAAACAGCAGAGTCTGTTTATTAACTTCACGCCTGCTGTGAGTAAGTTGGCTTTAAAATCGATGCGAGCGACGACAAGACGATATAATATACGCAATCGAACGGATCTGAAATTGGGTGACATTGCTAAGTGGTATAATCCTATATTACAAGGTTGGATCAATTACTATGGTAAGTACACAAGATCAGGATTATATCCGATGTTGCGACATTTTAATCTGACGTTAGTGGCATGGGCAATGAGGAAATATCGGCGATTGCGTAATCGCAAAACATGGGCGGCAAAGTTTATGGAAAGGATAGCCGAAGAAAATCCATATTTATTTGCACACTGGAGATGCGGTATGTTTGGTGCGTTTGCTTAATGGGAGCGGTATGAGTTGAGAGGCTCACGTACCGTTCTGCGAGGGGCTCGTGGGGAAGTTTCACGGGTCTACTCTCCGTGCGCCGTAGGCGCACAGGTTGGAGGTTAGACATGAAGTAAAACTAAGAACTTGTGCATAAGCTCTGTGGGAGATGAAGGCAGACCCTTCGAAGTCGACTTCCAGAGGTAGGCTTCAAACCACTTCAAGTGGCTGTTATTAAGAGTAATTGGTCATGAGCATTGAAGTAAAGTGCGAGTTATTAACTCGGCAGGTGTGGATCAGAAAGACGAATAGACCTGAACCATTGTTGACGCGTCGTAATCCAGAGAATTGACATCAAAACCAGAGGCGTTTCCATACTCTGGGAAGAGTTTACCGGAGATCTGGTTACTGGGTAAGCGGTGTCCGGCGTATAGATGGCGTGATTCTGATCTGGGCTTCTACAGGGAACTGCGGGAACCAGTCGTTTTGATGTTAAGGGAGAAGTTCAAGTGAGTAAAGTCATAAGAGCGAGAGTACCAAAGCAAAGCACTGGGGCGGAGCAACTCGTAGTAGTGATGAAGCTACTGTAATGGTAGTGGAGCGAAGGGGTCGTGTTAAGCAGTCGGATTGAATATTCAACTGAAAGATCAGGAGGAAATATTGGAGAAGACAAAACCATTCAACCTACCTAAGCAGTTATTTGTAAAGGCATATAAATTAGTCAAAGCAAATGCTGGTTCTGCTGGTGTTGATAAGCAATCGCTAGCAGATTTTGATAAGAATCTGAAAGATAACCTGTACAAACTTTGGAATCGAATGTCTTCGGGGAGTTATTTTCCTCCCCCTGTGAAAGCGGTACCGATTCCAAAGAAAACAGGAGGTGAGCGGATATTGGGTGTGCCAACAGTAGGGGACAGGATATGTCAAATGGTTGCAAAATTAGTCTTTGAACCAGAAGTTGAATCAATATTTCTAGAGGATTCTTATGGCTACAGACCTAATAAATCAGCACTAGATGCCATTGGAGTCACCCGCAAGCGGTGTTGGCAGTACGATTGGGTTCTAGAGTTTGACATAAAAGGGCTATTTGACAACATTCCTCATGAACTATTGATGAAAGCGGTGCGTAAACACACACAAGAAAAGTGGGTGATTCTTTATATTGAGCGCTGGTTAAAAGCCCCAATGCAAAGAGCCGATGGGAGTACTGTTGCACGAACGTGTGGGGCACCTCAAGGAGGAGTGATTAGTCCAGTGTTAAGCAACTTATTCTTGCACTATGTCTATGATAAGTGGATGCAACGCAATCATACAGGTACACCATGGTGCCGTTATGCAGATGATGGACTTGCGCATTGCAAAACGGAGCAAGAAGCGCAGGCTTTATTAGCCTCACTAAAGGCACGTTTTGAAGAATGTGGTTTAGAACTACATCCCACCAAGACCAAAATTGTCTATTGTAAAGATGGGAGTCGTAAAGGGAAGTACCTAAATAAATCATTTGATTTTTTGGGTTATACCTTCAGGGCAAGGATGTGTAAGAATACTAAACAGCAGAGTCTGTTTATTAACTTCACGCCTGCTGTGAGTAAGTTGGCTTTAAAATCGATGCGAGCGACGACAAGACGATATAATATACGCAATCGAACGGATCTGAAATTGGGTGACATTGCTAAGTGGTATAATCCTATATTACAAGGTTGGATCAATTACTATGGTAAGTACACAAGATCAGGATTATATCCGATGTTGCGACATTTTAATCTGACGTTAGTGGCATGGGCAATGAGGAAATATCGGCGATTGCGTAATCGCAAAACATGGGCGGCAAAGTTTATGGAAAGGATAGCCGAAGAAAATCCATATTTATTTGCACACTGGAGATGCGGTATGTTTGGTGCGTTTGCTTAATGGGAGCGGTATGAGTTGAGAGGCTCACGTACCGTTCTGCGAGGGGCTCGTGGGGAAGTTTCACGGGTCTACTCTCCACGAGACGTTTAATACGCTTAAAAATCAAGGCTATAATTTTGAGCACAACTACGGACATGGGAAGAAACATTTATGCTCTGTGATGAGCATGCTGATGATATTATCTTTTTTAATTGATCAAGTGCAACAAGCAGTATGCCAATATTATCAGCGCGCTAGGAAACGATATACTGCGCTATCTGCTTTGCATCTTAAAATACGCATATTGGTTGACATCTTTTATTGGGAAAGTTGGATAGATATCTATCAATTTATTGCTAACCCAGCTGAGCATCCGCCACCAATTCTAAAGGTGTGACGCTTATTGTCAGTGTTTTATTTGTCCGTAGTTTAATAGCCTAAAAATAATTGAATTTTGTGATGCATTTCTTATGTAGGCGCTTCTATTGCCTGATATTTTCAACAGCGTGAATAATTATCACTCACATAGCCACTTCGACAAAAAAAACAATTCACCGGGAATTGCTGTAAAAACAACTGAACTTTACTATCGGTGTTATTTGTATGGAAAAAACGATATGAGGCATAAGGCCCATTTAACGTCAGATCCTCACCTTTATAACTCATTACGGGTACAGGAAGTATCGTGGGATCAGTGTTTTTATATGGGTTAGGAGAAAAAATACCAGCAAATCCAACACCAAAAGGATATTGCACTGGATTAAATTTTTCTACAGTGTTGTCCTTATTTTCTGAATTCTCCGTGTCATTAGAAAGATCCTTTGGTTGATTAGCTGATAGTATAATGGGTGTTGCTAAAATGATATAGAGTAGCTGTTTCATGTAACCTCTTAGCTAAAGCATTTACTTTTTTAGTTTGAATCATCGCATTTAGCAGTAAGTATTGTCAGCAATAATTAGCTTATTCAAATCATAGCCCTGAGATAATGCAATTTGCTTCATCAAATTAAAAGACTTTTTGTCTACAGATTTAGTTCTACTGAGAAACCAAAGATATTCTCTTGATGGTTCTCCCACTACGGCATATTTATAATTAGACGAGACGTATAAAATCCAGTAATTACCAGTGAATGGCCAGAAAAATCTCACCTTGAGTTTGCTATTATCATCATGATTGACGCGCCATGCCTTTGCAGTTGATGTTTTAATAACGCCATTCTTATTGCACTGATTGGTGACAGATATATAGTCATTATCGATGATTTTATAGTCGGCCGTAGAGCATGCGCAACCTTTCTGGAAACTATTAGGCAGTCTAGCAATTTCATGCCATTTGCCCATATACTTATTTAAATCGACATTTTGTGCAACTCTCATCGGTTTATAATTTGCACATCCACTGACAAAAAGAAAAAACAATGCAGTCCATGGTTTATATGATTTTATCAAGGTATGACTTCCTGTATAAATGATTTTGATTATAACTTATTAGTTTATCGATATTATCATGATTTGAAATACCTTTATTAATATAAAAATCGTTGGCGATAATTAGGATGCCAGATTATTATGCTGTTAATGAATTAGCTTACTTGGCATTGAATTTTGTTCCAAATCGTAAATATGCTTTACTTTCTCCGATGCTATTTGTAGATCAATCATTAAAGGACGATAACTTGGGTTTGATGTAGCCTTACTGACACAATTTTCATAAATATCAATTTTGCTCGTAATACTGTCTCTTACTAGCTCATGATAAAGCTTGGCTTTTTCAAGCAATTCATATGTTGTCAAACAAGTGCCAAAATTGATAGGTACTTTGTTTAAGTTAATGATGAATTCATAGCTTAGAATTTTTTGGTGTTGATCCTGTGCAATGCCAATACCACCGTCAGTCTGGAATAATTTTAATGTGCGCTTTAACAATTTTTTAGCTTTTTCAAAATTTTGCTGATCTTCGGTTGTTTTAAAAACAATATCACTCATCTCATTCATGTCTAGATTTACGTTAAATTCTCAAGCTTTGTACTAATATTGTGTCTGTAATGACTTAATTCAAGCATTAAGTAAGTTGAATAATGATAACTTCTTCTTTTTTGATAATGGGGTGCTATATGAATGCAATTATAATAATATTGATGTTTTTGCTTACAACGGCTGTGGCTTTTTGTCTTTTTGTATTGCAGGACAATGTGTATTCAAATCTAAGAGAATTAAAAATTCTTATTTCAATAGTGATGAGTTTTTTCCCCGCTTATTTTATTATCTGTAAAATAAGGCAAATAAGAAAATTAAAACGAATGGATCAGGAAGGTATTTAGTATGCTTGTTGTAACAACAAATGAAATCCCGAGCAAAAAGATTATAGAAGTAAAAGGCGTGGCACATGGTATTATCGTGCGAACACCAACATGGACACAGGGCTTTTTTGGTGGATTGAAAAAGATCATTGGCGGTAATAATCAAGCCTATGCAAATATGGCTAATCAAAGCCGTGAGGATGCTTATCAAAATATGATTAAACGTGCCGAATCACTTGGAGCCAATGCGATCGTTGCTTTTCGCTATGATACCTCAAGCATGGATGGCAATGGTGAAGCAATCAGCGAGGTATTTTGTTATGGCACAGCGGTGGTTATTGAGTAGGGTGGTTTGCTGTTACTATGTCATTTTACTGTACTGACACTAAAACACATTGGACAACCTGTGTCTGCTTAACTGACTTGATGGCATTTTTTCCATCGTGTGAGCAGGTTGATTTTCCAGAATTGCGCGGACGCCCTGTGGCAGTAACGAATGGCGATAAAGGAACAACGATCATATCTTCAAGCTATGAAGCGCGTGAGTATGGTATTAAAACCGGCATGAAAATGTCTGAAGCACTAAAGCTTTGCCCGCAATTGATAAAACGTCCATCAAGACCGGATCGCTATGCCGAAATTTCTGGTAATATCATGCGTGCACTGATGGAGATTACGCCAGACATTAGTGTTTACAGTATTGATGAATGTTACATTGATTTAATGCCTGTTTTAAAGCTCTATGGCTCGGTTAAAATTATTTCTGAGAAGATCAGAAAAACCGTGTTTGAAGCAAGTGGTGGCATTCGCTGTTCCATTGGTATTACCGAAGGTCAGCTAACAGCAAAATATTGTGCCAAGAATAAAGGTGAAACGACCATTGTGACACCTGGTCAAATTAAGTCATATATTGGTAGAGCGTCTATTGGTGATATATGCGGCATTGGCAAGAATATTGAGCGGTACTTAAATCAATATGGGATATTGAAATGTGCTGATATTGAGAGGTTTCCGATGTCAATATTATCCAATAGATTTGGTGATATTGGACGCAGGTTGTATTCGGTATGTCTAGGGCATGATCCTTTACCTGTAGATACAACAGACAAAGATCATAAATCCATGGGTCATGGCAAAGTTACTGCTGGTGAAAATGATCGTGATGTCATTCGTGGTATTATGCGCCAGTTAGTTGAACGGTTAACGCGCAGGATGCGCCATCATAAAGTGGTCAGTGATTTATTTTTCATTGGTTTCAAAACAGCAAAAGGTTGGGTGGGGCATAAATATAAGGTTCAACCTGCAACAAATAGTACCAGCGTGATCTGGTCATATGTTCAAACCCATTTCAAAAGTTGGCATCATGAAGCACTTTATCAGGTACAGGTTACGGCATTATCGTTGCAGTCCAGTGAAATCAGGCAGCTTGATTTATTTGAAGACCTTCTTGCCCCTGATCCAAAGGTTACCAAACATGATAAATTGGATGATGTTAAAGATTTAGTGAACGATAGATTTGGTAAGCATACTTTGCGAAGTGCTGCTGAGCTTTTGGCTGATAAAGCAAACATGGTGCCTGTTATAGCTTTTAACTTTGATGCTACGGGTAAGAAAAACAGCCTTTGATAGCAAAAATCAATTAAGTTTAAAAAAATAGAACAAAGTAAAAAATAAATCTTGATTTAAAACTAAAATAGAACATAATAAGCGATATGGAAATCAAATTAGTCAAAGGTGCAGGTGCTGATTATGCTTACTGATAAAGAACAGCAGGTGCTTGATGCAATAGACAAGTATCAACGTGAGAATAAATGCTCTCCAACCTTTGAAGATATTGCTGTTTTACTGGGACTAAAGTCAAAAAG
>NZ_JACYVZ010000058.1 GCF_014857925.1 Cysteiniphilum marinum | reverse complement strand
AATGGCTCAAATGATGTTAACAGATCGTTTTAACGGCTGGCTTATGAGTGATGGTTATGCGGCTTATCGTCACTATGACAAACGCTTTAGATGTTTAGCACATTTATACCGCAAGGCACGTAGTCTTTCTCAATCGACCGATAGAGAAAACAAGCGCTTTGGCGATCTAACCATGAACTTAATTCAAAGTATCATGAGTAGGATTAAACAAGCCAGAATAAACAATGAATTTTCGATTATTTCTGATTTTAGGTATCGACTGTTTATCTTTAAGGCTCATTGCCTGAAATACAGAAAGAGTCAAAGTGCTAAGGCACAAGCTTTAGCAAAAGAATTCTTAAACGACTGGGACGCGATTTTCAGGATATTGTCGCACCCAGAATATCCTATGACGAATAATGAAGCTGAACGCGCCTTACGTCATTGGGTTATCGTTAGAAGAATCAGTTTAGGTTCTCAATCACAGCTAGGTGCTGAGGCGACAGCTTTGTTAGCTAGTGTGATTGAGACATCTAAGAAACGACGTGAAGATGTTATTACTGTGATTGCTAATGCTATTAAGGATTGCAAAAGCAGTAATCCATCTTTGGAAATTAATAATATCGTTCAGATGGCTGCGTGATTTTAAGGCGTGGTCTCTGAACATTTACATAACTTGCAGGTGTTTCTGATGTGAAAATTGAACAAAAAAACATCAAGTTATTTAGGAGTATAAGTAAAAATGGCAGGTGAACAAGGTTTTAAGTCTCAGTTAATTAATGTACTTTCGGAAGAATGGAAAGGAAAAAAAGTAATAGAAGAACTTCTTTATGAGTATCAGCAGCAAGAGCAAAAAGATTTAAATGAAAATTTTTTAGATGCGGATTGGTATGGAGGAAAGACTATTGATGGCAGCCCAGAAAACTCAAACTCTAAAGAGGTTTTAAAAACACTTTTTTCTAAATGGACATCACAGGGGGCAGTTACAGTTAACGGCATAAACCACCTAAAATACGAAGTTGACACAGCCCAAGGCAAACAGACTGCCTATATATCACCTAGAGGTGGTAGTCATATTAGGAATGAATTTCGTGGGCAGGTGTTTATTGATTTTGCAGATAAATATCCTCAGATGTCAATCGAACTTTATATGAAGAAATATTATTTACGCAATTCACTTGCCATGAATATATGGGCTGATTGCGAAAATAATTCTTTAGAAATTAGCGATATACTCGCATTGAATCTTGCTGATGTTGTAGTGAATAGCATGGATAAGGATAAAGATGGTATTTATCTTGTTGATGAAACTATAGATTATACTTCTTATGTTACTAAATTTATTGATGAAAAAGTAGCTAAGTTAAATGACATTGGTCTTAACGTAGATAGCTACTTACCTGTATTGTTGGAAGACCCTGATTGCTTTAACACGCTAAAAACAAATAAAGAAGCATTTGAAAGATTAAGTGAAGATGGCTTAGATCACAAAGTTTTCATTAAAGAAGCCATAAAAAATCCTAAAATAATCGATAATTTTTTAGCTTGTAAAGTAGGTCTAAATAAGGTTCAACAAGATATAAAAACAAATCGGATGACCTTAATAAATATTAATAAAGATAACATTTTAAAAGGCATAGCTGCTTGCATTGATTATGCTGGCAAGAATGAAGGATTTAAGGGTATTATAGTTACTGCTTTGGAATCTGATGATCCTAATGGCATTTATAAACTAGCATTTGCAGAATCTATTGAAAACGGCGTACCTCCAGAGCAAGCACTAGAAGTGTTTGGAGATTCTGAGTTTTCAAAAGTTATTGATTTCTTGAACAGAGCTAGAAAAGAGGCCATCAAGGAAATCTTTAATGACAAGCAATTTAGAAATCGCATCAAAGAGATGGGTTTTGAGACTGATAAAAATATTGATACGCAAAGAGCCTTTGAGATTGCAAAGAATAAAGGGATAGTGCTTGAAGAGGCATTGCGTGTCTTAAGTGAGCCAGAGCTAGCACAGAAGTTATTACAAAATGAAAATAAAGCTGATGAAGAAATCAAAGAGTTTTTTAAAGAGCAGCAAAAAAAAGTATTAGATGAAATAGCATTAAAGAATGTTAATGATCGAACTGCTAGTGCTAAAATTGCTATTGATTGGTTAGTCAACGCTAAACTTGAAACTAATTCAGGGATAACAGAGGATGAAATAAAAAAACAGTATTTTGAATCACCAAACCAACAAGGCATTAATTTATCTTACGCTATTAATTATCTAGATGCTAAAAGAGATAAAGAAGGGCAAAAACTTTCCCTACATCCTTGTGGTGAGGGTAATCAATACCCCGTTATGCGTCAACTTGCTGAAAATCCTAAGTTGACCAAATTTATCGCACTAATGGCGAAAAGTGATCTGGCTATCTCAGGTGATCTTATTAAAACAGTTTTTGATATGATCTCAGATACAAATAAGCAAGATAAATTTCTTGAGAATTTTTCACAGCTTTATCAAAATCAAGAGTTTGATTTAAAAGCTAGCAAAGAGACATTTGTTAGCAATGCGCTGAAGTATGCAGATATAGTTGCTTCTTCAGATAAGCCTAATTTAGATCAAGAGCAAACATTCAAACGCCTGCTACGAGGTGAAAATGTTGAGCAGATAAATAATAATGACATTATTGCAATATTGACTCCAGAAAATATAGATAACTTTAGCCATAATAGTCAAGTACTGAAAACACTTGCTATCCCATTAAATCTGCAAAACTTAGTACTTTTAGCTGGGGTAGAGGGCAAGCTTTTTGTTGACACCTCTTCACTTCAAGTTGTATCGCAACTGGAGAAATTGAAGTCTTCACTTAGCGGTGTAGATAAAGAAATAGATCAACTAAGCAGTAAATTTTATCAACATGCGACGAGTAACTCTACTGATCGTATTATGATGAATAAGGACGATATAGCTGCGCTTGATCGAATTGGAAAAAAATGTACAAAACACACACTAAAAGAATCATTCAATTTGCTCGCATTTAGGCTTCTGCCTAAGGCAATTTGCCACAATAAATTCAGAGAAACGAAAACAGCTATTGATAAGGAAAGCACATGGCAAAAATTATCTGATCAAATAAAACCAATTATATCTGCTTCATCTGAGGTTGATTGTCCCAATTCAAGAGGGACCTGAACGCTTACAAATAAATTACATTTTAAAGTCTGGAGCCCCGCCTTTGCAGAAGTGAAGATACTATAATTGCCGCAAAAGCGGCAATTTATATTGGTAAGTTGAGTTTGAGTGGTGGTGACTAAGTTTTAAAGGTCATTATAAACATGATGTTACGTATCATGATTAGTAACTAACCTTAGGAATTTTTAATTTTTCTATATTGTTAAGCCTACATAGATCTGGTTGAATTACGAATTATACATTGTCAAGTGGCAAAATACTTGGATAGCTTAAAATACCAAAAAATTGGATCAGCTATGTATAGGTTGAAGCGCAAAGAACCTTTTTAAGTATGAGTTTGTAATTTGACAAGTGATTTTTATTATTTACGGGAGTAATATAACTATGCCTAAGCCAGTTAGGTCTGTAATGAAGAAAGCAGCAGTAAAAAAAAATATTGGTAGTGTACGAGCATCAGAATCTAATAAGTTACATATTGCTGGCAAGACTATCTTGAGAAATATAAAGGATCTAGCTGGTTTAAAAGATGATAAAATAGTAGCTATGCAATTAAATCAAGCACAACTAAAAATAGTTGGAGATAGTCAGACTGGTTTGGATCAAGCCTTATACTTAATGCAAGCTCTGCTTAACGATGCCTCTAAGTTCAAGTGGAGTAAATCAAAAATTGTTAAAGGTATTAATGATCCAAAGACACCCCAAGATAACGACTTTGCTACATTGCTTGCTATTGCTCTAAATTTTTCAGTTAAGGGTGAAGCTACTAAAAAAAATGCAGAGAAGCTTGAGAAATATTTACGCAAAGCTAATATTAATATTGATTTATTAAAGAGTTTACAACCCAATGAAGAAGACTTAACTCAAGAGCTTGAACGTTTAAAGGGGACTTATAAGCATTATGATGATGAGTGGGTTAAGAAAACACTTGAGGAGATATCTTTTGTTGGTGAAGTTGAAGATAGTGAAGATTTTGGCAAAAGATTGGCCATGACTGCGATTGACCAAAAGAGTGTTCGTGGACTTGGGGTATTAAAGGCACCACTTGTTCAAGCAGAAGAGTTTGATATATCTAATGAAAGTGATAGGCCAATAAGCGATAGGTTTGGTGGTGTAGGAGAGGAAAAAAAACCATCATTAGGGAATGAAGATAAACATACGCCAAGACAAAGACATTTTTCTGAACTCCATGCAGGAACTGTCAATTATTCTATTAAAGCCAGAGAAGGCAGATTTGTGGGGTCAGAGGTAGGTGTGGAACACTTTGGTGTTAAAAGTGAAGTTCTGAAGCCAACTCCTGTTGAAAGTACTCAAGTGCTTCAGTATGCAAGTAGTTCAGAACTTGAAGAGAATTCCACTGAGACGTCAGCGATAATAGAGGATGCTGATGAAACAAAAGCAGCAATGGTTACAGAAGCTCAAGCTACAGAGTTCGCTTTTGCTGACAGTGCTCAAGTATCTCAGCATGCAGGTAGTTCAGAGCTTGAAGAGAATTCCACTAAGACGTCAGTGACAATAGAGGATGCTGATGAAACAAAAGCAGCAATGGTTACAGAAGCTCAAGCTACAGAGTTCGCTTTTGCTGACAGTGCTCAAGTATCTCAGCATGCAGGTAGTTCAGAGCTTGAAGAGAGTTCCACTGAGACGTCAGTGACAATAGAGGATGCTGATAAAACAAATGCAGTAGTTACACAAGTTCAAGGCGTAGAGCCAACTCCTGCTGATAGCGCTCCAGTACTTCAATATGCAGATACATTGGAACCTGCAGACTATCCCACTGAGACGATAGGGGGTGTCGGTGAAACGCAAGGAAATAAAATAGCAGAAGAATCAAATAAGTCTACAGTTTTTATCAATCAAGCTGTTGATGCTGGAGAAGTAACTCAGTCAGGTAGATTAATAGAATCAGAATCAGTTGAATCGGGTTATAATTCTGATTCTACTAGCTTAGCTTCAACACAGCGTTTAGATGAGTTTGATGACTCTATAAGTTTACAGTTCAAGAAAAATGAAACTATAAAAGCATCAAGTATGGATGATGTTGGGGATTGGTCAGAAGGTGATGAAGACCAAAGCAATAATAGGGAACTTGCTGGAGTTGACCTCTCAGTATTTGCAGAAGAATTGCAAAAGGCGAGTAAATCTGGAGAATATAGTGGTGAAACTCAAATGAAACAATCTAAGGCAAATGATGAGATCGCTGAGTTAAGGAAAAAAAGACATCTTGATAAGGCAAAGGAAAAAAAATCAATTGAATTGTTTTTTGCTGAAAAGGCTAAAATACCTAATAATGCTGATGTACAGCAAAAAGATGAGACCGTTGTGGGTAGTAGTGAAGATAGCCCTTTAGGTGAAGATGAAGCATGGCAGCCTTTTCTAGGCTTCTGTCGTAAGTTTATAATTGCAGAGATAGTGAATTTTATGGCTTCTTCTAATGAGGACATCTTTGTTATTAGTAAAGATCAAACGATAATGCCTATAGTTAGGCAGGCACTTTTGGAAAGTGACTCTGAGTTGGATTTGGGCTTGGTTTTGATGCATAAAATTATAACACTAGAGCATGGTAAATTAAAATTGAGTATTATGGAAGACTTATTCAGATCTGAGTATATAGGTGGTAGTGAGCCTGAGTCAGCATCGAGTGTGATTATAAGAGGTTTAAGTCAAGGTACAACCGAAGCATCAGAACTTAAGGGGGAGATTGAAAAGATAGGAGATTTTATGAGTAGCTGGGATGAATATTTTTCTCAGCTTGATGTCTTTGATGACGATGAGTTTGATGATGAGTTTGATGATCAGTTAGGCATGGGTCATCAAATTAATGCAACAAAAGTAGCAACAGCAGAATTTCAAGGCACAGAGCAAGCTCCTGCTCCTGCCGGTAGTTCTAAGGCAGTCATTAGTGAAGAAAGCAATGGCGGAATAACAACCAATAAAAATTTGAGTTCTACAGTTGCAGATGAACTTGAAGAACTAAACGAACAAAAAAAAGTCACATCAAGGTTGGAGAATGAAAAACTCTATCAAAAAATAACACAACTAGAACAAGCTTTAAAGAAGAAAGAGGCTGAACAGGTTAGTCTTACAGGGCAAAAGGATGCTGCTCAGGAGAAAGTAACAAGTCTTCAAGGAGAAATGGCAGAGTTAAATAAGAAACTTGAAGATGCCAATACTGCTAGCAATACAAAAGATGAAGAGTTAGCTAAATTTCAAGAAAATTTTGATGAGAGTAATGCTAAAATAAGTACACTTGAAAGCAGCCTGAGTGCTATTGAGAAAGAAAAGAAAGGCTTACAAGATGAGAACAATCTAGTTAAGAAGAAACTAAATAGATTAAATGATGAACTTTCTGCTGAAAAAGCAGCATTAGAGGCGAATAAAAAGCAATCTGAAGAAGAAATAAAACAATTAAAACAACAGATTGAAGAGAAAAAGGCTGAACAGGTTAGTCTTACAGGGCAAAAGGATGCTGCTCAGGATACAGTAACAAGTCTTCAAGGAGAAATAGCAGAGTTAAATAAGAAACTTGAAGATGCCAATACTGCTAGCAATACAAAAGATGAAGAGTTAGCTAAATTTAAAGAAAATTTTGATGAGAGTCTTGAAAACAGCTTGAGTGCTATTAAGAAAGAAAAGAAAAGCTTACAAGATAAGAACAATCAAGTTCAGGAGGAAGTAAAT
>NZ_JACYVZ010000057.1 GCF_014857925.1 Cysteiniphilum marinum | reverse complement strand
ACGCCTACATCTATTGCTGTTGCTGTATCTCCAGCGGTGTAATTAAGCACTGCACCTGCGCTTACTGTAGGTGCATCATTAACTGCACTAACATTAATTATACTTGTCGCTGATGTCGCATTACTATAACCGTCATTGACCACCCAACTGACTGTCCGTGATAACGTACTTGGATTATCTGAGGTATTCATATAGGTGATACTTTGTAAAGCATTTTGATAGTTAACCACGGTATCACTACCGGTTAGCGTTAATACACCGGTTGCTGAATTAAAGCTACCGGTAATATTCGCTGTATCAACAAATGCCAACACATCCTCAGCGTTGATATAATTGGTACTTATTGTCACAGTTGCGCTTTCAATATGGGTGTCATCAATATCTGAGATAGAAAGACCACCATCAATCACTGCTGCAGGATCATTTTCACTATAGTTAAGAATGCTACCTGCGGTTATCACAGGAGCATCATTAACTGGTGTTACTATGATACTAATAAGATCAATATCAAATAATGGCGTACCTGCACTATCATTTGATATTACAGTCAATGTATCATTACCATTGAAGTTGAGATTTCCTTGATAACTTAAACTAGCTAGAGTTACATTAATATCTGTCTCACTACCTGAAATGGTTAAATCATTACTATTATTAGACCCACTTGAGATCGTAGCGGCTCCCGATAACGTCACATTCAACGTTCCGTTATTCACCTGCAAACGAGTTGATGCTAAATTGCCGTCTGAATCTGTTACTGACAAACCGCTGATCGATAGTGAAGTATCTTCGCTGACAATTTGTGCGCCAGGAACAGTATTTACCGGTGTATCATTAATAGCATTAATTGTTATTGCTACCGTATCCACATCTGATAAAGGTATGCCATCACTGTCTATTGACGTCACAGTCAATGTGTCACTGCCATTGAAGTTGAGATTACCTTGATAACTTAAGCTAGCAAGCGTTGCATTAATATCAGTTTCACTACCTGAAATGGTTAAATCATTACTGCCATTGGCTCCACTGGAAATCGTAGCAGCTCCTGATAAGGTGATATTTAATGTCCCATTGGTCACTTGCAAACGAGTCGTTGCCAAATTACCATCAACATCCGTTACCGATAATCCACTGATTGATAAAGATGTATCTTCATTCACACTTTGTGCACCTGGCACTGTATTGACTGGCGCATCGTTAACTGGTGTCACTTTAATCGCGGTAGATAAAATATTGGATGTCGTTGTACCATCATTAACGGCAAATTTTATAATCCGTGTATTAGTGCTTGGGTTATCAGAGGTATTCTGATAAGTGACTGACTGTAACGCCAAATCATAGTTAGCTAAGGTGTCACTACCTAATAACGTTAGCGTTCCTGTTAATGCATCAAAGCTTCCCGTGATGCTACCAACAGGTGTAAAGGATAAAATATCTTCACCATTAACATAATGGGCACTATCAATCGTAATCGTCGCTGATGCCAAGTTTGGACTATCCAAATCACTGGTTGTCACTGTGTCATTTATGGCTGTTGCTGCATCATTCTCTACATAGTCTAAATCAATAACAGCAAACGTCCGTGCACTTCCTGAATCAGCGCCTCCTGCTAATACTTTACCATCCGCACTTAATGCCAAGCCATTACCAAATTGATCACCTGAAGACAGACCCGCAATATCATGATGTACTTGAACCCAATCATTACCATCCCAATGATACAATCTAATGTGACCACTACTGCCGCCGCCATCATCATTAAGCGGTGCATTGACTGCTAAGGTCAAACCATCACCACTTAATGCGACCCGCCAACCAAAAAGATCACTATTTGCTTCACCATAGATGTCACTACCTTTTTGTACCCAATCAGTGCCATCAAATTCATAGACTTTAACCTGACCATTATTTCCTCCAACGGCATCATTTAAAGGAGCGCCTGCTGCCATAATGGTACCATCTGCATTTAAAGCAACGCCAAAGCCACCCAATTTGTCTTCATTAGCATCCCCATCAATCTCTGATCCTTTTTGTACCCATGATGATCCATCCCAAGAAAAAATTCTGACACTACCTTCACTAGTAGTACCCGCTGAACCACCATTTTCAGCCCCTACAGCTACACTTAAACCATCAGCACTAAGCGTATGAGCGCTTCCTGCTAAATCACCAGCAAAACCATCAATATCAGCACCTCGCTGCGTCCAATCACTACCATTCCATTCATACACACGTACATGGCCGCTACTAGAGCCACCGCCGTCATTAGATCTTGAACTTGATGAAACCACTAAGCCATCAGCGCTAATTGAAACATCATGCCCAAATCTATCACCTGACACCTCACCTAATAAATCACTTCCTTTTTGTACCCAGGTGGTACCGTTATATTCATACACACGGGCACTGCCGGCATCCGTAAATTTACTGAGCTGAACAATAAAACTCTGACCATCTTCACTTAATTGCATATTATCAGCAAACTCCCACTCTCCAAGGGGAGCATTAATCACATCATTAGCTAAATCAATCGTCCAGTCACTGCCATCCCAACGATAAATTCTCAGCTGTCCACCACCACTACCAAGCCCATCGTCATACCAACTGCTCACTGCCATAATTTGTCCATCAGCACTTAACGATACTTGGCGGCCATAGTTTGAATCAACAATATCAGATCCTAATTGGATAATGGTGTCCATAACCGTAGGAGGATCATCCACAGCAATTAGTGTAACCGTAGAAGCAATACTTAATGCTACCGTATCATCACCTCCATTAGCAATACCGCCACTATCTTGAAGGCTGGTTAAGGTAACTACCCTATTGGCACCTAATGGATTTTCACTTGTATTTTCATATTGAAGTCCATCAATCAGAGTTTGTGCATTGGCAACCGATATATCACTTGCATGAGTTAATGTGATCGTTGCTGTACCACCGCTTTCTGTAATATTAAAGCCATAACTATTGGCTGTTGTTGTACCACTATTGCCATTGGTTAAATCAATGGCCTGACCATCTATGTAAAGCTTCTCATCTACGCTATTTTGTAAATTATTCACTGTTAAAGTAATTGTTTTCACTAAATCAGCCATTTCGACTAAATTGATAGCAGTCCCGCTAAAGACTGTCTGTACCGTACCATTTTCTGTGAAGGTGGGATTGATTGCTGTCGTGCTCACTACTGGCTCATCATTCACCGCATTGACGGTAATCGCTACCGTATCAACATCGGATAAAGGTGTCCCTGCGCTATCGATGGAAGTCATTGTTAATGTATCACTACCATTAAAGTTGGTATTACCTTGATAACTTAAACTAGCCAGAGTTACATTAATATCTGCCTCACTACCTGAAATGGTTAAATCATTACTGCCATTGGCACCGCTAGAGATCGTTGCTCCACCTGATAGAGTAACATTTAACATCCCGTTATTCACCTGCAAGCGAGTGGTTGCTAAATTACCATCAACATCCGTCACTGATAATCCACTGATTGATAATAAAGTGTCTTCATTAACGCTTTGTGCACCAATGACTGTATTCACTGGTGGATTATTAGGTTGATCTACAATATTAACTATAAACTGTTTTATATTTGAGTCATTAACCCCATCATTCACCTTTACTTCTATCATCCTTGTTAACAAACTAGGTGATCCAGATGTATTTTCATAAGTAACACTTCGAAGGGCTGTTTGATAATTTGCTATTGTATCCGTACCGGATAAAGTTAAAATACCTGTTCCACTATCAAAGTTACCACTGATACTACCAGTGTTTGTAAAAGCTAGCACATCTTCACTTGAGGTATGATTAGCGGTAATCGATATGATAGCACTTTCAAGTAAAGCGCTATCAGTATCTGTAAGTGCAAATGTATTATCTAAAACTATTGGCACATCTCCTTCTGTAAAGATTTTTGAGGTACTATTAATTGTATAGACATAAACAGCACCAGAATTAATTCCTGCATCATCATTATAAGGTGCACCAACCGCAAAGACCGAACCGTCACCACTCAGACTAACATAGCTTCCAAAACGATCACTTCCCAGTTCGCCATAAAGTTCATGGTTATTTGATTGAACCCAGTTTGAACCATCCCATTGATAGACAAGTACTCGTCCACTGTCTACGCCATTGCCATCACTAAACGGTGCAGATACGACTAAAGTCGAACCATCATAACTTAAAGCTGAGGCTGATCCTAACTCATCGCCAGCTAATTCATTATTATTAATTATCTGTCTCAAACCCCATGAAGAGCCATTCCACTCATAAGTTAATATTCTACCGGAGTTACTTCCAACTGGATCAGCATGTAGTGATCCTATTGCTACAACATTGCCATCACCACTCATGCTTAAATCAAAGCCCAATAGATGGTCATAAGCAGAACCATTTACTTGTAGTTCAAGAGCCCAGTTCAGGCCATTCCAATGATATACTCTAGCTATACCAGCTTCAATCGCAGGAACATCGAAATTTTCACTGCCCAATAGAATACGATTACCATCATCACTAATAGCAATATCTCTACCCCAACGATTAAAAGCTTGATCACCAACAAATTCTTGACCTCTTTGAACCCATGCTGTTCCATTCCAAGTAAATACGCGAATATGACCTGAGTCGTCACCATTACTGTCATTGAAACGTGCCCCAATGATTACATTCAGTCCATCAGAGCTTAATTTTGCTACATGACTACCGCCATCATTCAATCCCTCTCCAAGAATATCAGAACCAAATTGAACATAATCAGATCCATCCCATTGGTAAACCCTTGTAACTCCTCGATTAATATTAGATGGCAGTACTGCAGTAACCACAATCATATTACCATCTGGAGTAATATCAACACTTAAGCCAGTTTTATCATTGACTTCTGCACCATAAATATCTGAACCTCTTTGATTCCATGCAGTACCATCCCATTGATGTACCTGAACCAACCCGCCATTTGAAAAAACATCATCGTTATTAGGCGCGCCAGATACCACAATAGTTCCATCTAAGTTCAGTGACACTGGCCCTCTTTCATCACCCGCATTTGGACCATCAAAACTATTACCTATTTGTTGGAACTCATTTTTTATGACAGGTGCAGGGGTATCAATTTCATACACTTGTACAAAACCAGCATCTCCACCACCATTATCATTATTTGGCGCACCAATAATTACTCGACTTCCGTCATTATTAAGCGCAACACTAGATCCAAAAAGATCACCAGATCCTGTTTGCCCATTACCAGTAATTGCTACATCAACTAAATTCCAGCTTGCCCCATCCCAATCAAATATACGCACATGCCCTGCATTAGAGGCTATGCCATCATTAAATGGTGCAGCAACAGCAATACGATTACCAGATGAACTAATTGCCACAGCCTCACCTGCATCATTGTTAGCTGCAACACCTTCAATATCATTACCTAATTGCACCCAAACGGAACCATTCCAATCAAATACACGTGCATGTCCTGAGTTTAAACCATTACCATCATTTAGTTTTGCACCCGCAATTAGGCGGTCACCTGAATCATTGAGAGCAACTGAATAGCCAAAAAGATCACCTCCGTTTTCCCCGTCAAGATCTAAACCTAGTTGCCCCCAATTTGTGCCATTATATTCATACACGCGCACATGCCCTGCATTTGAACCCGCACCGTCATTATATGGTGCACCAATGGCAACTCGGTCCCCCGCAGCATTTAAAGAAACTGAAAATCCGGCATCGTTATTAGACATTTCGCCATGAATTGTACTTCCTAATTGCACCCAACCTGAACCGTTGTATTCAAAAAGACGCGTACTACCAGTATCAGCCCCCGCATTATTCGATCTTCTTTCACCAATTGCTAGCCGGTTACCATCATCATTTAATGACACGCTCTGCCCAACCTCAAAGCCAGCATTGACTCCTATAATCGTAGATCCTAGCTGTATCCAGTTAGTACCATCATACTCATACACTTGGGCGCTACCACGATTCGCTCCACCGCCATCATCGCCAGGCAAGCCAAATGCAATTCTTGAACCATCTGAGCTAATACTAACACTCAGCCCTTGCGCACCATCAAAAACTGTATTCCCAGCTTGGATGTCTGCTCCCACCTGTATCCAGTTCGCACCTGTCCAATCATAAACCATAACCGTTCCAGTTTCAGACGCGCCTTGATCATCGCCTGGTGCAGAAACGACTATTCTAGAACCATCCTCACTGATAGCAACACCTGCTCTATCACCAAGAATGTCACCAGATGAATCACCCTGTATATTACCTCCAATTTGCGTCCACACAGATGCTAATACATGAACGTAATTATTAAAATTTATAATTTCTTTGCTTTGTATGTCAATACGTGACTCAATGATCGCATCACCACCCAAATCACTGCTGCCAGTTAAATCAGTTGAAGCAGCAACATCTGCATCTGTGAGAGATTTGAGCTGCTCAACAAATTCTTGGCCTTCAAATCCTTCAGCCACATTACATCCATAAAATAATATGTCACCACTTTGCGTCAGTGATTGTCCCCATTGTGAGAATTGTGTCTGATAATTAATGAGGTTATTACTCGTTAAAGTCGTATCCCCTAAATAAAGCTTTGCCTGATCACCATGAGAAACAATATGTAATGCATCCAAACCGTTATACTTCTGAAGTATTTCAGCAATACGATCTACGCCATCTTGATGAGATAAAACTACCTCAATCGCAGCATCTCTTGATATTGAATCAATAAGTATATGAGGATCTTTAACTCGAGAATCAATAATAACTACTTCTCTAAATTGACTGTAGTCAGTTTGAAATCCTTCAGGATCAGCCTCAAGCGCTGCCAACAAACTATCTGTAACATGTGCATTTTCATTCTGCTCAATGGCATTGAGTATATATGCCTGCTCCTGATCAGATACGCCATCAGCAATATCAACTGTTTCAATTGCAGCACCATCAAACATGAAGCGAGGTTCTAACTCTTGCAATAACGAAGGGTATTCGTAGGATAAAATATTATTTTCAGGGGATTTTTCCTTGTTGAATGATACCAGGATGCCTTTTACTTTTTGATATGACTTTTTAAGTTGTAACATAATCAATACCTCTACACGTTGATACAGTTAACGCAATATGATCTTGTTACGGCTCAGAGTTATCTTTTCATTTACCACTTCTTGTGATAACTTTGCGGGGTAACAAGCTTTTCATCCTGCTTTCGTTATAAAATAGTACATTTTAAGGCTCATTGTATAAAATCTAAAAACATTTACACATTTCACTCTATAGCACCAGAGTCCATTCCTAAAAACATACCTATAAGATAAATTTTATGCTATAGTGCAAAATAAACTTATTTGCATTAAGGTATCATCATGGCGCTAAAACAAAAAATAATTTCTCAGATTTATGACGATCAAA
>NZ_JACYVZ010000056.1 GCF_014857925.1 Cysteiniphilum marinum | reverse complement strand
TGAAATGCTTACACCAAAATATGCTTCAGCGCATTTACCTAAATTAAAATCTGCCCAGAAGAGGACGGCATAGACCTACATACCACATTATTTGCTAGGTAAATAGGTGGGTTCATGGAGCGCTTACGCAGCAAAATATTCAAAAGCTTGGCAATATTCGTGTTGAATCATCTAAAGGCAAACAGCATATATTCAAAAATCAAACCAAAGATTCGCCACTTGGCTTTGTCTATCAAGATCAAGAAGGGACTTATAGCTATTGTTTAGATAATAAAAATGCTTGTTATCTAGGCAAAGTGAGACGCTTTACCCGCTTAGGGGATAATGCGCAATTTATTGATTATACCTACAATTCTTTGGGTATGCTCAAATCGGTTACAACAGACTACCATACCACCAGCTATGAGTATGATGAGAGTTCCTTTTATCAGCTAAAAGAACAGACAAGATCAAATAATAGAGGTGTTGTGACGTCTAAGCTCACGATTGATCAACGTTATCCAAATCATCAAATACAAAAAAAGACAGTGACAAATACGGTGGATAATGCACTGGTTAATGTTAATCAAATGATCAGCTTAAATAAAGTAGATGATGTTTCTTACATTACCTACACAAGCAATCCAAACAAATATAAGCGTTTAAGAATTGAGCTTTCTTATGAGGCTGATCCTACAAATTTACTGTTTTCTCAAGCTAAGACAGTGAAGTATCTCATTGACAGTGTTTATCAGTATGAACGCCAGTCTTCGCTTAAGATGTCTTATGATAAGCTTAGAAAGCGCTATGCCAAAATCAGTGAGAATAATTATAAAAGCTATGCCCAAGGGCAATATATTAAGCATATAACAACCAAACCGTTTGGCGATAGTAAATCTATTAGCAGTACGATTTTTAATAAGAACCAAGAAAATAACGTACTAACATCAACTCATCTTTACAACTTATATGGGAAATTGGTGAACAAAGACAGTCACTTTGATTTAACTGTCTTTGGCGGCGATAAACATAGCAAACAAGAACAATATCAGTATTCATATAAAACGGGTGCATTAACCCAATACGATTGTATTAGTGATAAACTCTGTCCGTATGATGAGCATGGGCATGTGATTAATCAAATTAAATACACGCATGATGATAGTGTTGGCAATTTAACCAATCTTACGATTTTTTCACCTGACACTAAGACGCCAATAACTGTCGATTATGAATATGACAATAGTACTTATCCAGGGCAAGTTACTGCTATTAATGACGAGTTTGGCTTGTTTGATGAAAAGAATCTCAAGCTTAATTATGACAATGAAGGGCGCTTAACAGCTATAGCACAAGGTGGTTGGGCGTGGTCACCCAAGCACTTTATTAACAAAACCTATCATGCAGATAATAGCATTGCTTCAATCATTGACCCACAAAATAAGCTCCATAGTGAATATTATTATGATGTGTTTAATAATGTCACACAAATTGACATCAATAACGCACCTTTTGCAAGCTACTTTTACACAGGTGCTGGCAGTTTACTGTTTCATAAAAACAAGCAAGGTCAAACGGTCTATCCATTAACGGGTGCTGCACTTGTTGTTGATAAGCAGTTAGCATCAAAAATTGCGTTAAATCTTGATGACGGAGGTAATCATTTAGGCAGTATTGTAGATGGGAAGCTCACAAGTTTTGTAGTGTATTCACCCTTTGGTATTGAAAAGGATATTTTGACAATACTCATACCAAATGCAAATAGTGACTTAGCCGGCATATCACCTTATGGCTATAATCAGCAATTAAGTATTCGATTAAATGAAGGTGGTAAAGCATTGCCAACATGGCAGTTCTTAGGCAACTATCGTGCCTATACACCGATACTAAGACATTTCACCTTGCATGATAATTGGTCTCCATTTGGTAAAGCAGGATTAAATGGCTATGCATATGCTGGTAATGATCCCATTAATCGCTTTGATCCAAATGGTCATATGTGGAGCTATAAAAGCTACATGTCACCGGCGGCAATGATTGGACAAGCCGTTGGCTTGTTTGTCTTTAGTGCGCTAACTTCAGCGGTGACTTTTGGCATGAGTGGACTAGTTGCAGGGTCAATTGCTATGGCGATTACAGGTGCAACTTTTATTAATAATATGGCAATGGCAGCAAATCCAGACTATCGCGAATCAGTTGCCGGACAAGTGGTCGATTGGGGGTTGAATGTAATTGATGTTGTGACAAGTGTATACGAGTTTGGTGTATATTCTAATAAGCTATATAATCTCAATAAATTTGATAAAACAGTAGGTGTTAACCTCAATAAAAGACTTTCTAAGCTACGTGATCAAGGTGAATTTGAGATGTTTATGCAGCAAAGTGGAGCAGAGCACTTAGGAGCTGGTACATATGGATCAGCTTACAAATTAAAAACTGATCATGGCGATAGAGTGTTTAAATTCTCAATAGATGCTAAAGATCCATACTCTAACCCTAAAAGGATTGCTCGGAAATGGAATAATATATATGGGGTTGTACATGATGGGAAATTTAGAAACTATGCAAGTGCAAAAGCACATAGTAATACAATCTTAGAGACCCCATTTATTGGAGGGAGAGATGCCTCTTATGTAGAAGCACGCAACTTTAATTATCAATTACTTAGCCCGAAATCAGATGGCTCTCGACATATAATGCTAGATGCTACTGTAAATGGTAATGTGAAAATTGTTGGTCTAAATGGTCAAGAGTACGCACTTCCCGTGGACTTAGATCAAATGGCAACTTTACCTAGAAAGTATCGACGACAATCATTTATATCAAAAGATATAACTACTGATACTGCATTCATAAATCCTGAGAATCCCCTTGATTATGAGTTAAGGCAAGGGGCATGGATGACTATGATCAATCGTAATGTCAATCCAGCAGATCTACCTGAACACGATGATATAGTTAGATTTTTTCGTGATAATCCTAATGCTCATAATGAAATGTGGAGCACATATGCTGGAAATTATGGAAATGCATATAATAATATTGAGGTTATGAATCTGGATTAGCATCAGGGTTGATAATAAGTTACATGAGGCCAAGACAGTTTGAAGATTGAGGGAAACCCGAAAATAAAAGTGCTTCAAATTGACAGGACAGATTTAGTTTAGCCATTGAGGATTCTTTGCGTTTCTTGTTGAGTAATCTCCTTACACAATTGTCTCAACCACTTATTCTTTGCATCATACTTAAGGCGTTGAGGGTAAAATGCTTGTAGCATAACGGGTTTGGTTTCAAAGGGTAAAGGAGCGGTATTTAAATTAAAGCGTTTGGCTAGTGAGTTTGCAGTGACAATAATGCATTGATCATCCATGATCTCTAATGCGGCAGAAAGTGTTGAAACACGTGAGTAAATATTTCGTGGGTCGGGTCGTGTTAGGTAGTGTAGAAATTTATTATGATCATCATCAAAACTAAAAAGCATGTGAGGTAGATTAATGTAAGTGTCATAATCCAACTTTTCTGGTAAGGGATAGTTTCGATAGCCAATGACTAAACTATCTTCAAAAAGCAACTCAGCGTTAAAACTATCTAAATTATTCAAAATACCCACCACTAAATCGGCATGTGTGAAGTCAAATTTTTGTTGTATTTGGTAGATCACAGGAAATGTCCGAACATTGATGATATGGTTAGGGTTAGTCTTATTTATTTGTTGTAACAAAGAAGTTAAGCCTAGGTAAGAAAAATGCTCAGAAACATATAGTTTAAAGGTTGCAGCTGTTTTTTCAGGAATAAACTCTTCAGCAGGAATGAGGTAGTCGATATCATCAAGTATATTTTGTAATGGCTTGATCAATGATTTGGCTTTATTGGTTAATAACATATTATTGCCATCACGAATCAACAGTTCATCTTTAAAACGATCACGCATTTTCCCAAGACGAATAGTCACCGCAGGCTGTGATAAATTCATTACATTCGCAACACGACTAATACTTTGTTCAGATAGGAGTAATTGTAGTATTTGTAAGTCAGAAATATCCATATTTTACCTCACGAAGGGATCTTTAAGTTAAGTGATTGTGCGAGCTTTTGTATCTCGTTTTTGCATATGTCTCGTAGCCATTTGTTTTTGGCATCAAACTTTAAGCGTTGGGGGTAGTGTATATTACAAGCAACCGGAGGGATATCAATGGGTAAAGGGTGCGTATTGAGATTGTAGTTTTCAGCAAGACTTTTGACTGAGGTCATCACAAATTTATCCTCTAGCAATGTGGTGGCAAGATTTAAACTTAAAATTCTCATTTTGATATTGCGAGGGTCGGGTGAACCGAGTGTCTTTAAAAAGGGATTACCTTCTTCAAGTGCATTGATCAAGATGTGAGGCAAGTTAAAATATTCATCTAATGTGAGTGCTTTTGTTTGATCAATAGGGTAACGATCGTAAAGCAAACAGACTGGATCATAATGTGAGGTTTCAGATTCAAACTCATCAAGATCATTTTCATTGATAGCACCTATGATAATTTCGGCATTACTAAAGTCATGAATGCCCTCTAGGTTATGTAATGGTGGAAATATATGTAAATGTATTTCATGTTGGGGGTGAAAGCTATGTATGGCATCAAATAATGTCTTTGATACCAAGTACTCACAATACTCATTCATATGAATATTAATAATACAAGGCTCGGCTCTTGGATCAAAATGGGGGTGAGGGAATAGCCCATTAATTTGCTCAAGTAAGCGTTTTAAAGGCTGGATGATAGTTGTTGCTTTCTCAGTAAGCACCATAGTGTTACCTTGTCGCACGAGTAGCTCATCATTAAATCGTTTACGCATTTTGCCAAGGCGAATGGTTGCCGCAGGTTGAGATAAGCTCATCTTTTCAGCAGCATAAGTAATATTGCGCTCAGTGAGTAGTATGTAAAGCAGTTGCAAATCACTGATATCCATTAATCACTCCAAGTCATCCATTTGTTCTAAGCCTAGATGGGAAAATTAAAAAAGCAAAGTAATAAGTATTAGAACTAAGAGGTATTTAAGATTTTTATACCGTCATAATTAAGTTAAATAGCGCAAATAAAAAATCATTTGCTATAGTCGTAGAGGTGATAGCTTTTTACATTAGGATCATTATGAGCAAGGAAAAGTTTAAGCTAAATATGTTTTTAGAATCAAGAAAAGAGACTAATATTTGGAGTGAGACATGATAAGGGCATGGAATTTTTTACTGTTAGCTATTGTGTTTGAAGTGGCAGGAACATCGAGTATGAATTTTGCTGGAAAATATGGCAGCATATGGGGGTTTGTCATTATGTATCTATTTATTGCAATTTCTTATTTCTTTCTAAGTAAAGCAGTTAAGAGAATTGCAATTGGTGTTGCCTATGCAACATGGGAAGGACTGGGGATTGCATTAATTGCTGTCGTATCATTTTTTATCTTTGGTGATGAACTTTCTTGGTTGCAAGTATCAGGCATCGCTCTAGCGATTATAGGTATTATTTTGATTACGATTGGCGAAGTTCATGCTGATACCGAAAATAACGAATAGGAGAGGGTGATATGGATAGCTTTTTAAATCTTGCCTTTGGCTTGGTTGTGGTTGCTGCATTAATTGATGTTGTCGCTAATTTGATGATTGCAAAATCAAAGGGGTTTCAACGCAAAGCTTGGGGTATTAGCGCCATTGTATTGGTTTTACTTTCTTTTACGATCTTAGCTCAAGCGGTTAAATCAATAGATTTAGCTATTGCGTATGCAAGTTGGGGTGCTATTGGCATTATTGGTACGGCGATTGGTGGCATGATCTTATTCAAAGATAAGTTAAAACCAATTGGTTGGTTTGGAATCGTACTAGTGATTATTGCAATTATTATGATGAAGTTATAACAACTTGAGTTATATCTGCCTGTTCTAATTTGTATTTTTATCTACGTATATTTAGACTTTGATTATGTGGCTTACATACTCGTTAGCATAATAATAAACAGGTAGTCATCATAAATTATGGATAAAGTGATATTAGGTGTGCATGGGCTGTTAAATAAAAATGCCAAAGAAACCATCCAGACATGGTGGCAGTCAGCTATTGAAGAAGGACTTGAGAAAACATGTGGCTATGATGAAAATGTGAATTTTCAAATGGTCTATTGGGCGGATCTTTTGCATAAATATCCTTTACATAACGATGAGGCATATTATTTTGATGAGTTATATGATGATGAGCCGTACTATTATTTAGAAAAAGAGAATTTTCCACGCTATGCAGACTCATTAATTAAAAGAATGGGCTTGCTGGGGCAAAATACAGTGCGTAAATGTGTTAATCTAATTCAACAGTATGACCCAGTATCTTTTTGGGCAGCCGATAAACTATTTCGTGATATGGCGTATTACTATAACGATGAGGTTGAAATTTATGATCGCAAGGGACAAAAAAGACCGTTGCGTAAAATCTTGATGCGTGAGCTGATCGATGCATTAAGTATCCATGCTAAAGAGGGTAAGGAGATTATTGTTATAGGACATTCAATGGGGTCGATTATCTGTTATGATGTGCTTCGTAATATTCGATCATTTTTACCTGATATTAACATTAAATGCTTTATCACTATGGGGTCTCCTTTAACTTATGCAATCACCTACAAACATCCGTTTTTAGAACTTACTGATGGACATTTTAGAAATAAGCCACGCACGCCAAGTGCGGTGCAATCTTGGTATAACTTTTCTGATCCACGTGATGTCGCATGCTACCGCTTGAAACTAGGTCCTCTTTATGGTCCAAATCACGAAGGCGTGCAGGTGGTTGATCAATTGGTGTTTAGTGATTATGGCATTTTTAATAAAAAGCTTGGCAAATATCATCATAATCCCCATAAATCCTATGGTTATTTGCGTTGCCCTGAGTTTTCAGAGCTTATTTATAAATTGCTAATGCCATAAATTGTAAACGACTGGATTATCTGGGCATTCACTTAGGCCGCATTCGGCAAAAGTAGAAATTAAGTTAGCGGCAATAATAAATACAAATAGTGCAAAGACAATGTGAGTAAATATTTTTATTTTCTTGGCCTTGGCTTCTGCGATTTCATCTTTATTTGCTTTAATTTCATATTGTGATGATAACCCTAGCACAATAGCAATATAGATAATAGCTATAATGCAAAGCACAAATACCCATGTATACATATGTAGGCCTAAAACTGCTGAGCCATAACCATGTGGGTCATTGATATGAAGTGCGACCTGACGTATGGCAACAAATGAAGTTAGTACGGCTGAGAGCAATGATAGACTGTAGTGAGCAGGGCGTACGTGATATCTTATATTGAGTAAAAAGCCAAAGGCAATACCCAGTAGCCCTAAGCGTTGAAGTAAGCATAACGGGCAAGGAAGTTCACCTAAGATAAATTGAAAAGAAAAAGCCATTATAATGACAAGGATAATGGCAAGTATTTCAATGGCATTAAGGCACTTTACAAAGTTATTTATTTTTGATCGTTGCATGTTTAAGCTCCTTTTACCATTAAAAATATAAGCCAAGATGATCTGTGGCGTGATGTAAAAATACAAGCCCCATTGCAATAAGGAAAGCGCAAAAGAATATGATTCCCATTGTGCGATGCATCCATGCGCTAATAACACTTATTAGTAGTAGGAAAAAAACAATTAATATTCCAGGCATATGATTACTCCATTCATTTTTGTGATATCCAGAGCCAGTATAGTGCAAAATCACATATTGTGTGAATGAACCACAGGCGCAAGTTGCAATTTATAATTTAACGTATTAGAACGGTGTTTTTGATCACAAAAAAAACAACTCAAAATAAACTATAAAAAATTTTAAGAAACAGCTTGCCAACCAAAAAAAAATCTGTAGAATTGACTCCTGTTCTCAGCGAGAATGTTCGCAAGAATGCCTTGGTAGCAAGGTTTTGAAGATGTTTAAAGAGATATAAAATGTAGATACTTAAATACTTTGAGCAAAAATTTTTGCGGGTTGTTAGTTCTTGTTTTT
>NZ_JACYVZ010000055.1 GCF_014857925.1 Cysteiniphilum marinum | reverse complement strand
TTAGCATCTTTTTCTAGAGCTAATTTAACTGATTCATTTTTAAACTCTTGTGTGTAGCGAGATTTTGCCATTTTTCTGCTCCTCATTCTGGTGGACTTACTGTCCCAAATTGAGGGGGTACATCAATTATACAGATCCAAATGACACAGATAAGTACCTTAAGCTTGCCTCTAAAACACTGAGTTACTATAAAACAAATTATAAGCAAGACGATCAATTAAATTCTTTGACATCAGAATTTTTTTATAGACACGACGATGGTAATCAACAAATTCAGTTTGAATCAGGAACACTATCAGAAACAACTTCAACAAGAGAAAAAAAGCTAATTTCGTATCAAACACAACAGATTATAGAAACTATAGATCGTTTTGGAAATAGAACTGAGTATGAATATGATGAACTAAGTAGACCTCTCTTACTAAAAATGTCTCCGAGCACAGAATATGAAACTGAAGTGACTTTTGAGTATAAATTAGGAGATGGATCCACAACCTATAATGAGGTAATTGAAACAGATGAAGGAGGGTATAAGAAAAAAACAAAGCTTGATGGTGTTGGGCGTGTTCTAGCAAATTACGTGCAAGAAATAGATGATAGCGGAAATGCAGTTGCAGATAGCTTTAAATTAGTATCTGAGATGGTTTATGACCAATATGGTCAAGTCGTTGAGTCCACAACCTATGATACGGACATTGAAGGAAATAGTATCTCAAATACACTCATGATGAGATATGATGATAATGGACGGCTTTTGGCGAGAGTACGTGAGGATGGCCTTAGCATTGTCAATGCGTATGATGATGCAAAAAATATAGCTGTAACCTATGTGGTAAATGTGCCTGATGGTAGTGGAAAAAGTGAAATCTCCCCGGTGTATTTAGAGCATATGAAAGATGATGGTACTGTATTTAAAGAGCAAGCACTCTACTGTGAAACTGGAGTATGTACATCAAGTTCGTCTTTAAGTGTATTTATGGAGTCACAACGAGAATTTGATGGTTTTTCACAGGTTAAAAAACAAACAGATATGAACTTAAGTGAAACAGAGATATTCTACGATAAAGAAGGAAGAATCAGTTATATTCAGCGTCCAGATGGATCTCAGAAACATCATACCTATGACATTTTAAATAATGTGACTACGGTTGCTGTATCTGATGATACAGGCATCGAACCTGAGTTACTTGGAGCGCGTAGTTTTAACTATAAAGGTCTTCCTAAATGGCAAACTAGCCCGGCTGGTGACACTTACCTCGTTGACTACAATGCACAAGATTTACCCAGAAATATCACTTTACCAACTGGTGTGAAAATTAACTTTGAGTATGTACCGGAATTAAGTACACTTCATAAAAAGAAGGTATATGATAGTTCAGGAATTCTGGATACAACCTATAATGTCACCTATGAGTATGATAAAAAAACAGCTCAACCTTTAAGTATTGTTGATAATTTAGGTGAAAAGACATTTTCTTATTACCCAAATGGTTTAACAAAAGATGAAAGCTATGAACTTTACTCAGAAGACGTCATAGCAACTAGTAGATATTCATATTCGTTGAGAAAGCAACTACTAGAATATGAAGATATTATGGGGAATCTTTTAGTTGTACACTATAATCAGTATGATCAGATAACGTCACTAGATTATAGAGGTATTACCAATTATATTACTTATGAATATGACGATTTTTCAAGGCTCTCAAAAGAAACAAGGTATGGTGGGATCGAGATTGATTATGAATATAATTTTGGAGGGCTAATAAGCTCGATCATTCATACGTTAAATGATACTCAAATAAATGAAATACTATATGAATATCAATCTGTAAATAAGAATGGTAAAACTCTTTACACACCTAATATTTCTAAGCGAACTCACACAGACATAAATGGAAATACTTCGATCGAAGTCTTTGGTTTAGATGAAATGAATCGCTTAAATGACTACCAATGTACATCCAACTCAGCTCAGTCAAGATGCCCTAAAGATGAACACGGAAATATAATTAAGAGTCTTATTTATTCCTTTGATAAACACAGTAATATTAGCAATATATCCACAGAATATATCGATAGCAAAGGAGATATTCAAACTCGTACAATAACCTTTGAATTTGATGATGTAGACCCTGTTTTACTTATAAGCTATAGGGATGATAAAGGATTTCAAAGCAGTCAGATATTGTACGATGCAAACCGAAGTATTACGTCCGATGCAGACGGAAGCAGTTTAAGCTATGATCTTTTAGGGCGTTTGATAGGATATAACAACAATGATAATGAAAACCCTAGCATTACTTCGTATGGTTATAATGCTTTGGATCAACAGATATCACAAACATTAAATGGCGGAAATCCATTATATTTCTACTATTCGGGTAATAGAAAAACTAACCAAGCGTTAAATGGCGAAATTGAATCCTTCCTTCCTGGAATCGGTAAAATAACTCAATATACTACAACAAAGGAGTTTATCAATGAGTGTTCCTATCTCTCTGATCATGCCAATGTGATAAATGAACTCTGCAAAATTAATGGGAGTAGTTACGAAATTATTTCTAACCGAAGCTATGCACCTTATGGTGATATAACGGAACAAGCAATTGGGCTTGACAACGTCACACCTTTTGTTAGTAGTATTGTGAACCAATCTTTTATGGGATTTCATAATCAGTTAACTGAATCAAGCACAAATTTTCAACATTACGGTCATGGATATCGACAGTATGCAACCACAGCTGGCGCCCCTAGATTTAAACAGTATGATATCAAAGCTTCTCCATTTGGTCCGGGGGGAGCTAATGGTCAGATTGCCTTTGATAATACCCATATGAAGGGAGATCCTAATGGTGATGTACCAATTCCGCTTTTGGTAGCCGCTGGAATTGGCTTGGTTACTGGTATTATGAGTGCAACTACATTTGCAGTTCAGGAAGTAAATAAAGATGGTGCGATAAATGCAGACGATATTGGAATAATGCTTGGAAAGATTGTTGGTGGCACACTCCTTGGAGCAGCTACTTATGGTGTAGGCACAGTTGCGGCCAAGACAGCTGCTAAAGCGACAGCAAAAGCAACAACCAAGGTGGCAAAAACTGGTGCTAAGATAGCTACAAAGACTGCAAGCTATGCCTTAGATGGTATGATGGCAGCGGCTGGCTCAGTAATTACGAGTGCTGCAACAGAGCAAGAAATCACGGCAACCTCTGTCTTAACAAGTTTTGCTGTTGGGGGAGGAGTGGGAGCTACCTTTGATGGTATGAACCTTGCAATGAAGAAGATGAAATCTGCAGTTGCAAAACCGATGGCTTCGCCAAAGCAGACGATGTGTTTTACTGGTGAAACCTCTGTATTAGTAATGGATAATAAAGACGGCAAACGCCACAAAGCAATCCAAGACATTAAGGTAGGTGATTTGGTTGTAACGGGTATTTTGAGTAATACAGAGCTAGATTTTGATGCGTCGATCCTTGAATCGAAGCAAGGAGATAGCCTGCCCTCTAAAGAGAATACAAGGTATATTTTAAATGCAAACGTACTTACCAAAAGCGCGCCATTTGAAAATAACAGCGAACCTCATAACACTAAGGCTTCTCAAGATCTAAATTCAACCTCAATGGTAGAGAGTAAAAAAGACTTACCTGTCACGGAAGGTTTAAAAGTAATACATTTAACGTATTCTGATAAAATTAATGGTGAAGATTTTCCAGCAAGTATAGAACTCATACGGCCATACTTCTGGCTTAAAGAGCACGGTGACAAGAAAGTAGGAGATTTTATTCGAATTTCAATGCCAGAATTAGGAGTAGAAAATGTCAAAGCTATGATAAGCAGTATCCATAGCCTTAATAAAACTCTAGTAGGATATAAGAAAGAGGATGGGAAAAGTATGGTAACTGGGAAATTCGTCAGATATACAGATGATGTCAGAGTCTATCGTTTTATAAACGATGATGGAACTTCAGAGGTGATTAACGCGACTCCAAACCATCCATTCTATGTGCTCAATAAGAAAGCATTTGTCCCAATTGGAGACATTTCAGCTCAAGATACTTTAATTTCTCAAACTGGTAAAAAAGTTAAGCTCTTTTGCCAAAATGAGAAAGTAAGTAAATGTGGAACACCTTATAATAGTACGCGACCAGTTAAGGTTTATAATCTGGAGGTAGAAAACACAAATGTCTATTATGTAGGAAAGCAGACGAACATACTGGTTCATAATACTTGTGAAGCGGGACTTAGAGGAGGTGATGTCACTTTACAAGCGATAGGTACCGCGCTTAATTTTGTCTCTCAAAAAAGTGTCTCTGGAATTACTCCTAAACGACACAAGCGGTTGAAACATGCACGTAAGGTGTCAAATATGGTCTCATACATAAGCTCTGCTAGTGCATTTGCTACCTCATCTCTCTATTTTGCAAATGTCATAGTTGCTGAGCAAAACGATGGGGAGGGATTTATCAGTCCAGAACTTGCTTATGCATTGATGGGAGTGGGAGTAGCAACTCTTGGGGTAGGTGTTGGAAGCAAAGCTTTAGAGAAACACTCTTTACATGATGGCAAGAAAGGAGGGTACGGTTTTTCCCCAGATTTGGATGAGGATGGCTTACCAGAATTGACAAGCGTTAGCTATAGCAACAGTACATCTCCAAGGGGAGCTTCTTACCCAGATGCAATGGATATTACAGGTTATACAGAAGCAGAGACAAGGCTTTGACTATATATACCCACTTTATATGGCATCTAACTACTGTAGCCTTTAAATGGTTATCAAAGCATGCCCATGAGTTCTAATTCACTTTAAGCTATCCACGAGACAATGTGTACGGGTTTATTTATGAACCTTGGCATTGGTGTTATAAAACATCTTAAGTTGTGCTATGATCAGCGACCTCATTGAATATTGATGTTTAGAATATGTTAAGACATTATGCGTTGGTACTTGAATATGCGGGCACCAATTACTGTGGTTGGCAGCGCCAAAATCATAGTGATAGTGTACAAGAGCGTTTGGAAAAAGCATTATCCATTATTGCCAATGAACCGATTGAAGTGGTCTGTGCGGGTAGAACGGATACTGGTGTACATGCCATGGCACAAGTGATAAATTTTTCAACCTCAGCAATCAGACAAGAAAAGGCATGGGTGTTGGGTGTTAATGCGCATTTGCCCAATGATATTAATGTCTTCGCTGTCTATGAGGTTGATGAGAGATTTAGTGCGCGCTTTAGTGCATTATATCGACGCTATCAATATGTGATCTATCAGAATAAAACCTCCAGTGCATTATGGCATGAGCGAGTAACTTGGGTTAATCAGTCATTGGATATAAGCAAGATGAATGCAGCTTGTACCTATTTGCTCGGTGAGCAGGATTTTGGCTCTTTTCGTTCATCACAATGCCAATCGGTAAGTGCCAAGCGCAATATCCATCATGCGTACTTTATCAAGCATGGTCAGTTTATTATTTTTGATATTCAAGGAAATGCCTTTTTGCATCATATGGTTAGAAATATCGTCGGATCAATGCTAGAGGTGGGTTTAGGCAAAAAGTCACCCGATTGGATCAACGCATTGATAGGTGTAAAAGATCGCACACAAGCAGGTGTTACGGCACCCCCTCAAGGTTTGTATTTAATTGAGGTAGGTTATCCACGAGCATTAGATGTTATTGCCTGTCAAGAAGTGCCGTTTAAGAATAATAATATGCTGTGATGAATAGCATTAATTTGTGGTATAAGATCAGAAATATCACCATCGTTTTTAATTATAAAGTCACTAAATGTGTGGCGTTCATCATCACTAATCTGGCTTTGAATCATCAATAAAGCTTGTGACTTTGTTTGGTTATCACGCGCTGTAATGCGATCAAGCTTGGTGTCCATAGATGCGCATATCGAGATAATTTTCTCAAGATAAGGGTAGTTAGTAAGTGTTGCCGTTGTCAAAAGTGGAATATCTATGATCGTATAGATGGATTGGCTTTTTGAGAGTTTTAATTCAATCTGCTGACGGATAATCGGGTGCATGAGATCGTTTAACCAAGTGCGTGCTGATGTGTCTTGACTGATAATACTGCGTAAGACTTTTCTATCAATCATACCGTTAGTCATCACTATATCGCCAAACTCATTAATAATGGCTTCAATAACTTCAGGTAAGAGGATAACGTCTCTAGCGACTTGATCCGCACAGATAATATCAATGTTATAAAGCTCATGAAAAAGATTAGCGACTGTTGTTTTACCGCTACCAATACCGCCAGTCAATGCAACGGGAAACATGTTTTAATATACCTTGTTATTTTTTCTTGATAGGATAGCGCTGTTTACCTGATATGCATAGAGTAATTAAAGTAATTAACACCTTAGGGGACATAATATGCTTGAAACGATATTATCTACAGCCAATAACACAACAAAACACCTTGTCAGTATCAAAGATTTAAAACGGGATGATTTTGATCGACTGATGAAACTTGCGCATGATGCTGAGCATGGCAAACTCATAAATAGTTTTAATGACAAGGTTATTGCCAGCTGCTTTTTTGAGGCTTCAACACGTACGCGCTTATCCTTTGAAGCAGCGATTCATCGCTTAGGTGCTAAAGTCATTGGTTTTGCGAATGCGCATAATACCTCTTTTGGTAAGAAAGGCGAGAGCTTAAGCGATACTATCCAAATGCTTAATGGTTATGCTGATGCGATTGTTATGCGTCATTTTGAATCAGGCAGCGCCCAAATTGCAGCAGATATTTCACATATCCCTGTAGTGAATGCCGGAGACGGTGCTAATGAACATCCTTCGCAAACCTTGCTTGACTTATTTACGATAGAGCAAAAATTTGGACAGATTGATGGTATTAAAATTGCGATGATTGGTGACTTACGTTATGGTCGTACTGTGCATTCATTAAGCTATGCGTTATTAAAATATCGTGACATTACGATTTATTATGTGGCACCAAAGGCATTGCAAATTCCAGAAGAAATCTTAACTCAACTTAAAAATAAAAACATTAGGGTACATTGCGTTGAAAGTTTAGCTGATGTGATTGGTGTGGTTGATGTATTGTATATGACGCGTTTGCAAAAAGAACGTTTCCCTGAAGAAGATGGGCATACAATGGATTATGTGCTTACGGCGGATATGTTGGTCAATAGCGCACATGATGATTTGATTGTGATGCATCCACTGCCGCGAGTGCAAGAGATTTGCAACTCAGTTGATGCAACTCAATACGCGTGGTATTTCCAGCAGGCTAAAAATGGCGTATTTATGCGTCAAGCGATCCTTTATAATTTGTTAAAGGTATGATTTTCAATCATGCAGCAAGTTGATAATAACGCTTCCCGAGATCCTAAACTCCAAAATTGGGATGAATTGGATTTACCTAAAAGCTGGGTTGATGAGTTAAATTTCAAATCACCAATGGCTTGGCTTACCTTAATCAAAGCAGTTTTTTATCCAAAAAATAGATCTGTGCGTTTAGATGAAAAACTATTACAGGCAATGCCTATTCCTAAGTATGTTTTACAGGAGTTTCATAATATTCCTTGTGGAAATTATTCTAAGCTTTTAACCCGTGGTTATATCAAAGGCTTTGATATTGCGATGCTTAATCAAGTTGATCCCATACGCAAAAAAATAGCACATTATTTAAAAGACTGTCACGCGGTGCTAGATATCGGTTGTGGTGGTGGCAAAACTACCAACGTGATTTATCAACAAGGTGTTCACGATATTTGGGGGGTTGATCCAAGTCCCTATTTATTAAAGCATGCTGCGTTAGACTACCCACACATAAAGTTTATTCAAGGTGTAGCTGAGGCATTGCCATTTGCTGATGAGCGCTTTGATGGGTTAAGTGCGTGCTATGTGTTACATGAAATTCCACCAAGATATATCAAACAACTTATCGCAGAAGCTTCACGTATACTTAAAAAGGGTGGGATATTTGTCATTGCTGAACCATCACCGGTGCAATATCAAGATAGAACATGGCAATTATGTAAAAGCCATGGGGTGAAAGGTGTTTATTTTAAATTATTAGCACGCAAATTAAATGAACCCTTTGTTAAAGCGTTTCATCAGCTGGATTTACATCAATTATTTATTGAAGCAGGATTTGATGTATTAGAGGATCAAAAAGAGATGCCACATCGGTTTATTTGTGTTAGGAAATTATAAAGATTGCTATTTTTTACTGTCTAATTTTGAAGCTAAGAAGTTTAAAGCATTTGCAACATTAAATGCTTGAATTTCATTGTAAATATAGATTTTATATAGTGCACGATTTGATGTGTTAATGATGTTGATAATGAAATAACTATTTTTCTTGTAAAGTTCAACTTTAGAGATTGAAGTATAGTAAATACGTTTATGTTTCTCATATGTCTATTGAACGACAATTATCTTTGCCGGTTAACGACAACTACAATTGCCGCTTAAACCACCCTAATTTAGCATGGTTTTATCTTCAGTTACAATATTAATATTTTGCTTATTATCTGTTCTTGCTTTTT
>NZ_JACYVZ010000054.1 GCF_014857925.1 Cysteiniphilum marinum | reverse complement strand
TTCAGATTGAGGTGCTTGGTTTGCTAAAGCCTTAAGTTTTGATTTTTAAATTTCAGATATGGGCGAAGCGAATTCAAATTTATCTCAGCAAACGGTAGTGCAGCTGATCAAAAAATGTGAGCGGAGCGAACACCAAGGTGGGTACGAAAAATTTGTAAAATTTGAGTAACCTTTTTTGAAATTTTAGCGTTTTTCATTTTTGCATTTTCTTTGCGCGCGGCATTATCTTGTTTTTAATCTTGTTTTTTGTAATTTTAATTACCTTGTTTCGTGTTATTTTTTAACCATGCCTGTATCCATTGTAAATAAAGGGCTGTAGCGTTTTTTCTGATTTTTTTATCCAACGGATTTGGGTATGTTATCTAACGGATTTGGGGTTTACTCCAACGGATTTGGGGTTGCCTATTTCAGTATTTTCCTACAAGTTTGGGGTTGTTATCTAACAGATTTGGGGTATATTATCTTACTTATAAATATCAAGTTAGATAAATTGATATTAAAAACATTATGGTAGTAAAAGGGAGTTGCGATGTCTGACCTAATAGTTACTAAGTCGAATGATTTAATTGAAAGTTATATTTTTAATGCAACAGAACTAGAATTACAGATATTGAATTATGCAGTAGCTACATTGAATCCTAGATGGGAAAACAAAAATGTGATTTTTAGAATAACTATCAGTGACCTAGTTAAAACCTTTAATTTAAACTCTAACAATGCATATAAAGTGTATAGGGATGCCTTGATTAGATTGATGGACAAAAAGTATACTTTCAAACCTACCAACGGGATTGAAAGAACTGAAAACTTAATTATCAGGGTAGATAAACCAGTAACTCACGACTGGCTTGAATTTAAATTTAATGAACATATCAGCCAACATTTAAGTAATCTTAAGGAGTTATTTACTTCCTATGACATAAAACATATTGCTAACTTTAAAAGTCGTTACAGTTTTGTGTTATATGAAGCATTTAAAATGAATTTAGAGAAGAATAAAGCTTTGAATCAAGGTTACTGGACAGAGGAAATAAGTATTAAAAAACTAAGGGAAAATCTTGATTTAACAAAGAAATACCCTGATTTTTGTTCTTTACGAGTAAGGGTTTTAGATAAAGCTAAAGATGAAATTAATGCCCATAGCGATATTCTTATAGACTTTGATATAAAGAAGACTGGAAGAACCCCAACAAGTATTGTCTTTAAGGTTAAACGCAAAGTTGAAAAAGCTTCTGACAAGACAAAAAGTAAAAAGCTTTCAAAGATGGAACAGTCACTATCTCAAAAAGAGATTAATCAACGGAAGAAACTACTAGCTAGTATGGATAAAGACGAATTAATTAAATTCCTAGAAGAACGTCAACAATCAAAAGAACAGTCATCTCCAGAAAAAGTAACTAATAAAGTTAAGATCGAAAAGAAGGCAGACAAACCTGAAACCGAAGATATAGTGCAAGAAAAAGAAAAAGAAGAAGCAAATGAAATTCAATTAGACCAACAAGAATTTAATCAAGAAGAAACTTCTAAGAAGGAAAAAATAGGGTTCTTTAAAAGACTATTTAGCTAATCAGCAACGGGCTATGGGTGAGTAGACCGCCTAAAATTGTGTGGTTTTCTTTGGCTTTATGATGCTTTTAGGTCATTATTGCTGCTTGAGCTGTTGTTATACGCAACCGAAAGCTCGAAATACAACTTAAAAATCAGGAATAGTATGTCATACGAAAGTCACGATCTAAAAAAACCCGTTGAATCTGACGATTATCAAGAGTGTTCAAATTTTGTTGTGTCATCTATTGAGTCAATCATGAAAGAGGCAATGGATACGGGAAAAAACAGAATTGAAATAAATACAAATCTAAAACTTGGCATTCCAATGGAGAATGTCAATAAAATCGCAGGGCCATTTGTAGAGGCATGGGCATTCGAAATATTCACAGAGTCCTTAGAGGATGGAGAGAATAAGTACAATCTGATAAATATCGAGGCCGGTGAGCGCCTAAACATGGCTGATGTAATTCTTCAATTCAAAAAGACCAGAAAGCGAAGTAGTGCCGTGACTGGTCACATAGATGTCAAAGCTACTTCTAAAGATATAGAAGGGAGCGGGAAGTCGCCTAACATCACTTCCTACGCGAGGATACGATCTGCGTATATAAAAGACCCCGACTTCATTTTTGTCATTCTCTCAATTAAACATAGAGTGTTTAGCGCTCGCGATGAAGAAACTAAAATGATGATGGGAGTTATGGAGGTTGTGGATTTTAATGCCTACGATCTCAAATATTTGTCTGATAGCGATATTAGCTATAATCCGGCTCTCGGTACAGGTCAAATTCAGGTTAGGGATATTCATTACGTCACAATCGTAAAAAGAACGACGTGGGAATTCTGCCAACTCCTAGATAAGAAATTTATCGCTTCAAAAAAAGGCTACGGGCAATGGCTCGAATACGCGCAGCAAAATAATTGGATTAAGTAATAATGAGTGGTATTGAAATAAAATGCGGTGACGCGATAAGTTTGCTTAAAGATCTTCCTGACAATTCAATAAATTTAATAGTTGCTGACCCACCTTATAATCTAGGTAAAGACTACGGAAATAACCATGATCTTAAAGGTTTCGATGATTATCTTGAATTTACAAGGCAGTGGACGTCTGAAGCTAAAAGAGTTTTGAAAGATGATGGCTCAATGTATGTGTTTATGGGTGTTAGATTTATTTCATATCTCTATGACATTTTAGATAGAGAGCAAGAGCTATTTTTCAATAATTGGCTTGTTTGGCATTACACTCAGGGTTTAGGAAAAACTAAAGGTTTTTCTCCGCGACATGACGATGTTCTTGTGTTTAATAAAACCAAAAATTTCAAGTTTAATCTTGATGATGTAAGAGTTCCCCAAAAATATTATAGGGCTAGAAACAATATGAGAGGCGCCAATCCTGGAGATGTTTGGAAGTTTTCCCATGTACACTACAGCAATCCAAACAGACAGAATCACCCAACTCAGAAGCCTGAAGGCCTTATCGAAAGAATGATTTTGGCTTCCAGTGATAAAGGAGATGTTGTCCTTGACCCATTTTCAGGTAGTGGTACCACCTTGCGCGTTTGTCAGCAATTAGAAAGAAAAGGGGTTGGCTTTGAATTAAACCCTGAATACGTTGAAATGACAAAAGCTAGATTGGCAGAGCCTTTTAATGGGTTTGATAGCGTAGACCCAAGAATGGAGCGTGTACCAAATGATTTAAGAAACCCAGAAATTCGCGATGAATATCTAGCTAATCACATCAATTGGTTCTTAAAAAACCATGAAAATGCGATTGATTTATTTACTAAAGCTGTCAAAGAAAAGTATGGGGTGGTTCTAGAGGCTAAAGGTGAGTCAAAAAGCAAGCAGGGCGAACTTTTCTAATGGTATATAGTGTTAAGGTAGCTGCGTTTACGAACCACCCTGACAGTTTTAGAGTGAAATACCCATAAATGACTGGCTGGCATTGACGACACTTAACGAGGATTAACTTTCATTACGGTCTGGTTAATTGCTCGCGCCCATTGTCTACGGGCTATGTGGAAGAAGTGACAAAAATGCAAGATCAGAATGTATACAGAGATTTTAGTTAGGTTTAGCTTACTATTTTTGGCTTTATTAGACTTTGGAAAAGTGAACAACAATAGTTGACAAAAAAATCATGGTGATTTGATGAAAATAGACACATGAAAAGTTGGTTAATATTAACGGTCGTTAAAATGAACTCATGAAAATAGCCAAAGTTACTTTTAAGTCATCATGCAAAAATGTCACTTCTTCCACATAGCCCGGTCTAGGTTAAGAACCACGTTAGTCGGCAATGCTTCAATGCTAGAGTCACCTCACACATTCTTGCCATAGCTACGATGTCGAATCTGAAATTGCATCGGTGGAATTTTAACCCACTAGAATCTGAGCAGCTTCAACGCGCTCAGAAAGGAATATCGTCATCATCAAAGTCATTAAGCTGACTTAAATCTGGCTGCGCTTGAGGTTTTGCCTGCTGCGATGCCTGATTGTACGCACCAGCTGCAGGCTGCTGTGGTTGTGCTGATGGTTGGTTAAATTGTGGCTGCGAATAGCCTTGCTGAGGATTGCCATTATTTTGCCCCTCATTGCGCCCACCCATTAGCTGCATTTCATTGGCAACAATCTCTGTTGTATAACGCTCTTGACCATTTTGATCTTGCCATTTATTGGTGCGAATACGCCCTTCAATATAAAGCAATGAGCCTTTTTGCGTATATTGCGCAATAGTTTCCGCTTGCTTGCCAAATACTACCACACGGTGCCATTCTGTATTTTCAACAAACTGCCCTGTTTGACGATCTTTATAACCATCATTGGTCGCTAGTCGCAAATTCGCTACTGACATACCGCTTGGCATATAGCGCACCTCAGGATCCGCACCCAATCGTCCAAGTAAAATCACCTTGTTTACTGTACCTTTAGCCATAAATTACCTTTTTATTCTAATTTTTCAGTCTAAAATTCACCGATCTATAGTATCACAATGATCGCAGGGTTAACACGCCTAGCGCATAAGATTATCCTGAATATTGGGTTACGTTAAGAGCTCTTTGCTGAGGGACCACAGTAATTAGGTTGTAGAATAAGCAAAAACTAAAAATAAACATCCGTTCATGCTAGAGTCGGTAGTTATTTGATGAAAGTATACAGGTCAAAATTATATTTTCTGAAAACTCCCTGATCTACCCCTTCAATACGGGAACGCTTTAAAATGTTCGTATAACTTAGTGGTATGACTAAGCATATCGTTAAAATATCTATTCATATAGTTTTTAACAAGATCTAAAACCGAGCTAATTGAGTCTCTTAACAGTCATTTGACTGTGTTTTTTACCGAAGTGGTAAATTTGGCCTGAATTTTTATGGAAACCCTAATTTGTAGAGATTTTAAAAAGAAAATTCATCTCCCTAAGTAATTAACTGTAATCTCTTCCCTTCCATGTCCTAATTCATTACTAACAGTCATCCTAGCGTCAAAGTCTTTTTGCTTTTCTTCCTCTGTTAGCTCAGTTGAAATTTTGCCTCCTGCCTTAGGACAATTTAATCCAGTAAGCTCTTTATACCTTTCCTGAGCATAAGCATGCCTATAACCATGATTGTGATAGATTCCTGAACGTTGACAGGTTTTATCTAATAGATTTCGTGCCTGAATATAGGTTTTGTCTTTTTCAATCATAGAGCCAATGCCTGCAATCTTTTTGCATTGTTCTAAAAGTTCACGTTGTTCTTGTGTTCTTACAGGGATTTCTCTTGCTCTGCCACCTTTACACCAAGAGGCTTGCAATTCTATCTTATTGCCTTTATCTGCTTGATTTGGTTTAAATTTAAGACTCTCTTCACGTCTTAACCCAAATGATCGCTGTAGCTTCAAGCATAGAACTTGCCTTTCGCTAAGCTTTTCCATTTTGTCTACTTCAAGTTCTTTGGCCAGGTTCTTGGTATTGTCTGAATAGGTTCTTTGTCCAATATCTAAAGCCGTATTATCTTTAGGTATTGCTTCAGGTCTTCCAAATTTTTCAGCCAACCAACGCATATGAGATATACGGTTTTTTACCGTTGCAATCGCGATGCCTTGACCCTGCCAATACTTAGCTAACGCTTTAGCATGTCTCCCACCATAGTTCTGTTGTGTTACTCGCCCAAAGCCACACTTAACTAAGTCTTTAGATGCGTTGAGTAATATTCTTTTGCGTTCATCTTGTGTTGCAAAAGATCCATCTTTGTTATGCTTGAGCGCAGATAATATCTGTCCTCTGAATTGGTTATTGTTATGCCTAGGCACTTTTTTGATCCTGCCTTATAGCATATAACGTTTCTTTTTGTTTTTCTCTTAGCTGATCTTTTTTATCGTCCATGTATTCCATTACATTGAAAACAATACAAAAAACAAGCGGACAATAGAGTGCTATAACCGCAAAAAAGCCCGCTGCCTCATAGCTTTTCCCATAACTATTAAGCCATATATGAGATAGCGACAAAAGACCAAATAACCCCAAGATAACAAGTACTGTTAACATCATTAATGCTATCAACGTGATGTACTGTTTTAACGCCTTCACAATATAGTTTTTCAGTCGAACATTCTCCATTTTCCTATCTCCTAAATACCTAGCGTATGTGCATGTGTTCCAATATCAACTAATACCAATTCATTGTGTTCATTTCTAATGAAATACAGTAATAAATCATCAAAACCTAAGTGTAATTCTCGTATACCTACCAATTTGCCTTTTAGCTCATGATCTCTATATTTTACAGGCAGTTGCTCTTGTTGAATTAGTATCTGAACTACTATCTTAAGCTCTTCTATAATTCTCTTTTTATGTTTGACTTTTTTATAGCTCTTTTCAAATCTTTTGGTTTTCTTAATTTCGAGCATTTTGAATGTCTCGTTCAAGTTCATTAAAAAACTCTTCTGATGTCATTTTTACAACATCACCATTGATATAGTCTAGTAGACCTTGCTCTACACCTGATAACTTGTTTTTAACTGTTTTTGCTAATAACAACCTGACTAATGCGGAGAATGATAACCCCATATCTTTAGCTAATGCGGTTGCTTGATTTTTCAAATCATCATCTAGCGTAATGTTAATCCTAGTACTACTCATAAATAAACCTCTTTAATACATCAAAGTGATACCACTATTATGCATCATAGTTTGTTTTTTTGCCATTTATGTTTGATGGTAAGTGTTTCAGCTCAAGCCTTACCTTTCGACAAGGGTTTCAAATGGCTGAAATGGCAACGTTAACTCTGCGTAGCAGATATTAACGGATCAACGTTTTAGGTCGTTCACCTCGTAGCTTTATCGTTAGCCGTCAACGCGCTATTTTTTCAGCTTAGTTTGATTGGTTATAGCGTTGTTATTCCTAAATTTGCATTCTGCAATAACACACCAATCAAATACCAGATGCTTAGCTTGCCCATTCGGTCGGGCTAAACATTCAGGGATAGACTCAAGTCTTACGCTTGAGTATTGGAATCATCTTAACCTAATAAGCTTTACCTTTTGAGTAAGCGTTAGGGATAAGATGGCAGCTTCTTGGTTGAATCTCTTTGCTGACTATGCAAACAAGTGCACAAGATTAAGCGTTGCCAATACGAGCAACTAATCAACCATACGTTGCTACGGACACCTTACTATTTTAGAAACCAACTTGTTGTGGTAGCTAAGTAGTGTGGCATGACTCACCGGTGTACATGCGCTTAGGAAGACACTTTTTAACGTGTTTCTGGCATTGCAGCCTTCATCAGTTCCATTGGGATTAATGATAGCATCAAAAAATATAAAAAACATGGTTTCACTTTAATTTTTAGAAATTAATTAACTTAATTCTGCGATGTTGCTCATTGCAACATTCTCGAAAAGTTAATTAATATATATGATTTACCGACCAACTTCGCGTTGCTCGTGGGCGTAAACCGCGCGGTAAATCATTGCAGGCTATCCGCCTGTCACTGCGGACATATATGTCCGGCAGAGACAGGCTGAATCATCAAAAGTAAATCCAAAAACAGCCGCCCTGTCGCCGCTAACTGCGGCTAAGGTGGTAAACTCCAAAGCTCGCTTTTTAGCTGCAAATGGTAAGTCAACAGACTTACACAAGTGCGCATTTGCAAATCAAGCGACTTTGAGTAATAATTACTAACAATTAGTATTAATGAGTAATTAAGGTGCCCTATGCAACGAATTCAAGTTATGCTAGATGATAATTTAGCGGTTAAATTAAAGCAGAAAGCCCATGAAGCAGGGCTTTCCATTAGTTCATACACTAGGATTTTGCTTAACGATAAGCTCAGCAAGAAAAAGTTATCTGTTATGGATCAGGCAATGCTCGATCTAAATAATTCTGACGATGACCAGGTTGTTAGCTTGAAAGAACTCAAAGATGAACTTGCTGCATGGATTAAAAATGCGGATCGTTAGACAGAAAAAGTCATACAAAAAGACGCTCAAAAAATATCAAAATAACGCTAAAGTCTTAAAAGTTCTCAGCGATGTCATTGATCTTTTGGCAAATGATTTGCCTATCCCAGAAAAATACCGAGATCATGAACTCAGCGGAAACTACAAAGGCATACGTGAACTGCATCTTTTCCCAGACGATCTTCTGATGTATTTTAAGATTGAAGAAGATGAGCTTGTTTTAGTGGCTATTGGGACACATTCTGAACTTTTCGGTTAAGAATTAAAGAAATCGCCATAAATGTGTCTATTTCCGATTTTCATTATTACGGATAAGGAAATGTACCCAAATTCAAAAAAAACCTCATAGCGGGCTTTAAAAGTGGCTTTAAGCGCTATCTTTATTTCGGTTCGACAGTTGATTTTGCAAAACAGCGGTAAAGCGAAGGCTTTATAGCGAGCTAGCGAGCGTGGATTCCTGAGGCAGTTAAAAGCGATTGATTTGTTTAGCTAAGCAGGCAATGACTTATGATCGTAACAAATGGAAAAGCCTGCCTCCTTAACAGGATAATTTTTGTGACCTTTGATTTTCAGATTGAGGTGCTTGGTTTGCTAAAGCCTTAAGTTTTGATTTTTAAATTTCAGATATGGGCGAAGCGAATTCAAATTTATCTCAGCAAACGGTAGTGCAGCTGATCAAAAAATGTGAGCGGAGCGAACACCAAGGTGGGTACGAAAAATTTGTAAAATTTGAGTAACCT
>NZ_JACYVZ010000053.1 GCF_014857925.1 Cysteiniphilum marinum | reverse complement strand
AACGATTTAGCGCTGATGATAGTGTGGCATTCGCCATGTGAAAGTAAGACATTGCCAAGCATATTATTCCACCTGAGCTTTTCAAAAATACTTCCTTGTATTTTTATCAAAGCCAGCCATTAGCTTATCCGTAGCAAATGGCGTTCAGCGGCAAATAGCGATGCTATTTGTATTCCCGCTTCACCATTCCGAACTCAGAAGTGAAAACAGTTAGCGTCGATGATAGTGTATTTATCAAAAATACGTCCTGTATTTTTTCAAATCGGCCACTTGCTAATCCGTTACAAGTGGCGTTCGACGGCAAATAGTTGGCACTATTTGGTTGTTCCGTCTTACCATTCGCCATGTGAAAGTAGAACATCATCAGGTTTTTTATTTAGAAAGGCACCTATTCGGTGCCTTTTTGCTTTGTGGTATACGATTTATAGTAAAACCTTCCGTGGTGATCATTCCGGACTTTGAATCAACGCTCGGGAGAAAGTATCCGCTGGCTTCAAAGTCGTTAAAAGCAGTGCTTTTAACCCATTCCGAACTGACGAAGTGAAACTGAATAACGCCGATGATAGTGTATTTATCAAAAATACTTCGTTTATATTTGTATCGTAGCGGCTATAGCGTATATGATGTTGGCGGAGCTAATGATAAGGAGACGTATTCATGTCGCAATATATTCTAACACTCGATCAAGGTACAACGAGTTCACGTGCGATTATTTTTAACCAAAAAGGTCAAGTGGTTGAAATGGCACAACAAGAGTTCAGACAAATTTATCCAAAACCGAGCTGGGTCGAACATGACCCTAAGGAAATCTGGAGTACGCAGGCTGCAGTTGCTGCTACTGCAATCACTAAAGCGGGCATTAATGGTAAAAACATTGCTGCTATTGGCATTACTAATCAGCGTGAAACAACGATTGTTTGGGAACGCGACACGGGTAAGCCGATTTATAATGCAATTGTATGGCAGGACAGACGCACAGCGGATTTTTGTAATAAATTAAAAGCTGAAGGTCATGCTAAAATGATCCAAGAAAAGACAGGTCTTGTGATTGATGCCTATTTCAGTGCCTCTAAGATCAAGTGGATTCTTGATCATGTTGATGGCGCGCGTGAAAAAGCCAAGCAAGGTAAGCTATGCTTTGGTACGGTGGATACTTGGCTTATGGCTAAGTTTACTAACTTACGTCTACATGCAACAGATGCAAGTAATGCAAGTCGCACGATGCTTTATAATATTCATACCAATCAATGGGATGATGATTTATTAAAGCTGTTTGATATTCCTAAGGAAATGATGCCTGAAGTGAAATCCTCAAGTGAAGTGTATTCGCAAACAGCAACTACTCTTTTTGCAACAAAAATTCCAATAGCCGGTGTAGCAGGAGACCAACAAGCAGCTCTATTTGGTCAAATGTGTACGGAACCAGGGATGTTAAAAACCACCTATGGTACCGGATGTTTTATGATGATGAATACAGGAGAGACCCCAGCAGTTTCAAACAATAATTTATTAACGACAATTGCTTGGCAACTTAATGGCAAAACAACCTATGCGCTAGAGGGAAGTGTCTTTATGGGTGGTGCGGTTATTCAGTGGCTAAGAGACGAGTTAGGTATTTTACAAAATGCCGCTGATAGTGAAAGGCTTGCATTGTCCGTTGCCGATAATGGTGGTGTTTATTTAGTACCTGCAATGGCAGGGCTGGGTGCACCGCATTGGGACCAATCAGCGCGTGGTTCGATCTTTGGTTTAACGCGTGGCAGCTCTAAAGCACATATTGCGCGTGCGGCACTAGAGAGCATTGCTTATCAGGTAGTGGATATTGTTAATTCACAAATATCAGATACCAATATTCCATTAACTGAAATGCGTGTTGATGGAGGCGCTGTGGCAAATAATTTCCTAATGCAATTTCAAGCGGATATGCTTAATGCCAAGGTTATTCGCCCACAAGTGTTAGAGACAACGGCATTAGGCGCTGCGTATTTAGCAGGTCTTGCTGTTGGTTATTGGTCGGATGTTAATGAGTTAAAATCGTTATGGTCTGTTGAAAAAGAGTTTACAAGCTCACTTAATAACGAACTACGCACACAATATACGAACTATTGGCACAAAGCCGTGACAAGAGCAAAAGGATGGAGTGAAGAGTAATGATGAAGATCCCAAAATATCAGCAAGGTATTTTAGAAAACTTACCGTCATCGGCAATTTATTTATTTTTTGTGTTAGAGGATAACAGCAAATTAAATGAGGTTATGCAAAGCTTGCGTCAGCTGATTGATGGTCAATCTACTGTGATTGGCTTAGGTGAAACGCTTATGCATAAAGCGGAGCTAGAAAGTAATTTCAAAGTATATACACCAACAGAAAAACAGCAAAAGCTTGCACCTAAAACACATTGCGATTTAGTACTTTGGTTGAGAGATGATGATCAAGGTATGTTGCTGCATAAGGCGCGTCAAATGATTGCTATTGCAAGTGATGCCTTTAAATGCACGGATATCTCACGTGCTTGCACTTATTTAACGTATGAGCAAGATGGTAAAATGGTTGATCATGATTTATCTGGCTTTGAGGATGGTACCGAGAACCCTAAAGATGATGAGCAATTTAATACCGCGATTGTTGTAAGTGATGATAAGAATTTGGATGGTTCCAGTTTTTGGGCTATTCAAAAGTGGCAACATGACTTTGCATGGCTTGATAAATCAAGTCAGCAAGCTAAGGAAGAGATTATTGGGCGAAGCTTGGATGATAACCGTGAATTTGAAGATAATAAACCGTTTGCTCATGTTAAACGCACAGCACAAGAGAGTTTTGATCCTGAAGCATTTATGTGGCGCCGATCAATGCCATGGATTAATGATCGACTTGAAGGGGGATTAATGTTCTCATGTTTTGCCACGAGCTTTTATCCTTTTGAAGCGCAGTTCTTACGTATGACAGGTGAAGAAGATGGTATTGTCGATGGCTTGTTTAAGTTCTCAAAGATATTATCAACTCAATTCTTATGGTGCCCACCTTTTGTTAAAGGTAAGTTGGTTCTGCCTAAGTTTATGGAGAATTAATTAGCTTCTAATGTCGCAATTTTGGTAACAACGGCTAACACTTCGGTCGCGATTTTAAGCTCAGAGACTGTTGGTAGAGAAGGGGCAATACGAATATTGCAATCTTGTGGGTCTTTGCCATAAGGATAAGTGGCACCTGCGTTAGTTAATTTAACACCTGCATCTTGTGCCATTTTGACAATTTTTTTGGCAAGTGCTGGTCGGCTATCAAAACTAATGAAATATCCGCCTTTAGGCTCATGCCACTGTGCAAATTGACCATTTGTGCCAAGCTCAGTACTCAGTACTTCGTTCACAATATCAAACTTAGGTTTTAAAATAGCTGCATGTTTTGCCATGTGTTGCATAAAAACATCTTTGTTTGGAAGAAGCTTTAAGTGGCGTAGCTGATTGATCTTATCATGACCAATGGTCTGTACTTTAAGCTGCGATACTAACCAGTCATAGTTACCTTTGTTAGCGGCAATGATAGCAATGCCAGCACCGGCATAAGTAATTTTTGAGGTAGAGGCAAACATGAATACACGATCGGCATTCCCAGCTTTGGTGCACTCGCTTAGAATATCAAGAATTTCCACTTGATCTTCTATGTCTAGGTGATGCACAGCATAGGCATTATCCCAGAAGATTCTAAAATCATTTGCTGCTGTTTTCATCGCAGCAAGACGCTTGATTGTATCGTTACTGTAGCTTTCGCCGGTTGGGTTGCTGTATTTAGGTACACACCACATGCCTTTGATACTGCTGTCATTAGCAACGAGTTTTTCTACTTGATTCATATCCGGACCATTGCCAGTTAAAGAGATATTGATCATCTCAATACCAAAAGACTCACAAATGGCAAAGTGACGATCATAACCAGGGGTTGGACACAAAAATTTGATTTTCCCTTGTTCAGACCAGCTTTTTGTCTGATTTGGCAGTTTATGAATGAGCGCTTTGATAATTGTGTCATACATCAAATTAAGTGATGAATTGCCGCCAACAATGATTTGATCGCTCGTAATGCCAAGGACATCGGCAAAAAGTGTTTTGATTGTGGGAAGTCCTGTAAGTAAGTCAGGTGGGCTGTAATTGCGATAATCAGGTGCAACAACGACATCTTGATGGTTTAAGTTATTGAGTAATTTATCGGATAGATTAAGTTGTTCAACACATGGCTTGCCACGTGTCATATCAAGCTTTAAACCCTGATCAATAAAAGATTGGTACCGTGTCTTTAGTTGGGCTAGTTCATCGTTGATTAAAGTCGTGGTCATTACTTATTTCCCCCAAGCAATCAAAAGATAGATATAGATGCCGATATATAGTAGGAAGAATACAAAGGGCATATAAGTTTCGATACGCTTAAGCGGCGTGAAAGAGCCTTTTTGTAATGCAGTAACACGCTCAGCGGAAAAAATGGGGCTAGAAGGTAGGCGTTTCTCAAGCGCACCAATGACTTGTTCTTTGATATTAACCGTATGGCGATAAAAACGTACAACACGCCACCAGCAATAGCAAATGGCTAATAAACCTAATAAAGGCAATACCAATAAGCCAAGTGATAACTCAGTGCTTGATCGACTAATGCCAAGCGCCATAATGCCAACGATGGCGATATTGGCAATAAGGAAAAACAGGTTGATTGACACACGACGAAAGCTTGCGCGATCTGCCATTTCAACGTAGATTTTATATTGTTCTATCAACAACGAATAATATTGTTCATTACTGAAATGATCTTGTTCTTCATTCCATAAATTATCCATGTTGATGTTATCATAACGACTCATGAATGATTAACTCCAATTTGTTATCAGTTTTACGTCACTCAGATTAGCAGATTTGCAAGCAATGGACTATGGCAAAATGGCGTATTGTGTAATAAAAAGTGATATGTCAGCTTCTTAAAAGAGCGCATGACATCAAGGTCTATGCGTTGATTAAGTTTGTCAATAATCTTACATGCTAAGCGTGTTAACGCTGCAATCATTGTGATACTATAGGTCGGTGAATTTCAGACTGAAAAATTAGAATAAAAAGGTGATTTATGGCTAAAGGTACAGTAAATAAGGTGATTTTGCTTGGGCGATTGGGTGCAGACCCTGAGGTACGTTATATGCCAAGTGGTATGTCAGTAGCAAATTTGCGATTAGCGACCAATGATGGCTATAAAGATCGTCAAACAGGACAGTTTGTCGAAAATACAGAATGGCATCGTGTGGTGGTATTTGGTAAGCAAGCGGAGACTATTGCGCAATACACACAAAAAGGATCATTGTTATATATTGAAGGGCGCATTCGCACCAATAAATGGCAAGATCAAAACGGACAAGAGCGTTATACAACAGAGATTGTTGCCAATGAAATGCAGTTAATGGGTGGGCGCAATGATGGACAAAATAATGGAAACCCTCAGCAAGGCTATTCGCAGCCACAATTTAACCAACCATCCGCGCAACCGCAGCAGCCTGCAGCTGGTACATACAATCAGGCGCCACAGCAAGCCAAGCCTCAAGCGCAACCAGATTTAAGCCAGCTGAATGACTTTGATGATGACGATATTCCTTTCTAATATTTAGTAGCGACCCTATGAATAGCGAGTTTATTGAGTTAGCCCAATCTGATCAAATGCGTTGGGACATTAAATATAGCTATGATGATAATATTGTAGGTAGACGCGTAGCAGGCTATTATGCCAATAAATGCCTGATGACAAAGACCTGTTACGCTGCGTTGCAGCAGGTGGCTCAAAGTGTGGCTAAGCATAATTTAAGTCTATTGATTTGGGATGCTTATCGCCCCGCTAAAGCCGTTGATGATTTTTGGCAATGGGCACAAGACACTCACGATAATCATACGCAGCGTCAGTATTATCCTAACTTAAGCAAAGCAGATTTATTTGGACAAGGCTATTTTAATAAAACATCAAACCATTGTAGCGGTAGTACGGTTGATCTGACATTGATTGATCAACAAGGTCAAACACTTGATATGGGTACGATCTTCGATTATATGGATCCTTTGTCACATCCTGATAATAGAGAAGCCTCAAAAGAAGCTATTACTAACCGAGCGTTATTACGTCAAGAGATGCTAAATGCTGGATTTGAGCCAATAGCAACGGAATGGTGGCATTTTAGATTGATTGACGAGCCATTTGCTAATCAAATGTTTGATTTTGATATTGTGTAATTAATAGTAGGAACAAGGATGTCGAAAAGTAATAACAAGGTTAATGAAACGAAAGAATTCCTAGATGCTCTGTTAATTGGACGCGATAACAATGCATTGGGCGAATTTCTAACGCCTGATTGTTTGGCCTTGACTGACTATGGCATTGCCTTTGGTCGTGATGAAATTGCGATGGATCTTTCTTTTTACTTTCAATCGATTGATGTGAGATCATTGGATTTCTTACAGCAAGCGCATTGTGCTGATACCACTGTATTACAGTTTTCTGAAAACTGTGAGCATATTGGTGAGTTTTGCGGTATAGAAACCACAGGTAAGAAGTTTGTTTTTAATGCTTCAATTATGTTGCGTTGGCAAGAGGATAAAATCAAAGAATATTCGTTATCACCTGATATGGCAGGTGTTTTTGCGCAGATCACCGATGGTAAAACAGCGGCGAAAACATTAGAAGCGTTAAACGAGTCAAATAGCCGTTGCTATGCAATGTTGGCAAAGTTGTATGTATTAATTAACGCGCAAGGACTTTACCTGACAAAGCAGCAAATTAAATGTTTGGCTTTGTATTTTGAGGGCTATAGTACGGTGGTTAGTGCCCGAATATTACAGTGCTCAGTTGGTACAGTGCGTACACATATTCGTAATATTCAGGAGTTGTATCGTAGCCATTTTTCAGGGAATATTGAAGCATGGTTTAAGAGCCATGGATTGTTTCAGAATATGCGCCGTTATGCGCGTTTGTTACGATAATTACAAGGGTTTGTGAAAGCTAATAAAGGCTGGGTGAATAATTAGTGAGTAATGATCATCATCGACATATTTACGCTTAGCATAATCCATAACATCTGCATTGAAGGGCTCAATCCCTTTTTGTAAAAGTTCTTGATACATCTCATAAGTGAAGCTGTCTTCTAGGATTGAAAAGCGGCAAATTTGATACATTTCATCGAGGGTCGTTGTGTTGTAAAAAGCATCAGTTATCTCAAGGCGATAGTTAATCCTATGTTTATTAGCAATTGCCTTAAGAAGTTTATAGCACTTATATTGTGGATTATAACTTATGCATTTTTCATAGTGCTCACCCTTGTTAGATGGCACAACAAACATCAGAACACCGCCTGGTGCGAGTGCTTTATATGCCTTTAGTGCAAAAGCATCCCAGTCTTTTTCATCGACGTGATAGAGTACATGAGAGCATAATATAAAGTTATATTGCTCAGTTAATTTAACTTCTTGGAAAGTTTGGTTGATCACGGTTAAGTTATCAATTGACTTTAATAGACTTGCGTAAGTAGGATTAGGTTCGATCGCTAGAGTGTTATTAAAGTGTGGTGAAATTTTTTTGGTGATTTTGCCCTCACCTGCACCGATATCTAAAAAGCGATTGCAGTTGATGGTAGGTAAAATTTCTTTGGTAATATGATCTATGATTTGCTTGGAATTATCATGTTTTTGCAAGATTTTATAAATATTAGCGTATTGTTCCGCTGTATGTATGGTTGCCATTATCGTACTCTTTGTATTTGGTTTGTTAGGATTATAGAATATGTACGAGCGGCCTTTAAAGCTTATAACCCCTTAAGCCTTAAAAGCGCTGTACAATCGGCCCCCACCGTAATACGGTTAGCATGTGGATAGATTGCTTATGCTACGGGGGTATTTTAAGTGCTATTGTTTTATAAGTGAATACCACAAAATTAAGGTATTAATGTGCTGTCCTCAAAAAGCGGTTAATGAGAAATGTAATGACGCCAAAGGCAAGGCAAATAATCGCAATATATAAAAATACATGGCTGTATGTTTGATTGCTCAATAATAAGTTTGTTTCTTTGTTATCAGTAATGGTCAGCATAGAGAGTTGACCTGAGACGGCAACGCCAAGACCACTTGCAAATTGCCAAGCGCCTAGCGCAAAGCCTCTGTTTTTCTCATTAATATATTCTCCAGCGGCAGCATTGCCATTGGGTTGTACGAGAATTTCACCTAGCCCCAAGAAGAAGAAAAATATAATAATCCAGAAAAAGGCAACCTGATGATCAGCGCCACTAAAATAGATAGCTAATGGAATACTGGCACCCGAAACCGCGGTGACAATGAGACCAATAAAGAACTTTTGATCAAAGGCATTGTGTTTAAGTTTGCGATACCAAAAGTAGCTTACGGCAATTGCGCAAATAAACATGCTGACATACCAAAATGTAATGACGGATCCAGCGGGGTATATAAAACCTAAAATATGCCGATTTAAATTGTACTCAGAAAAGAGAGTAATATTGGTTTGAGCTAGCGTTGCAATACTCCAGTAAGCGACATTAATCAAGCAAAACACAAGAAACTTTAGCACGCCTTTTTTCTGAGTAATGTTAGGAGCTTGTTTAACAAGATAGAAAAAATAGCCTACAAGCAGTATGCCGGCAATGTAAATAGTTAATGCAGCGGTGCTTGGTCGTTGAATAAGATAGTGCACAATGATAAATGTGACGATAAACACGAGTATGCTATAAATATATTTGTTGAGTGAAACTGAGCTATTAGATTTTGGGTATATATGTTGAAATAAAAGAAAAATCAATAAAGCAATGACGTTATAGACAGCGCCAATATAAAAGGCCGCTTGATAGCTTAAATAATCCGCAATAAATCCAGAGCTGAAAGTCGCAATCATGCCGCCGGTTGCTAAACTAATATAGGCAACCGTGAAATAATAGGATCGCCTAGTATTTTGCTCAGGAAAGCAGCTATTTAGTAGTTTCCAAATGCTTGGCAGGTAAAATGCGCCACCAATGGCAATACAACTTAAACTTGTTACAAGGAAAGGTTCACCAAATTGTGCTAAGGCAAAAAAGCCAAAAATACTAAAAAGCTGCCCAATAATCAGTGTGCGTTTTGCGTCTAAAAGCTTATCAGCAACAATACCAGCAATGAGTGGTAAGCAATAAAAAAGCGAAAAAAGTGCAGTATTGAGCATATATGCTTCACTCTCACCGACTTTGAGTGAGAGCGTTAAATATAGCACGGTTAAACTAAACATAATGCCTGTACTCATCGTTTGAAACAGAGTAATGAAAAACGTTAGTGTGACGGGTTTATTTTTAATTAACATGCAAAATCTCCTTATTTTCTCCCTTTGCGTGAAGTATCATGATACGCGAAACTCAAAACAAATCACTAGTAAATGGCCTGGTACTAAGGATCGTTCGCTGAGAGGTAAAGTTGCTTAAATTTCCTATTTTAAAATAGTATTTCATACTTTACACTTTTTCTGCTAGCATAGACTATCTGATTTGCCTGTAATGACCCACATATTTAC
>NZ_JACYVZ010000052.1 GCF_014857925.1 Cysteiniphilum marinum | reverse complement strand
ATTAGCATCTTTTTCTAGAGCTAATTTAACTGATTCATTTTTAAACTCTTGTGTGTAGCGAGATTTTGCCATTTTTCTGCTCCTCATTCTGGTGGACTTACTGTCCCAAATTGAGGGGGTACATCAACTATATGGTGAACCCTGATCATCCTGCGGAGCGCCAATGATGACGATATTACCATCTGAGCTCATATCAACTGCATCGCCAAATTTGCTTTGTGAATAATCTCCAACTAGATCCCCGCCATTCATTATTTCCCAGTTCATACCATTAAATTCCTTGATAAACACTCGACCCTCAGGAGTATTCGCATGACCTGAGACAATTCGACTACCATCGCCACTAATAGCAACAGCAGAATCAGAACCAGAGCTTGAGACAGCACTTAATTCATTCCAAGAAACCCCATCCCAGTCATAAGCTCGCACTAGAGCGTTATCATACTTTCCAACCACTGCTCTCATACCATTATCACTAATATCCACACTATATCCAAAAGCACTGGTTGCGCTATGCCCATCATTGGGTGCAATATTACTGCCTACTTGCGCCCAAACTAATTTCTGATCATAAGTGGTAAAGCTTATAATCTCCTCCGCTTCAACCAAATAATCACTCTCCAAAATACTATCGCCACCGAGCGCCTCACTACCTGTAATATCCGTCGATGCGGCGATATCGGCACTTGTTAACGCTTTTAACTCATCAACAAATGCTTGTCCAGCTTCGCCTTCGGCGACATTACAACCATAAAACAGAATATCACCTGATTGGGTTAACGCTTGCCCCCATTGTTGTAATTGGATTTGATAATCGCTCAAGTTGCTCGCATTTAAATTGACATCACCTAATTGTAATTGCGCTTGATCCCCATGACTAACAATATGAATGGCATCGAGGTTTTGGTATTTTTGTAATATTTCAGCGATCTTATCAACACCATCATGCTCAGGCAGAATGACTTCAACCGCAGCGATGCGTGAGATGCTATTAATAATCACATGTGGATCTTTAACACGCGCATCGATAATGACCACTTCTGTAAATTGACTATAGTCTTTTTGTAGAGACTCACCTTGTGCTTCAAGTAACGCCAGTAGGCTATCGGCAGCATGCGCCTCATCATTATCATTAATCGCATTTAAGATATAGTTTTGCTCATCTTGTGTCACACCATCGGCAAGATCCACTGTTTCAACAGCAGCACCATCAAACATCAATCGTGGTTCTAATTCTTGCAAGAGCGAGGGTTGTGCTTGATTAAGAAACTGCTCATGCGCTTTATTTAATTTGTTTAATTTATTTAATCGATCTTTTTCGCTGCGCTGTGTTGGGATACTTAAACCAACGTCATTGTCACTTGCTAGCTGCTTTCTGATGACTTTGTAGAGTGTCTTAATCATGGCGATCACCTTTGCTTTATTTTGCTTTCTTTTTTTTCTTTCTTTATTTTCTTTATATTCAATCTATTGCGGGCGTTAATCACTGGAGTTTTACACTTCTTCTTTTTCAACACCCCGCCTCGTAAACTTAGGCACCCCTCTTGCAAAGAGGGGAATATAAAATCACCGTTGTCCAATTCCCCTCTTTGCAAGAGGGATGGCAGCCATAGGCTGACGGGGTGTTGTAAAATCATCGTTTGTCTAAAATGTTTAACTCCAATTAATCACATCCTTTGGGCTTAAAACCCACAGGGGCAAATGAATACACCCTCGGATATTTTTAACTATAGTCAAGATTTAATAGAAAGTTATGGTAGATCACGTTTTGTGTCGTAGGCGTTTATAAATTCATTATTAGAGATTATCTTATGTGCGCTAAGACATTAGCTATTTTGCGCTATTTTGCTCCATTTTACGCTTTTCTTTAGCATGACATTGTTAATTTCCTTTAAGCAGATTACCATAGAGGCAGTTTGATTTATTATCTACCCGTAGTGTGTTATGGCAAAAAAAATTTATATTGGTTCATCCAACTTTGAACAAATTATTCGTGAAGATGGTTTATTTGTTGATAAGTCTCTTTTTATCAAAGATATTATTGAAGATAGCAGCCATGTCATTTTAATTACCCGCCCGCGACGTTTTGGCAAAACCTTAAACATGTCGATGCTACATCACTTCTTTGCCGATAAAATTGACCTTACAGACACCAAGGATTTGTTTGATGATCTAGCCATTGCCAAAGTAAACAATGGCGCTTATATCGATGCGCATCAGGGTAAATATCCTGTGATCTTTGTTAGCCTTAAAGATATTAAAGCACGTAATTTTGAGACTGCCCATGAGCAATTATCACTACTCATACGCAATGTTTTTGCAACGCATCGAATGCTCCTAGACTCTACTGTTTTAGATGAGATTGATAAGAATGTGTTTCGCCAGTATTTACGCTTTGAAATATTAAGCATTTCAGAGATTGATCAAGCATTAAGAGTATTGAGCCAGCTCCTTGCTAAACATCATCAGCAGCGTGTAGTGATCCTATTAGATGAATATGACACACCCTTAAATGCCGCGTTTGTTGAGGGTTATATTAAGGACCTAACGCCGCTTATGCGTAACTTAATGAGTAACACATTTAAAGATAATAACGCACTTCACAAAGGGGTGATGACTGGTATTTTGCGTGTGTCTAAAGATAGTATGTTATCAGGCTTGAATAATCTTGAAGTCTATACACTATTAGATGAAGAGTATCGCGAGTATTTCGGATTTACCAATGAAGAGTTAGATGACTTATATCAAATACAAGGCATGGAAAATGACAAGGCCAATGCTAAAAAGTGGTATAACGGCTACAATTTCGCAGGCCTTGAAATCTATAACCCATGGTCGATTTTAAACTGTCTACGTAAAAACGGTAAATACGATGACTACTGGATACATACCTCTAACAATAAGATGATCGAAGACTTATTGTTAATCTTTCGCCAAGATGCTCATTTAGCCATTACCCAATTGATGGAAGGACAAACTGCGTCAGTCATTATCGATCGCCATGTAACCTATGACACACTTGATTATCAAAGCAGCAGCTTATGGAGCTTGCTGTTATTTGCCGGCTACTTAACCACTGAAAGCTGTGAGAATACGGGAAACTTGATGTATCAATGTGATGTTAAACTACCTAATATTGAGATCGTCCATTTGCTCAATTATTATTTTAATACGTGGCTTAACACCCGCTTAGGCGTGCAATACCAATCCTTTTTAGATAATTTGATCAATGGTCGTGTTGAGCAATTTGGTGAACAGCTTAACACTTATCTGACTGAAGCATTAAGTGTCAGAGACACAGGCTACACAGCAGAGAAGTTTTATCATGGTATGGTATTGGGATTGATCGCCTCACTTCGAGCGACGCATATCGTCCACTCAAATCGCGAGTCGGGTAACGGCTTTGCCGATGTACTTCTTTATCCATTAGCTACCAATCTCAATAATGATTTAGGCATTGTCATGGAATTTAAACATGCCAAAGATGAATGTGACCAAGGAACTTTGGAAACATTGGCGGATAAAGCACTCGCACAAATTAAGCAAAAAAACTATATCACTGAGCTTCAAGCACAACCACAAGTCAAGCGGATATTAGCGTTAGGCTTAGCCTTTAACCGCAATAAAGTGGTTGTTAAAAACGGCTAAGGCTAAATATTCAACCACAAATGCTCACCGCACCCTGAGCGTCAGTCGAAACGGGATAAGCTTAATCACATAGGCTTCGACTGACGCTCAGCCGACGCTCATACAATCAAAGTAGACAGGAATATGATCATCGCCTTGCAGGAATATGGTCATCGCCTTGAAAGCCATGACATAATTCGCCCATTGAGGATCAATTCACATTGTTAATTTCCTTTAAGCAGATTACCATAGAGATAGTTTAATTTGACTTATTATCTATCCGTAGTGTGTTATGACAAAAAATGTAAATAAATCAAAAACAGTAGAAACCGCAAAAAAGATTTATATTGGTTCATCTAACTTTGAACAAATTATTCGTGAAGATGGTTTATTTGTTGATAAGTCTCTTTTTATCAAAGATATTATTGAAGATAGCAGCCATGTCATTTTAATTACCCGCCCGCGACGTTTTGGTAAAACCTTAAACATGTCAATGCTGCACCATTTCTTTGCTGATAAAATTGACCTTACAAAGACCAAAGGGTTATTTGATGGTTTAGCTATCGCCCAAGAAGACAATGGTGCTTATATCGATGCACATCAAGGTAAATATCCTGTGATCTTTGTTAGCCTTAAAGATATTAAGGCACGTGATTTTGAGGCCACCTGTGAGCAATTGTCTTACCTTATACGCGAAGTTTTCAATAAATACTACTATCTATTGGATTCAAACCACTTAAATACAACTGAAAAGAACATATTTGAGACATATCTTGAGCTCAATACCTTTAGTGCTTCAAAAATTGATGTGAGTCTACGCTTTTTAAGCCAGATTCTTTATAAGCATCATCAGCAGCGTGTGATAATCCTATTAGATGAATATGACACACCATTAAATGCCGCATTTGTTGAGGGTTATATTAAAGACCTAACCCCACTGATGCGTAACTTAATGAGTAATACCTTTAAAGATAATAATGCACTTCACAAAGGAGTGATGACTGGCATTTTGCGTGTTTCTAAAGATAGTATGTTATCAGGCTTGAATAATCTTGAAGTCTATACACTATTAGATGAAGAGTATCGCGAGTATTTTGGGTTTACGAATGAAGAGTTAGATGACTTATATAAAATACAAGGCATGGAAAATGACAAGGCCAATGCCAAGAAGTGGTATAACGGCTACAATTTCGCAGGCCTTGAGATCTATAACCCATGGTCGATTTTAAACTGTCTACGTAAAAACGGTAAATACGATGACTACTGGATACATACCTCTAACAATAAGATGATCGAAGACTTATTGTTAATCTTTCGCCAAGATGTTCATTTAGCCATTACCCAATTGATGCAAGGTCAAACTGCGTCAGTCATTATTGATCGCCATGTCACCTATGACACACTTGATTATCAAAGCAGCAGCTTATGGAGTTTGCTATTATTTGCTGGCTACTTAACCACGGAAAGCTGTGAGAATACGGGAAACTTGATGTATCAATGCGATGTTAAACTACCTAATATTGAGATCGTCCATTTGCTTAATTATTATTTTAATACGTGGCTTAACACCCGCTTAGGTGTGCAATATCAATCCTTTTTAGATAATCTCATCAATGGTCGTGTTGAGCAATTTGGTGAACAGCTTAATACCTATCTGACTGAAGCATTAAGTGTCAGAGACACAGGCTACACGGCGGAGAAGTTTTATCATGGCATGGTATTGGGATTGATCGCCTCGCTTCGAGCAACACATATCGTCCATTCTAATCGCGAGTCAGGTGATGGCTTTGCCGATGTACTTCTTTATCCATTAGCTACCAATCACAATAATGACTTAGGCATTGTTATGGAGTTTAAACATGCCAAAGATGAATGTGATCAAGAAACTTTGGAAACATTAGCGGATAAAGCACTCACACAAATTAAGCAAAAGCGCTATATCACTGAGCTTCAAGCACAACCGCAAGTCAAACGGATATTGGCATTAGGCTTAGCCTTTAACCGCAATAAAGTGGTTGTTAAAAACAGCTAAGACTAAATATGCACCCACAAATGCTCAGCGTACCCTGAGCGTCAGTCGAAGCGGGATAAGCTTAATCACATAGGCTTCGACTGACGCTCAGCCGACGCTTATAAGTACTTACTACCCTTTACTGTTTTTATTATTCTGCTTATTTCCAAGCTCAAGTAAATTTGACTTAGCAACCGATAGTTTATGACGGTGTTTCACCTCGCTATACTCTGTGGTGTTATCATCAATATCCGCATCACCAAAGATTTTTGCTTTTAATTTTGCAAGTAATCCTTTTAATGGATATTCTTGTAACTCCACATTAAGCGCATCACTTATGTTCGCAGCATTATTAACCGTGTTTTCATCTTTTGACTGTTTAATTTCATTGGCAAAAGCTTCTGCTAACTCTGGGTCTTGCGCTTGCAGATAATCATACATATTTGCAATATGCTCAGCATTTAGCTTAGGCTCAGCAACAATTGCCTGTATGACTTTATTTTGTTTATCTTCATCAGATTCAAGAATCATTTTTGATAATACAAACGCAATATCTGAGTTTGTCATATTTGAGTCAAGTGTTTGTTCAAAGACATTTTTAACCACTAGACTTGGCGATTTTTCTGCTTGAAGGCTGACTTTGAGCATCTCTGAAGCAACAGTTGCAATATTGGACACAGAGTTGGTTTCAATCGCCAATTGCAGTGTATTTTTAACAATATCGCTTAATTGTTCAACTGCTTTACCTTGATCAAGCGCTTCTTTGAACTCGGATCTAGCAATATTGATACGCTCTCTACTATCAGGCTTAACTTTAGCTTGTTCCTTAACCTGTTCTTGGGCTTCTTCTTTGCCTTGGGTTGTGATCGTGTTATCTGCACTATATTCACGACTTTCGACTGATATGTTCGCAACATCAATGCGCATTGCATTCGTTGCGATCACATCTGCACGTGCTGAGATCTCTACTTCAAAGTGTTTTTCATCATAAAGGACACCGCCTTGATAGATTTTCAAAGAGAAGTCCGCTTTACCAGAAAAAGCACTATCTGGACGGAAGTAAATATCAACTTTATTACCTAAGCGCTCAACTTCAATGGTCCCTTCATTTGCATCTAAGCCCTCAACAACGGCCGATATCTCATCACTACTTAATAATGATCCAACTTTAATTGGTTGGCTAAATTTGCTTATCACTGATAAAGGTGCATCAATTGAGCCATCACCAGTTCCTGTGAATGTCACTGGTATGGTGAAAATTGTGTTATTTTCAAAACCAGAAAAGGCTTCTTCAAATCTAAGAGGACCATCAGCAATAAACGCTTGGGTGTCAGACAAAGCACTTCTACCTGAGATCACATAGCCACTTTGCCCACTGGATGCTGTTATTTTTTCTTTCACCGCGTTCGTGTATACATTAACCGAGTCTGCAAGAATGGTAGTATTGCTTCCGCGTCCTGCAATATATTGCTGTCCTGTTTTTGTCGTAATACGAATATCACGATTATTTAGAATGTCTATTTTCGCACCTCTTGGTACAACAACATCAATCGTTCCATTGCCACCTATATCAAGCGCCAATGTGCCATCTGAATTTGGCGTAACCGTAATGCCTTTATCATTTGGTAGCGTAATATCATTATTACCATCACTGCCTATATCGATATCTAAGGTATTATCAGGGTTTGTTGTGATCGTGATATCTTCATCTGTCGGTACTGTAACATCATTATTGCCGTCACTGCCGATGTCGATATCTATTGTATTATCAGGATTCGTTGTAACCGTGATATCTTCATCGGTTGGTACTGTAACATCATTATTGCCATCGCTGCCTATATCGATATCTATTGTATTATCAGGATTCGTTGTAATCGTAATATCTTCATCACTTGGTAGCGTAATATCATTGTTACCATCGCTGCCTATATCGATATCTATTGTATTATCAGGATTCGTTGTGACCGTAATGTCTTCATCGGTTGGCACTGTAATATCATTATTGCCGTCACTGCCTATGTCAATATCTAAGGTATTATCAGGGTTTGTTGTAATCGTGATATCTTCATCTGTCGGTACTGTGACATCATTATTACCATCGCTGCCAATGTCGATATCTAGCGTATTATCAGGATTGGTGGTAATCGTAATATCTTCATCGGTTGGTACTGTAACATCATTATTACCATCACTGCCTATGTCAATATCTAAGGTATTATCAGGATTTGTTGTAATCGTGATATCTTCATCTGTCGGTACTGTGACATCATTATTACCATCGCTGCCAATGTCGATATCTAGCGTATTATCAGGATTGGTGGTAATCGTAATATCTTCATCGGTTGGTACTGTAACATCATTATTACCATCACTGCCTATGTCAATATCTAAGGTATTATCAGGATTTGTTGTAATCGTGATATCTTCATCTGTCGGTACTGTGACATCATTATTACCATCGCTGCCAATGTCGATATCTAGCGTATTATCAGGATTGGTGATAATCGTAATATCTTCATCGGTTGGTACTGTAACATCATTATTACCATCACTGCCGATGTCGATATCTAAGGTATTATCAGAATTCGTTGTGATCGTGATATCTTCATCTGTCGGTACTGTCACATCATTATTGCCATCACTGCCTATATCGATATCTAGCGTATTATCAGGAGTCGTTGTAATCGTGATATCTTCATCTGTCGGTACTGTCACATCATTATTGCCATCGCCACCTATGTCGATATCTGCTGTTCCATTGGAGTTAAACTCAATGATGGTATTGCTATCTGCTGGTACGGTGACATTACCACTACTGGCATTATCTCTTACCGTCACAGTTGAATCGCTTGGGTTTGGTGTAACGGTCGTATTGCTTGGGACATTGACATCAATTTGCCCATTATTTCCAAGGTCGATACTTGCAACGCCATTACTAACAGCAATCTGTGTTGTTTGATTTGTGTTATCCGCAACAGGCAGTGTCACTTGCACTTCAGGCGTAGTGCCAGAAATGAATGTATAGGTTCCATCGCCATTATCAAGGGCTGTGTCACCAACAACACCAATAACATCAACCGTACCATCATTGTCGGCATCAATTTCAACGACACCACTTGCATTAGCAATATGCGGTGTATGACCTACGATTGTTTCAAGCGTTCCATCACTATCCGTATAGCTTGCCACTACAGAAATCACTGTTCCAACATCCGCGCTTGAAAGCACATATGATGCTGCCGTTGACCCTACAATATTTTGCCCATTGCGTTGCCATTGATAAGTAACGGCACCTAGCCCGTCAACATCAGTTATTTGTGATATATCGGCACTAATTGTTTGCCCCTGTTGGAAGCTCCCTGTAAATGCTAACTGACCTTGCGGCAAGTCATTGACAGGCAGAATATCAACACTTACTTGCACTGCTGTTGGAGATAGTAATCCTTCATTATCTTGCGCTTTCACCGTAAAGGCTGCAATCGTATTACCATTGACATTCAGCGCTGGTGTCCAGTATGCCTTATTGGTTGCATCAATTGTATCATTAGTACCTGCTACAAATGCTGTTGCTGTGGCTTGAGTTGCCCCTATTTTTAATGCGCCACTTGTTAACGCTTGAACAACAAAACCATCAACTGTACCATCAATATCAGCTTCATTGCCTTGAGCAAGCAATTGCGCTAAGGTAATCTCAACTTCGGTATCTTCATTAGTGGAAACAATCGCATCTGCAAAGCTTGTTAAGGTTGGTGCGTCATTAACAGAAGTTACATCAATAGTCATTGTCGCCGCATTTGAGTTATCCACGCCATCATTAACCGTAAAGTTAAAGCTAGTATAAGGGCTGCCATTTGCATCAACAACCGGCTCAAAGACAAGCTCTCCCGCGGTTAATTGTGCTAAGGTAACGGTATTGTTCGTACCAAGGACAACAGCACTACCATTGACTTTAAGTGTGCCATTAGCTGGTAAGCTTGTGATGGTTACTAAAGACAGTGCATCATTCTCAACATCCGTGAAGCTGAAGTTGGCGGCACTAAAGGTGTGATTGGTATCTTCATTTGTTGTTATTGTACTATTTGCTGCAACTGGTGCATCATTGACAGCAACCACGTCCACTGTTGCTTGCACAGCTGTTGCTGATAACAAGCCTTCATTATCTTGGGCTTTTACCGTGAATGCTGCAATCGTATCACCATTGGCATTCAGCGCTGGTGTCCAGTATGCCTTATTAGTTGCATCAATCGTATCATTAGTACCTACTGCAAATGCTATTGCTGTAGCTTGAGTTGCCCCTATTTTTAATGTACCACTTGTTAATGCTTGGACAACAAAACCATCAACTGTACCATCAATATCGGCTTCATTACCTTGCGCTAATAATTGAGCTAAGGTAATCTCAACTTCCGTATCTTCATTGGTTGAGACAATTGCATCTGCAAAGCTTGTTAAAGTTGGTGCGTCGTTAACG
>NZ_JACYVZ010000051.1 GCF_014857925.1 Cysteiniphilum marinum | reverse complement strand
GAAGCGAACAAAAGTTGTCAGACACTGGTTTGATTGAAGTAATAGCAAGATGTTACCGACAAGCAAAGCAATCAGGTAATACTGCAATGACCAGAATTGCCGTTAAGGAATTGGTCAGAAGAATTGACAGTATCGATAAAAAGGGCGTGGCATAGCAAACTGTCACATTAGACTATAGTCTAACGTACACTAAAAAATGGGGTGAAGTTTAAATTTCAATCTATGTGATTGTGAGCCTTATTATATAAGGTGTAGGCTTACGTCATCTTAAAATATCAAAGTGTTTCATATAAATATCTCGCAAATAAATGTATCATATAAGTAAATTACAATACACTTTGACCGATTCAATGAAATATGGCTATGCGAGAGTGTCAACTAAAAAGCAATGTTCTTCTTTAGATGATCAAATTTTGAAACTTAAAAAATCAGGCTGCGATGAAGTCTTTTCGGAATCTATCAGTGGAGCCAGTGCAAAAAGACCAAAATTGACAGCGTTATTAGAAACAGTAAAGTCTGGTGATGCTATTGTTGTTACTGCTATTGATAGGCTAGGGCGCAGTTTAAAAGATTTGATCGATATTATAACGCTATTGAAAAATAAAGGCGTATCTTTTATATCACTTAAAGAACAGATGGACACTAATACTGATATAGGTATGTTGCTTTTTGGTATGATGTGTTCAATATCAGAGTTCGAGCGTAAATTAATTAACAGGCGCATTTTTGATGGAGTCCAAAGAGCCAAAGAAAAGGGGAAGTATAAAGGCAGACGTTATGGTACTGATGCAAATATTAGGCGTGAAATTGTCGATAAAATGAAAAGTGGCAATTATACAGTCAGCTACTTAGCGAAGATGGCAAAAGTATCACGTGCAACTTTATATAGATGGGAAGCGCAAGAAAATGCTATTGCCAAGGCATAGGTGCCACCAAAATTGCCAGTGAGTTAGGTATTTGTCGGGATAGTGTTTATAAGGTTTTGAATAAATGAATTTAAATTACTGCCTGCTTTATTTTTAATCATATTGATAGTAGCATATTCAAAATTTAAATTTAACAAAACATTATCATGGGCAACCAACACTGCACAGCAACTTTCCCCAAACAGTTAAAGATAACATATAATCAGCCAGTTAAAGACACTTTGATGTACTTTAAATCTCAAGGTTATACTTACAATGACGTTGTAAAGTTGACAGGATTTGTAGAGTCCACGGTTAGAAAGTGGTGCCGTTATCACAAAGTATATCTTAGTCATTATGTGCCAGATTGTGACAAGCATTTAGAGTATCAAGAGATTTTAACTGTTGTAAGGTCAAATAAGTTAAGTTACCAAAATGTGCTGTATAAAAAGTGGAGAGGTTAAAAAGCAGTTAATCAAACAGGACTCATTTTAAGTCGGTAATCGCAACAATATTTTGGGTTTCTTAAGTTCCATTTAAGCCTACACGCTAATATTGCAATATAGATTCCCTTGGGTTGGTAATATTCCCTGAATGCTAACTGCTTTCTTATGTTTAAAGTTAGCCTAAATTTTACTATCTGCAAGAAGTTATCAGTAAATTTGACGATAATTTTTTGATGAATGAGGGTTGAAGTGTTGAAATGAAAGAATATATAACAGATTGACACCAACCCCAAACCACACTAACGTAATCATCAACAACACCTAAACCAAAGGCTCAACCATGAGTTTTAACCTTGCCCAACGCAAAAACCTAAAAGCAGACATTTCAACACTCAGCCAAATAACCCATTTGCTCAACTATAAAAAGAAAACCTTTATTGAACATTCCAGTGAAACAGACTTCAACAACGCCCTTGATTATGTCAACAAAACCATAGCTAAGCTTGAAAATAAAAGGCAAAAGTTACCGATAGGGCATAGGTATACTGGGGTGTTTTATTTAAAAAAGCCTTACACGGTGCCGAGTGAAGCCGTGAAGATTAAAGGGTCGGCATTTATGAGGGAAGACCTTGTTTCGTGGACGATTGAGTCAGATGATGAGTATGTCAACAATGTTTACTATGTCAGAGAGGTTTATTTAGATAAGGAAATGACAAAGGCACTGAAAAGAGAGGATTGTAAGGCGGTTTTTGAAGAAAACTAATAGATCAATCATCAATGTATTTTGCTGTTCTTTATGTATAATAGCCTGAAACATATAGCTGATAATGATTTTTAGAATGGCAAACGAAAGAAAAACTGATTTTTTTATAGGGGCATTGCTTACTAGTGCCAATATTGACTTCACCCCAAATGGAAGTGATATAAAAGAAGTAGCAGATGCTTTAAAATCATCATCTAAAAAGGGTACTGGAAAGTCTGGGTATCCTGAATTTATTGCTAAAGTTAAAGATTATCTTATTGTTATTGAAAATAAGGCTGATACAGATAGGCAAGCACTATATGTAGATGATGATCAATTGCAACTAGATTTAGATATAAAGTCTGTCACTAATTATGCAGAAAATGGAGCATTACATTATGCCAAGCATATATTAGAAAATACGACTTATAAGAAGATATTTGCATTCGGGTGTTCTGGTGATGAAAAGCATCATAAAATCAGACCAATTTTTATTGGGAGTGACAAACAATATAAGTTATTAGAGTATGTAGAAAATTTTGAAAACTTTAACGATGACAATATTGATAAATACTATAATGAACAAGTTTTGGGTGAAACACCAGTAGAGACTTTAGAGCTTCAAGACATATTAAAAAAATCAAAAGAGCTACACGAGGATTTAAGAAATTATGGACAATTGGGCGACTCTGAAAAACCCTTGGTAGTTTCTGCTTTATTATTAGCCTTAAGCGAGAAAGATTTTAATATAGATACGCTTACTGGTGATTATATTACAACAGATGGCAAGAAAATATTTGACTATATGGATTCATATATGAAAAGAGTAGAAGTAATGCCAGGTATAAAAAAAGATAAAGTTTTAAATCAATTCAATCTTATAAAAGACAGGGCAATATTAAACAAGGCAGATAAAAGGAATGATAAAAATAACCCAAAAGATGAAAAGATTGAAAAAACGCCATTAAGACATTTTGCAGAGTATTTGCAAAAGAATATATTAGCAACAATAAAAAAGAGCTCAACAGAAGATGTATTAGGACGATTTTATGGTGAGTTTATAAGATATAGTGGTGGTGATGGTCAGTCTTTAGGTGTTGTTCTAACTCCACGTCACATTACAGATATTTTCTGTAGACTCCTCGAAGTTAAGCCTAGCGATATAATATTTGACCCCTGCTGTGGCACTGGTGGTTTTTTAATTGCAGCAATGCACCATATGCTAGAAAAATCAAAAAGCAAGAAACAACGAGATCAAATTAAAAAAGACCATTTGCATGGTGTTGAGATTAGAGAAGATATGTTTTCAGTTGCTACAACCAATATGATTTTAAGGGGTGATGGCAAAAGTAATCTTGAAAACAAAGACTTTTTGTTAATGGCAACAGAAGAAATTAGGAAAAAGAAATGTACCGTTGGTTTAATGAACCCGCCATACTCACAGTCAAAAGGCAAGGATACAAAACATCTTTCAGAAATATGTTTTATTGAACATTTACTAGATGGTTTGGCAGAAAATGGGCGTAGTGCTGTTATTATTCCTCAATCAACGATGGTAGGCAAAACGAGTGAAGATAAAAAGGTTAAGAGGAGAATACTTAAAAAACATACTCTTGAAGGTGTTATTACTTTAAATAAAAACACTTTTTATGGGGTTGGGACGAATGCTTGCATTGCAATTTTCACGTCACATAAACCTCATGATGAAAAGAAGTATTGTAAATTTATTAACTTTGAAGATGATGGCTACGAAGTTCAAAAGCATGTTGGTTTGGTTGCAACAACTAGAGCAGAAGAGAAAAAAGCTCATCTCTTAGATTGCTGGTTACATGGAAAGCCTGCCGAATCTAAATTCATGGTATTAACAACCATTGAACCAGACGATGAATGGTTGCATTCATTCTATTATTTTAATGATGAGATACCAAAGGAGTCAGATTTTGATAAGACAATATCTGACTACTTAACTTTTGAGTTAAGCATGGTTATGCAGGGTAGGGAGTATCTATTTAATGAAATTTAAGGATATTAGTTGGTTGGAATTTAATGTTAAAGATTTATTTATTATTGAAAGAGGACAGAGGTTGGTAAAAAAGAACCGAAAATCAGGTGAAATTCCATTAATTACAGCAGGATTTAATAATAATGGCGTTGCAGGTTTTATCAGTAATATTGAGAATAAAACATTCAGTCATGCAATAACAATAGATATGTTTGCAAATGTTTTTTATAGGGATTATCAGTTTAAGTGTGATGATAATATTCATGTATTAACATCTAATAAGTTAAGTAAATACGCAGGCATATATGTATTAAATTCAATCAAAAAAGCAATACAAGGTATTTTTAGTTATGGAAAGCAATTAAGATTGAAGTCATTACTACAATTAAAGATATTATTGCCCACTTTAGATAATGAAAACCCATGCTATGAATACATGGAATTTTGTATAAAAAAAAAATATAAAGAAAAACTGATTAACTATAAAAATTTTTTAGACTCTAAATTATTAGAAGCACCCAAGCAGAAGATTAAGCCATTAAAAGAAGTTGAATGGCAAGAATATTCATTGAATAAACTTTTTGATGAAATTCAGAGAGGTAAAAGACTTAAAAAAGCAGATCATATCAAGGGAGAAACTGCTTATGTGTCATCAACTTCAAATAATAACGGCGTAGATGGGTTTATTGGAAATGATAATAAAGTTAGGTTGTTTTCTAAATGTTTAACTGTAGCTAATAGCGGTAGCGTAGGCTCTTGCTTTTATCAACCATATAACTTTATTGCCAGTGATCATGTGACAAAGCTTGAAAATAAATTAATGGACAAATATATATACCAGTTTATAGGAACTGTAGTTTTAAGGTTAGCTGAAAAATATAGCTTTAATAGAGAAATTAATGATAAGAGAATTAAAAGGGAGAAAATACTTTTACCTGTTGATAGCCAAGGTAAGCCAGCTTATCAATATATGGGATCATATATGCAAAATATTGAACATCAACGACTAAAAAAAATCAAATCATATCTTGATAGAAAAATAACCGAACATGCCAACTAAAAAACCCCGCAAAAAATCAGGCAAAATAAAATCATGGCGTTGTCACCTACGCTGTGACTTCACCAAACCCAACGACACTAACACCTACATTGAAAGATGCAGTGTCACTGTCGGCATATCTAACCTTGCCAAAGCCAAGGAAACCTACGATTTGCACGATGCAGTTGCGGATTGGCTCAAGGAAACGAGAGACGACAACGGTTATATCAATGATTTTGTAATGGTAGTTGAGAGGTGGGAGCCGATAAGGTAAAATGAGCGGTTAGCTAATAACAACAAGGATAACGCACATGGAAAATAAAACAGACAAAATCAATGAAGCATACGAAATGATTAAAGACGGTATGCCAAAGTCAGTTATTGCAAAAATGTTAGGTGTGACTGAAAACGAAATAGATCATTTGCAGCGAGTGGTTAAGTGGTAATCTGGCCATGATAAATATTTCAACAATATTAAGGATTGAAACAACATAATGGCAGACAAACACGACCGTGTATTTAAAGACTTAATCAGCAACAGAGACTTTGCAATTTGTTTTCTCATGACTTACTTGCCCAAGGAGCTTATCGCTTTAGTTGACTGGCACAGTGTTAAGTTAGAATCTGCTAATGTCGAACACGTGCGCCAGCAGCAAAAGGACAACAAAAAGCAAAAAGAGCAGTCAGACCTTACTTTTCTTTTCAAATTCAAGGACGGCAAAAACGGTGCTGTCTTTGTACATATAGAATCACAAACAGGTGACGATGGCACGATTGTAATTCGTACTCGCCATTATCAAACGTCTTACTTGTTGGATTATATTAAACGACACAAAACAACAAAAGACTTGCCGTTAGTCGTATCGATTATTTACTACGCCAACAAAAAGCCATTTAGTCATAGCCTTAACATTAACGATTACTTTGCCAATACTGAGTTAGCTGAAAAGTACGCTTTCACAACACAGTTTATTGACCTTAACCGTTACAGTGACGAGGAAATCTTAGAGCATGGTTTTATCTCAGGGTATGAGTTGATACTAAAGGCGATTAGAGAAAAGAACATTGACGGCAAGATTGGCATTGCCGTTCATCAAATACAAGCTTATGATCATTTTGCCCGACAAGTTCTAATTCGGTATATGTCGCAATATTCGGATATGGAAACTGACGCATTTTATGATAAGATAATAGACAGTAAACCAGATTTAAAAGGTGATGTTATGACGGTAGCGCAGCAGTGGCAGGAACAAGGGCGATTTATTGAGAAACAGGAAACGGCACGTAATCTATTAGCCTTTGGTGATTCTAGCGATAAAGTTGCAAGGGTAACTGGACTCGACCTTGATACGGTGCTTAAGCTTAAAAAAGAAGTGGATAGCAAAACACAGCACTAATCCATGAAGTCAAATTTTAAAGTCAAATGTGACCGATGCAAACGTGCCAAGGATTCGGTGAAGCGTATTTGTATCGGGAGCCACAAACAAGGTTATCGTTATTTAATGTTATGTCTACGCTGTCGTTGGTTTAGGTTGTTTGAGGTGATTAGATAACTGTTACGGACACGCTAACTTTCAACGCAACCTACGTTGCACATTTTCTTTTTCTTGTTGTAGTAAAAAATTTGCGGAGCCTGAAATGTAATCAAAAGTGGTTAGTTAAATTTGAAGTTAATCGGCTTGAATTTTGTAATAAAGTAATCTGCTGCTTTTATGTTTAATGTAAAAAGCGATGGTATTTTTATTTCTTTCTGTTGCTTTGTCATTTTGATACTCCTTATCAATAATAGTTATATCAAGTTATAGATCATGATTTTTGATGTTGCTATGAATATTGGCTGAAAATAATGTGAGAAATTGACAGTGATGTTATAAGTCAATGGGGGTTTCCGAAACGAGCGCACACACTCCCATTAGTACGTACTATGCTATCACAATTTAAAGAATTTGACCAGAAAAAACACCTTGAAAACAGTAAATAAAAATCGCTAAAACCCTTATGAAATATAGCTTTGCGCTTGACTTTCTTTGTCACTTTGGTATAATAACCACATGCTTAATTAAGGCATCAACTAACGCTTAGAGTTGTAAAATATTTAAGCAGTTATTTTTTAAGGACAACAAAAAAGGCGACTCCCTAACTCTCGAAAATTTAGAAGTCACCTTTAAAGCAATGAGGTTATAATATGTCAAATATTACCCAATCTGTCAACCCGACAAATCAAAATATTCAATCCCCTATACAATCGATCAATGGCTACCTTGACGCTTGCGACAAATTCGACAGCTATTTTGCTGAGATCAGTGCCAAATGGAAAGCACAACAACAGCAATTAGCTCAACGTATCGCTTCACTGTCAGCGTAATAATCAAGATCAACAACCGTTAAACCGTCCTTTTAAGCTAAATCTAAAAGGACACTAGCACAATTTTGTATAGGAAAAATCACAATGGAACAGAACACAACAGCAGTTACTAACCCACAAAACGAACAAACCAACGTCACAGTAACGAAAGACAACCCAACCAATCAACCCACAATCACCACTGAAACAGCCTTTAGCAAGGACAGTATCAAGCAAGAATTATCTGAACATGGCTTAGACGGTTTAGCGTTTGACTATGCCAGTTTCCCCATTATCAGCTTAAAGGGCAATGCTTTTGAAATGAAAGCCGACCCCGACTATAACCCTAACAGCTTTATTGTTACGGTGATCAAGACCACCGAGAAACACGTTTTGAGTGACGCTAACGACGACAACTACCAAGACGTTAAATATTCCCCTGATGGTATCGTCACCACAGACGGAGAGCCATTAAAGCACTTCATTGCTGAAATGGTAGAGCAGGGCAGAACCCCAGTAGTGAAGCGGTATCTTGACGTACTCGTGCAACTTCACACCAACGATAAGCACAATAAAAAATTAGTGGTGCTGTCAATATCCCCGACCAGTGTATCAAGAGTCAGCGGTTTTTTTATGCAGTTGAAGTTACAAGGCAAAATAAACCAACTCCCACAGTTAAAAATTCAAGTATCCAAAGGCGAAACCAAGAAAAGCAAAGGGAATCATCAATACCGACTATGGCACTTTGAGTTAGTCGAACAAGGACAGGCAGCAGCTTAGTTTAAGCGTTTTTTAAGTAATTAACTTTAGTCAAATTTTTAACGTGTGCTACAGGCACAGGGAGCGAGTTATATGTTTTTTTCAGCAAAAACGAAAAGTAAAAAGAACACCACCAAGCAAAGCAGCCTTAAATTGCGCACAATCAGCGTGATTAAGTGGGATAGGTACAACATCAATAAAGACGCTAAAAACAGCGTGAGCGTCCTTAAAAGTGGCAATAATAGCAAAAAAGATACGGTTATATCAATCTTGCCGTATTTGAAACGTGACGTTAGCAACTTAGGGGGATTTTTGGCATGAATGGATTAATGACAACAGGACAAACCATGTCAAGCCGTGAGATAGCGGAGTTGTGCAGTAAAGAGCATAAAAACGTAACAGTGGTTATTGAATCGCTTATACAAGCCCATATTTTAACCGCTGAAATTCAGCGATTAAATTATGAACATAGAGGAAATACCTATAAATACTACGCTTTAAACAAAAGAGATAGTCTTGTAGTCGTTGCAAGATTGTCACCAGAGTTTACGGCAAGAGTTATTGACCGTTGGCAAGAACTCGAACAACAAACGGCACAAGGTACTTTACCAGTGGAGCAGACACCAACCATAAGCACAGCTAACTATCTTGAAGCAGCTAAGATAATGAAAGCAGCCAAAGACGCATTAAAAGGCTTCATCAAGGATAACAACCAGTTAGCCTTGTCATGCTCACAAGTAGGCTTTAAAGCAACAGGCGTTGATTTGATCAAGTTATCTGGCGTTGAGCTTATCGCTAATGAACAAAAGCAATTGCTAACGGTTACTGAAATTGGCAGAGAACTCAACCGTAAACTTAACGCTCAAGAGGTTAATAAACTATTAGCTGAATATGGATACCAACAAAAAGCCCAAGACGTAAAAGGACGTAATTATTGGGCTATAACCGCTAAAGGTGAACCTTGGGGCGTATATCAAGATACAGGTAAACGTCACTCAGACGGTGCGCCAGTAAGGCAATTCAAATGGTACAGCAGCGTTATTGACGAAATCAACAAATTAGAGGCTAAAGCATCATGAGCAACATTAAAACAGTTTACCCATTAAACGAAATTATCAGTAACCTAAGCAACGAGGACTACCACGCAAGTGACCCCATTTCATCAAGCAACTGTAAAGACTTGCTAATCAGTCCTTGGCTTTACAATTACAAACGCCAAAACAAAACAGCCCCAACGCCCGCAATGAAGTTTGGCACAATGTTTCATTCGTTGGTACTCGAACCCAAGACCTTTGATAATGAATACATGGTTGCAGATATTCCCAAGCGCAACACCAAGCAAGGTAAAGCAGATTATCAGGAATTAATCGAAACGGTAGGCACAAGGCAGCTTGTCAGTACCGATGATTTTTTACAGGCTCAGGAAATGCGCCACAATCTAGCAAAAAATGAGTTAGTCAGGACGCTGTTAAGTGGCGGGGTAGCTGAACAATCTGTTTTCTGGCTAGATGAAGCAAGCAGGGTAAACTGTAAGGCAAGAGCGGACTATATCAACCTTGAGCAAGGTTATCTGGTGGATTTAAAAACCACGTCAAGCTTGGCTGATGATATTAATTTCAGCTTTACCACCAAAAAATACCATTATGACCTATCAGCGAGCTTTTACGTGGACGGATTCAAGCAAGCCACAGGTAAAGACTTTGATTTTTATTTTATCGCAATAGAAACCAACGCCCCACACAATTATGGCGTTTACAAGCTGTCTGGCGGTTTAATTGAGCAAGGCAGGGGAAAGTATAGCCAAGCGTTAGAAATCTTTGCCAAGGCAAGAGAAAAGGGCAAGTTTAACGTGCCTTACAATGGTGGAAATTTGATTGAGTTAGTGGCTTAGATAGTTAGGCAATTAGTAAAAATAAAAGGGTTGTGTACTTGGGTAAAAGGACAAGGATTAGCTGTCAGACAAACCATAAAGCCCAAGTACACAAAATCATCATACAAAAAATTTAAGAGGATTCAAACCATGTTATTTAAAAATAAAACCAATCAGCCAGAAATTACAACAAATAACACCAACCTTTACCTTGGCGGTATGTATGGATTAGGTAACTACAGCAAAGCATACGCT
>NZ_JACYVZ010000050.1 GCF_014857925.1 Cysteiniphilum marinum | reverse complement strand
TAGAGTCCTGCAAATAAGAACCTCTGTGGCAAGTAATCAATGGGCAAAAGACTGGGAGCAGGCTAAGACTAAACTTTATAAGAAAGTAGCTTAGAATTGCGATAAATCTGTTGTTAGGAATGCTCTCAATACGTTCCATGGACTTTACCTCACGTAATGCAGAGAAGATAGAAACGTGCCCAAAAGCATGCCTTGAGCAAGTCTTGAAAATATCAAAGGTAATACTATCGTGATCGAACCAATTACCCAAACCGACACCACATCTTTCACCCTCTCCCAATTCCTCACCGAAATCAAACAAACCATTGACCGCAAATTCAAAGGCGGTGGCTACTGGGTGCGTGGTGAGTTATCCGACTGGCACAAGAATAATGCTCACTACTATGGAGAGCTAATCGAATTTGACGAAAACACACACCAGTCCATCGCCAAGATCAAAATCAACATGTGGGCGAACGTGGCGCACAAGGTCATCCCTAAGTTTCACCATGCCACTGGTGAGCAGTTAAAAAATGGCATGAAAGTTTTACTTATGGTTGACGTGAATTTTCACCAGAATTTTGGACTCTCACTTAACATTGTCGACATTGATCCCAGTTTCACTTTAGGCGACCGTGAAGCTCGTAAAAAGAAAGTCATTGCCGACTTAACGCAATCTGGCGTGATCAACAATAACCGCAACTTACCGATTCCAACGGAGTTTACCAATATCGCTATCATATCCAGTGAAAACGCAGCAGGGCTTGGTGACTTCTTTGCAGAAGCTGACCTACTCCAAAAGCATGGCTTATGCCAATTCGACATTTACAACGCATCGATGCAAGGTAAAGACTGCGCTGTCACAGTTGCCAAACGATTCCGTGAGATTTACAAAGCCATTGGCTCGCACGAAAAAACCTACGACTGCATTGTGCTTATCCGAGGTGGTGGCTCCCAAGCTGACCTTGACTGGTTCAACTACTTTGATCCTGCTAACGCAATCTGTCACATGCCAGTGCCAGTATTTGTCGGCATTGGACACGAAAGAGACAAAACTATTTTAGACGATCTGTCTGCGCGATCTTTTGATACACCGTCCAAGGTGATTAATTATATTGCGAATACGATCACCAATAACGCATTGAAAGCGCAAACGAGCTTTACATCGATTAAGTCAATCGCACTGAACAGCACAAACAAAGCCAAAGCTGATATAGACAAGCAGCATCAATACATCACACACTTTGCCAAGCAAGTGGTCAGCACACAGAAAAAAATCACTGGCGACTATTACAAGCTTGTTCACGTCAATGCGAAACAACAGCTTGCTTATCAACGGCAAGTGATTGATAACTGGCAAGGTAGCATTATGCAATCAGCGAAAAAGTCGCTTGAGTTGTCGCGGACTAAGATTGATCATCTTAACCAAACAGCGATGACGACAGCCAAAAGCTTAATACAAAGCCACAGCAAACAGTTAATCACTTGGCATAGCAATATTGCAGTGAATGCGAAAAATACGCTTAGCAATGCCAAAAACAGCATTGAAAGCCATTACCGAGGAATCCTGTCAATGTCTATTGAACCTACTTTACAACGAGGATTTGCAGTGACAAAATCAGATGGTAAGTATGTGACATCGCTTGCGGATGCGAAACAGTGCCAAAGCTTGACGGTGACGTATCACGATGGCGAATTAATAACGGAGGTTAAACATGGCTGAAACATCAACAACCTACGCCCAAAACTACCAAACCTTAGAACAAATCAACGCCAAGCTTCAAAGTGGGCAGAATAATCCGAACATTATCGATGAGCTTGCGCCTATGCTTGAATCTGCGTCTAAAAGCTATCAGGTGTGCAAGGCGAGGATTGACGCTGCTGAAAAATTTATCGCTGAATTTGAGACAGATGGCAATGTCAAAGACTAAAATTGACCTCTCCGACCTCGAACTAGAATTCATCGCCAACGCAGCCTTAGCCTTTGACGGCATGATCGCTGACGAGCAAGCTGACCTATCACACATAGCCGAAATTGCCAGATTTCTTGTAGGCTTGTATGGCAAAGGTGCTGATTTGTCGGAGGATGAGAAAAAGGTGTTGCGGGTGGCTTATAGGGTCTTAGGTTAGAGTCAAGCTTATATATCGATATATATATCGCAATACATATATATTTTGCTTTACATATCGATATATGTATCGTTATAATTCACATGGTTAAATAAAAAAGGATGATTAATCATGATTGTAGTTATAGGAAACACAAAAGGTGGAGTTGGCAAGTCAACAATTGCTTGCAATATTGCAACCTTTTTAGCTAATAAAAATAAAGATGTTTGCTTGGTTGACGTAGATAAACAAAAAACATCAACGGCTTTCATCAACTCAAGGGATAAGACTTTGCCCAGAATAACCTGCGTACAGTTAAAAGGTGATGTATTAGATTCTCTTAGTGATTTAGCTAAAAAATATGACGAGGTAATAGTAGATGCTGGAGGTTATGATTCGGTAGAATTAAGAACTGCTATACTTGCTGCAAACAAGCTCATAGTACCAATAAAAGCAAGTCAAATTGACTTATGGGCAGCAGAAGATGATGGTGGAATAAATGATATAGTAGGTAAAGCAAAAGCATTTAATAGGGCACTAGAAACTAAATCATTATTATCAATGACACCAACACATGCAATGATCACTGAAAAAGATGATGCAAAGGGGATGCTTGAGGATTTTAATAATATTAATGACATTCTAAAAACATCAATTAGTGAGCGTAAAGTTTATCGAGACGCTTTTACTGAGGGGCGCGGTGTAATTGAGATGAATAATGATAAAGCAATCATAGAAATATCTCACCTTTGCAAGGAGATATACAATGGCATTTAAAAAACTAGACAAGAAAAACAAAGAACTTGAAGCTTTTAAAAATGAGCCTATTGAAACCAAACCTAAAAACGATATACATATCGATATACATAGCGATTTACAAATCAAACTACCGTGGTTGAATCATAATAAAAATGCAGTTAAACCAAAAAAACAATTTATTCTAAAGTTAAATGACTATTACCATTCTGCTCTGACGCATTTTTCAAATCCAGAAGAGGGTGTGTCTATGCAAAAAATTGTGAATGACATATTAATTCCCGCCTTGGATGAAATGATTGAAAAAGAAGAAAATAAAAAATAAATATATATCGATATGTATATCGTTATATATATTAGAATATTACGTTCTAACAGCCAACCACCTTTCCACCGTCAACTTAACTTCTCGATTATATCCTTTCGCATCGATCAAATTATTAATCCAATCATCAACGGCAACGTAGACTTCCTCTGTGCCTTTCACCGCAGCTAAGTTTGGCTTGCCTACTTTAACAGCACAACGTTCGATATATTTGTTGGTGTCGTCTGGCTTTGTAAACTCACAGCGTAGGTGACATTCCCATGCTTTGATGGTGCCAGATTTTTTGCGTTTATTTGGTGATGATTTCTTAGTTGCCATTATCCAATTGTATTAAGCTTAGATTTAAGTTCTTTTATTTTCGCTTCAACCCTATCGCAATCATAACCTTCATTTTTCATCATAAAATCTAATGATTTTTTATAGTATTCAAGAGCATTGTTTTCATCGCCTCTATACTCATAAACTATTGCTTGCATCCGAAAACCATCAACAGAGTAATCATGTTCATCTCTCAATTTCTGGCAAACTAAGTCAGCTTCATCAAATTTATTTTGCTCACATAAATCTATCACGCTAGCCGAAAGGTCATCTATGTGTTCTTCATCTTCAAAATCTTCATAATCATAATAATTAGTCATAATTCACCTTTTGTTTAGTTTTACATTATTATACTTTTAATCATCGCCACTCTCACCGTATGCTCTTTGCCATCGATCTGCAAAACGGCAGCAGGGTAGTAGTAATCGCTAACTTTGACATTCTCATATCTGGTCACTTCTTCACTATCTCTGCTCTTGGCAATATCCATAGCAACGACCTTGCCAGATTCGAGTAGGTCTTGGATTGTTTCGATCTTGGGCTTAGTCATTATTGATTTTTTCCAATGCTTCAAACTCAATAATCGAATCAACCCATAGCGTGACTTTGCCACTGCCAACTTGTGCCAAAGTTACATGGTTAGGCGGGGTGCTTTCAATCACGCCTATATACTCATTGTCACCAATGATTTTAATTCTCACGGTGATTCCGCTTTTCTTGGCTTGGTATATTTCTTTGCTAAAGTCCATCTATCACCTCTGCTTTTCTTCTTCAAAAACCGCCACAGCGTCATCTTTACTAAATTTCTTAGTCATTGCTTTGTCTTTGTAGACATCCCTGATATAGCCTAAATTCTTGGCATAATCATCGTTAGATTCAACAACCCAAGACACCAAGTCCTCACGTACAAAAATGGAGCCTTTAATTTTGACCGCTTCACTAGGTATCGTGTACGGCTTTTTGAGGTAAAAGGTTCCAGTGTAACGATAGCCAATAGGCAGCTTTTGCCGTTCATCTTTAAGCTTATCCATTATACCTTTTACATAATCAACGGCTTTGTCGTACTCGCTTTCAGACGATGCGCCAATGAAAGCGTCTTTTTTGTATTTGAATAGCCACAAGATGCGGTCTAAGGTTTCGATGTCGTTTTTGATGTTTTTGCGTTGGGCGGTCATTTAAAGTTCGCCTTTTTTGATTTTCTCTACAAGCTTATCGCAATAGTCTTTACCCTCTTTAAGCCCGCAATTTGTTTTATCCCTAAAATATTTGATCGCAGGAACCATGTTAAATCCGTCATCGCCTGTGAATCGCTTGCTAACTTCATCACCTTTTAAAATTCTCACCACTTCATCTTGATAAGCATTAAATTTCATAATTACAGCCTCATTTTTCTGTTATTTTCTCAACAGCGAGATATCGCTTATTTTTTCAATCTCAATCATAACGCCACCTACCTCATCAGCTTGCTCAATCTCAACAAAAACATTGCCAATATTGGTTATTTTGCCGTTGACTCTCTCATAATTGCCATGAGTTACGTACACAGGCTTATTTTTGGCTTGTGCTTTTTTTAGTTTTTGTAGATTGCCTTGGATACTCATTCAGTCACCATGTTGTTATTGTCTTTTGCTTTTGGCTTCTTAAATATCAGATTTAAGGAAATAAACAGCATGATAAATAATACCGTGTTTATAATTATCATTGAGAAACCCACCAAGCTAGCTATAACAAAGTCAAAGCAAAAAGACACAAAGTCTTTTGTTTTTCTAAAAGCTTTAATCATTATGCATACCAACCGTTTTTGTATTCAAAATCTCTACACCTATAATTTCTTTATCAAACAACATATATTCCTTTTTATCACTTTTAATAACCACATGATCAGCAAAGGCAAACTTTACTTTGCCTATTATATGTGCGTTATTTAATCTTGTCACTTTGACTTCCTTTCCAAGTGATTTTGCCATTTCAAAAACACTTTTATAATTCATTGTTTAGCCTAAACCTAATGTACTGTTGTATTTCTTTTGCTTGAGTAACTGTAATCAATCATGCCGTCTTTATTAATACCACTCTCGACAAATTCATCCAATATCATACTAAGACCATCTAGCGCGAAAACATCTGATTCTATCGCATAAAATATACTGTCGTCTTCACTTAAACTCTCTAATGTCTCAGCTATATTTTTATTTCTCTTGTCAGCTTCATCAATTACATGTTTCAGCAATACTGCCTTATGGTGAAAATCTTTCAGCGTCAATGATCTAAAAAATCTAGACTTATAATGATCATCTATTGTTACAAAAAAGATTTTTGGCATGTTCTTATTATTTACATGCAGCTTAATATCAGCGTCAAAACCGAATGCTTCTATTAGCTCCACATATAAATTTGTGCAATCTTCAAATATTTTTGCATCTTGGTTGTTAAATATGTCTTGGGCAGATAGTTTTTTCATTATCTTAATAATCTTTATTTATTAGTTTGTCATGATTTTAGGTTTTCTATTATCGTCAATATTCACAAAAACAACACAAGCTGTCACTGATAATTCGTGCTTATTTGTTTGACTGGTTGTGAAAACACTTATATCAAAAACCATTGAAGTATTGCCAACCTTTGACAGTTTGGCATAAATATCAACTATACTGTGCGAGTGAATTGGTTTTTTAAAATCAACATTCTCAACGAATTTAGTGACAACTCTGCCACCGCAATGATGAATGGCTGCTAAACTGGCTCCAATGTCTATTTGGCTCAGAATCCAACCACCAAAAATAATACCACCATGATTGCAATCTGATGGCATCGGAACAGTGCGGACAACTAAATCGCCATAATCTTTTAAAATATCAAATGCATTTAACTTGTCACTCATTCCCTACTCTCCCCATCAATAAACAAAACATCAGCCAACTCAAACCTTTCAACGACATTGCTATGCGTATTCAGCTCTACATAGTGATTATCAACATGCACAATAACGCCAGTGTAAAGCTTATTTGAGTAGGTTTTTAAGCTAACTTTGGTTTTGTCGTTTTTAAACTTAACCAATCTATCGCTTGGCATCTATGCTGATTCCTTAACTTTTTCTTTTACAAACTCAACGCCAACTAATGATTTAAAATCAATTGTGCGCTTTTCGTTTTCATCTGTCACCACTTCAACACCTATGCCTAATAGTTTAACTACTTTGCAATTCGTTCTTATCCCACCTAAAAATGTAGCTTTACAGTTAAACTCTGCATCTTTGCTTTAGCCAAATTTTTAACAATGCTCAATCCTTAATCTCATTTTACGCTCTTTTCTTCCTTGTCCACGACCTCGACAACACATTAACTCGGTTCAGCCTATCACTTCTTAGCGCAGTGTAAAGCTCGTTTAGCTCGTCCTCATAACAATAATCTTTGGGCTTATATATCCCTGTTAGCTTACAATTATACCTTAGCGCATATTTTTTGACTGTGATTTCTCTGAAGCCTGTTTTTTTAGCAACTTCTTGTAACGTCACGCCTTGGCGTTGAAGGTTCCTCAGTGCTTCATTAATCGGCATACCATACTTAGCCTCAACAACCGCCTTAAAAGAGTCATTAGAATGTTGATTCGCCATCAGTTAAGGCTCCATTTTCGCGATAGGGCGTTATACTTATTGATTTCTTTGCTATAGAAAATTGGTGGTATTTCTTCTGGTGGCTCCTCTCTGTGATCTGAACTAGGTTTAAGTAAGATATTATAACGATGACAATATTTTCTGACTGTTCCAACCTTAAAACCGATAATATTGGCTGCTTCATTATACGTCATGTCTTGCGCTGCAAGATCGTTTAATACTTCCTCGGCACTCTTGCCAAAACGCTTTTGCATTGCCATTTCAAAATTGTTTACGTATTGATTAGCTGCCATTGTTAGACTCTCTTATTTTGTCTAAGCCTTTGGTCATTACCAATGGCACACCATATTTTGATGTTGCACGTAATAGTTCAAACTTATCTCGATATTCTAATACCAAAGCTATTTTATCGGTTGTTGCTAACTCCCCATTTAAATACCATCTTTTCTTAGGTGACTGAGTAGAGTAATAAGCAATTATCACGCCCAACATCGGCTTGCCTGTTTTGCTCTTTGGTTCCTCAAACTTCATCAAAAAACCCGCCTTAACCAATAACGGAGTTTGCAGCCAAAGGTGTCGTAGACAAAACTACCGACAAACCAAAAAAAATAAAAAGCTACAGGCACATATTGTTCCAATAAATAATCAATCAAAACATAGGCGAATATAATCTGAGACAATCCCAGTAAAGCTGCCTTTTTGCTGTTTAGATTAAATAGCTCACCATAGCTTAATTGAGCTTGCCGATCTGATTCTTGGCGTTTCTTTTGTTTATATTCTTGGTAGCTCATGGTTTTTTCGTAACATTAAATGAAAACGTCATTTTACCATCCAAACTAGCAAAGTTCGTCATCGAATCAATTGCTAATTCTTGTTCTAAGTCATTATGGATAATTATTGCCTTGCCACTCTCAACCGCTTTGACAATGCAACAGTCATATACCGCTTTTGAGTCGTCATTATTGGTGACCTCTATATTTACAAGTTCGCCTGAAGGCGCCAATTCATTCAGCAGTTTGGTTTTTTGATCGTTAATGTCGTCTAATGGTCTGAATGCATTGACAAAAAATTTATAAAAACTCATTCCTCTTCATGCCCCCATGCTTTGTCTATGTTTTCTTTAGTTATTAATTCAACATCCAACTCATACTTGCGTTTAAACTCTTTGCTCCCATCTTCAATATGATCAACGGCAATTTCAGCCGCAAGCGTACCAATCCCTTTAGAGTTTTGCTTAATTGTTGCGTCAATTTTTCCATCTTTTATGGCTTTTATTCCTTCATCCGTCCCATCGAAACCTACAATAACTATATTCTCTCTACCCAAGTATTCAACAGCATCAGCAGCGCCTAATGCCATTAGATCATTATGGGCGAATATAGCGTTGATGTTTGAATGTTCTTTCAGTACGTCCATTGTGGCATGTTTAGCTTTCACACGATTATAGTTTGCCGCTTTTTGAACGATAATCTCAGCATTGCCGTTTTTAATGGCGGCATCAAATGATTTTGCACGTTCTTGTGTCGATGAGGTATTTATGAATCCTTGAATCTCTAATATTTTGGCGTTTTTTCCTAGATGTTTTAAGATATAGGACGCTGACAATTGTCCACCTTTTTGGTTATTTGATTCGATGTGACCCAATATATCATCGCTTCCCAAAGATTCTCTATCCACTGTGATTATTTTAATGCCATTTTTCTGAGCATAGTCTAGTTCTTTTTTTGTATAGATAGAGTCTACTGGATTAAATATAATAACTTTCAGTCCTCTATCCACCAACTTTTCCATTGCCATTATTGAGCGTTTTGGTTCGTCTCTTGAGCTAATGACAGTAATACCATAGCCTTGGCGATTAAGTGCATCATCAATAGAGCGTGTCATTCCACTAAAAAATGGATTGCTAATATTAGACATAATCACACCAACATGATTGCTTGAGTAGTTTCTTTTGGCATATGAAAATACGAGCATTAATATGGCGATTATTGCAGCAACAACAGCATATATAATATTTTTCTTACGCATTTTAACTCCCATTAAATTATTTTTCTCTTCACAAAAAGAGCAAGCAAGAGCATGTTTAATAACAAAATGAAAACCATCGCGATGAATAAATACAAAGCATTATCTAGCGCATAAGCTTGATTTACGTTTAATACTGTTACACCAATAACCATGGCTACAACAACCATTGAAAAGCTTTTGTTCATGAATGATGTCCCACCATAAAATAAACCACTATCGACCTCTGGTGTTAACTGCTCAATAATAGTGTAGTTCAAAGGGTGCATTAAAACCTCGCTGAGCGCTACAAATGCAATGAAAACCATAATTAAACTTAAGTCCAAATACTTGCCAACTGCCATTAAAATAGCGCAGATCATTATCGCACAGGAAATAACCATCAATCCCAAACTTAACTGAAATGATATATAATATTGGATTTTATACCTTTTAAGCACCCACAAAAGAAAAACGGTGAAAAAAGCTGTCACACCTGTGTTGATAATACCTATCCACTCAGGACTTAAATTAACTTTATAGCCAAAAATAATTGAATTGCTATGAAATGTTATTAGGTACAGCGATAACAATGGAATTGACGCATAACATCCCCAGTAAACACAAGCTGATAGTTGGTATATTAAAAAGGTCAACAAATTAACTTTTTCTTCGCCTTGTCTTTGCTTTAGATAATTTCTGAATTCAATAACTAATTTAATTGCTATCCCAATAACCAAAACATCAATTAACCATGTGAAATGGAAAGCAATGTAGATTAAAGCAACAACGCCAATACAAATACTATAAAATTGGGTATATCGTGTAAGGTTGTCTCCGTACGAAATTTTCCTCCCCATTATGAGAAGCTTTTCACATAATATGAGTAGAATTAATGTCGTTGCAGAAAAAACAAACGCCAAGGTAAATAAAGGGGCAATATCGATAACATGCAATCCAAAAATCGCTCCAACAAATAAACCTAGATTAAAAACCAATACATCCCATGTAAAAATAAGTTTAACTGTGTGCTTATCTTTTTTAGCCGCTCTTAATGTTCGGTCTATGTATATGGTTATAGTGGTTACCGCCATTCCAAATCCTAAGCTATAGATGGCAAAACCTAGGTGTGTCCAGCTAAATTCACTTAGTGAAATAATATACAAACCGATGCTCTGCATCACTATGGAGTTGATTAATATAAATTTAAATCCAACGTATTTTTTTGCCAACACTGGTGTTAATGTATTGATCATACCAATGACGGAAAAAGCAACATAGAATAAATTAAGCAGCATAATGGTGGAAAATGGCAAATTTTCAAACAAATAAGGATATGCAGAATATGATACTACTCCATAACTAACACACATGAATCCGTCAAAAACCAATAGGAAAATTATTGTGCTTATGAATCTACGATTATTGAGTATTCCTACCATTAAATTTTGACCTTCCTAATAATTGTATATAGTAATATAGCCACCACAAACCCAATCACTGCCAATACCCCAAACAACACCAAATAACTTTCATTCATCGCTATAGCATTGGCACCACTGGCATCAATCTCAACCGTACCCGACAAATCACTTGCAATCACACTTGCCGTACTGCCAGTTAAAAGCATCCAAACGCCCATCATCAACCCTTGATGTTTAGGCTTAGCTAATTGAGCAATCATAGAATACCCAATAGGTGCAATCATCAACTCACCGAATGACTGAAACACAAAAAACAAACTGACCCATAACACTGAGCTTTGACCGTTGGCAAGTAAGATACCAATAGGCAAGAAACCTAAACCAATGGCAATAGAGGCAATACCAATTAAAAACTGTTTAGACACTGTCAAACTCGTTTTCTTTCTAATCTTGGCAAAGACTGGCGGTAAAAACACACCACCTAAAACGATAATGACAATATTGATATTACCTAACCATTGCGGAGTTAATCTAAAGCCAAATAGCTCCATATTGACATTGTGCTGCATGAATATAGTTATTCCCATCGGTGCCAAGTAGTACATTGACCAAAACACAATAGCAAACAACGCCAACACCACATACAAGCGCATATTACTGCGATCTTGTCGATCTTGCTGTTTGTTAGCCAACCAAAGAAAAAACACCACAAAAGCGACAGAAACAGCTAATACGGCTTGTTTTAATGATACTGGGTACAATAGCGACACAAACACAACGCCAGTCATTGCTACAAAAATTGTAAATAATAACGCATACCTTTTGTTTAAGGCTTTGGTACCATGACGTTTAACAAACCGAGTCAAAGGCGTATCAATATCAGCGACCGCTTTCCAACCTAATACAATAGAAGCTAAGCCTAATACATTAAACACCGATGCCACCAAAAACAAAGACGTATAGGCATTGTCTAGTTGATAGTATCCCGCTGCCGTGTATCCTGCAAAGAAACCTAAATTAGACGCTGCATGATTCCAAATGAAATACTTTTCACGCTTCACATGTTCCTTTTGGAATCGTTGCGTGATCATCATGTTAAGACAAGGTACATTGATGCCTGTAGCCACCAGAAATAACGTCAAACCAATATACAACGCTGTTTCTGTTGGTATTGCCAAAATAAAGCATGACACTACTTGAAAGACCATTGCAATTAAAAACAATACCCGATAACTACTAAGCAAACCACCAAGATAACTGCCAAGCATGTGTAAACCGTAGTTGTAGACTAAAAAGACCGCTACGATGGAATAGGCACTGTTGGCATCATAACCAAAGGCATTTGTTAAGTATAACGACAAACTCGAATACAACACGGCAAAGCTCATGGTAGCAAAGACCTGTGTTGTAAGTATTACCGCAATGCTATTGTTAAAGAATTTCAAATAGGCTCCCCTGTTTTGTTTTCTATGTTTTTTGCAAAAGCGGAAATTTTAAGCTAAATCTTCCTGTGATTCAATCGTCACGTTGTGGACGACCTCGACAGTAATAATTTTTGATAATTCAACCGATAAATATTTGCCATTTTTCATAATCAACACACTTCTCTTGCCGATTCCATCAACTCTACCTGTTAGCTTATAGTTGAGTCCTGTGTTAATAATAACCGTTTGGCTTTTTACACATGCCCTACCTAGTATTTTTCGTATATCGTCCATATTCCATTATCCTTGTGATAATTATTGTTGGTGCTTAATCACGCAATCAATGCACCGTCTTACTTTGACCATCACCCAATTGTGACCACGCTTGATGATCAATTAAGTTATGCTCGATCTCGTCATCGACAAATTCAATATCATTAAAGGCTTTCAGTTCGATCATATCGTTTAAGTCCTGCTCGATGACGTAGAACCTGTGGTTATCATTAATCATCTTACGTGTGGCTTCTGTTAAGGTGCAATTGTGCTTGTCGATGTAGTCCTTAACGTCATTAAGCAGCAAAAGCTTACCGTAAAAGTCGGCTAAACTTAAAGATGCAAATATTTTGACCTCAAAATCAAAACCTTTAATTTCAACGTAAAAATAATCTGGCGTGTTGTCCTTTGTCACAAAACATTGCACGTGACCGTCAAAGCCGAAGTAATTCATTGCTTTTGGAGAGCATTCCTAACAACAGATTTATCGCAATTCTAAGCTACTTTCTTATAAAGTTTAGTCTTAGCCTGCTCCCAGTCTTTTGCCCATTGATTACTTGCCACAGAGGTTCTTATTTGCAGGACTCTA